>NZ_JCAJZS010000001.1:0-910600 GCF_059510375.1 Shimazuella sp. NTD250 | reverse complement strand
GAAAACCTACCATAAACGGTAGGTTTTTTCTTTTTAAAAAAGAAAGCTTATAAAACTGAGTCAAGATTTCATATAACACATATGCATAAACTAATGGCTTATAGCATGTAAAAAATAGATCAAAACATTAATCATTCAACAAACCATAATCAAATAGTTTGAGAGAATTTAGAGAATAAAAAATACTCTTTGCAAATTTATTTATAGAAAGAGTATTTTTTACATTTATAGCTTAAGGGAAAGTAGAGTTTTTGGTTTTGCTTATGGAAAAAAAATACATAGAAACTAAAAGTGCAACCAATATGAATATAGCAGCTATCCAACTCCTGTTTTCAACAGTGAAATATCCTATAACTAAACCACCAAACCCAGCCCCACTGCATTATCCAATTGAAAATTTGACATGTCTCTAATTCTTTTCCCTTACTTCGAAAGCAAAAATTCAATAACTTCACTGTGGAATCTGTCTGTATGTTCTATATTAGACAAATGAACAGCTGGTAACATGACTAGTTTGGAATTAGGTATTGTTTTAGCGATCAATTCTCCATGACTCGGGAGAGTTACTGTATCTTTTTCTCCAGCTATCACCAATGTTGGACTATTAATTAGTGCTACTGTTCTACGCATATCTAAATCACGAATTGCTGCGAATGCTCCCATAAATCCATTTGGATCAGTAGAAAGTACCATATCTCGAAACGTTGATACAATATCATTTTTTTCTTTCAACATAGATGGTGGAAACCAATTTCCAATAAACATATCAGCTAATCCAGACAAATCTTTGTTTTGCTTTAGCGAATTTATCAATTCATCCCATTGATCGGCTGGACCTAAATAGGATGAAGTATTGGATAAGATCAGTTTCTCAATTCGCTCTGGGTGATGAATTGCTAGCCACTGTGCCACTGCACCACCTAGTGATAGTCCAAGGAAATGAACTCGTTTGATATGCAAAGAGTCAATCAACTCGATTACATCTCGTCCCATTCTGTCAATAGAATATGCTCCTGATGGTGCATCTGAAGAACCATGGCCACGAAAGTCATAACGTAAAACATGGAAGTGTTTCGATAATTCTGCAATTTGTCCATCCCACATGTTGAGTGTAGTACCAATTGAATTTGCCAAAACCAATACCGGTGCGTCTGCTGATCCATCGAACTGATATGCTATACGATTTCTATCGCCAGTAGTAAAATGTTTTAGAATACCTTTGGTTTTTAATTCGCTTGTCATTTTCCTAATTCTCCTTTTAAAAATAATGGATTTATGATTTTAAATCTAATAACTGCTTGCTTCTAGGTGATAAATTGTTTATTACAATGAAATCTGCTAGTTCATTTGATAAAATATATTTAGCTAATATTTTATTTTAAAACGTTAGTATTAATAATAATGTGTATTTGCACATATTGATTATAATAGATCATATGGAATCGGAACTTCTTTGTGTGTGCCCTCCTTTTTATGTATTAATAATACTTGCTTTTGATGGAGGAATACATGGAAAAATAAAAGCATATGGTTTGATTTGCTTTTAAATTAAAAGGAAATATAAAAGGTGACTTTTGTTCTATGTAATGATGGGAGATGAATCTTAACAATGGACCAAACAGATGTAAAAATACTTGAATTATTGCAGCAGAATGCACGGACTACGATCTCTCAGTTGGGACGGCTAATTAATATGACTCAACCAGCAGTTAGTGAACGAGTGCGGAAATTAGAAGAACAAGGAGTTATTACTGGCTATCATGCGGTGGTAAATCCTGAAAAACTGGGGAAACAAATTACCTCATTTGTATTGGTACAAGCTAATGATTGTGGGAATCTATTCGAATTTTGTAAACAATCTAAAGAGGTTATGGAGATGTACCAATTGAGTGGGGATTTCAATTATATCTTAAAAATAGTGACTGATTCATTAAAAACGATGGATCAGTTCATTATAGACTGCAGCAAGTATGGTTTTACCAAAACAATGACAATACTTTCTACACCAATACAATCGAAAACGATACTAGGTGAGTCCAAATAAATTTCTACCTATATGATAGGGACAAAAACTTGAAAATTACCAACGAACAGCCTGCTATTTTGTAGGTTGTTTGTATTTTCTTATAGTTGTGTTTACTGAAATTGTTTTCCTAAAATATCCTATAAATTTTCACTAGTAAAAATTACTTATTAAGTATTATATTTAAATTAAATATATTATTTTATGCCAATGCCATGTCTATCTCTTCACTTGCTTTTTTATTGATGGAAAAGGTGCTATAGTAAAAAACATAAGAAAAAGCGGAGTGTGGGCTATGCAGAAACATAATGAAGTTCAACTTGTTGTAGTTACAGGTATGTCTGGAGCAGGAAAAACAGTCGCAGCTCAGTGTTTTGAAGATCTCGGTTACTTTTGTGTAGATAATCTTCCACCAATCCTTATATCTAAATTTGCTGAGCTATTGGGTCAATCAAATGGGAAACTACAAAAAGTAGCACTTATTATCGATCTGCGAGGCAGAGCATTTTTCTCCACCTTGTTAGACTCTTTAAAACAATTGGAGGAACAGTATGGAATCCATCATCAAATCCTTTTCCTTGAGGCAGATGATGATACACTTGTCCGGAGATATAAAGAGACAAGAAGAAGACATCCGCTTGCGCCTGACGGAACACCACTTGATGGTATTCGGCAAGAGAGGGTGTTATTGCAGGAGCTTCGAGAAAAAGCAGATAATGTGATTGACACTAGCAGACTTCGACCACTTGAACTCAAACAGCAGATTCAAACATTACAGAACGCCTCGAAGACAGATGCATTTGTTACATTTATGTCATTTGGCTTCAAACATGGAATTCCCATTGACGCTGATTTAGTTTTTGATGTGCGTTTCTTACCTAACCCACATTATGTTAATGAATTGCGTCCGCAAACAGGCAGAGAAAAGATCGTCTCTGATTATGTGATGAAATGGGAAGAGACCAAACTGTTTCTAGAAAAGATAATAGATTTGCTAACTTTTCTTATACCACAGTATAAAAAAGAGGGTAAGTCTCAACTCGTGGTAGCGATAGGTTGTACGGGGGGTAAGCACCGTTCTGTGGCAATTGCCGAGCATCTATATCATACATTGAAGGATCAGGAAAGATGCCAAGTGAAACACCGAGATATGGAGAAAGGCGGTTAAGCACAGGTATGAAACGGAAAAAACAATACCCGCGGATGGTCTGTATTGGTGGAGGTACAGGGTTATCAGTCTTGCTCAGAGGTCTCAAAAAGTTTCCTGTAGAGATCACAGCCATTGTGACAGTCGCAGATGATGGTGGTAGCTCAGGTCGATTGCGTAATGATCTACAGATGCCCCCGCCTGGCGATATTCGAAATGTATTAATCGCAATGGCTGATACAGAGCCGCTGTTAGAGAAAGTTTTTCAACATCGCTTTCAAAATGGAAACGGACTAGCAGGACATAATTTAGGTAATTTAATGATTGCTGCCATGCAAGAGATCACAGGTGATTTTACTACAGCAATCAAAGAATTGAGTAGAGTGCTCGCCATAAATGGAAGGGTTTTCCCTGCGAGTGAGCAAGATGTGGTGCTCTTAGCAGAAATGATGGATGGAACGATTGTCAAAGGAGAGTCTCAAATTCCCAAGGCTGGGAAGAAAATACGTCGAGTGTTTCTCCATCCGCCAAGTCCAAAGCCGCAAGAAGAAGCGATAGAAGCCATTCGAGAAGCGGATGGGATAATTGTAGGTCCAGGAAGCTTATATACAAGCATACTTCCAAATCTCCTAGTGAAAGGGATGGCAGATGAGATTCGGAATTCCAATGCTTGTAAAATTTATATTTGTAACATTATGACGCAGCATGGTGAAACAGATGGCTTCTCAGCGAGCGATCATATTCGCGTTATTTATGATCATGTTGGGCCTGGCTTGTTTGATTTTACATTGCTGAATAATGAAGTCCCTCCTTCTTTTTTAAAGGAGCGGTATGCTAGCAGTCAGCAAAGCATGGTTCTACCAGATTTAGAAGAGATCATGCGTCAAGGGTGCCATCCAATCATGGATAACTTGCTGCTCTATCGAACCTTACTAAGGCATGATGCTTATCGGATCAGCAAACACATCTTAAGGTTAGTTCGTGGAAGATTAAGGGAGTATCAGGGAGTTTAGTTGCGGATAAGTGTGGGAATCCATTAAAATGGATAGTAAGTAAAGTAGCTAGAAGGGACAAATCATGTCGTTTACTTCGGATACAAAAAAAGAACTAACAAAAATGGAAACCAAACCATGCTGCAAAAGAGCTGAGTTATCAGCATTAGTCCGCATGAATGGTATACTTGAAATCAAACATAAGCAACTAATGGTGGAACTTGTTACAGAGAGTCCTTCTACTGCAAGACATATGTTTTCCTTATTGCGTGGATTGTATCAAGTTCAACCAGAAGTACTTGTAAGAAAAAAGATCAGGCTGAGAAAAAATAATGTGTATTCTATCCGTCTTCATCAAAATTCAGCTAAAATACTTGCAGATTTGGCGATTTTTGAACTTGAGACGTGGCAGCGAATCCCAGGGATTTCTTCCACTTTAATCGTTAATTCTTGTTGTAAACGTTCTTACCTAAGAGGTGCCTTTCTCGCTGGTGGATCTGTCAATAATCCTGATAGTGGTTCTTATCATATGGAAATCATGACAACCTACCACGATCATGCGGAATCCTTACAGCAATTAATGGAGGAATATCATCTGAATCCCAAAATGATTGAACGGAAGAAAGGCTACATCGTTTACATGAAAGAAGGAGATAAAATTGGTGAATTCCTAAATATTATTGGGGCTCACCCATCACTCCTTCACTTTGAAAACGTTCGCATCATGAAAGATATGCGAAATTCAGTCAATCGGTTGGTAAACTGTGAGACTGCAAATCTTAATAAGACTGTACAGGCTGCGATGCGGCAAAAAGAAAATATCGAGTTGATAGCAGAACATCATGGACTGGATAATATACCTGAAAAACTCAGAGAAGTAGCGGAGCTGAGATTACAATATCCAGAAGTAAATTTTACTGAACTAGGAGAGTTAATTCCAAGCGGGAAAATTAGTAAATCTGCGGTGAATCACCGTATGCGAAAAATTGATGAGCTGGCCAAACAACTACGAGACAAATTGGGGGAAAATGACAGTGTATAATCAAAACGTAATAGTGACTTTAGATGTTGGCCTACATGCCCGTCCAGCAGCATACTTTGTTCGTGAAGCAAGCCGTTTTTCGTCGGAGATTTATGTGATCAAAGGCACAGCCAAAGTAAATGCGAAAAGTATTATGGGTGTTATGAGTTTAGCTGTTAATAAAGGGACAGAGATTACAATCGAAGCATCAGGACGAGACGAACAGGAAGCTGTAGAACGATTGGTAGAGATCGTGCAAGAAAAAAGTTAAGAGAGTGTCACAATTATAACAAGGTTGAAGGCTAAATTTTGTTATGATGGAGGGTGATGAAGAATGACATGGAGGACAACAACATGGATATTCTACTTTACCCTCTTTTTGTATTGGGTTGTATGGTTTTATTCTTTTGTTGTTTTCGTTTCTTTCAGGAATCCCCGTTTTGGGGAACAGCTTGGGTTTTTTTCCTAATCATAGCCCTTGCGTACGATAATCTTGTCTTGTTATGCGGTAGATGGATTGGGTTTGGAGAAACATTGGAGATGCTAAGTATGATTCGTTATCTCCTGCATGTATTACTCATCCCTACACTAGCCTTTGTATCTTTAGATTTTCTTCGGAGAACGGGAGCGAGATGGGTGGAAAGTGTAGCAATCAAAGTATTGTTCAACCTCTATACTTTCATCGTGACCATCATTGGAGTTTTTCATGATTTTTTGTGGGTTCATATGGAAGCAATTTCTATAAATGGGATTGACCGGTATATTGTGAGCGAATCTCCGTTTTCAATTTCGATGCTATTTGCTTTTGTACCGATGATTCTTACATCCTTTGTGGTGTGGAAAAGAATGCAATGGTCTATCCTATTTTTTGGATGTCTCTTTGTTAGTTTACTCGGAGCGATTGCTTTCTTTGTTGAATATTACGCACTTGGTTCATTTACCGAATTGATTTTTATGTCTGTTTTAGTATTGACAGAATATAGATTTAAACAGGAAGATTTCACATCCAACCTTTTTGAAGCATGAAGATAACCCTACCTAGACAAACTACTTTTAGGAGGTGGGAAACATGCTTCGACAAATAGGTTGGATTATTTTATGTTTTGGTCTTTTGCTTACGGCTTGTCAACGTACAGCAGCCCCTGAGAGAAGAACAGGTTTGGATAATGATTCTCGTTCCTATAGTTATGTGAGTTATCCAGAGAGTAAGATGGTTCAAGCTGCAAAAACAGTTGATGCTGTTTACCGGGCAAAAATGGAGTATACAGGTCGCAATATTATCATGGATATCTATGTAAAACCTGGTGTTAAGCCTCGTAATTATGCCATGATTGAAGCACAAGTAAGAAAAAAAGTTACACAAGCAGCTCCGCTAAATCCTTTTATCCTTCATATCCATCCAGCAGAAGAAAGCCGAACCTAAAGTTAGGTTCGGCTGTATTTTTGTGTTGGGGACTGGTCGGCACATGATCTACATGCGCCTGACCAGTCACAACAGTACAACCCAAACGCCAAAGCCCGTATCAAGATCCGCTGTGTAGGGGAACTCAGACCGATCCAATGGACAGAATGTAAACTGGATGCATGTCGATTATTCTATTATAAATTAACCATTATTTTCTGTAAATTATTTAGTACGATTATGTCATTAAATTTATTCTTCATATTCATCCAACAGAAGAAAGCCGAACCTGATGTTAGGTTCGGCTGTATTTTTTATGTCGGGGTCGAATTACAGGCTTGTGACCGACCCATTTGTACGTAATGTCGTACAAACGTAAGATGCAAGACGCAAGATGCTCGGACGTAAGATGCGAGACGCTCAGACGAAAGATGCAGGATGCGTGATGCTTAGACGAAAGACGTCAGGACGTACGGATGAGTGATGCAAGATGAGTAACATAATCTTTGATGTTACGATTTAATCATACTATAATAAATAAGATAATTCAATCAATGGATACTAATTCTTGAATAGAAATAAAAAAACCGGATTAAATAAATAATCCGGTAATTATTGAGGAAGTTGCTATTCCCTGTGTTTGTTTTTTTGAAGAATGTCATTCTAGAAAAATCGTTTTATCTATTCTTCGCTCGTTTCTTTTTCTCAACGAAACGATTTTTTTGTTTCCCAGAAGCAAAAGAGCCGCCTTTTCCATTACTTCGCTTTGTTTTAGGAAAAACTCTCTTTTCTGTTTTTCTCTCTGGTTTTTTTGGTGTACGTAATCTTCCTGGTGCATTTAGATCGGAAATGTTTACTTTTGTCTTATTTGGTTCCTTGGTAATCATTTTGAGAGCTGCTGCTACAAGTGCTACAGAATCATGTTCTTCTAACAGTTTTTTAGCGAGCTCGCGATAAGAACCATAATTTTTTTCTTCCACTGTACTGCGTAAGTTTTCCATTGCAGTTAACTGTTGACCTTCTAACGCTTCATGGATCGTTGGGATTGCTTCTCGTTTAATCTTTTTCTTGGTCATTCGTTCGATATAGCGAAGGTGATCCATTTCACGATAACTGACAAAGGTGATTGCTACCCCTGTTTTCCCTGCACGGCCAGTTCTGCCGATGCGGTGGACATAGCTCTCAGGCTCTTGAGGGATATCGAAGTTATAGACATGGGTTACTCCTGAGATATCGAGTCCGCGAGCAGCGACGTCTGTGGCGACCATGATATCGATTGTACCCTCTTTAAAACGGCGTACAACCGTATCACGGCGAGTTTGGTTGAGGTCACCATGCAGTCCTTCCGCAGCATAACCTCGCTTGCTCAACGCCTCAGTAAGTTCGTCTACGCGTTTTTTGGTACGTCCAAAGATGATGGCTAGTTCTGGAGATTGGATGTCGAGCAGGTTACATAAAACATCAAACTTTTGCTTAGGAGCAAGTTCAATAAAAGATTGCTCGATGTTTGGCATGGTAACTTCTTTTGCTTTTACTTTTACTTGCATAGGGTCAATCATAAATTTATTTGCCAATTTGCGAATTTGTTCAGGCATGGTAGCAGAGAAAAGCAAGGTTTGTCTCTCAGATGGTGCTTGATCCAAAATAGCCTCAATATCTTCGATGAAGCCCATATTTAGCATTTCGTCTGCTTCATCCAACACAACGATCTGGATATTTTGCAGGCGAATGGTTTTTCGACGAAGATGGTCTTGTAGTCTACCTGGTGTACCGACGATAACTTGAGGTCGTTTTTTTAGTGCTCTGATTTGGCGGTCAATATCTTGGCCGCCATAAACAGGTAATGCGCGAACGCGTTTAAATTGACCGATTCGATTTAATTCCTCAGCAACTTGAATAGCGAGTTCTCTGGTAGGTGCGATGACCAAAGCTTGAATACTTTCATCATGTGTATCGATGCGCTCGACAAGAGGTATTCCAAACGCTGCGGTTTTTCCTGTTCCGGTTTGTGCTTGCCCGATAAGGTCTTGGCCTGAAAGAGTGATAGGAATGGTTTCTGCTTGGATGTCGGTAGCTTCTTCATAACCCATTTGACTGATGGCTTGCAGAAGCTGTGGGCTTAATCCTAGCTCGGAAAAAGGTTTCAATGTGTTTAAAACTCCTTTAATTAATTTGTGGTTGTTTCTCTTATTATTTGTATAAAATCTCATCCTATGTTGCAGGATGCAAGAATCTAACTCCAGATGAGCAAATCCGCTGATCCGCTTCGCGAGAGGGGACCCCGGAACGTGTCTTCCGCGTCTTGTTGTAAAGAATACATGGGACGCTACAGCCAAGCATAGAGAGACTAGGAGCAAAGCGGCCTAGCGAGCATTTTGCTCTTGTTTGAGGTGTATATCTTCGCTGGGAATGATTTATATCTATATCTGCTCAAGTAGAGAATCTAATCTTTTAATCCCGCAAAAAATCCACCCGTCAGGGTGGATTTCGATTCATCTTATTTGTCCATCTTATTTCTTTTCGATCACTTTGTCAATCAATCCGTACTCTAAAGCTTCCTCAGCGCTCATAAAATTATCGCGGTCGGTATCTTTTGCGATTCGTTCGATGGGTTGTCCGGTAAATGTGGAGTACAAATGATTTAGTTTATCGCGCATTTTAATGATACGTTTTGCTCGAATTTCAATATCAGATGCTTGACCTTGTGCACCGCCGAGTGGTTGGTGGATCATTACTTCACTGTTTGGCAGGGCAAATCGTTTTCCTTTTGCTCCTGCTGCAAGCAAGAAAGAACCCATGGACGCTGCAATCCCAATACAGTTGGTTTCAACATCAGGCTGAATAAACTGCATGGTATCATAAATTGCCATTCCAGCAGTAATGGAGCCGCCTGGAGAATTGATATATAAGTGTATATCTTTTTCTGGGTCTTCTGCTGCTAAGAATAGCAACTGAGCAACAATCACATTTGCTACATCATCATCGATAGCACTACCAAGTAAGATAATACGATCTTTGAGAAGTCGAGAGTATATATCATAGGAGCGCTCACCACGGTTTGTTTGTTCAACTACCATTGGTATTAGGTTGTTCATCATGTTCGTCTCCTCCATATGTAGGAAATATTTTGTTCACAGGACTATCATACCTCATTGGTCAAAAAAGGTCAAATATTTTTCAGAGGGGGAATTTCTGCATAAAATCTTGTGTTGAAGTTTATCTTAATAAAATCGTATTATGTTCTTATATATTCAAATGTTTTTATTTCAATAAAAATGAATAAATGATCGTGTTATCCCTTGAAATCATACTATGAAATTTAATTTACCTCATATAGTTGACTTATCAACAATATGGAGTTATACTCTGTTTATAGTTGATAAGTCAACTAATAACCAGCCACATCATAGTACTACAAATGTAGTAACAGGTACAAAATACTATCTATGGTGTAAACAGAAGGGTGAGAGATTATATGATTAGCGGAGCATTTCCTTATCAAAAAAAGCATCAACAAGTTTTCGATTTAGAGATGGCATATGTGGAAGTAGGTAGTGGTAATCCAATCGTTTTCTTGCATGGCAATCCAGCATCTTCCTATCTCTGGAGAAATATTATTCCTTATGCGCAAGAATATGGACGATGTATTGCCCCAGATCTAATCGGAATGGGAGATTCGGAAAAATTAACTGAAAGTGATCCAGATTCATATACCTTTGTCGAGCATCGAAAATACCTAGATGAGCTTCTCAATAAACTTGGAATTCATAAAAATATCATCTTCGTGGTACACGATTGGGGTTCAGCTTTGGGCTTTGATTGGGCACGACGTCATCCTGGTGCGGTAGATGGCATTGTGTACATGGAGGCGATTATCAAACCCCGCAGCTGGAGCGAGATTCCAGAACAGGGGCGCAAAATTTTTCAGGCATTGAGATCTTCAGAAGGAGAAAAAATGGTACTGGAACAAAACTCTTTTCTCAATGTCAATCTTCCGGTTGGTATCTTGCGTGAGTTGACAGAGGAAGAAGTGGCTCAATATCACCGACCTTTTACAGAAGCAGGGGAAGGACGTCGTCCGATGTTATCTTGGGCGCGGCAATTGCCCTTTGATGGTAATCCAGCGGATGTGACAGAGATAGTCACCGCTTATGGTGATTGGTTAGCACAGAGTTCTGTTCCTAAATTATTCATCCATACAGAACCTGGAACAACTCCACAGTCTCATGTAGATTTTTGCCGCAGCTGGCCTGAACAGACAGAAATCACAGTAGCAGGGCGGCACTATCCAATGGAAGATGCTCCTGATGAGATTGGAACAGCGCTTGCAGCTTGGTTGGAAAAGTTGAAATAAAGATTTTTGATAGCTGGTTAATTCTCCAAAAAGAATTAACCAGCTTTTTTCAAATGTAAAGATAAGATGCTTAAATTACTAGAACGGTTGCATCAATAGACAGTTATTTTCATTTTTTATATAATGAAATCAACCATTCGTTGAGCCCCAATTGTGGGGGAAGGAAGGCAATCATGCGTCCCTCTCGCTCCATCGAGAAAATCGCAGCTCGTCTGGCCATCCTGTGTGGCGAAATCGAGGCGGAACTCCAGATCACCGATCAGCACCTCCGGAGCGCGAAGTGCCCCTGTGAGGTATTCATCTACTCGGTTGCGAAGGTCATGCTGGAAGCCAAGAAGCGTCGGGCGGACCTGCTGCTGACCGAGCTGCTGAAGTCGGTCCCCGAGGAACTCCGTTCGCTCCTGCTCGACAAGGGCAGGGCCTACGGCTACGCACGCCGGCTGTACGAGCGTTACAGCGTCCTCGTGAAAAAGTACCCCGGGTACGCGTGGAACTACGGCGTGGCCGTCCAGATGGAGCTGATCGCAGGGAACGACTTCCGCAAGGAAGTCTTCGAGCCCTGGCTCTCCAAGTAAGAGCCTCCTCCACGGGACTCACCCCGGGGACAGGAAGACAGCAGTGCTGATCTCCCTGCCTCCGGGTCCAAATCCAAAATTCATTTATATATAGATAAGCTGTGATTACCATTCACAGCTATTTTTGCTTTCACTAGGGCAAACAGAGTCATAGATGTTTCTTTAGAAATCTTGTATAATTTTATTAATCCTAATGTTGAGTCCCTTGAACAGGGAGAAGGAAGGGCCAAGTGGTTTCGGACTCGGTATTTATCCGAGCTCTTACTCAGGCAGCGACATGCGGGGTGATCGATGCTCTCATCGAAATCTCCAATCGGCTAAAGCGAAACTTCGAAGAGGAGCACATCTCCGGAGTCACGATGGGGCATTCCGTCCACACGCTTCAAGAATGGAAGGCTGAGGCAGATCGAAACTTCGCTGAGTATCTGAGCGAGATCCCGGTAGGTTTCCATAACCGGCTCAAGACGCTGAGGTCCTACTATCAAGCTGCTTGTGTGTGGAAGGCATACAATGGCCTTTGTGCGATCAGTCCCAATGACTTCGGTGGGGATCTGGAAAAGGCAGTGAAGGCTGAAGAGTATGCCCTAGAGAACTACTTGCTGGCCGTCATCATTTCACAGCACTCTGAGTGAAGCCCTTTTCTCACGGGGACTCACCCGGGTACAGGGAGAATAGCAGCTTTCTGCTACTTCTCTGTACCCGCACCGATTTAATCGTAGTTGATATAGATCAGTGAAAAATACACAATGGGTACACCCAACTTTGCAAAATCATTGTTGGTAATACTACTGCCATTGATTTCCCATTGTGTCGTTTTTGCTTTTCTAGCGGAATACATGGAGTACTTTGTATCATATCGAGATACTTTTTGGGACTGTTAAACACATTAATCAATTTTTATAGCCCTTTTCACCTGAAAAGGTTCCAGTTCAATTATTACTCGATTCATTAAATCATGTTGTAAATTTGGATAAGTTAACTTGTCCAATGCCGGGACTCCATCAAAGAACTGAATAAGAGCAAAATATTATGAAAAAAAGAGAAAATGGAACACAGCTCTGGAGCAGTATGGAACGGTTGTTCAAATTGTCAATTCATCTGTAGATGATATAGACGACAGCAATTTGAAATCTGCTTGTTATAATGGGATGGGTAGAGTTTATTTATTTTTGAATGATCTTGCTAACGCTCTAACGTATGTAAACCATGGAATTGAATCGTTCAAGCCTGAGAACAAACGTCACCATATTCAATATAACTTATGGATTAACAAGGCAATTATCCTTGAGAAACTGAACAGAGACATGGAAGCGTTGTTACTTGTGGAAGAAGTATATGAGCAAGGAAACAGCATAAGAAGTGATGATGCTTGGTTAAACTTATTGCTCATTCGTATTGAGTTGTTGAACAAACTAGGCAGATATGATGAAGCCATTCATTTTGCACAAGAAGGACTATTCCTTGCTCGTGTTGATGAATTATATGACCATGCCTTTGACTTGTGGTCGTCTTTAGGTGAAAGTTATTATCAAAAAGGATTTATGACAAATGCTGAACTTTGTTATCAATCAGCTCTAAAATTAGAAGGTAAAATAAAAAAGAAACGCTTAGCTATTAAAACCCATACTCATTTGGGGATTGTATACTGTGGATTTGAGAAGCTAAAAAAAGGTCAGTCTATACTTGAAAACGCTGTCAAACTAGCCCGTGAATATAAAGATGTTCAAGGCATAGTGAAAGCTCTTATCGCTTTGAGTCAATGTTTGATCATGCAGAACAAGGACATGGACGCATACAAATATCTTGAAGAAGCAAGAGAACTGGCAACTGAGTATCACTTTGAAGAGCTGATGTTTGACATTTTACTGAATATGAGTGATATTTGTAAGAGACAGAATTTACCCGATTATCATAAAATAACGGGTGAGTTCCAAGAGGTTTCAATATCTTTGGTGAAAGGTAGGAAAGCACTAATGAAACATCAAACCGCAATCCCAAAAAAAGTTGCTTTCAGCCACCCTCCAAATGACTAGAACCGCATCAAGAAAGCTCCTATCCTGTTCATGGTTAGGAGTTTTTGATTTTGTTGACCTAAAAATCACGAGTAGACGCTCGCATTATACCTTTTAAAGGTTTTATAGTCATGAAAAACGCTCTTTTCTTCGAAGTTTCGGAAGAAAAAGAGCGTGAACAGCAGTATGCAATTTCCTACGTTCAACACTTGAACCCACTGATAAACCGCATAAATATTGTTGTGGTGCGCCTACCAGGATTCGAACCTGGGCACCCGGTTCCGGAGACCGGTGCTCTATCCCCTGAGCTATAGGCGCATGATAGGACAACCGCTATTATACCATGTTTTCAATCCATAGTACAACAATAAAAAAAGTGTACAATTTGTGGTTTACCTGTACCCTAAAATATAGTAATTTAAAGTAGTAATGATTTTTGTTGACAATGATTGATCCTATACATCATTTCTCATGATGATAGGAGTTGGTAGATGGCGATCTCAAATAAACGATAATATTTATCGCATGTCGAGATAGTAAGCGGTTTCCATAAGGCATTTTGTCTTGCACCCAGAGATCAGTCAACGCATATCAACTCCCATTAGAAAGGATGATGGGATGCCATTCATCGTTAACAGTCCGATTGGACTGTTTTATTTATTTGAAATGGCATTTTTTTGGTCATACTACTAAGGAATGCGTATAAGGAGGAAGTATGTATGGGTAAAGGTAGAGTTGCAATTAATGGATTTGGAAGAATTGGGCGTAATGTGTTTCGTTCTCTGATCGATCATCCAAACTTGGAAGTAGTGACAGTAAACGATCTAACGGATAATAAAACATTGGCTCATTTACTTAAATATGATTCGGTACACGGTACTTTGGATGCCACCGTTAAAGTATCTGATAATGGTTTTAAGGTGAATGATCACGAAGTAAAAGTAACAGCGGAACGTGATCCTGAGAAGCTATCTTGGGCAGAAGATAACATCGATATCGTGATTGAATCTACTGGTCGTTTTACCAAACGTGCAGATGCAGAAAAACATTTGAAAGCCGGTGCCAAAAAAGTCATCATTTCTGCTCCTGCTTCGGATGAAGACATCACCGTCGTTTTAGGAGTAAACGAAGATAAATATGATGCACAAAGCCATCATGTTATTTCCAATGCTTCTTGTACAACCAACTGTCTGGCTCCTGTAGCAAAAGTATTGCATGAAAAATTTGGCCTCAAACGCGGGTTTATGACTACTGCACATGCATATACCAATGATCAACAAATTCTCGATCTTCCTCACAAAGATCTTCGACGTGCACGTGCTGCTGCAATGTCTATGATTCCAACTACTACAGGTGCTGCAAAAGCGATCTCGCTTGTTCTCCCGGAACTGAAAGGAAAATTAAATGGTATGTCGATCCGTGTTCCATCTCCAACCGTATCCATTATTGACCTCGTTGCTGAGTTAGACAAAGATGTGACAGTAGAAGAGGTCAACAGTGCTTTGAAAGAAGCAGCAGAAGGGGAATTACAAAATATATTGGATTACTCCAATGAACCATTGGTTTCGATTGATTACAAAGGAAATCCACATTCTTCTATCGTTGATGGACTTTCCACGATGGTATTGGAAGACAACATGGTAAAAGTACTTGCATGGTACGATAATGAGTGGGGTTATTCTTGCCGAGTAGTAGACTTAGCAGATTTTATTTTAGAAAAAGGTGTTTAATCCTTATTTTTAAACAGCATATCTGTAGAAGGGTATAAAATAATCGGTTACAATCAGATCGGTTTTAATCGAATGTTTTGTGCGCAGTCAATTGGGGAGGAATCACCTTTGGATAAACTTACTGTCTATGATATCGATTTGCATGGCAAGCGAGTATTTTGCCGTGTCGATTTCAATGTTCCATTATCAGAAGGTAAGGTGGCAGACGATACGAGAATTCGTGCTGCCATCCCTACTATTTCGTACTTGCTGGAACAGGGCGCTAAAGTGATACTGGCAAGCCATCTTGGAAGACCAAAAGGAAAAGTAATCGAAGGGTATCGTCTGACACCAGTTGCAAAACGACTTGGAGAATTGATTTCCAAAGATGTGAAAAAAGTGGATCAAGTGATTGGGGAAGAAGTAACGGAAGCTGTAGAACAGTTACGAGATGGAGAGATTCTCCTTCTGGAAAATGTTCGCTTTGAAGCAGGTGAGGAGAAGAATGATCCGGCATTAGCTAAAGCGTTTGCTGATCTTGCAGATGTCTTTGTCAATGATGCTTTTGGAGCAGCTCACCGAGCACACGCTTCCACCGCTGGTATAGCTGCCTACATACCTGCCGTTGCTGGGCTTTTACTGCAAAAAGAATTGGAAGTACTAGGAAAAGCGATTGGTGATCCTGATCGACCTTTCACAGCTATCATCGGTGGTGCAAAGGTAAAAGATAAGATTGAAGTGATTCAAAATTTATTGCAAAAAGTGGACAACCTGCTAATCGGTGGGGGTTTGGCTTTTACGTTTGTCAAAGCACAGGGTTATGAAATTGGGACCTCTTTGCTGGAGAAAGATAAACTCGATTTAGCCAAAAGCTTAATCCAGCAGGCTAAAGACAGAGGAGTAAAATTGTATTTGCCGATCGATGCAGTAGTAGCTGATCGTTTTGCAGCAGATGCAAAAGGTACAGCAGTAGACATTGATCAGATTCCAACTGACAAAATGGCTTTGGATATTGGTCCTAAAACGAGCGAACAGTTTCAAGATGTGGTACTTTCTTCTCAGTTGGTTCTGTGGAACGGTCCTATGGGAGTATTCGAAATGGATCAATTTGCAAAAGGAACGTATCGTGTGGCAGAAGCTCTAGCTCAGTCTGATGCCTATTCTATTGTTGGAGGCGGAGATTCTGCGGCTGCACTCGTAAAATCAGGTCTATCCGATCAAGTTGATCATATTTCCACTGGTGGTGGAGCGTCTCTTGAGTTTTTAGAAGGAAAAGAGTTACCGGGAGTAGTAGCTTTGACAGATAAAAGATAGGGGGTAGATCATGCGTACACCTATACTAGCTGGCAACTGGAAGATGTATAAAAATCTATTAGAAACAAAGGATTTTCTAAGACAGTTTCATGAGCAGACCATTCCTGAGGATCGAGAAGTAGTCATATGTGCTGCCTTTCCTTCTTTACCTTGGCTGACAGAAGCATGTGAAGGTACTTCGATTCAAATTGGTGCGCAAAATGTGCATTGGGAATTAGAAGGCGCTTATACAGGCGAAGTAAGTGTGGAGATGCTGAAAGCATTACATGTTACCCATGTCATTATTGGTCACTCGGAGAGACGGGCATATTTTGCCGAGACAGATGAAGTGATCGGTCGTAAACTTCGCACCGTACTTACCGCTGGTTTAACTCCAATTTTATGTGTAGGAGAAACATTGGAAGAAAAAGAGCTGGGGAAAACAAATGAAGTGGTTAAACGTCAAATTCGTACAGCATTAGAGGATGTCAGTGCTGTTGAAGTAGGCAAATTAATCATTGCATATGAGCCTGTTTGGGCTATTGGCTCAGGGCTGGCTGCAACTCCTGATGATGCGGAAACGGTTATTTCCTACATTCGCAGTTTACTGCCAGAACGATATCAAGATAAAGTTCGTTTGCTGTACGGAGGAAGTGTGAAACCGGGAAATATCGCAACATACATGAGTCAACCGAATATTGACGGTGCGCTCGTTGGTGGTGCTAGCTTAGATCCTAACGGGTTTCACCAGATGTTAGATGAGGTGTAATTCATGCATAAACCAGTAATGCTCTGTATCTTAGATGGATTTGGCCTGCGGGAGGAAACCAAAGGCAATGCAGTAGCCGCAGCAAGGAAACCAAATTTTGATCGATTTTGGAGTGAGTTTCCACATACTACTCTAGGGGCCAGTGGTAATGCTGTTGGATTACCTGAGGGGCAAATGGGTAACTCTGAGGTCGGGCACTTAAATATTGGCGCTGGTCGTGTTGTATATCAAGATTTGACAAGGTTATCCAAAGCAATTGATGATGGTTCCTTTTTCCATAATGAAACTTTTCTTCAAGCGATAAAACATGTCAAAGAACATAATAGTAGTCTTCATTTATATGGGTTGCTTTCCGATGGTGGTGTTCATAGCCACATCAAGCACTTATTCGCCTTATTGGAACTATGTGCAGAGGAAAAATTGGAGAAAGTTTTTGTACATGCATTTTTGGATGGACGAGATGTTTCTCCAGAAAGCTCGGTTGACTACATTCATCGATTGCAAGCGAAGATGAATGAACTGGGAGTCGGAAAAATCGCTACTCTGCAAGGTCGTTATTATGCTATGGATCGGGACAAACGATGGGAACGTACACAGAAATCGTATAATGCGATGGTCTATGGAATAGGTCCAACTTATCAAGACCCAATCCAAGCTGTCCATGAATCATACGAGAAAAGTGTGTACGATGAATTTGTGATGCCTACTGTTCTCGTAGATGAGCAAGGCCAACCTGTTGGTAAAATTCAGGACAATGATGCTATTATTTTCTTTAATTTTCGACCTGATCGTGCCATTCAAATCTCACAAGCATTTACCAATGCTGACTTTCGTGGATTTGATCGTGGAGAACATCCTCCAAAAGATTTATTTTATGTATGTATTACGAAGTTTAGTGAATCGGTTGACGGCTATGTCGCCTATAAACCTACTGACTTAGACAATACACTCGGAGAAGTATTGGCCCAAAATAATTTGCGGCAGCTAAGAATTGCGGAGACAGAAAAATATCCTCATGTCACCTTTTTCTTCAGTGGAGGAAGAGAAGATCCGTTTCCAGGTGAAAAACGAATCTTGATTAATTCTCCAAAAGTTGCAACCTATGATCTCAAACCGGAAATGAGTGCGTACGAAGTAACGGATGCACTATTGAAGGAGATCCACGAAGAAAGTGTTGATGTTATCATCCTTAATTTTGCAAACCCAGATATGGTAGGACATTCTGGCAAGTTAGAGCCTACTGTAAAAGCAGTGGAAACAGTGGATGAGTGTCTAGGGAAAATAGTAGATGCACTGTTAGATAAAAATGGTGTTGCGATTATAACTGCGGATCATGGGAATGCAGATATGGTTATCGATGAAAATGGAAACCCGTTTACCGCCCATACAACAAATCCAGTTCCTTGTATTGTGACATTGCCTGGGATAGAACTTCGCTCAGATGGCGTATTGGCAGATCTTTCCCCAACAATCTTGGATTTGTTGGATGTTACCAAACCAGCAGAAATGACAGGAAAATCATTACGAATTGGAGGCGCATAATAAATGACTACAATTGAAACTGTATACGGCCGTGAAGTACTGGATTCTAGAGGGAATCCAACCGTAGAAGTAGAAGTGACGCTGGAGACTGGTGTAGCTGGAAGAGCAATTGTTCCTTCTGGAGCATCAACTGGAGCTCATGAAGCTGTGGAACTACGAGATGGTGAAAAAGACCGCTACGATGGAAAAGGCGTTCTGCAAGCAATTCGCCATATCAATGGAGTAATTGCAGAAGAACTAGAAGGTATGGATGCACTCGATCAATTGATGATTGATCAAACGCTCATCCAGTTAGATGGCACGCCTAACAAAGGTCGTCTGGGGGCTAATGCTATCCTAGGTGTATCCATGGCAGTGGCACGTGCAGCAGCAAATGCACTCAGTGTACCATTGTATAACTACTTAGGTGGATTTAACTCCAAAGTGTTGCCAGTTCCAATGATGAATATCCTAAATGGCGGAGCACATGCAGATAACAACGTAGATATTCAAGAATTTATGGTCATGCCAGTTGGAGCCAGCAATATCCGGGAAGCAGTCCGAATGGGAGCAGAAATTTTCCATTCTCTAAAAAAAGTATTAAATGAACAAGGGCTTTCTACTGCTGTTGGGGATGAAGGTGGATTTGCTCCGAACCTCTCATCTAATGAAGAAGCTTTGAAAACGATTGTTACAGCAATTGAACGTGCTGGCTACAAACCCGGCACAGAAGTAAAATTGGCACTCGACGTTGCTGCGACCGAGATCTATCAAGATGGAAACTATCATTTTGCTGGTGAAGGAATTACTCGTTCTCCTCAAGAAATGATCGCTTTTTATGAGGATCTTGTGTCCAAATACCCCATTGTTTCAATCGAAGACGGACTTGCAGAAGACGATTGGGATGGATGGAAACTCCTCACGGAACGTCTAGGAGAAAAAGTACAGTTGGTTGGGGATGACTTATTTGTGACCAACACTGTACGTTTGGCAGATGGGATTTCCCGTGGGGTAGGGAATTCGATACTAGTAAAAGTAAATCAAATTGGCACTTTGACGGAAACATTTGATGCAATTGAAATGGCTAAACAAGCAGGTTATACTGCTGTTATCTCTCACCGTTCAGGTGAAACCGAAGATACGACAATTGCAGATATCGCTGTAGCTACTGGAGCCGGTCAAATCAAAACAGGAGCACCATCACGTACAGATCGTGTGGCAAAATACAATCAATTGATGCGGATTGAGGATGAACTTGGTTTTACTGCAACGTATCTAGGGGATAATGCTTTTTACAACCTGAAGTAAATGTGGTAAATTGAATGGGGCGAGGAGGTTTTATCATATGGTACTTGCAGTAAAAATATTGTTTAGCGTCGTAAGCGTAGGCCTCATTATTGTAATCCTTATGCAGTCGAGCAAAAGCGCTGGTCTATCAGGTGCAATTGGTGGCGGTGCTGAACATAATATGGGTAAAGCAAAAGCGAGAGGGATCGATTTACTGTTATCCCGGATAACAGTAGCATTGGCAATACTCTTTATGATTCTTGCTTTAGCCGTTGGATACTTTATAAAATAAAATAGTTTCCCTTTAGACAGCTGAGTTTATCGGCTGTTTTTTTTTGTTCATTATTGTTTGTCTTTTGCGATTTGTTTCCGCTCGTGGTATAATTTCGTAAGAGTTTCCAGCACTTTTCCTATTCAAACTACTAAAGCGACTCGTCTGTGAGTCGCTTTTCATATAAATCGGAGCTGAATGTGATGCAATTGATAAAGCGCTCATCTGACCCTTTTTTTTATTCAGCTGGAAAAACGGGTATTCTACTCATACATGGATTTACTGGAACACCATCTGAGTTAAGACCAATGGGAGATTACTTACATAAACAAGGTTTTACGGTATCTGCACCGCTATTGCCTGGGCATGGAACCTCTCCTGAAGATTTACAGATGACCCGCTGGCAAGATTGGGTACAAAGTGTTGAAAATGCATTTGAGGAATTGAAACAATCAGGTGTACAAAGACTATACCTAGTGGGATTATCCATGGGTGGCATATTAGCTCTTGTCCAAACCATCCAGCAGCAGTCACTCGTCAGTGGAGTAATATCGATGTGTGCTCCTATAAAGGTAAAGGATTTTCGGGCAAATTTTGTGCGGTTGATCCATTGGTTTATGCCTTTTTCGCTTAGAGGAGAAAAACATCCCGATATTGAACAGCATTTGATTCCATATGATCGCACACCACTCAAAAGTGTTGGGGAACTAAATCGATTGATCCGTTTCGTTCGAAGAAATTTGAAACAGGTAGAAGTACCAGCACTGATCATACAATCACGCCATGATGAGACAGTGAATCCAAGTAGTGCCACTATTATTTATAACAGCATTTCTTCCCAAGATAAGACACTTACCTGGTATGAAAACTCCTCTCATATTATTACGGTTGATCGAGAGAGAAAAAAGTTATTTCAAGAAGTGGAGCAGTTTATATTGCGTACTTCTTCTGAAAGGGAGTAATTTGGTTGTTAAGCCTACAAAAAATAGTGCAGTTTCTAGATGAAGAATCTTATAAACCACTATCCTTTGAGGAAATTGTGGCAGCGCTTGATTTAAAAGGAGAAGAAGATAAGCTTGCTTCTCTTTTAGAGGAATTAGAAACAAATGGTTTTGTCATCAAAACGAAGAACAAGAGATATGGAACACCGGATCGAATGAATCTCGTTAGAGGAAAAGTTCAGGGAAATGCCAAAGGGTTTGCTTTTGTTATTGCAGATAAAAGCGAAATAAAAGACATCTATATCCACTCCAGTGATATGAATGGTGCAATGGATGGAGATATCGTTTTGGTACGTGTATTTAATAAAAAGAAACAAGACCGTCGACCAGAAGGGGAGATCGTAAGAATTGTAAAACGCGGCCGTTCACAGGTGGTTGGAGTTTTTCGTGCGATCAACGAACATTTTGGTTTTGTTGTACCAGATGATAGAAGGCTGCCAGCAGATATTTTTATTCCTGAGGAGCATCGCATGGGTGCGTCCAATGGTCAAAAAGTCGTTGTTAAGCTGAGTCATTTTCCAACTGACCGCAATAGTGCAGAAGGAGAGATTATCGAAGTTCTTGGAAACAAAAATGACCCGGGAGTCGATATTGTTTCCATTATCCGCAAACATGGTCTGCCGGAACAGTTTCCACCTGAAGTGGAGGCAGAAGCAGAAACTATTAATGAGACGATTACAGATACAGATCTCCAGGGCAGACATGATCTACGTGATCGAGTAATGGTGACAATCGATGGAGAAGATGCCAAAGATCTCGATGATGCGGTGTCTGTGGAAAAATTACCGAATGGAAACATTTTATTGGGGGTACATATCGCGGATGTTGGGTACTATGTGACAGAAGGAAGTGCCCTTGACCGTGAAGCGTATGAGCGTGGATGTAGTGTCTACTTAGTAGATCGCGTAATCCCAATGCTGCCAAAAAGGTTGTCCAATGGTATTTGTAGTTTGAATCCACAAGTCGATCGCCTAACCATGACTTGTGATATGGAAATGGATAGGCGTGGGGAATTGGTGGCTTATGATATTTATCCATCTGTGATCTGTACCAATGAACGGATGACTTATAGCAATGTACAGAAGATTTTAGAGGAGCAGGATGAAGAGCTCATCGAACGTTATAAAGATCTGGTACCTTATTTTCAACTGATGGGAGATTTAGCAGAAAAACTTAGAGCAAAACGGATACGTAGAGGTGCAGTCGATTTTAATTTCACCGAAGCAAAAATCAAAGTAGATGAGAGTGGGAAGCCAATCGATATCGTAAAGCGCCCGCGTTCTGTTGCTGAACGTCTGATTGAAGAGTTTATGCTTGCTGCTAATGAAACAGTGGCAGAGCATTACAATCGCTTAGAAGTACCTTTTGTTTATCGGATACATGAAAATCCAGATGCAGAGAAATTACAGTCCTTTTACCAGTTTGTAACCACATTTGGTTATCGTATGAAAGGCAAAGCGGATAAAGTAAAACCTCGTGCCCTCCAAGATTTACTCGCAAAAGTCAGTGGACGGCCGGAGGAAAAAGTGATAAGTACGGTTATGCTCCGTTCCATGAAACAAGCAAAATATTCAACAGAAAATGCTGGTCACTTTGGTTTAGCAGCTAATTTTTATTCGCATTTCACCTCGCCCATTCGCAGATATCCAGACTTATTGATTCATCGGGTGATGAGGGAAATTTACAATAATGGGGCTTTATCCTCAGAGCGAATAGAACAGTTGCAGTTATTTCTGTCTGATGCCTCTGAGCAATCTTCTGTGCGTGAACGAATTGCAGTAGATGCAGAGAGAGAAACAGATGATCTGAAACAAGCAGAATACATGACAGAGCATATTGGTGAAGAATACGAAGGAATTATCAGTGGAGTAACTAGCTTTGGTA
This sequence comes from Shimazuella sp. NTD250, assembly GCF_059510375.1. Lineage (NCBI taxonomy): Bacteria > Bacillati > Bacillota > Bacilli > Caryophanales > Thermoactinomycetaceae > Shimazuella > Shimazuella sp. NTD250. The sequence continues at coordinate 887,339 of NZ_JCAJZS010000001.1, read as the reverse complement.
TTTTTGTAGAGTTGGATAACACCATCGAAGGTTTGATTCATGTTAGTTTTCTCAATGATGATTACTATCGGTATGAAGAAAAGTATTATTGCTTGATTGGAGAACGCACCGGTCGAGTGCTGCGAATTGGCGATAAAGTAAAGATCAAAGTAAGTGGAGTCAATATGGAAGAGCGAAAAATCGATTTTGAGCTTTTAGAGCATACTCCACAAGATATTCCATTGCCAACAACACAAAAGGAAAAGCAAAAGAAGAAGCCTGTTCGTAAAAAGCCAACAAATAAAGCAACCCCAAGAAAGCCAAAACCAACAGGAGTCAAAAAAGAAACAGCAAAAAAAGAGGCAGACGCTCCAGCAAAACCACGAAAAAGACGTAGAAGAAAACCACGCAAAACAAGTGTAAATGGATGATCGAAGTATATAAAAAGGCTTACTACCTAGGTAGTAAGCCTTTGGAATCCTTTTTATTATTTCACCAAGCGACGATATCCGAGGATTGCACCACCAAGTGCTATGAGAACAAGTCCTGCAACCAAACCAGTTGGGTTAGAAGTAGCAGTTTTAGGCATTGGTCCACCCTTTTTAGAGTTGTTAATAACTTTATCCACGGTTCCTTTATCGACAGGTTTTGTAGGTTTGTAGTCAGTTGGAGGAGGTTTGATTTCTCCGCCATTCCCTTCTTCCGTAACCTCCAAGGTCATGAACTTGATGATCGCAGTTTCTTCACCATCCACTTTTCCTTCAAAAGCGATATAGACCAAATAAGTACCTGCTTTGATTCCTTTGAAAGTATGAGTGAAAGTAGTACCTTTAAAATTTTCAACGTCTTTAGCGTCGATAATTTTTTCGCCATTCTCATCCGATACTGCAATACCCCAGCTACCAACTGCGTCTTTTGCAGGGTTAAGAGTACCAGTAAATTTATCATTGTTGCCTACTTGTTTGTAGTCAAATGTTAGATCAGGAATGGAATGAGTTCCTTCTACTTTTGTTTCTTTCCCATCTGCTTTTCCTTCGAATACGATTTTGATCGCATGAGCTTGAATTTCTCCCGCTTCCTCAAAATCAGCATCGAGAGAGAGGTTAAAGGAAACCGAGGTTTTTTTGTTGTTTTTAGTAGCTTTCTTCTTGCCATCTACATAAAAAGTCCAAGTTCCTTCAGCAGATTTAACATCGGACAGTTGTGCATTGATCGCATAACCAACATCGTTGAGTTTACGATGAATTTCCAGCTTTGTTTCTGTAACAGGAGTAGTAGTGTTGTTATCGGTTTCTTTTGGTTTATCCGTTTTACCAGCAGGAGGTTGTGTTTCTGTGTTTGGTTTAGGAGTTTCTTTTTCTTTGTTTTCAGCTGGTTGTTGGTCTTTGCTATCAGAAGTTGTTTTTTCGTCTACTGGAGCAGGTAAAGTATGAGGTTGCTCCGTATTCGTTATGGTAGAATCATCTTTCTGAGTTTCTTCCGCCTTAGCAAGATTATGTAGAGGTGAAAGTGTAAAAATTAACGCTAATGAGAAAAAAGAGGCAAGTAAGCGCTTCATAAAAAGAATTTCCTCCTTGGGAGTATAAAATTATATTTATTAACTAGCTAATTATAGGTTTTTAAAATGGCCAAATCAACTAAAATATCAAAGATATGTTGTGATTATATCGATTTTTTGTGTCTAATTTATGAAATTTAATTTGATAATCGAAACTTTAGGGTAAATGTTTGATCGATAAGGACACCTTTCATCATGTGCAAAGTATTCCTTTTGACTTTTATTTGAAAGTGAAAAATATATAATATGGTTAAGAAAAGAAGATGGGAGAGTGCTACACTGGCAGTTTATTCCGAGAGGTCAACCGCTTGAACTACGGAATATAGTTTGGCGATTTATGAACGCTATTTTATACGTAGTGTTATCTGCCAATAAAAAAGAGTGTACACTACCCAAAAAACTAGAGAATCCTTTCGTTAGGTACGTTGTAAATAACGTAATTAACGAAAGGGTTTTTTGTTATGCCTAAAGAGAGAAAGCGAGGACGGTTCGAAATTAGAACGTGCTTTAAGCCGTGTCAATGAAGAACTGGCAAATAGAGCTTTATATATTTCATAAATAAAGGGTTCTTGAAACGCTTAATTTAAAGAAACGCCGTCTAAGGGCATTAAAAATCCGCTGAAAGGTCAAAGTACCTCAGCGGACTTTTTTTCCGTGACAGGGCGTATCAGCGGCTCTATATTTGAGTTAATTATACCGTCAAATTTATATGAACAAAAGTTGTTATCGAGCCCGAGCAGCCGCTTGATTAAAAGCAGTTGCTCAGGTGTACTCTTAGCCGGAGCACATCCTACAGGAGAAATATCCCTGTGGGGCTCTCTGTTATCACAGTACGACGTCGGTGTACGTTCCGTCCCCGTTTTTCCTCCACCTACGGTTGCCGCGGTGGTCGAGGCGGTAGTGAACGCCGTCCTCGATGACGCACTTGTTTCCCTCGCTGTCGACGTAGTCGTAGCACACCGCGCGGGAGTTCACAGGGATCTCGACCTGCGCGTCCGTACTGTCGGAAGGGGTCTCAGCGTGAGCAGACACAGGAACCTCCTGTAGAGGTTGGTTATTGACTAACTTTATTTTAAATTATTTACAATTCATTTTCAACAGGTTAACGCTAACTAGAGTGGATACCCGCTAGAGTTGGCGTATTGGATAGTGTGTAATATGGTGAATTTGCTCACTTCGGGTAGCGTGCTAATTACGTTCGGGAAACTGTATTTGCAATAATAGAGGTAACGGGGGTTATCTTTAACACTTGTTTTTTATCGGAAATTGCGCTACACTAACATTTGCAACGTATCTAATATGGGGTATTAGCTCAGCAGGGAGAGCGCTACACTGGCAGTGTAGAGGTCAGCGGTTCGATCCCGCTATACTCCACCACCCAATGTCTATAAGCGTTTTTAAACGATATGTGTACGGTATTTTATGCAAAGTGTACTCTGTAAATAATATGTAGTGTCATAACCTTCAATTAGGTACGTTATGAAAACGTGCTCGATGGAGGTTTTTTTGTTATTCCAAAGAGGGGAAACGAGGACGGGCGAAATTAGAACACGCTTAAGCTGGGTTAATGAAGAACTAGCACGATACCACCTATCTCATCTATTTCATGACAAGACCGCCACCTTTGCGAAGTGACGGTCAGTCTCATCTCTTTTCAAGACGATTTTTAGGAATATACCTGCTGAGCTGTGTGTGCCAGCCCGTCGATCCATTCTTGATGGGCGTTAAGCATGGGATTTGGCTTTTCTTGAGCCATATCTTGAGCTGGCTTCCCGTTCTGTGTCTCTTGGGTGAGGATTCGTACCCGACCGCCGGGAAGATCCTCCAGCAGCCAAGCGTGGTGAACATCTAATGCTGTATTTGCTGAACCTTCCACCCAGCCGTGCCAAGCAACTCGTGCCGGTTTACCATCGACAGGCGGTTCGTATTCAGTTACCTCCGCCTCTACTGGGAAACTGAAGGTAGTGAATCGAAAGCGGGCACCCTTACTTAACTCAGGGCCAGATCCATCGTAAAAGCGAATATCCGAAACATTGCTGTAGTAACTTGGCCATTCTGAGGTGTTATTGAGGTACTTCCACACCTCAGTTGTGCTCATACTAGGTACGATAATCTCATTAGAAACAAAGTTGTCGGTTGTACTTGGCGTATATCCTTCGGGCCAAATGATTTCATTCATGGTATAACATTCCTTTCTTTTATCTGGAAAAAGGTTAAAACGATGTGTCGTTGATTTGGTTCCATGGGAATGTTTCGTTGCATCCGATAATTATCCAATGAAACGAAACCTTTTTGTATTACGCGATTATCCAAATTGTTTTATTCGAATGACAATGGTTTGATGTTGGTTATTTCACCCACTCCACCACTTTATCGATAGACTGCCTAGTCTTCTGTCGAGGATTTTGTATGCGATATCCAAATGCAACCATTGTTGAAATGCCGAATTGTTGTCCTTGAATAATCCCCTCTGTTTTTAAAATGTCCTCTGCCTTCTCCTTGTCATATCCTTCAATGGGACAAGAATCGATTCCGATTTGAGCTGCTGCTGTCATCATATTGCCGAGGGCAATATACGTTTGTTTGCTTGACCAATCAAATATAGCACGGTCGCTTTCTAGTAGACGAAAGTCGGACTCCTGAAATTTTTTCAAAGCTTCGTATTTCCCGTTAATGTTTTTTTCTGGCAACTTCTGGATTTCTCTGTTCATATATTGAATATAAGCAGAATCATAGTGCATATCTTCTTTTGTTCTCGCTAGTATGATGACAAAGTGACTAGCGGTTGGAAGTTGACGCTGTCCTCCCCAAGTGACAGTTCGTAGTTTTTCACGTAAAAGTTCGTTTTGGACAACGACAAATTTCCATGGTTCAAATCCAAAGGAACTGGGTGATAATCGCCCTGTTTCTAAAATAAAATCAAAATCTTCATCCGAGATTTTTTTCAGTGGATCAAATTCTTTACAAGCATGGCGAAAATGATAGGTTTCGAGAATTTGTTCTTTTCTAACTTGTTTTGTTTCTATCGTAATCAGATCCTTTCTTTTTATTAGTTTGGATAGTGATTTATTTTAAAGACCTTTTATTCAGTCGAAGAATCTTTACAAAGTCTATTGTAATGAGTACAATACATATTTAAAAGTAGGCACATTTTTGTTGTATAGTATCATTTTTTATACTTATGGGGGGATGGAATTGGAATTTCAAGGCTTATCAAGTTGGGAGCCATATGGATATGCTTGCCCGGTTGAGGTAACGATCGATGTGATGGGGGGAAAATGGAAAAGTATTATTCTTTATCACCTTTTGGCAGGAAAAAAGCGTTTTAATGAGTTTCGCCGGTTAATACCTGGAATTACGCAACGGATGCTCACCTTGCAGCTTCGCGAGTTGGAACGGGACGGAATCATACATCGAGAGATATATAAGCAAGTGCCGCCAAAAGTGGAATATTCTTTGACTGAATTTGGGCAGACATTGGCTCCGATTATAAAGCAAATGATGGAGTGGGGGATAAAGCATACTAAGCAAATTGCAGAATCACGTGAGGGAACAGTGTGAATAAGGCTTGTTAAGTGAAACCTCGAAATCCTGTACAACAATTGACATATGTATACTAGGTTAAACTAAAATCATATAGTGAGTTACACTGGTAGTGTAGAGGTTAGCGGTTGAATGCCGCTATACTCGGCCACCCAAACCTCTTGTATATCAAGGGGTTTTTGATTTTTAGAGATACAAAGAAAATAGAGGAAATGTAGAACTGCAAACGAAATACAAATCTTTAGTACACTGAAGTTTTTGTGATTTTTCGGTTGGTTTTCTGTTAGCAATTGCTCAAAGCCCTCAGCAGTTTCTTGTTGTATATTGAGTAAGGTGTGGCTATATGTGTCCATTTTAATTCTTGTGTTTGCATGATTTAGTTCCGAAACAATTTTGCTGTTTCAACTTTAAAATAGCATGAGCTCGCCGGATGTCATGAACACATATTTTTGTAAGGGGATACTGTTCAATGATTCGGTAAAACTTCGTACTGGTGGGAGTGCCAAATCTGTCGCAATAATCAAATCCTAATTTGGATATGATTTAAATTAACAGCTGCTATTGCAGATATCATTTGGTTTTACTTAACTAAAGATTGGAGAGACCTTATGAAGATCCTATTAGCCGAAGATGATCATCGTCTAGGCAAAATATTAGAACATATGTTAAAAGTGAAAGAAGGGTATTCTGTAGAGTGGTATACGAACGGAATGGAAGCTTATGAATATGCCCTTGCCTCCCATTATGATTTAATCATATTGGATTGGATGATCCCTAAACTAGATGGAATCTCTGTATGCCAAAAACTAAGACAAAATGGCTATGCAGGAGCTATCTTAATGTTAACAGCCAAAGATAACGTTTTGGATCGTGTAGAAGGGCTTGATTCAGGTGCTGATGATTATCTAACGAAACCGTTTGAATTGGAGGAACTCTTTGCCCGTATCCGTGTCCTTACGAGAAGAAACTATGCCCCATTGTATGAGGATGTTGTCTCGTTAGGAAATCTCAAAATTGACCGTACGAAACGTATATTATATCGTAATGGAACTGAAACTACGCTAACTCCACGTGAGTTCGATTTACTAGATTTATTGATTCGTAACAAAGGTCAAGTTTTAACTCGTGAAGTAATTCTTGATCGTGTATGGGGTTATCATGCAAATGTAGGATTTAACTCTGTAGATGCCTACATCAAATTGTTGCGAAAAAAAATTGATGAGCCTGGAAAGCAAACAATGATTAGTAATATTCGGGGAGTAGGATACTCTATTGAAGCATAATTTGAATCTATTTTCTTCTACTAGAAAACAGCTTACACAATATAATAGTGGGATGTTAATTATTTTCTTATTACTTTTTAATGTTGTAATAAGTATTGTTCTCTTTCTTATTATTTATCAGGAACAGAGAATGGAATTGTTTGATCTCGGTAAACAAGAGATTAATGAGCTCAAGATAGATATAGATGAATATCCAAGAGAGCAAAACAAAGATAATATTCCAGTTCCTAGTATAAATAGAACAAAAGGAATTTTTCTAACTTATTTTCTAAAATTCAATCATAACCTTATCATCATTGATGAGTTTTCATCAAAAATCCGTAAGCCTATCTTAAAAAACGTAGCAAATTGGAAACCAGACAAAATGGAATTCAAATTTTTGAGGATTGAATTGTCCGAAAAGGACTCTTATTATCTATTTCTTGTTTCACAAAATGTTTATCAAAATGGCGAACGCAAAGGAACGATTTACATCGGGAAAGATATCACCTATTTGATCACCATGTATTACCACTTTTTATTTATCCTGTTAGGAATTTCGCTTCTCTTTTTTGTGATTGCCCTACTTGTTGGACGAACCATGACAAAGCAAGCAATTAAGCCAATAATTAAAGCATATACGTTACAGTCTGAGTTTATCGCTAATGTTTCCCATGAATTAAGAACTCCTTTAAGTGTGTTGCAATCAGGACTAGAGACAATCGAATTTGAAGAAGCCAAACGTTTCTCGCCAATCTCCAAAAATATCTTATCCGATCTGCAAGAAGAAGTAAGAAGCACAACACAACTAGTGAACCATTTATTATATTTAATCCGTTCCGATTTAGGTGAACAACCAACGATAAAAGAGAATTTTGATCTACTCACTCTGATGCAACAAATTATTCGCTTATTCCAACGGTTGTCCGAATCAAAGGAAATAAGATTAGATTTACTTACACAAAATCCATTACCAATTTACACAGACAAAGAAAAAGTAAAGCAATTGCTGTATATTCTCATTGATAACGCATTAAAATATACGCCAAATGGTGGTTATGTAAGTATCTCATACGAACGAAAAAATGAGATACTTTCTATTATTGTTCAGGATAATGGAATTGGCATTTCTTTTGAGCAACAGAAACGTATTTTTGACCGATTTTATCGAGCAGATAAAAGCCGTTCACGGCAAACTGGAAGTTCAGGTTTAGGTTTATCCATCGGTAAATCGATTATCGAAGCATTACATGGAACAATTAAAGTTTCTAGTAAACAAAATGTTGGAAGTAAATTTACCATTATCATCCCACTTCAAAAAGGGTAAGTTTTTTAGAATTGAGTTAGACAGTAATTATGTCTAATTTTTTTTGTTTTTTTCATGTGTTTTTCAGTCTTCTGTTTTATAGTCTTTCAGTGAGAAATAACTAGTGATATATGAATGAACAAAGGAGGATCACATAAAATGTCCAGTGATATACCGACTAGCTCATCACGAATTCAGGAAATTTGGAACAAGGTTCCCGAGGTTACGATTTTCTTCTGGATTATTAAAATCATGGCCACCACGGTTGGGGAGACTGCGGCAGACTTTCTGAATGAAACACTGGGTTTTGGTTTGACGAACACAACTTTTGTTATGAGTGGGCTCTTGCTTATCACCCTGTTCTTACAGTTTCGAGCAAAAAAATATATACCGAGTATTTATTGGCTCACTGTCGTACTAATCAGTGTTGTTGGCACGCTGGGTTCAGACAATCTCACAGACAATTATGGAGTATCACTCGAAACAACAACAACTTTCTTTTTCATCTTAATGGCAGCAACATTTATCATTTGGTATGCAAGTGAGAGGACTCTATCCATTCACTCCATAAATACTACGAAGCGAGAAGCATTTTACTGGCTAGCTATCTTGTTTACCTTTGCTCTTGGTACTGCTGCTGGCGATCTGATATCGGAAGGGTTTGATCTAGGTTACTGGGTATCAGCGCTCATGTTTGCTGCCGTAATTCTAGTGGTAACCATCGCCCACTATCGCTTTAAATTAAATGCAGTGTTATCCTTCTGGATTGCATACATCTTGACCCGCCCCTTTGGCGCCTCTGTTGGAGATTTTCTATCCCAGCCTCGAAGCGACGGAGGACTTGGTTTGGGTACAACGGGAACTAGTGCTATTTTTCTTGTCATCATCTTGAGTTTAGTCATCTACCTAACCAAGACGAAAATAGATGATTCCAACAAAACGGAACAGCTTCTTGTTCGTTAATCAGTTGACTTTAGAATCGCTTAGGAGAGGGTGGAGCATAACCTCTCCTCCATCTTTCAATCTGTAAATAATAATTTACAGTCAAATCGTTTTCATAGGACGAACTCCAGAGAATAAAGGATATATTTCGTATAAATTCGGAGGAAAAAACTACAAATGAATAAATCTGTATCTAACAACATGCAACAGGGAATGCAAATCTTTACAAAGGTTCCCGAGATTACAGCCTACTTCTGGTTAACCAAAGTACTGACTACTGGAATGGGCGAAGTATTTTCTGATTATCTAGTCAAAAGTATCAATCCCATGATTGCCGTTGGGCTAACAGGGATTGCCTTAGTCGTTTCTTTGATCCTGCAATTTTCCGTAAAAAAATATGTGGCATGGATTTACTGGTTAGTCGTTGTGATGGTAAGTATTTTTGGGACGATGGCTGCTGATGTAATCCATGTTGCCATAGGTATCCCATATGTGGTATCCACTATCTTTTTTATCATTGTAATGATTGTTCTCTTTTCCATTTGGTATGCGAAAGAGAGAACTCTCTCTATACACAGTATCTATACTCGTCGACGTGAACTATTTTACTGGGCTACGGTGCTTATCACATTTGCACTAGGTACCGCTGCAGGAGATATGACAGCATCCACTATGCACTTGGGCTATTTTTCTTCAGGAGTAGTGTTCACTGTCTTCCTGATTATACCAGCAGTAGGCTATTGGTTATTTGGTCTGAACCAGATCTTAGCCTTTTGGTTTGCATATATCATGACGCGTCCTGTAGGTGCCTCTTTCTCGGATTGGATCTCGGTTTCAACGGGCCGTGGAGGTTTGGGATGGGGAGAAGGTATTGTCAGTCTTGCAATGACCATAGTTATCTTGGTGCTTGTAGGTTTTCTGTCCATTACTCGTAAGGATATGAAAAACGAAATTGCTGGTTCTGTAATGAATTAACAAGAAACGAAGTGGTATTCATTCAAATTGAAAAAAGAGCCAAAGAACCCATTTTACCTTTCTCTAGAATGCAGCATCACAATATCATATTCCGTCTGACCAGATTGGATCTCTTACCAATCCTGAGCTTCTAATACACCAAGGAGCGCGAATTCCTTTACACATTCAAGAGTTACCCAGAGAGACACTCGGACATACGATGAACCATGGCTTTATTCTTTCGATTTGCTTTGCTTGGGTTAGTTGCTGCGTTTTTTGCAGGTTCTGCTCGTTTTAACCAATTCAGTTCGCGGAATAAAATCAGTCAGGCAAGTCTAGATCAATCATGATGGTTAGACTTCTTGTACTTGTATTCGTTGGTAATCTTGTAGTTTTATCATTCAGAGAATATTTTAGACTTAAATATGTTCGATTTCCTCTGTAAAAGATCCCGGTACCTTTTGGTACGGGATTTTTGTGATGTATGGCATTCTTTTAGGGGAAATGGACATACTACTTTCATACAATTAGAGATGGAGCAAAAGTTACTATGAAATGGTTGATTATTGGCATACTTCTATTTATTACGATAAACAATACAGGTTTAACTAGTCATCTTGCATATGCAGATGATCCTCCTAAAGATCGAAAATATTATGAGACCCATAAGGAAATCTTTTGGGATAAACCCATACATAAAAAGTGGATTGCATTAACCTTTGACGATGGTCCGAGTTCGAGAACCACAGGAAAACTTCTCTCTCTTCTTCAAAAATACCAAGCGAAAGCCACCTTTTTTTGTTTAGGCAATAAAGTAAATCGATATCCAAAGATCGCTAAATCTATTGTGGTACAAGGTCATGAAATTGCCAACCATACTTATTTCCACTTCGATTTGAATCGATTAACGGGTGAAAAATTAGACAAAGAAATAAAGATGACTCAGACAGCTATAGAACAAGTTACTGGAACGAAACCTTATTTATTTCGGCCTCCAGGTGGAGTATACAATGATCAAGTGGTGAGCATTGCAAAGAAAAATCAACTTAGGATGATTATGTGGAGTTGGGATCAAGATACAAAGGATTGGAGTAATCGGACAAAAAAATCATCTATTGTAAATAAGGTTCTAAGGAATGCTAGTAATGGAGATATTATTTTGTTTCATGATATGAACGAGAAAACAGTATTGGCTTTAAAAGAAATCCTGCCAGAATTAAAAAAACGAGGATATCAGTTTGTAACCGTCTCCCAAATGTTACAAGCAGCAGAACAATAATTTTATTAATTCCAAAATAAGTTTCGTTACCAAAAATAAGAAAGGATTATTTTGTTCCACCTCCAAGCGCTAGCGTAAGTGAAGGAGGTTCATAGAACGATTACTTGAAAAGTCAGATATTCCTCAAATTCTGTCTTATTAATGAAACTTAACAATAAGGTACATAAAGAACATAAAAAATACAAAAACACATAAAAGCACAGTCTCTTTACGATCGCTTAATATTTTTGCTGCCTCTTTATTTCCAGCATTTGCAGCAGCTTGTAACCATCGTTCTCCTTCCTTTTTATTTTGTTTGAGATACTCTCCATTTATCAAATACTTTCCCAAAGAGTACATGGCCTCTGTATACCCAGCTTTTGCAGCTGCTAGTAACCACCGCTCTCCTTCCTTCAAATTCTGTTCGAGATACTCTCCTTTGATCAAATACATTCCTAAGGAGTACATGGCTTCTTTATTCTCAGCATTTGCAGCAGTTTGCAGCCACTGCTCTCCTTCCTTTATATTCTGTTCCAGAGGTGCCCCCTCTAACAAGTGACATCCTAACCGCAGCATAGCCTCTCCATGCCCAGCTTTTGCAGCGGCTCGTAAATATTGTTTTCCTTCCTTTGTATTCTGTTCTAGCTGTTTTCCATCTAACAAATCCAATCCTAACTGGAACATTGCATTTACATCATCTGCATTTTCAGCTTGGATGTTTGTTTCGCTGTGTCTTTCTATTTCTATCGATACTGCTGCTTCAATTGCATTGTCTGCTTCAGGATTATTGTCTAAGCCCGCCAATTGGAGAAGAACATGCTGTAAATCATCAAACATATCCCTTACATGCTGATATCGATTTTCCGGTATTTTTTCTGTCGCTTTTTTGATTACTTGGAAGAGGGAAGTGGGAATATCCGGGTTGATTTGTCTTGGATCAGGAATGGGTTCCAATAGATGCATCATTACAACTGCAATATAATCATTTGCGGTAAAAGGACGCTGTCCCGTCAATAGCTCGTATAGCACAATGCCAAGAGAGTAGATATCAGACTGGTGTGTAACATCTTTATTTTGAGCTTGTTCAGGCGAAAAATAAAACATCGTTCCGATAAGTTCTCCTGTTTGTGTGAATGCGGTATCCGATGCCATTCGACGAGCTATGCCGAAGTCAGAGATTTTAATTCCTCCTGAATTCGTCATCAAGATATTCGATGGTTTGATATCACGATGAATGATCTCATTTTCATGTGCATAGGCTAACCCGCTGCATATTTGAAACATGATATGTAATACATCGATTACCGGCATCGGTTTGTTGTTTGCGATCCATCTATCCATGGGGACACCATCGACATACTCCATCACCATAAAAGGGATATCCTGATCCATATTTGCATCATAAATATTTACAATATTTGGGTGGGGTAGTTTTGCTAACAGCTTTGCTTCTCGATCAAAGCGATGATCCAATAGTTTCGCTGCATCGGAAAAGGGGACTTTCACTGCTACTCTTCTTTCTAAGATGTGGTCTTCAGCTAAATAAACCGCACCCATCCCGCCTTTACCAATCACATCCATAATCTGATATCGTTGATTTAGCAGACTTCCGATCATGAAAATTCCCCCTTTTTACTTAATATTATAACTTTTAATTGTACTAATAGGAGAGTTAACTTGCATGATATTACCAGCAGGAAAGGAGAGTATATATGCTAAATACTATGTGTTTCGGTATTCTATAAATTCGGTCTTATTAATTTAGATACTTATGAAGGAGGTAGATAATGAGTATCCAGAAGGCTATCCATCCGAGAGTATCTTCAATCGATTCTCCATTTGATGAAGAGTATACTTCCTCATCATTCCTTTTTTTTGCAGCAGCTAACCATCGCTCTCCTTCTGTAATATTCTGTTCTAGATACTTACCTACTACCAAATACTTCCCTAGACAATACATTGCCTCATCGTTCTGAGATTTAGCAGCAGCCCGTAACCATCGCTCTCCTTCGATAATATTCTGTTTAAGATATTTTCCTTCAATCAAGTGTTTTCCTAGATAACACATAGCCTCATCATTCTCTGTTTTAGCAGCAGCACGTAGCCATTGTTCTCCTTCGGAAATGTTCTGGTTTAGAAGATACTTTCCTTCAATCAAATACTTTCCTAACAGGAACATCGCAAATTGATTTTCAGCTTTTGCAGCGGCACGTAACCATTGTTCTCCTTCTACTACATCTTGTTTTAGGTGATACCAATTTCCCTCTATTAAATCTCTGCCTAAAAAGTACGAATACAACATGTTCGCTTTTGCAGCCGCATGTAAGTATCTTTTTCCTTCCGTAATATTCTGTTCTAGATACTCTCCACTTATCAAATATGTTCCTAACAGGTGCATCGAAGCAGGGTCCTTTTTAGCAGCCGAACGTAAGCACCGTTCTCCTTCCCCAATATTTTGTTCCAGATACTCTCCTTCAATCAAATGCTTTCCTAAATACTTCATCGCGTATGGAACATCTTCCAATTCCGCAGCTGCTTGTAAGTACTGTTTTCCTTCCATAATATCCTGTTTCAGATAATCCCCTTCAACCAAACACCTCCCTAACCAGTACATCGCAAATGGGTAAGATTCCGCAGCATCCCGTAAGAACTTCTCCCCTTCCGAGATATTCTGTTTTAAATGCTCCCCTTCCATCAAATGTTTTCCTAATTGGTACATCGCATACGGATCAGATTCCGCAGCAGCTCGTAAGTATAACTCTCCTTCCACAATATTTTGTTCTATCCGTCTTCCTTCAATCAAATCTAATGCTAAAAAGCACATCGAACTAGGATCAGCTTTGGCAGCGGCTATTAACCACTGTTTTCCTTCGATAATATCTTGTTCTAAATGCATTCCTTTTTTTAAATACCATCCTAACTCTTTCATTGCTTCTGCATAACCTTTCTCGGCAGAGGCACGTAACCATCGTTCTCCTTCTGTCACATTCTGTTGGAGATGCTCTCCTTCCATTAAATACTTTCCAAGCAGAAACATAGCCTCTGCATTCTCTTTCCGTACGGCATCGCGTAACCACTGTTCTCCTTCAATAATATCCTGTTCTAGATGCTCCCCTTCAATTAAGTGCACTCCTAAGTAAAACATAGCTTCCACATTCTCTTTTTTTGCAGCGGCTCGTAAGTATAGCTCTCCTTCCGTCCCATTCTGTTCTAGATGCTCCCCATCCATCAAGAGCATTCCTAAATGAAGCATAGCCTCTACATTTCCAGCCTTAGCAGCAGCCCGTAACCATTGTTCCCCTTTTTCAATATCCTGTTCAAAATGATCCCCTTCAATTAAGTGCATTCCTAAATAAAACATAGCCTCTACATTTCCAGCCTTAGCAGCAGCCCGTAACCACTGTTCTCCTTTTTCAATATCCCGCTCTAGATGCTCTCCTTCAATCAAGTGAACTCCTAAATGAAGCATAGCCTCCACATTTCCAGCCTTAGCAGCAGCCCGTAACCACTGTTCTCCTTTTTCAATATCCTGTTCTAGGTTCTCTCCTTTCATCAAGAGCATTCCTAAATGAAGCATAGCCTCCACATTTCCAGCTTTTGCAGCTGTTCGTAACCACTGTTCTCCTTTTTCAATATCCCGTTCTTGATGCCCCTCATCAATCAAATTCAGTCCTAACTGAAGCATTGCTTTTGCATCATCAGCCTTTGCGGACACTGGGATGTTTGTTTCGCTGCGCCTTTCTATTTCTATCGATACTGCTGATTCATCTGCATTATCCAATTTAAAATATCGTTCTGATCCTTCCATTTGGAGAAGAACATGCTGTAAATCATCAAACATGTCCCTTACATGCTCATATCGCTTCTCTGGTTCTTTTTCGGTTGCTTTTTTGATTACTAGGTAGAGGGGAGTGGGAATATCCGGATTGATTTGTCTTGGATCAGGGATAGGTTCCAGTATATGCATCATCGCAACTCCAACAAAATCATTTGCGGTAAAAGGACGCTTTCCTGTTAATAGTTCGTATAACACAATGCCAAGAGAGTAGATATCGGACTTTTGTGTAACTTCCTTATTCCGCGCTTGTTCAGGCGAAAAATAAAATGCCGTTCCTACAAGTTCTCCCGTTTGTGTGAATACGGTGTCCGATTCCATTCGACGAGCTATACCGAAGTCAGATATTTTAATGTCTCCTGAACTCGTCATCAAGAGATTAGAAGGTTTGATATCGCGATGAATAATCCCTTTCTCATGTGCATAGGCTAATCCGCTGCATATTTGAAACATGATATGTAATACATCAAGCACTGGCATAGGCTTCTTGTTTGCGATCCTTCTATCTATGGAGACACCATCGACATAATCCATCACAATAAAAGGAAAATCTTGATCCAAATTTGCATCATGAATATTTACAATATTCGGATGGGACATTTTAGCTAAGTTCGTCGCTTCTCGAAAAAAGCGTTGATCCAATAGTTTATCTGTAGTGGCAAAGGGAATTTTCACTGCCACTCTTCTTTCTAAAACTTGATCTTCAGCTAAATAAACCGCAGCCATCCCACCTTTACCAAGCACATCCATAACCCGATATCGTTGATTTAGTAAACTTCCGATCATGAAAACGCCCCCTTCTTACTTATATTATAGCTTTTAACACTAGTGATAAGTGATTTAAATTGCATGATATTGCCAGTCAAATAAGAAGGAGATCGTTTTTATCGCAGTTATTGAATGGACAGATATTTTATCTAATTTTTATAATTATTTTCCCTTTTGCTCTTCCTGATTCCGAATACTCAAGTGCCTTCTGGGTATCTTCAAAGCTAAAAACTCTATCAATCACAGGTTTGATTTCTCCAGATTCAATAAAGTTTGCAATAATGCTTAATTGTTTTCCACTAGGCTTCATAAACAAAAATGTATACTGTACATTATGCTTCTTTTCAAATTTAGAAAGTTTGTGACTGACTACTGAAAACAAGATTTGTTTAATGAGTCCTAAATCATTTTCTTTAGCAAAACGGGCATTTGGTAATCCTGAAACAGAAACAATTTTCCCTCCGCTTTTTATAACGTGGAATGATTTTTCTATGATTTTTCCTCCGAGTGTATCAAATACTGCATCATAATCTTTCAGTATATCTTCGAATTTTTCTGTTTTGTAATTAATAATTTTATCTGCACCAAGAGATTTTACTAAATTAATACCAGCTTCACTGGCAGTAGTCGCAACAGTTGCTCCCATTAATTTGGCCAATTGAATAGCAAATGTACCTACACCACCAGCTCCAGCATGAATCAAAATTTTCTGTCCTTTTTGTAATTGTAGGATGTCATGTAACGCTTGGTATGAGGTGAGACCTACGAGTGGAATCGATGCTGCTTCCTCCAAACTCAAATTTTTAGGTTTTAGAGCTATATCGTTTTCATGAATGGAGATGTATTCTGCGAAAGTACCGATTTTACTTTTGCGTGGACGACCATAAATTTCGTCTCCAACTTTAAAACGAGTCACTTTTGCTCCAACCTTTGCTACGACTCCAGCAAAATCATTCCCTAGAATAAGTGGCATCTTATGTTTAATCAGTAATTTTACATTTCCATCACGGATCTTAAAATCAACAGGATTTATGCTAGCGGCATGAATTTCCGCGAGAACCTCATAATCTCCAACGTCAGGTAAGGGCATATCTGCTAAAGTTACTGGGACTCTCCCATACCTTTTAATAACCATTGCTTTCATTGTCTATACCTCCAAATAAAATCTAATATAATGCTTGCCTTCAATAAGACTTCATCAACTTTTCAATATCCAACACTAGATTTTTAAATAATTCGTCGAATAGTTTAAGTTAATCAACCAAAAGAATAAGTATAAGAATAAATTATAGATCTTTCCTGTGCAATATTGGGAAAGAAAATCGAGACGAATCATATCTTACTTTTACCTATGTGCCATTGGTCTTCGTTCAGATATATACAAGGAAACTAAGGTAATTCTTTATCCTATTTCCTATCTAATTCTTTTTCATTGTCTTCTTTCATAAAGATAAGGAAGAGAATTTTTTCATATATGGAAGCGGTAATACAGAAAAACGAAAGCCATGAAGATGGAGGTAGGTGGATGTCTGATCTTTTTGTAGCTCGTTCACTAGATGAGATTCGTTTTTGGGCACGTATTATGAAGGAGCACTCCCTTTTTCTCAAGTTAGGATTTCGATGTGAGGACCAAACTAATCCAAGAAGCGGATTATTATTATGCCGTATTCGAAGACATAGAAAATAGAGCCCATGCATTCTCATTGGAAACTGATCCAAAGAAAATAAAAAGTTTTAATTCAAAAGTTATTGTTGCTGCTACTGGCATTTGGGCATTTAAAAGAAAAGTATTAGGTTTGGTCATTTGTTGCAAACTTCCAGGCCAAAATAACTTTCCATTACTAATTGACCATACAAGCAGAGAAGCAAATTACTTTCGAAGAAGATTAAAGCAACTGAATAAAGGGAATTTAGCTCCATTACAAGACGCTATTATTGATGAGAATGTATTCTTCTTACGTATTATGGCTGACCATGCAAAATTTATTGGTCATTTACTAGATCCTTCTGAACGAAAATTAGGGGAAACTGCGAGGAATTTTAGTCACGATTTTGATCAGTTACTCTTTCAAGCAAAAGATTTAGAATCCATGCGACCTCAATCACAAACAGTTCCATTGCTTGGGCAGTTTCTTGATCAAAATCGTGTTTCCGTACAATCCTTACGAGACTTCAAGAAAACCGCACGTGATTTAATCGAACAGTGTCGGATCAAAAGTATTATTCATCCATTATTAGCAGATCATGTTTTCCGGGAAGCGGAGAGATTCCTTGAAATCATTGATATGTTTGAACAGCATTTATCGCAAGTCCAATGTTAGATCCATTTATATTTTTTGATAGAAACTCATGAGTAATCTTCTTAAGAAAAATAGATCAATAGGTATTCATACAATCTTCATTTTTCATTCAGCGTAAAACACTTAATAAGAGAAGAAGGTTTTTTTTGGCTAAAAAAGTAAAGTAAGTTCCACTTCCTAAGGATTTGTAATCAATTTGCCCGGAGGGAAACATGAAATTGATCCAGGATCAGTTTGTTTAATTAGCCATGCTAGGAAGATTAATGAAACAATCTTAGGAAGGCGTACAATTCCCCTTTGGTTCGTTATCAACTTTTTTATGCTTATTTAGAGGGGTGAAAAAACGTTTCATCCTGATGTTTATTGTGTTAAGCGCTTAGGTCTTATTGCAGCTAGGGAAATGGAGCCTGTATACTCACTTTGGTTTTTGTTAAATATAAAAAATCCCGATACCATTTGGTTCGGGATTCTTTGCGTTATTATCAAACAGGTTGAAAATCACTATAGCAAAATCAACTTTATCGTCACAATTATCTCGATATGTCTAATAAAAAAATCTTGGTGCGTGGATGATCCTGAGACCATCCACGCGTGAACAGGAAGAGTGGACTTGAACCACTGACCCGCATCCCTCGCAAGGGTGTTGCTCTACCACTGAGCTACACTCCTGTTCATTGAGTATTCTATTATAAAACGAATTTTCCTACAAGTAGAGTATAAAAGCTAATTATTGAGCAGAAAAAAGATGAAACTGTAAAAATAAAAGTCCAGTGTAGCCGGACATATAAAAGTAATAGAGCAATATTCGATTTATATAATTAATGAGTATCAAAAAAACAAAAACGGCAAGACTGCACTTGGTTTTATAATTTTTTCGTTGCATGTAATAACCACACAAAATGATTATAACGAGTAAAGGTCACGTCAAATCCATGTTTTTCTAAAATGTTACGCAACACGGGAATGGTTGTATAGTACTCCCTTTGTAAATCTTCGGCTAAATGATGAAATCCACGCCGTTTTGCGTGCTTAATCGTATCCATAAATGCTTTTTCATTTTCAAACATGGTGTCAGCGAATAGTATTTTGCTGCCAGATTGAAGAAACTCCCCATACTTTTCAATGGCTTCTTCTTTTTCTGCATCGGTTAGATGGTGAAATGCATATGTGCTTACAATGCTATCGATTTGAACATCCGGTTGTGGGAATTGGAGGAAATCCCCATCTTGTATGGATATACGATTACCTAGTTTTTCCACCGCTAGATCCCTCATTGGTTTCGAGGGCTCAATTCCATATATATTTAAATTGTTGTTAAGGAGTTTTATTGTTAAATTTCCTGTTCCAACCCCGAACTCCAACACATTTCCAAATGCTAACTCTGCTGTATTCTGCAAAATAGCTTCATACTGTTCAAACACTTCCTTGTACTCTTCATCCTGTCCAGAAACCGAAGAATCATATTTTTCTGCCCAACCCTCAAAGATGTCTAAAAATTCCCGACCCATGATGTGCACTCCTTTAATGCTTATAATTTCTATAAGTATAGTGTGATTTTAAATGTTAATTTCTCTCAAATTATCACATCTCTTTTCTTTCAGCAAGTAAAAAAATAGACAAAAGGAAAAAAGGAGAAATTCACAGAGAAGTGAATGATTAACATATGGTGCGTAAATGCTATATATCTTGGCCTAGGAATGGTTTATTTGATTTTCTATGTCTTTTGCTATTTTTAACCCTATGAGGCAAATGGTTAACCAAGCTCCTCCAACAGCATACCCACCTAAAATATCACTTGGATAGTGAACTCCAAAATAAACTTTACCAATCCCAATCATGGTAACGAAAATAGAAGTGTTTATGATAATAAAAGCTTTAGCAGAATTTGATTTCATAGCTGTAACAAACAAAACACATAACATGCCATAAAAAATAATCGACCGCATCGAATGACCACTCGGATAACTAAAACCTGAATTTATTAGTATTCGATCCAAATCTGGACGTTGACGATGGAATATGGATTTCAAAAGGAGATTGAAATACTGTGCTCCTACTATTCCAATTATGAGAAAAAAAGCCTCCAGTCTTTTTTGCATCCAAATGAATAGAGTCGAAAAAATGATAAGGAGTAAAAATATGCCTTCATTTGACCCGAAAAAGGTAATAAACTTCATCGGTTTATTTAGATAAGGGTAAAAAGTGTGCAGCCAATTGATGATGGTTTGGTCCAAGTGGTAAAGCTTTCCTTCTGCTAGTTCAGTGGAAATCTTCCCAAACATTGTAATAAACAAGCCAAGCATTACAAGAGAAAATAGGATATATGTTTTGGTTGATCGAGATAGCGAAAAACCTCGCATGAAAACGTATCCTTTCAGGAGTACTTGTATATAGTTGGTTGATGTTGACTGTCAGAAATTAGTTAAGTTGGGAAGCTAAATTTTGATTGTTAAGAACATGGATATGCAAATTTACGACGAAACTTTACCATATTTTCTTATTTCAAATGTCTCAACATGTGCATATAGGAAGATCCCCTTACCAATTGGTTAAGGGGATCGCTGTTAATATTTTGAGTTATGATGATTTGTTTTAGGAAGATTTTTTTTTCTGTTCTGTCGTAACAAGTAAAGTCCAATTCGATTTACGATGATGAAACCGAAAATGGTATAGCTGATAGTAGTCCATGCACTATCTCCCATATAAATATATCCCAATACAATTTTTCCAACTAAGTATATATTCCATATGATAAGACCTAATTTAATGGAGTGTTTCCAAAAAGCCAAACACAAAAATACAGCAAATATAAGATATAGAATGGCTATAACCAAATCAGAGAGAGGGCTGTGGAATATTATTTTTTCATATTCAAGACCTGCTTGCATGTGGAGGTTATCGAACGTTCCATTTGCAATTAAGCCTACTATACTAAAAGTCATAAAAAGAAAGGTAATAACTAATCCTAGCCAGTGGCGTTTATAAGCAAAATAACAGCTGACGATTAAGAAAATCGCACGGATATACCAGTTTAGTGGATTTAAATGACGACTAAACGCTAAAATTGTATGAAATTCCAAAATAATCACTCCTGCTGTTTTCACACGAACTGTTGCTATCATTCTAGTTTACATTTATTTCATTTGGTATAGGAAAAATATAACTCACTTTCATGCATTTTTAAAATAATTCACAGGGTATATGATAACAATAAGTAAATTGCCCATTAAGGTTGTAATTTAGATTGTATAATTTTCAGTTTTATTTCTTCTTCTATGTATTTATCTAGTAATTTGTTTATTTCTATTCGTTCTGTCTGCTCAGCAAATGCAGCTTCGAAAGAAAGTTTCTGAGACTCAAACTCTAGTGTTTCTAATCTTTCATCAACTAATTTTGTAAGGCTTTGAAACTCTATTGTGTTTATTCTTTCTAATTTACGAAGTTGAAACTTTTCTTTTAGGTTCTTCAAAGCATTTAATTGGTTAGTTGTTTTCACATATTCCCTATTAGATGGAGGGTTTAAGATTGGACTGCCTTTGCATAAAAGGTGTTTGGTGAAAAATAAAATACATTCTTTGACCAGTTTTTCTAAGTAAGATAATTCATCCGGTGTTAATTTATTTTTGGCATATAATTTTGTGATCATAACAGTTGTCTCTCCTTGATCATTCTAATTATTGCCATTATAACAAATAGATGGTGATGTGGGGAGGGAGGAGCAAGATGCCTCAAAATAAGCAACTGTCGTTTTTTTGCTTGTTATGGAAAACTGTTATGGTTCTTGCACGATAATCGATAGGCTAGAAATTTCATCGTAAGTATGAAATGATACAATCGTTAAAATACTACAGTTAAAAAGAAAAAGACAATTAATCATTTGTGTAACTGCTCGAATGATTACAGCGTCGAGGGAGGAAGGATGGACAAAAAGGTTACTTGGCTGGAACTTTTCTATGATCTCATTTTTGTAGCAGCTATTGCAAAAACGACCCATGTATTACTACATGAACATCATGGTAAGATTCCATTCGAATATTTATTAAAATTTTTGTTGATGTTTGTTCCTATTTGGTGGGCGTGGGTTGGGCAATCTCTTTTTATGAACAGATTTGGAGAGGATACAGTTAGGCATCGTTTATTTATGATAGTGCAAATGTTTTTTGTTCTATTGATGACTGCAAGCCTCCATGTCGATTTTGACACCTATTATTTTACTTTTCTCATTGGATATGTTGGGATTCGTTTTCTTACTTCACTCCAGTATTTATGGATTAGTCGTAAGGAAAAAGGTGTACGCAAACAGACAGCAGCATATTTAGGTTATGGCTTTTTCATCGGCATTTTGATTTCTTTATGTTCTTTATTTTTTGATTCATGGTTAAGATATTTCGTTTTGTATTTAGGAATATTTATTGATGTATTCATTCCTGTGTTTGGACGCAAATATTTAAAAAGGGTGCCTACTCATCTCGGACACTTGTTCGAGCGGTTTGGTTTATTTACAATCATTTTATTTGGTGAATCTATCGTTAGTTTGATTGCAATTCTTAACATAGAAGATCTAAATTGGAGGACAATTGCATTTGCTTTACTCTCATTTATTATCGTAATTGTTATGTGGTGGCAATATTATGATAATTTGGAAGAAAAGTTAGATAAGCAAATAGCTTCATCCGGTCAATCTATCATTTATGGTCACTTATTTATTTATCTATCTTTAAGTGTTATTGCGGCACTTTTGCAACTATCTTCTTTATACAAGATGGATTACAAATTTTTATTGGTGTTAACTTTTTCTATCGTATTCCTGTATGTAATCTCTACCATTTTGGTGTTTCATCAATATCGAATCGAAGAGCATAAACTAAAGTTTTCCCATTTGGGTCTATTATTTGTCTTATTGGTTATCTTTTTAATCTTTGACTACTTTGTGATTGTTTCCAACTTGGTCATCTTTCTAGAACTCTGTATCTTCTTTCTAGTCTTTAAAAAAGTAACCTGATCAAACTCACTTTGATCAGGTTACTTTCAACTCTAAGGCTGTGAAAACTATGAACCCAATTGGTTCTTTTGCACATATTGTTCTGCGCCAGAATGGCTTTGTGAAGAAGCAATTGGAGGGAAGAATTTTTTTTTCACCATTTCATCTACTCTTATACAGTGATATCCTTTGTGGAGAACATTTTGGAAAACATATTCCAGTGCTTCGATTGTAAACGATGGAGCATCGATATCAGCACCCAATGTATCTCCACTATCATGTAACAGAATAATATCCCCGTCTTTTATGTTTTGAAGTAAATTTTTCTTAATTCTCTCGCTTCCTCCCTTACTTTTCCAATCGCCAACCATTAGGGACCACAGTATAATTTGAAAATGTTTTCGTAATCCAAAGTCAAATAAGTTCAGTAAACCCCAAGGAGGTCGATAAAAAATGGGACGGACTCCAGTGATTTGTTCAATAAGTGAAGCTGATCGATTCAATTCACGATGAAGGGCCCATGGTGTACGAAACCAATTAGATTTATGTACATAATTGTGCACACCGATCAAGTGTCCCTCAAGATGCATACGACGAATTAAATTCGGGTATTTTTCTACTTTCGACCCAAGAGTAAAGAAGGTAGCTTTGATATTATATTTTTTTAAAAGATCTAGCAGTTGAGGAGTATATGTTGGATCAGGACCATCATCAAAAGTAAAGGCTAATCCATGCTGGATAGGTCTTCTTTTGTATACCCCAATACCTAATCCCAAAGTAGCGATAGCCGGAAGGATTGCATAAACAAAAAATAGAATTACGATAAATATTATTTCTGTCACTAGAAAATGCCCCTCAACAAAATGTAACATTTGTGAAAACTCCTTTTTTGTAGCTTTTCGTGATATGCCACAAAGTTGTTCTTATAAAGCTAAGCCTATTATAAACAATAAAAAAGACGACTGAAGTACAAGAAAAGTTCACCAAACAAGTATTTTTTATCATTTTTTTCTTTTATTGATTTTAGATAGGACGAAAATACATTTTATCAATCGTATAAAAAAAAAGAAAATATAAATAATGAGTAGTAGATGAACTTTTGAGTGTTGTTCACCGTCTATTAAGGTATGAACTTTCTTATTGAAGTGGAGGCAGGAGAGGGTAGGGTGTGGACCAAGAGCTTTACGATCTGATCACCAAAGCAAAACAAGGGGATAAAAATGCATTTGAAGCCCTTGTAGAGCGGTACAAAAGACAGGTATACTATCAAGCTGTAGCTATGTTAAATGATACCATTGAGGCAGAAGATGTCCTTCAAGAAGCTTTTATCAAAGCCTATTTCTCTTTGGAGAATCTAAAAAGTCCCTTTGCTTTCACTTCTTGGTTAAGTAAGATTGTGTATCATTTATGCAATGATCGTTTAAAGAAGCGATATAAAGAGAAAGTGGTTGTCAGTGATTGGCTAACAAATAAAATAGAGAGTATTCATAACTCAAATCTTCCTATCGAACAAAAACAATTGGAAATGGATTTATATCAAGCTTTAGAGTCTCTATCTTCTGAGCATCGTTCCGTTTTTCTACTCAGAGAAATACAAGGATATTCATATCAAGATATAGCGAAAATGATGGATATTCCTGAAGGAACTGTCAAATCAAGAATACATACGGCTCGTATGACATTACGAAAAGAATTAAAAAGAGAGGGGTGATCAAAATGCAACATGTGGATCATTTGCTATCTGCCTATGTAGATAATGAATTGAAAGAGCAGGAAAGATTAGTAGTAGAGAAGCATTTGCAAGATTGTACAGATTGCCTCGAACTATATGAAGATTTCACTTGGATGAATGGGCAACTAAAAAATACTTTTGAAAGCATTTTATTACCGAAGGATATAACCAGCAAGGTAATGGCAGGAATATATTCTGATGAAGAGCAAACTTATCGAGAAATACAAGGTATCCTTTCGTATACGGCCTTACGTTGGAGTACCATAAGTAGTATTTTACTTCTGCTTGTCATCCATATATCTCTGTTTTTTCTATTAGGGAGTCTATTTTCTTTTACTCCTATTCGTATTTTGTACCATCTCGTTCATAGTTTTCATACCGTTTTTTCTGCTATACCATACTTAAGTCTAACTGTAGCTATTTTCTGTATTCCTTTGATAGGGGCATCGCTTTGGTCTTTACGCCTATTGTTGAGTTCAAAAAAGGTGGAGATACAACAATGAAACGGAAGTTCATTTTATTAAATCTCCTATTTTGTGTTTTTGGGTATATATGGATGGGAAGCGGAAATGTATATGCATCAAATAGTGCAGATACCTTGCCCTTTTCTAACAATAATACGGTGTTTTCACATAAAGATTTGGTAATTTCCGAGGGACAAAAAATCGATCATGTCGTCGAGTTTGGCAGTGATGTTACATTAGCAGGATCGGCTAGAGAAATCATCGTGGTAGGTGGTAATCTTCATATTAAGAAAAATGCACATGTAGAAGAATTAGTACTCGTCATAGGTGGAAAGATCACACAGGAGCCAGGAGCCAAAGTTACAGATGAAATTTTCCATCTGTCTTTTGACAATCAAATGGCAAACAATTTGCTGATCACCAGCAGTTTTATGTTTGGTTGGTGGTTCTTTCGATTCTCTTTAAGTTTGTTACTGTTCATTCTGCCTATAGCGACTGTTCTCATCACACAGCAACGAATCGAACCTTTTATTGTGAGAATTCGTCAAGAGTTAAAACAAACAATGCTAATAGGTATAACAACAAGTTTATTATTGCTTGCTATTGCTAGCCTTCTTATCATTAGTATTATTGGAATACCGATCCTCATTATTTTAGCCCTTATCCTCATCGTCTTTAGCATCATTAGTTTAACGGCTGTTTCGATCATGATCGGCGAGCAGATTTCCTTGATAAGGGGCCGCGAAAAATGGCTGATCGCAGCAGTTGGTTCAGCTATCCTTGCGTCTGTTATTAACTTTCCATTATTAGGAGGAATTTTGTTATTAGGTCTTCATTGGTTATCGTTAGGTCTCATGACTACATGGTTATGGGAGAAAAAGGATAGATGGAGCAAACGGAAAATTAAAGGATGAAATAGATGAACTGGTCTAAGGTTTTAGCACATACCAAAAATTATATACTAATTTCTACCTTGTTTTTATCCTTTTTCACTTTTGTCTTTGCCAGATTTGCTGATGAACTGGTGGAAGCTGACTTATTTCACTTCGACCAAACGATTATCGATTGGGTAGAGACATTTATTAATCCAAAACTTACTTCCATCATGAAAGTCTTTACCTTTTTTGGTTCTCCACTAGCATTAATATTATTTCTTATCATTACTGTATTGTGTATGCTATGGCAAAGAAAAAGATGGGAAGCTTTGTTTCTTGTCATTGCGATAGGAGGAGGAGGGCTGTTTAATCTATTACTCAAGTGGATTTTTCATCGCCAAAGACCAACTTTGCATCGTCTCATTCAAGAAACAGGCTATAGTTTTCCCAGCGGACATTCCATGGCTTCGTTTATTTTTTATGGAATGATTTGTATGTTATTCATGGTGTTTTTAAAATCTAGAACACCAAAAGTTATCATGTTCCTATGTACTGTTATTATGATCGTGATGGTTGGTTTGAGTCGAATTTATTTAGGAGTCCATTATCCAAGTGATGTTCTAGCTGGATATGCAGCTGGTGGAGTATGGTTAACGATTTGTTTAATAGGTTTGAGGCTTGTAATTGGGGCAAGAGAGAAGAGTGAAACTAACTTCTAGACATACAAGAAGTTAGTTTCACTCTTTGTAGGAGTATTCTTTTTATTTGGACAGACATCTGTGTTAAGCTATAGGTAACCAGCCCTAGTTGTGAGGAGGACAAGGTGAGCAGCTTGGATGATCTGTTCAACCAGATCGAAGAGGATGGTGTTGACGTACAGCAGGTGCGCGACGCAATCGAAGAGGGCGAGAATCGGTGGCTTCAGAAGCTGCTGATTCTCGCCCAAGACTCCATCAGGTGGTACCGGCGGGCAGCTGCGAAGCTCCGCGATACAGGGTACGAGATGGAGATGCTCCCCATCGGTCAGAGGGGGGTAAGCCCGTATCGAGGGGCCAAGCCTTACCTGACCAAGGCGGAGGAGTTGCTGGAGCTGGTCAACGAGCTCCGCGGCCAGACCGATCCGCACGTGATCCACGCCATCGAGCAGAAGATCGTTCGCCTCGTCCCCTTGGATCTGATGCGGTCCGACAGTTAGGGGTGGGGGGCACCGCTCTGGTACCGATGTGGTACCAGAGCCGGCGTCCCGCCGATTTAAAGCTAAAACAGCTTATAAAATACTATTCTGCTGCTTTTTTGACAGCCTTTACTTCATACTTCCTGACTTCCATACCAAGGATATATTCTGGTTTTGGTTTTCCGATTTTTGCTTTATGCTGGGCGATATGTGCTTCGCTTTTCCCCCATTGTTTCCAGTGTTCTTTTGATTCCCACCGTATCAAGACGATTATTTCTTCATCACCACGTCGAGCTTTCTTGACCATGATAGTTGAATCAATAAACCCATCTTGTTTTTCAATGATCCCTTCTTGGCTGAATCGCTGGACTACTTGTTCGGCATTTCCTTCTGTGACGGTCATTTTCCTTAGCTGCACAAACACCCTATTACCTCCCATATAAATAATTCAGTCTTCTTCTTTCTTCTCATCGTTAGAAGTCTCCATGTCGGAGAGATTTCCTTGATCTGCTTTTCCTATGCTGCTTGATCCATCTTCTTCAAATTCATGAAGTTCAAATAAGTGAACAAACTCATTGATGACCATTTCCACTGCTTTTAATTCCCCTACTAGAACGGGGTGGATGGATTGAAGTTCGGCTGAATTTAATTGTTGTTTAAGGGTAGATCGTTTCATATTCAGCATCTCCAAGAAAGCGATGGCTCTGCCTCTGCGAAACGTTTTAGCCCCATGTCTGTGCATCTTATGTTCTCTTCGCCTATGCTCCTCACCAAAGTGATGCTTGAACCTCTCATACTCTTTAAATCCGGGATATCTCATGAAACCCCTCCTGTTTGTATGCGTTTGTATACAACTGACTACGATTTTAATTGTATACGTTTGTATACAAAGTGTCAAAGTGATATTTTGTAGGTATTCATCTACTGCCATTTTTTTCTGTTAGGAGAAAGTACTTTTTTTAGTGTGTTGTATAAATTTAATCTTTTTTAAATTCGAATAATGGGATGATATTATCGTTATACTGTTGTATCCTATGATTAGAGGTAGCAATAAGGCTATCTCTGCGTCTACCTCATGGAGGTGCACATGACCGCCGATCCCACCGAAGAGAATCAGGGAACGGGTCAGTCTGAACCGCAGGATCAGACGCAGTACCCGAGTACCCCCGAAGAGCAGCGGGAGCTCGCAAGGGACTACTCCAATCTCCGGTAATAGGAGCTGATCGTTCCTGTTAGTTGGAGACAAGGCCGGCTGATCTGTGTGCGAATACAGATCAGCCGGTCACCCAATGCGATATTTCCAATTGATATAAAAGAAGGCGAGGGAAATTCCTCGTTTTTTTATTTGTAAAAATCAAACGACCGACTGACAGATGACATCAGCCGGTCGCTTTGTTCCCTAATAGCAAGCAAGGGACAAATGGAGTGGATATAGGGTAGGGGGCTATGTTAAAATAAGGGGAAGTATCAGTTTCTAAGATCGGAGAGAATGATAATGGATATAAATACAAATGAAAAATTGACACAAGAAGCTTGTCATGTAGAGGATGTCCGCAAAAGTCATCACTCTGATAAGATCAAGAAAAATTTGATGAACCGTTTAAGTCGAATAGAAGGACAAGTTCGTGGTGTCAAAGGATTAATAGAAAAGGATACGTATTGCGATGATGTGTTAAACCAAATTGCTTCCATTCAATCCGCATTGAATGGTGTTGGCAAACTGCTGCTAGAACAGCATTTGAAAACGTGTGTAGTAGAACGATTTCAGGAAGGCGATGAAGAGGTAATTGATGAACTATTGATTACTGTCAACAAGTTGATGAAATAAGAGGATAGACACCGGGACGAGTTATCCCATTTTACGTCTCTGTCTTTTTTTCGTTAAAATAGTATAAGTCCAACTGATATTTCAGAAAGCAAGCCATAGTAAAGGAGTTGTCTTTGTTGCATCCTGATCGAGAAAAGAAAGTCCATACAGGTTGGAAAATACTTGGTTATGTGTGTGTTGCACTTACTGTACTTTTGGCATTAGCCGCTGTAAACAATATTGCTGGTGCAAGTGGTGGTGATTCTGCTGAGCGTTTAGGAAGAGTTATCGGTGCTATAATCGTTCCCGTATTAGTAGGATATTTTGCACGATATTGTTTTCGTAGGTCAAATAGATAGTAAAGAAAAGGAAACCACTGCTTAATAGATAGCAGTGGTTTCCTATATGGCTCTGCGACTTAATTTTCGTCTACTATTTAGAATAAGGATTTCCAGTAATAGTCCAATTCCTGAGGAAATCCAAAGCGCTTCTGTACTGTTTTCTTCTACTCGGTTTGCGACGATAGGAGGAAACCATCCCGATGGGTCTTCTAAAATGGTTGCTTGCTGGCCTATTTTTAAACCCCAACAGCCAGTAGCTTTAGTGAGGGGATAACGAATTGGTTTTTTGTCCATTGTGACTAATTTACAATCTTGAGTTTCCTCTTGTTGATTTCCGTTGAATAGTTGTATATCTACAACGATGGCAAGCTCTTTTACTCCTAACTTTTCC
Source organism: Shimazuella sp. NTD250 (assembly GCF_059510375.1). Classification (NCBI taxonomy): domain Bacteria; kingdom Bacillati; phylum Bacillota; class Bacilli; order Caryophanales; family Thermoactinomycetaceae; genus Shimazuella; species Shimazuella sp. NTD250. The sequence continues at coordinate 857,869 of NZ_JCAJZS010000001.1, read as the reverse complement.
ATGGATACATAATGTATGGCAGCACCTGCATACATCAGAAATGCAAAAGAAGCGAAGCCGACTAATATACCAAGTGAAAATCCACGAATGGAAATTATCGCGATAATAAAAAGAGCAAGTAAATAACCAATGAACATAAAAGGTGGATGATCAATGAGCCATGCGCAGCCGATGAGAAGCAGAGGGATAACGATCAGTAAGGATATAGTGACCATCGTGTAGGAAACAGAAATACCATTCTGTGTTTTTTGTGTTTCCACTGATAACATCCTTTTCTGTGATATTATCTTTATCTTTCGATTAATTATACAATAAGGCGGAGGATAAAATACTTATCCTTTTGAATTTATTGTATTTTTCTGTAAATAAGAAGCGAGTGTGAATTGTTTGGTCTTTTTCATAAAAAAAATCACTGCTACACACTATGCAGTGATCTTTTTTCTCCGCAATCTTCCATACAAAATAAAGATTTCCATCAGCAGCCCGATTCCAACGGAAGTCCAAATTTGCTGAGTGATTGAACCATCTAAATTCGTTGCAAGCATTGGTCGAAGCCAACCAGAAGGGTCTACTACAACGTTTACTTTTTGTCCAACCTTTAAGTTATCCCAACAGCCCGTTGCTTCTGTCATCGTGTATCGTACAGGCTTTCCATCTGTTGTTACAATTGTGCAATTCCAATCTGCACCTTTTCGATTATTTTCATGAGCTATATTTGCTAAAATAGCAGAATACTGAACTCCGGATTTTTCCATTGATATGTCATGTAGTGCAGGGCCGACAAACAGTAGAAAGGCAAATGCAGTAATACTAACAAAAGTACCTGGGCCTGCACCACATAGTGCCCAAGCGATACAGATCACGAAGAGTGCAAGAAAGACGCCAATTATATCAAGAGAAGGATGCTGGGCCAGCCATGCACATCCGATGAGAAGAAGTGGAACGAAAACGATAGTCATGATAGTTATCAAGAGGTGAGAATAAGTATTTTTTTGCTGTGTCTTTTGTACCGGCATATTGTACTTCCTTTTCTGATTGGTATTCATTTTATATTCTATCTACTGTTCCATCAGAGTATTTTTTACTTTATTAGAAAAATGCAAACCAGATCCGCGGGTTTCTTTCGTTTCATATAGCGAATATTGACTCTTTTTGTATCTCAATAAAAAAACAACCATACTTGATAAAATAAACTCAAGCATGGTTGTTTTCTTCATTTTGTTCTTTTAACAGCCAGCCAATTTCTAGTGCTTGTACCAATAAAGTAGCAGTTGATTGGTTTGTTGCTAGAGGTATACCATAAACATCGCATAGGCGGAGCAAAGCACTGATATCTGGTTCATGAGGCTGTGCGGTGAGTGGGTCACGAAAGAAAAAGATCAAATCGAGATCACCCATAGCAATGAGAGAACCTATTTGTTGATCTCCGCCTAATGGACCTGATTTTAATAGATGAATGTCTAAATTAGTTGCTTCCATGATGCGTTTTCCGGTTGTTCCTGTTGCGTAGAGGGAATATGGCAGAAAAACAGATTCATATTTCCTCATAAATTCAACCATTTCTACTTTCTTTTTATCGTGGGCTACTAGAGCTATTTTCAACGTGACCGCCCCATTTTATTAGATTTCATCTGTTTATTTCTAGTAGATATTATACTTTTTTATCAGTATATATGAAAGATAGATTGAATTTAAAGAGAAAGAAATGACTGTTTGATTTTCCATTATTAGTATAGATTTATTAATTAAATATATAAAAATAATGCCAAATGGCTAATTTTTCGATATTTCTGTTGACGTCAAAGCATAATTTTATTAGTCTTATAAAGGTTCTACCAATAAAAAAACTGCACAGCAAAGAAAGGAATGAATTAATTTGGAATCTTACTTTCATTTGGAAACTTATACAAATGACACGAGAAGCAAAATTTACCGAGAAGTAAAAAGTATTCCTGCGACAGAATTGGAATCCACTATCCCAACAGGCGTTTCTACGAGCACAAAACCAAAATGGATGAATTGGTTACGTGTAGTCCCTTTTCTCAAATTCTAGGATTCCTCTTCTTCTCACTCGCTTTGCTTCTTCTGTATTTGTTATTCCAATCGTCGTTTGATTACCTAAATTCCCACTCTTCACTTTTTCTATGTCATTGTTTTAAAGGAGTTATTTTCAGATGAATATTAGCAAGAATTGCATAGTACTAGCTAATTAAGCAGTATTTATACCAGAGACAGGTTTGGATATTAGGTCAAACTCTTTTTGCCTAATGCGGAAATCTGTCTTTTTTGGTGTATGTGTCTGAAAGCGATTTCTTTTTATTACTCAGTTTTACGCGAAAAACTTGTCTTTGTCAATAATTTATTTTTGTTTTTAAATTTATTTTTGTTTTGGTTTGTGAATATCCAGTAAATGAATAGTTGAGGGAGGTTATTTTTGTAGTTTAATATTTATGGAAATAATTTAATGGTTTGATTTAAAAATTGAAAAGGGAGTTTCAGCCTTTTTATTGGGATATTAATTTAAACTCTGATAAGTCTTGTCCTTATAGGAAAATAGTTTAACTAATATCACAGGCTAAATAATAAAAAATATAACGTTCAAATAACAACAAATCATCTGTATAATAGTAATTAGCCTAATACAGGCACCTAAAGGGGGTTCCCCCCCCTGAATGTACAACCGACCTAGAAGGAGCAAAGTAGTGAACCTCTCTGAGATTTTCGCGAAGGCACTGACCGGAGAGCTGATCATCGAGACCCCCCGGTTCTGGCTCGTGCCGACGTCGGAGGAGCACGTGGACGACCTGATTCCGGTTCTGATCGAGCCGGAAGGCAAGAAGCTGTCCACGTGGGGCTTCTACCACCCCGACACCGCCGAGCGCATGAGTCCTCGCGACGGCGTGACCGCTCGTGAAGTAGTGATCGCCTTCATCAGGTCAGCTCGTGCGGCCTGTGAGGCTGGCGAGCGCCTGCCTTTCACCGCCATCGACAAGATCGATGGCAAGGCCAAGGCGGTCATCTCGTACGTCGACATCGTCGACAAGCACGAGCGGTGCACGCTGGGCTGGGCCATCGCCGGACCGGAGTACCGCGGACAGAGGGTGATCTCCGAACTCGCCATCTGGCTCATCGACTGGGCGTTCCGCGTGGCTGGTTTCGAGCGGGTTCAGGCCGACGTCTCGGCCGAGAACGAGGCCTCCATCAAGGCTGCTTCTCTGGCAGGACTCCTTGAGGAGGGCCGCCGCCGCAAGCACATGAAGGTCGCCTTCCAGAACGAAGATGGGACCCAGCAGCGTCACGACATGCTGCTGATGGGCCTTCTCGCCGAGGACTGGCCGGGCGCAGAGCGCCAGATGGAAGAGCTCTGGAAGGACTCCACCACCGGTTGATCCATCAGGATGGGGAGAACTTCTCCGAGTCGGGCACATTTCGTGCCCGGCTCACCTGATAATGAAATGAACCAGACTTTTGGTTGTATATATTTGAGTATTCATTTAGTACATTTTGCTTATATCGTCTTCTTTGAAACCCTTATATAGTAAGGGTTTCTATTTTGTTAAAGAAAAAAGAAAGTCACATACTTCTGAGTTATCTTCCAATTGTTAGACATACGGTGACACGAATGGATTGCCTCGCCATGTAGGAAAGCGGATCCATTGTCGCATAATATGAACTCCACCTCTAGAGTGTTTCATCTGAACCAGTGGGGAGGCGCCACATAAATAGATTGAATATTTTGATGATATAAACTCCTTTCAACCTGTGTTTACGCTTCTTACATAACTATTTGTATTTTTATAGCCTCCTCTTTTTTTATTTATCTATTAATAACTCCATTATTTTCTTTTCCTAGATTCAAAACTAACTCAGGTGTATGTGATGCTTACTATCGTTGATAGAGAAGAGGTGATCAGTTTATTCTCATAAAATGGAAAATATTTGTTGTGAAAAGAATTCCGCTCTACATTTATAATATCTGATCTCCTATAATTATACAATTCTTATTTTTTGTATTTATTTATTTTTTTGGGGTTGACAGACTATTTTTCCTATATGTTACAATATTGAAGTGTGACAGGAATGTTTTTCAGTTTGCTGATATACTTTGCTGCTATGTTTCTGTTTTGCAAATTTGTTGTCCCTGCAAAAATCTCCGAAATGATAATAGAATAGAAATAGTGTTCTTTCCTTACGCCGAAGAAAATAGTTGTTTTCCTCTGCCCGCTTTGGGCTGCTTTGTATGCAAAACAGATATTTTGTTCCATCATTATTTTTCCTCGAAAGGATGAAGTGGATGGCACTGCTTCGGCGGTTTTCGACAACTACGAAGGGCGCGATGACTTTTACTGGTAATACGCTCGGCTATGGCGAGCTAAATACCATCTACAATGACATTGGCGCATTTCTGACCCTCGATGTTTCTCTGCAAGTCCCTGGTTACCCTCTTGGAAGTACGCTCGATTGGAAAAAGAATTCTTCGATGGCCTATCTCAATCTCCCTACCGGCAGTGAAGTGTTATATGCAGAATTGATTTGGGGTGGATCGACCAAATCAAGTAAAGAAGATGTGACAAATGAGATCAATACTCCCGTTACGCTGATGGATTCATTAGGTGGATTGCAGTCGATCACACCTGATCCTGCAACAGCCCAGCAAGTCACCCATGAATCGCAAGTGTTTTATATTCGTTCTGCTGATATTACAGATATCGTGAAAAACAGTGGTGCTGGGTCTTATGTGGTCAATGGTGTACCAGCAACGGTACTCCATACGAGTAGAAGTAACGCTGCTGGTTGGACGCTGGCAGTTATTTATAAAGATGTATCCCTTGCTCTTCGAAACATGAATCTCTTTGTAGGTATTGCCTCGATCGACCGAACTGGATTTGTCGATCAAACCATCTCTGGTTTTGCTACCCCTGATACAAGACCATTCGCTGCCCGTGCCTTATTGACAGCGATTGAAGGTGACAGTTTCATCCCTAAAGATCAGTTTTTATTTGGGCCTGATACAAGCAGTTTGCAAGTGATTTCTGGGCCAAATAATTTAGCAGATAATTTCTTCGCCTCTCAGATCAATGATGACAATGGAAATTTGGACACCAATGGGACAGCTGGTACAAACAATGTTACCCCTGGTCAAAAGCAATCTGCCAACCGCTATGGTTGGGATATTACCAATGTCGATGTTTCTAACGCGATGGATACATCTCAGACATCTGCAATTGCACGTCTTGCCACTAAGGGAGATGGATTTGTCTTATCTGGTCTCGGTCTGCAAATTGATGTGAACAGCCCGGATATACAGATGGAGAAAACGGTTGACAAAGATATTGCTGTAGTCGGAGATATTTTAACCTATACTATTTTGGTTTCTAACAATGGATTGGTAGAAGCCGAGAATGCCATTTTTACGGATAGACTGCCTGTTGGTGTCTCGTTTGTTCCCGGAAGTTTGCAAATAGATGGGATCACCCAGCCGACAGCAGATCCTACCAAAGGTGTATCCATTGGTTCCGTTTCGATTGAAGGACCAGTAGAAATCGTATTCCAAGTAGAAGTAACATCTGTACCGCCAAGTGGAAAAGTTCTAAACAAAGGAACGTTAGATTATGAGTTTCATAGTGCTCCAAGTCTTCCCGTCAGCTATGGTTCGAATGAATCCAATGAAGTGGAAACAGTGGTCAAACGAGTTCAAATTGATGCTGTGAAAATGGAAGATAAATCAGTTTACGACAAAGAAAATGAAGTCATTACTTATACAGTTCTTGTCTCTAATAATGGCGATGTCGATGTAAATAACATTTTGGTCAAAGATGCGATTCCTGATGGAACTTCCCTTGTTCCAAACAGTATAAAAGTGAATGGTACTACCATAACAGTTGATCTAACATCTGGTATCCCAGTTGGCTCCCTCGCACCTGATCAGAGTGTAGAAATCACGTTCCAAGTGTCAGTGTCAGCTCCATTACCACAGCAAATCGATAATCAAGCAGAAGTGAGTTATGACTATCAATTAAAGCCAGATGGTGAGGTTGTATCAGAAAGCGAGACGACAAATGTTATTACAGCAGTGATCTTGACAGAATGCCAGAAAGCACAAAATCAAATTTTTGAATCAGTAGCACAGCAAGAAATCGCATTAGCTAGATTGCTACAGGCTGAGAGTACCAAAGTAAAAACGGCAGTAGAAGCTTTCTCTGAAGGAAGAATATCCGCTAATCAGCTAGCTAGAATCAATCAAAGTGCTGATCGGGTCACTCGGAAAATTGCGCAATTAGAAAATATTCTCAAACAAAAATTAGATGTTGCCAAGGAAATTTGTTGCTCGTAACGTGATGCAAAGCAAAAGGAGAGAAGCATGCCATTTTATCAACGCTTTACGAAAACGACAAATGGTCAATTGACGTTTACTGGTAATTCGTTGGGATACTCCGATGGTGGCAATGATATTGGAGCTTTTATCACAACTGATACATCCAAGCAAGTGAGTGGATACCCAGCAGGAAGTACGATGAATTGGCAAGACAATTCATCTTCGGCAATATTGCGGATGGTCGATGATGCAGAAGTGCTCTATGCTGAGTTGATGTGGGGTGGATCAACTAATTCTGATTCGGAAAATGTGATGGGATCGATCAATTCGCCAATTACTTTTATCACTCCTACCGGTACTTTTTCCGTAAGTCCGGACCCGCTTACAGCAAGAGAAGAACCAGCGACTTATGGCCAAGTATTTTATAGTCGTTCAGCGAATGTGACGAGTTTGGTGCAAGCGGCTGGAGCAGGTGTTTATACGACAGCTGGAGTTCCTGGTACCGTACGACCGAAAGCAGGAGCAACAAATACCACTGGATGGACACTGGCAGTTGCATATAAGCACCCAGATCTGAAGATTCGAAATATGAATATTTATGCAGGTTCCCAACTGATCAACAGAAATAATCCGCCTACAGACGAAATTTTATCTGGGTTTATGACCCTAGAAGCAGGTGAAATCAAAGGTCGAGTGATGTTGACCGCGATAGAGGGCGACTCTAGTATTTTAGGAGATCGTTTTGAATTTGGTCCTGATACTTCATTGTTTTCCGTGATCTCTGGCCCAAACAATCCCGCGAATAACTTTTTTTCTTCACAGATTAACGATGACAATGGGGATTTGGATACGAGTGGAACATCAGGTACATTAAACCAATCCGTTGGTTCAGATGCTTTTGGTGTTCGTTCGGGATGGGATATTACAAATGTAGATGTATCCTCTACATTACGAAACAGTCAAGATCAAGCAATTGTACGTATTGCTACAGCAGGAGATACGTATATGGTCAGCGGATATGGTGTGCAACTCGATGCCAACAGTCCAATTGTGAAAATGACCAAATCAGCAGATAAAACAAAGGCGGTAGTAGGGGAGATTGTTACCTACACCTTAGAAGTCAAAAATGAAGGATTTGTACCTGCGACCAATGTTATTTTTCAAGATTTCCTCGATCCAGAGCTAGAGTATCTTCCAGATAGCTTGCGGGTTCGCGGTGTGTCATTTCCGGGTGAAGATATGGAAACAGGAGTTAATGTTGGTACGATCTCCGTTGGTGAGACGATTATCATTACCTACCAAGCAAAGATAAAAAAAGAACCGCCAAGTAAGGTTGTTCACAACAAAGCTTCGATGACATTTGATTTCCAAAGTAGACCTGATCTACCTATCTCTACTGCGACTAGTGTAAGTAATGTGCCTGTTGTAGAAGTGATTGAACCTCCCCCCTGTGAAGAAAGCAAAAATGAGATTATCAAGACCGTGGCCGAAGCCGAAAAGGGCATCGCTCATGTCATTCGTGCAGAGGCAGAAAAGGTCGAAGTTGTCTCCCGTGCTTTTCAAGATGATACTGTATTGATTCGTGATTTGATCGCAGTGAATGACAGCGTAGAACAGATGTTGGATGCAGTGATTGAATTAGAGGAGAAATTAATAAACAAATTATCAATCGTCAAAGATGTTTGTGACTACTGTTAGGTGAAAATGTGCAGTTGGAAAATATACTCAAATAAAAATGAGATGTTGCCAAGAATACTTTGTTGCTCGTAACGAAAATCAAGGCAAAGGAGGAGAAGCATGCCATTTTATCAACGCTTTACAAAAACGACAAATGGTCAACTTACTTTTACTGGTAACACGTTGGGCTATGCCGATGGCAGCACCGACATCGGGGCGTTTATTACGATTGATACCTCTAAACAGGTAGGCGGGTATCCAGCAGGAAGTACGATGAATTGGTGGGAGAATTCATCCTCAGCAGTTTTACGTATGGTCGATGATGCAGAAGTACTCTATGCGGAACTGATGTGGGGTGGATCGACCAATTCCAATTCAGAAAATGTAATAGGTTCAATCAATACGTCTATTACTTTCATCACACCAACAGGCACTTTTTCGGTAAGTCCTGATCCGCTAACTTCTAGAGAAGAACCATCTCAACAAGGTCAAGTATTTTATGCTCGTTCAGCAAATGTGACCAGTTTGGTGCAAGCGGCTGGTGCAGGAGTATATACGACCGGAGGTGTACCCGGAACAGTTCGACCCAAAGTAGGTGAAACGGATACGGTTGGATGGACGTTAGCAGTAGCATATAAACACCCTAGTCTGAAGATTCGAAATATGAATATTTATGCTGGTTCGCAATTGATTACACAGTTTAATCCGCCAGTCGATGAACGTTTGTATGGCTTTATGACATTGGAAGCAGGTGAAGTAAAAGGTCGTGTGATGCTGACTGCGATGGAAGGAAACTCCAATCTTCCAGGCGATCGCTTTGAGTTTGGACCAGATACTTCTTCTATGCAAGTCATCTCTGGTCCTAATAATCCCGCTAACAACTTTTTTGCTTCCCAGATCAATGATGACAATGGAAACTTGGATACGAGCGGGACAGCAGGTACATTAAACAAACCTATTGGTTCAGATGGTTTTGGTGTTCGCTCAGGTTGGGATATTACAAATGTGGATGTATCCAGTACGTTACGCAACAGCCAAGGTGAGGCGATTGTACGTATCGCTACGGCGCAAGATACGTATATGGTCAGTGGGTATGGTGTGCAACTGGATGCCAATAGTCCGATTGTCAAAATGACAAAATCAGCAGATAAAACCAAGGCGGTAGTAGGGGAGATTGTTACCTACACCTTGGAGGTCAAAAATGAGGGATTTGTACCTGCTACCAATATTATTTTTCAAGATTTCCTTGATCCTGAGCTGGAGTATCTACCAGATAGTTTGCGAGTACGAGGGGTAGCTTTTCCGGGAGAAGATATCGAAGCAGGAGTAAATGTCGGTACGATCGCAGTTGGTGAGACAATCATCATTACGTATCAAGCAAAGATAAAAGAAGAACCCCCAGGTAAGGTTGTTCACAACAAAGCGTCCATGACCTTTGATTTTCAGAGCAGACCTGATTTGCCGATTTCTACAGCGACTGTGATCAGTAATGTACCGGGAATCGAAGTGATCGAGCCTCCTCCGTGTGATGAGAGCAAAAATGAGATCATCAAAACCGTTGCAGAGGCAGAAAAAGGAATTGCCCATATCATTCGCGCAGAGGCAGAAAAAGTAGAGGCTGTATCCCGTGCATTCCAAAATGATGAAGTTTTGATCCGTGATCTCATTGCAGTTAATGAAAGTGTAGAGCAGATGCTCGATGCGGTGATTGAATTAGAAGAGAAGTTAATAACAAAACTATCGACCGTCAAAGAAATCTGTGATTACTGCTAAATCAAAACAAATGGGGAGGAAGGTGTATTATGGCACTCATTCGCCGCTATGCAGCTACGATCAATGGGGCAATCACGTTTACTGGCAATACGCTGGGTCTTGCTGATCTGAGTAATCCAGGAAACTTTTATATTGGCGCATTTCTCACTACAGATACAACAAAGCAAGTATCTGGTTTTCCACCAGGAACGACGACAAACTGGGCGGAAAATAAGTCTGCGGCCGTTTTACGGCTCACAAGCAGTGCAGAAGTGCAGTATGCAGAGCTAATTTGGGGTGGTACAACAGATGCAAATGTCAATGGTGCATTGAACAATCCTGTTGATTTTACCACTCCAAACGGCATGGTTTCGCTTGCTCCTGATCCTGCCACCGCACAACAAAATGGCAACTTTTACGTTCGTTCTGCGGATGTGACTGATTTGGTGAAAGCAGCAGGAGATGGCAGGTATGCTGTTGGAAAGGTACCTGCTACTTTAGGGGCAGTTGGTTGGACATTGGCAGTCGCATACAAAGATGCTGCCATGCCAAGTCGAAATATTACGTTTTTTGTGAATGACACATTTATATACAATGGTTCGCCTCAATCGATTGAAGTTACCGATTTCGGTACTCCTACGACAGGACCAGTCAATGCTCGCTTGTTAGTGACAGCAATGCAGGGAGATACAAACCTTGTCGGAGATCAATTTTTATTTGGACCAACGGATTCCACTTTGCAGCCCATGAGTGGTCCGAATAATCCAGCCAGTAATTTCTTTGCTACCCAAATCAATGATGACAATGGAAATTTAGATACAAGTGGAACAGCAGGTAATCTCAATCCTGCCATCGGAGGTTCAAACGGTGTTGTTCGTTATGGTTGGGATATTACCAATGTCGATGCTTCCACGGCGATGATCAACAGCCAAAATCGAGCGGTTGCTCGCTTTACATCCAATAGTGATGCTTATCTCATATCTGGATTAGCGGTTCAGATCGATGTGGACAGTCCAAAGATTCGAATGGAGAAGACAGCGAACCTTTCGGAAGCAAAAGTACGAGATGTTGTCACTTATACTGTTTTGCTGGTGAACACAAAAGAGATCGAGGCCAGAGATGCTGTTTGGACCGATATATTACCAGCCGAACTTCAATTTGTTCCGGGAAGTATTCGAGTCGATGGAGTTCCCCAGCCGAGCAGTGATCCTGCAACAGGTGTTTCCCTTGGTACATTGGGCTTAAATGAACCAGTGGAAATCACATTCCAAGCTAAGATTGTGAATGTCCCTCCAGATGAGATTATCGAAAACGAAGCTTCGCTCACGTATGAGTTTGAGAGTGCCCCTGGTTTGCCAATTGCGACAGGCGAGGCATCCAGTACAATCGCAGAAACAAAAGTAGTCGTTCGACCTCCGACTCCATGTGAACGAAACAAAGAAATAATTGAAAATTCCATTCGCCAAGAAGAACAAAATATGAAATTGCTTCAAGATGCGGAGCTGCTCAAAGTGAATGCTGCCAATCAAGCATTTGCAGATGGGACCATAACCGCTGCGGAGCAGGCCCGGATCATCCAAAGTGCGGATGGTGTTTCCGATGCGCTTCGTGTGCTGCAACAAGCACTTGATGACAAAAGAGCCAGCCTCACAGATTTATGTAGTGGATGTAAATAGAGAGGAGCGGTGAAAGATGGCGGAAAAACCAGAAGTGGTGCTGACAAAAGAAGTAGATAAGACAGATGCTGTCGTTGGAGATATTTTGACTTATACCGTGTTTTTGACAAATGATAGCTTGGTAGAAACGAGTAATGTGATTTTTAAAGATGAATTACCAGAAGAACTGGCTTTTGTGCCGGGAAGTGTAAAGATTGATGATGTTCCGAATACGAGTGCTGATCCGACTGCCGGATTTCCTCTTTCCCCTATATCCATTGAAGGTCCAATCGTAGTTACCTTTGAAGTGGAAGTACTGAAACCTGATCCTAGTGGTGTTATTGGGAATACAGCAAGTGCGGAGTATGAGTATGAAGGAGAACCAGGTGAACCACCGGTCAAAGACAGCGCAGCGAGTAACGAAGCACAGACCAATGTTCCTGCTGGGCGATCAGCTTGTGAGTGGGCGAGAGATTTGATCATACACTCCATCGCCCAAGAACAAAAGGCGATTGCCGGAGTAATCGATATGGAAGGAGAAAAGATTCAAGCGGCTTCCCAGTTATTTCGCGCCGGTCTGCTCACCGTAGCGGAGTTGTTGGAGTTAAACCAGAGTGCAATAAATGCAGTGCGTTCCATTGCACAATTGGAAGATGTGTTAATTCAAAAATTAGATCAAAGCAAAGATATTTGTTGTGGTTGTAGCTAAAGGGAAAGGATGGATGAGATGAGCTTTCAAAGGCGTTATTCGACAACGACAAATGGGGCAGTTACGTTTACCGGAAACACCCTTGGATTGAGCAATACCAATACCATCTATTCAGATATTGGAGCATTTATTACCCTCGACACTACAAAGCAAGTAATCGGATATCCTCCTGGTTCTACACAGGATTGGAGGGAAAATGGTTCTGTTGCTCGCTTACAAATACCGACTGGAGCAACGGTTTTATATGCAGAGCTTATCTGGGGAGGTTCTACCAAGACAAGTACAGAAGATGTGACCAGTGAGATTAATGGAGCGATTACGTTTGCTTCACCAGTCAGTACGTATACTATCACACCAGATACCACTACTGCACAACAAGTAAACCAAGCAAATCAAACGTTTTATGTCCGCAGTGCCAATGTGACGAGCTTAGTGAACAGTGATGGGGCAGGTACGTACACAGTCAGCGGTGTACCTGCAACGGTTCAGCGATTTAAAAGTAACAACGTAGCAGGTTGGACATTGCAAGTGGTCTATCAAGATGCTTCGCTTCCTCTGCGAAATATGAATGTATACGTCGGGACAGCTTCTATTGAGCGGGCTGGTGCGATCAATCAATCCATTACTGGTTTCTCCACTCCTGATTTAGGAGATGTTCATGCCAGACTGCTCGTTACGGCTATGGAAGGTGATTCCAGAATACCAGGAGATCAGCTCCTATTTGGCAAAGATGCGTCTTCACTGAGCCCTGTATCAGGACCGAATAATCCTGTAGATAATTTCTTTGCATCGCAGATCAATGATGATGATGGAAATCTAGATACAAGCGGAACAGATGGTTCGTTAAATGCCACCCCGGGAAATGCCGCTGGAGCGGTTCGCTATAGCTGGGATATCACCAATGTGGACGTCTCTGATGCGATGGAAAATAGCCAGACAGACGCAGTTGTTCAATTTACTTCCAAATCGGATGGATATATTGTAACAGGTTTAGGGGTGCAAATCGATGTAAACAGCCCGGAAATCAAAGTTACCAAAGAAGTAGATAAGAAGGCAGAAGTAGTGGGAGAAATTCTGACTTATACCATCTTTGTAGAGAACGATGGACTAACCGAAGCACAAAACACCATTTTAAAAGATACACTTCCACCTGAGGTTTCATTTATTCCCGGCAGTCTATTGATCGATGGCGTGTTACAACCAAGTGGTGATCCAACAGCAGGAGTAAATATTGGTTCGGTTTCTATCGAAGGGCCGGTCGTGGTTGAATTTCAAGTAAAGGTAAATAAAGTTCCCCCAGATAACGTAGCAGTAAATAAGGCTTCTGTCATCTACGATTTTCAAAGTGGTCCTGGTTTGCCGACCTCTACAGGTACAGCGGAAAGCAATGAAGCGACAACGGTTATCCGTTTTGTTCAAGTAGAGATAGCCAAAAAAGAAGATGTGCCTGTGTATAATCGAGCAGGAAACACGATTTTGTACACGATCGAGATTGACAACACAGGAGACACTGATCTGATAAATGTTGTCGTAGAAGACGTCATTCCAAATGGTACAAAGTATGTCGCTGGCAGCTTAAAACGAGATGGTGTTCCGGTTAGTGGGAATATTGAAACAGGAGTAAATATCGGAACGGTTGAAGCAGGTAAACTTGTCCTCGTTACTTTTGAAGTAGAAATCGATAGCCCAGAACCAGAAAAAGTGGTCAATGATGCAAGGGTTCACTATGAATACGAACTGATCCCCGGAGACCAAGTATTTGAGAAGGATACAAATACAAATGAAGTAACAGCAACACTTGTCACCAACTGTAAAGAAGCACAAAAACTCGTCATTGGTAAAATAGGAGAAGAGGAACTGGCAATAGCAGGAGAGATTGTTCAAGAGAAAGTAAAAATTCAAGATACCATCCGTTCCATTTTTGCTGGAGCAAAAGATGCCCAAGAACTTTTAGAGGTCAACCAAAATCTAAATCAAAAATTGCAGAGAGTTATTTCTCGTGAATCAGCATTGCTTTTGACTTTAGAAAAAGGTAAGAAACTCTGTTGCTAGCTTAACTTTCCACACCAACATTACATCTAATGGAAAGCAAACGCCTAGAAGAATAGGCGTTTGCTTTTTTTTCCTCTTTATCGTTTAGTCAGAATCACAAGGCCTCCATGTAACAAAATAGGTCTTCCATCATTCATTTCTAAAGGATAGACAGGGGTTGCATCGAAAGTATCACCAAAAAATAATTTTATTGCTTCATCGGTAATGGCATGAAAACGTTCATTACTGGTATCTCTACAGCCGCGTATGAAGATTTTTCCGCCTGGTTTTAGTAAACGAGCCATCTCTTTTGCATAATCAGGCCGAATGTCATTAGGTAGCACATGAAAACATCCGCGGTCATTGATGAGATCGACAGTTTGGTCAGCAAGCGGAACATGAAGTATATTTGCTTCCTGAAAGGTGATGTCTAATCCCAAATCTTTCGCACGCTGTGTGGCAATCTTGAGAGCTTCTACACTCTGGTCGAATCCATAAGTGGTAAATCCACACTGTGCTAAAAAAATTGCTTCTGTTCCTGCTCCACAACCTACATCAATAGCGACTTTTCCAACTGTGGAACCGTAAGCAGCAGCAAAACTGACTAGTTCTTGTGAGGGATGGGACATTCCCCAAAGCTGCTGGTATTCCCCAGTCCGATAAGCTTCATCCCATTGTGAAAATGTTGGCATTTTTCGATCACCTCACATCCATTGTAAAATATGGAACCATTCCGAGCAATTGTTAAACATTAAAACCATCAGCCTAAAAAAACTGATGGTTTTACATTTATGATATGAACTTTTTCATGATTTTCTTCCATTCAGCTTTAACCATGCAAATGATTTTACGCTATAAAACGGCGACCGGCTGGATCATCTGATCCAGCCGGTTCACGTCACCCATGAGGAGGGTGGCGTTCCGTACTCTCTACTTGGAAGAAGTTCAGAGCTTCTTGGCTCCGTCCGCGGCGGGTTCGACTCCTTCCTGGCTCGTCTCCACCGTGTCCGTGTTCTTGCGCAGCTTCTTCCACTTTGCGATCAAGAGGAAAAAGCCGCTGAGCAGGAACAGTCCGGCTGCGAGCGTCAGAATGCTTCCCCACATATAGATGTTGGACAGATCGTGGAGGTTCTCGCTCAACTTCTGGCAGAGCTCAGAGACACGACCGGAGTTGCCCGGCTTCTGCCTCCAGCTCTGGGCGTTGTCCCGGTTGCTGGAGCTGAGTGAGAACAGCCACCAGCTCGCCCAGAAGTAGAACGCTGAGCCGGCCAGCGAGAGGAGCGGTTCGACGACCGGAGACAGCTTCTTCTCAGAGCGCTTGCTCTCGTCAACGACGACCAACTTGAAGCGGTCGCCAAAGGCGATCTTCATTGCACCGAGTGTCACATAGACGAAGATCGCTCCCATGATCAGGAACGAGGTGGTGGCTACCCCCAGCGCGTTGAGGCTCTGGTGCTCGTACGAGCTGGTCTGGTAGTGCTCGAACAGGCTCTGGTAGTACCGGGAGTTCTCCCCCTGAATCTCCCCCATCATGAAGAGTGGGTAGAGGATCGCCGCGAAGATGACGCTCACGAACAGCAGAGCCCGAAGGATGCGCTTGAAACGGTTGTTCATATACACTTCTTCCGGTTGAGTTACGGTTGTACGTAAAATATATCACACTAATAAGGGAGTTGGTATTGTTTTCAGCCTCTTTTCTGTAATATCTGACTAAATATCACAAACTCATCTATTATAGATTCCAGCTCTTTCCCGACAGTTTAAACAATAGAGAAGCTGCTTTCCTCTACGATGAGAAAAGCAGCTTTGTTTTTTAGCTTTACGTATAATGGATCAGATTTGCAATGATTACAAATACGGCGCCGATGATCACCCATACGATCATAAGTGGCCACATAAACTTGAGCCATTTTTGATAAGTAATCCCTGATACCGATAAGCTTCCCATCAACATAGAGGAAGTTGGTAAGATGATATTCGTAAATCCATCACCCATTTGGTAAGCTAATACAGCTGTTTGTCTTGTTACATGGATGAGGTCTGAAAGTGGAACCATAATCGGCATCGTAGTTGCAGCTAACCCTGTACCAGAGGTGATAAAAACATTCATAATAGTCTGGAAGAAATACATACCAAGGACTTGAATGGAACTTGGAAGATGACCGATGAGTCCAGATAAAGAATAGACAATGGAATCAATGATATGTCCTTCTTCAAAGACCATCAATATACCACGAGCTAAACCGATGATCAGTGCTCCATATGTCATCGATTTAGCTCCGATGACAAACTCTTTTGCTATTCTGCTCGGGCCAAACCCGGATAAGAATCCAGCGATGATGCCCATACTCAAGAAGAGTGCGGATAACTCCTCGATCCACCAATCTTGTGTAGATACTCCCCATACTAAGCTGCCAAAACCAACTAAAAGTGTGAGTAAAACAAGGTAATGTTTGCCTTCCATTTTTGGAACATCCACTTGCTCCAAAGTTTGACTGCTGTTCTTTTCTTTTTCTAACTCTGCAACAAAAGAAGATTTTGGATTATTTTTTACTTTTTGTGCATAGCGGATGAGGTAGTAACTTGTGATGATAAGTAAAACAACTAGTAAAATAGCACGCAGCCATAATCCAGAAAACATGGGGATTTGAGCGATGGTTTGGGCAATCCCTACATTAAATGGATTTAAAAGTCCTGCTGTAAAACCGATCGAAGCCCCAAGGGAAACCATCGCCGTTCCAACGATTGCGTCATATCCAAGTGATCGGGCGACAGCTATACCAATCGGAACAAACACCATACATTCGGTAGACATCCCCATCGAAAAGCCGCCAACCGAAAACAGGGTGAGGAAAATGGGGATAATGAGCTTGTCTTTGTTTTGAAATCGATGGGCTATCCTCCCAGTTATCGCATTGATAGTTCCTGTTGCCGTAATAATTTGAAAAGCACCACCGACGATAAAAATAAACATGATGATATCAGCAGAATCATTTAATCCTTTGACGATCATTTTCGGAACTTGAACAATGCTGACTGCACTTGATTCGATATGATGATAAGAATTTGGTACAAGTTCGGTCTGATCTGTTTTTTTATCTTCAACTCGTTTGAACTCGCCAGAAGGGATCAAGTATGTGAAGAAAGAAGCGATGATGATCAATAAAACTAGCAAGACATACGTGTGTGGAAACTTGAAATATTTGAGTACTTTGCTCATAAAATTTCCCCCTACTAGTCGCATCTAAGATGATTGTTTTTGTTTCCAAGCTTCAAATTCTTGTCGAACTTGCTGAAAAGCTTCTGGATTGTCGATCAGATCATATGCTGTCATAGCAAGTGCTTTAGATGCCTGAATCAGACCTGCCATACCAGCTTCGGAACCTGCAAGAGCTGCAAATTCAGATGTATGGGTGGTTTCATTTCCGATTTGAATATAAGGGTGGATAGTAGCTGTTACTCGTCCAACATTTCCAATATCAGATGAGCCTAATCCACCTTGTGTCGGCGGTTCACTTACTTCAATTCCCATGGATTCGAGGTTATGGCGAAAAAGATCTGCTAAAGCATGATTGTTATTTCGTTCTGCATAGATGAGTCCTTCTGTAATCTCGCATCTGGCTCCCATAGCTTCTGTTGCATGTTCCACTGTGCGATACACTTTTTGTCTAACAACTTCAAGGCCTTTGACAGTTGCAGCCCGCATCAAAAATTTGGCTTCGGTGAAGTCTGGTACGACATTTGTCGCTTCACCGCCATGCGTGATAATGCCATGAATCCGTACATCATCAGTGAAAAATTGGCGCAAGGCATTGATTGCATTGTAAGAAGTGATCAATGCTTCCAATGCACTGATTCCTTTTTCTGGGGCAGAAGAAGCATGTGATTGCTTGCCGAAAAATTGAATCGTCGCGTCCACGCAAGCTAATCCACCGCGAAGTACCCATGTTTTCTTTTGTGGATGGCACAGCATAGCTGCATCGATATCATCGAAGATGCCATCATCAGCCATCAAGATTTTCCCGCCACCTTCTTCTTCAGCAGGTGTTCCGATGACGACAATTTTCCCTTGCAGATCCGGTACAGCATCTTTTAACGCTAAAGCAGCTCCTACAGCTGATGATCCGATGATATTGTGACCACAGGCATGTCCAATTTTCGGCAGTGCATCATATTCTGCAAGAAAGGCAATAGCAGGTCCTTCTCCATTGTCCCAAGTAGCACGAAAAGAAGTGGGGAGTCCTGACAAGCCTTTTTCAATTTGAAAACCTGCTTTCTCTAAAGGTTCAATCAACCAGCCTTGTGCCTGATGTTCTTCAAAACTTAACTCTGGGTTCGCATGGATTTTTAATGATAGCGCTTTTATTTCTTCGCTTCGTTTTTCTACAGCAGCTTGAATTTTATTCTTGTTATTTCCCATTGAAAGTAATCCTTTCTCTATCCATTTCTAATTAAAGAGGGTGATAGCGTTATCATTACATAAATTGTACCCACTCCTCTGGGATAAGGGAATTCAAGAATTTTTTGGTTCATTCATAAAAAATTTTTGGTTAATCATGCGGATAAGTGGATTTGATATAGTTTACAAAGCGTTGAACGACTTTCAGATGTGCGGTTTCTTTTTTATGCATCAGCCAAGTGTTCCGTTTTAAAGCTTTGCTATCTTTTGCCATAAGATCATATGTGTAAAGATCGTCGTCCTGATGGATAAAAATACGAGGGACAATTGCATATCCCATCCCGTTTCGCACCATCTCCCGGCACGTTTCATAACTATCTACTTGCATGGCAATATAGGGTGGCTGGTCATAGTGATCATTCCACCATTGATCAATACTGTGGATAATTGTTGTATGAGAGCTGCTTTTCGCTTGAATGGAGTTGAGAGGTTCTCGATAATGTACTTTTGGTAGATCAGGCAGTTTATTAAGATCGATTGGATCTTTGGAGATAATGCAGATATTTTCCTCTTCTAAAAAGTATTTTTCCTCGTACCAATGGTAATCCCCGCGAATAATCCCGACATGGAGCTCATCTGCTAGTAGCCCATCGATTAACTCATTGCTCATTCCTGTTGTGACATGGATTTGAATTTGAGGAAAGGCAGATTGAAATGTTTTTAATAAGGGCGGGAGCTTGTATTGAGCAAAGTAACTGGAAACACCTAATCGAAGAGTTCCTCTCTCGTCATGACGAATGTTGATGACGAAGTCTTTAGCCTTTCGCAGATTTTTTAGTGTTCTCTCTGCGTAGGCAAGGAGGTATTCTCCTTCTGGAGTAAAACGAATTCCTTTCTTTTCTTTGACAATGATGGGGACAGCAAATTCCTTTTCGATTTGCTGGAGTCGATAGCTCAGTGCAGGTTGAGTGATATAAAGCCGTTCAGCAGTTCGTGTTAAATTACGTTCTTCATTTAGGTATATCAAAAGTTGGCAATCTTGTTCTGTCATACTGTTATCCTCCGTTATAATAATGTTAATATACGCCAGAAATAAGGAGTTATGAAAATATATAGATAAACAAATAGATTTGTAAGATGTTATAATATTTAATGGATTGTTGCAAATTCAGAAGAAGGAGGGGGATTAGATGGATAAAAGAAAAATGGCGAGAGACTTCGTGGATGTCATGGACCAGATGGAAAATGTTCGTAGCAGTCGTAATTTTATCGTGGTTGAGATTTTAATTCTTTCCGCAATTTTAGGATATTATTTCCACTCATGGCCTACATTTATTGGCTCTGTCATCATACTAGCCATATTATTTGTTATCCCATATTTACGAGTTGTATTATTTGTACCACTGAGTATCATCTGGGGACTAATCGCTTATACCGTATTGGGTATGTTTGCGAGCGGAAATATAGCAATCGGCGGCGGAGCTTTCATTGGCCTGCTTGTTTTTTTTATTCACATTGGTTCTCGGTAGAATAAGATAAAGGTCATCTAAAGATTTTCATGAACCTTTAGATGACCTATTTTATGTTGATTCACTATACTTCAATAAGTTATTTGAATAATTTGATTTTTAATACAGGAAAGGATATCAATAATTTCATTTACTTCTTTTTTAGTTTATTTGCTTCCCTGTGTAAAAGACCTGCAAGTTCCATATAATCACCTTGGTCAACTCTGCGCAGCATATGTGTTATCACATACAACTGTGCTAAATATCCATCTTTACTATCCAATATATCTTGAAATGTTTCGTACACTTGGTTTGCGATTTCAGGAACGAGTAAACTGTGGCAATACAAATATGCAGCATCATATCCAGCAGGGGCCATTCCCCAACTCTCCCAATCTAAAATACTACATAATGGATTCATTAAATTAGCCCAGTGCAGATCAGCATGTGCAGTAGTCCAGTTACAAACTTCACTATCAATATCATCACCATAGAATACAAGAAATCGCCGAGATACCTTTTCTTGGCTTATAGTAGTTCTATTTGTCTGATAGGAAGATAGAACATCTAAAAATTTTCGTAAATCTGACCACCATTGAGTGGATAATTTGATATTCGTTCGTAACTCTGGTGTAGCTGAACACACTCGACTATTTATATAAGTGTGTAACTCAGCACGGTAAAGAGTATCGCCTTCTTCATATTCTGTTACTCTGAGAACCTTCGGTTTAGAGATACTTTGAATGGCATTAGCAGCTTTATTTCCTTCCCACCAGTCTCCTTGCGCCCACCACTTTTGTTCAGAAACCACTCGAAGCCAGTATGTATCCTCCAGTTTTCTTACTTTGCATCCTATTGATCGGTTATTCCAACCAAAAAAAGGATCACCTAATAGCAATAAATCATATTGCTTTGCATATTTAACAAGTGCTTCATACATTTCAAATTGCTTACCTTCATATGGATTCGAGAAATTCATATTATTTTTCCTCATTCACAATATGACGTAAATAAATGGAGGGATTAGAGAGAAATCTTTGCCAATGGTCTACTAACTCAAGCTCTTTCCAAGGTAATCTTTTGATTCCTTCTGTGCTAAGTTCTAAAATATCAGCTTTAGGTAATGCAGTTAACAGAGGAGAATGTGTAGCACAAATGACCTGTGCGCCGATTTCAGACAGGCGGTTCATGATGGATATTAAATGGAGGCAGGATGAAAAAGAAAGGGCTGCCTCTGGCTCATCTAGTAGATATAATCCGGGTTCTGTAAACATGGTATCTAATACTTCCAGATACCCTTCCCCATGACTCATTTCCATCACATTCTTTTCCCAATAACCACGCATTCCTGTGACAAAAGACATGAATCCATGTGCGGTTTCAGCTCGTAAAAAATACCCTTTTCTTTTTTTAGGAATCGCAGACACCTTTGATCCAATAGGTGTATAGTTTAGTTTCATTACTTCACCCAAAGGGGTTTGGGGACGATCATTAACAAATTTTCGTCCCGCACGACCTCCATGAGCATCTAATCCATAAGCTTCTGCAATACCCTCTATAATGGTAGATTTACCAGAACCGTTTTCTCCTACTAAGAACGTAATAGGAGTTTGAAACGTTAATCCTTGGCGTACAATTTGAGAAACAGAAGGAACATCAAAAGGCCATCTATCTCCATCTATTAAATTACAGTCACAGATAACCTCTTCTATAATCATGGTTTCACCTGTCTTTTAATCAAAATAAGTTAGCCAACAACTGATCTTTTTATCATATCGAATTTATTGATTCTGTTTTCTCCATTTCTTCAATCCACGCACTCAGAAAACAAGTTAACCCCCTTTTCCTCACTCTCTCGGATGTATCGATTTCTCGAAATGTTTCGGTATTTCTCCTTCCGGTAGACAGTTGGGGAGGGGGGATATTTATCATGAATGCTCATATGCTAAAAAACTATCAATCCATTGTAAATTGATAGTTAAAGTCATAGACATCTGCTCGGTCTGTTAACAAGCAATATTCAAGTAATCTTCCATCATCATTGAATACTTTCCGCAAAATATTCATGATGACTACCTTGTTCTTCTTTGGATCATCGACTAACTTCAAATCTTTTATATCTTGATCAGTGGGCAATGTAGCTCGCAATGTTTCATCAATATACTTTGGTTTCAATCCCATTGCTCGCATGGATCGGTATAGACCTGATCCTTTTTCCTTAATCCTTCCTTCAAGTTCCGGTAGATTGATATAGTCTGGCATGTAAGAACGAGACACAGCAGCGAGTTTATCTTCCAACCATTGTTCATGACAGTAGTACAACACTGGTGCTTGCATTTCAGCCAATACCTCATCAGGGATATCTTTGTTATCGCTTATAATCCTTAACTCAAGTAAATTTTTATGATACTTCTTCCCTGCTGAATCTCTAGAGAAGCTTTTTCTTGTACTTTTGTGAGGTAATTTTGGGCGTACTTTTCGAGGGTTTCTGGTACTTGAAGAAATAACCAATCCTTCACGTATGAGAGCATTCACAGCAGATTGAATAGTCATTGGATGAGCATTGAATTCTTTACTTAACTCTAGATTTGTTGGGAAATTTTGACCAGGTGCATATATTTTCGTTTTGATCCGTTCTTTTAGAACTTCGAATATTTCTGTCCACTTTATTTTAGCCATCATGAGTACCTTCCTTTGTGCTATTTTACATACGCAAAAGCTATTGCTAAACCTGGAAGCATGATGCGTTTTGCATTAACCCCTTTAAAATACAGCCGTTTTAATTCATCAGATGAAGCATTATGAATATCTTTAAAACCACGATCATTTAGAAAGGACTCGATTTTTCCTTCTTCAATTCCAAAAATATAGTTTTCTCCTGTCCATCTTGCGGAACGATGTATGCTTTTTATATGGACATTGTTTGTATCTTGTAATGTTTCCTTGTAGTAGTAATCAAAAATGACTGCGCTGCCTGATGCGCTGTGGTTGGCAATGAAAGATAAGGTGCTATCTACGCCTTCTGGATTCAGATAGACTGTGACTCCTTGCCAAATAAAGAGTGTTTTCTTATTTTCCGAATAGCCATTTTGCAAAAGTCGTTCTCTTAAATCTTGTGTATTGAAGTCGACTGATACAAACGTAACATTTTTAGGCAGGGGGTTAATGATAGTTTTTAGTTTTTGTAATTTGACTTTTTGTGTCGCAGGATGATCTACTTCAAATACTTGTGTCTTCTCGATACCATCTATTCGATATCCACGGGTATCGAAGCCTGCACCAAGGATGACAATTTGATCAAAATCTTGCAGTAGGCATTTTTTCAAAAAGTCATCGATATAACGCTCCCGAGCAGTGACAAACTCTAAAGCTCCATGGTTGAATTTTTCAAATAATCCAGAAGTCATAATCCATTTGCTGAAAATATAGGTGATGCTGTTCACAAAGGAACGAGCGAATGGATCAAAACAAATACGTTCCTTTTCGGGTCTGCTCGATTCAAGAGCACGCATCAATGCGATTCCCATAGCTGTTGTACTGGATTTTTCACTTTTCAATCTGATCACTCCAATTTTACATAGGGAATAAAGAATGAAACAGCAAGTATCTTCCCACTTGAAAAGTTAAGAATCGGAATCTTTTTTTGGCCATTGAATGGTATTATGTTGGGGCATTTTTTTTCCTAATACCCACGAAGAAGTGCGATTTCCAACATAACGAACAATATGATTAAAGGTCATTTTTTTAGAAGCAGGTGAAAGCTTTTTGTCTTCTGATTGGTCTATTTGTGGTAGATTTAATCCAAATTGAGGTCGTAATTGGTTATAGCATTTCTTTTTGATATCGATAGGGATTTCTTTTCTGTCAAGAAACTGTAATGCTTCCTCCATATTATTTTGCTGGATAAGGCTTTGAAAATGAAGGATGATGACAGATGATAGAGGGAAGTTAAAGGTAAGATGAGAGCGATTTCCTCTTCCTTTGCCTGATGTCCATTCTATGAATCCATCACTGTGCATTTTTTTTAACAGAAGCCGTGCGTTGCGTGAGGAACAGTGAAGGATTTCGGATATTTTTGCGGTATCAACCGTGATAGGAGTTTTGTCTGTTACAGTATGAAACGCAAGCCTCAGTTCAATGTAGTATTCAATTGTGTTCATTTTTAACACCTCCTATGCTTTGGCAGCTATAAGATCCAATGCTTCTTGCCATCTTCCTTTTTGGCGGAGCAGCTGGATTTTTTTGGTGATAAGGTGTTGTCTTTCCATTTGGCTTTCTTCTGATAGCGCTAACGCTTTGTTGATAAATTCTAGAGAGGAATCCAACTGATTTTTAACTAGTTTCATGTCACTTAGCAGTTCATATGCCTTTATTGAAAAGGGAGTATGGTTTTCTTGTTCCGATAAGATGATGTTGCAGTAAGAAGTTGCTTCTTCCCATTCTCCATCTTGATATAAGAAGGTGGCCAATTTACTCATACATTGCAATTTCATCTGGGGTTGTTCTAATTGGAGATACAAAGACATTGCTTTTTGTAGTTCTTGAGTTGCCTGATCATAGACATGATGATATCCATAAAGAATGCCCAGATTCATATGTGTTCCGGCTAGATTTTCTTCATCTCCAGCTAACTCGAATGAAAGCAGAGCCTTTTCAAAATGTTGTCTGGATTGATGGAAATCGTGGAGCTGCATATAACAAACGCCTAAAGACATAAAAATTTGGCCTGATTTATAGGTTATATCTAGGTTTGCACTGAACTGAAGAGCCTTGTTAAAGTAATAGATAGCAGAATAGACTTCCCCTAGTTTCCCATGTTGAACCCCTAGTTGAAAGAATAGTGTTATCTGGGTATAGGTTGAAATCTGTTCATAGATGGCAATCTCATAAGCTTCTATCAACAAATGGAGTGCTTTATCTTCTTCACCTGATAAGGAGATCGTTTTACTCATGGCGATCATTGTCCGAATAAGAGGATTTTTATCTGGGTAGCATTCGAGGTTGTTCATGCTCTTGATAAAATAGGATTGTGCATTTTCTATATGTTTTTTGTGCGATTCCCACTGGCCTAAAATCCAATAAAAAATACCTTGTTCCCGACTGGGCCAAGTTTCTACTTCCTTTGCTTGGAAATCTTTGATCAAATCATAAGCTTCTTGAAATTTATACCGTTCTATTTTTTTCTCTGCCATATATATAGGACGGAGCGTCTTTTTATTCGGTTCCATGATGTTCAAATTTTCACCCTTTACATTATAATGAAGGGAAAGAGTTTAAAGGTAATCACTTCCATTATATCATTTTTTCAAAATAATTTTTATTATTGCACTCATTAATGTTTTCTAAAAGGAGAAAAGGCAAGGTGTTACAGGATAGACAGAGACTCATCGATCGGTATGACCTGATCAAAAAGTTAGGCCAAGGCGGAATGGCTACTGTATATTTGGCATGGGATACACGTTTAGAAAGAAACGTAGCGATAAAGGTGATCGATGATAGGCAGTTAAATGGAGAAGAGGGAATAGAAAGATTTATACGTGAAGCGAAAATTGTCAGCAGTTTAAATCACCCCAATATTGTTCAAATATATGATATTGTTCATCAAGATGAGACGCATTTTATCGTAATGGAATATGTGGATGGTCCATCTCTGCATCAAGTATTAAAAGAAAATGAAAACTTAAGTGAAGATCAAGTGATCCATTTTGCAAGTCAAATTTGTGACGGTTTAGCTCATGCACATGAAAATGGAATCATTCATCGTGACATTAAGCCTCATAATATTTTATGCACTGCAAGCGGCGTCGCAAAAATTGCTGATTTTGGAATCTCCAAACTAATGGATTCTACAAAGATGACGTTAACTGGTATGGTAATGGGATCGGTCCATTATTTTTCTCCAGAGCAAGCTTCTGCCCAAGCTGTACAGCCATCCTCCGATGTTTATTCTTTGGGTATTGTGATGTATGAAATGATGACAGGTATGGTGCCTTTTGATGAAGAGAGTTATATTGCCATTGCAATGAAGCATATCAATCAACCTGTGCCTTCTTTAAAGGGTTTAGGCAATAAGATAAACCCAAAGTTAATACAAATTATTTATAAGGCATTGGAAAAAAATCCTGCTCGTCGTTTCCAGACAGCAAATGAAATGAAATTATCGCTTTTAGGGCTTATGAAACCGAGTATACCTACAACATTAAAGAATAAAGAAACTGCATATCTCTACCGCAGTCCTGTAGTCTATTTGTCCATAACGATTCTATTGGTACTGGGCACTGTTGGTACATACATTTGGTATAATGCGTATCAAAGTGAAGCAACAAAACAAACACAAATCAACGAAAAAAGTGTAGATACACCAACATCGAAGGCAAAAGGGAAGTACCCTTGGTGGAAAGAACTCCCCAAAAATAATAAACTAAGCCGTATTTTTCATAATCGCAAGGTAGAAGGAGAAGATGGGGAGTATGATGTGAGTGTAGATGTGGGGGATTTACCTTCTACTAAATTTTATTACAACATTTATGTAATCGATCGGATAAGTTCAAGGCTTGTGATATCGAAGCAAACCGTTCAATACAAACGTTCTTCACAATCGACACTAACTCCTGTGAAATTTCATGTAACTGTTCCAGAACAATTGTTGCCGATAAATGAAGGCATTGCAAAAATCGAATTTTACTGGAAAAATGACCCAAATAGCAATGAAAAAAACTATGTGGCAGAAGAAAGCTTATTACAACAATGGGGAACAGCCCCTTCGTCATGAAGAAAATAGAAGAGATGGATGGAAGGCTTACTTCTCATCCATCTTTTTTCGTTAACAAAAGGGGTAAGCCTCAAACTGTAAATTACCCTTTTTCCTTTGTTATAAAGCTTTTAAACTAAAGTAGAAATAAGTATCTCATGAGGTATACGGAGGAACTTTTTATGAGGAAATTTAATTTTTTATTCTGTTTACTCCTAGCGGTTACTGCCATAATATCCGGTTGTACCATGAATTTCGCTAGTGAGAATGGACAAAAAGATATCAATTCCAATCCAAACCCAATCCGAGTCACTATTTACAAACATTATGAGGATGGAGTAGAGCTGAAATTCGAATTGCTAAATGCACAAACAGCAAAAGGAACTTGGACAATTCAAGATTGTGGAGAACAAGATATACAAAAAAATAAAGGAGCCATTGTTATTCATAGTGTTGCAGACTGTATGATCCCAGAGGGGCATGAAAACGACAAAAGCTATTACACGCAGTATATAAATTTTACAGGGATAGTAAATGGGGAAAAAGTAACATCGGATAAGGTTTATGTGTTGGATTACGATGAGGTAGATAAAGTGCCTTTGGAGCGCCAAAATCCTGATAGTGGCTGGGTGATGCTTCAAACTTTTATAAAAACAGGATATTTATATGGAGCAAGCGTTCATATTGGATCGACCCGTGCTGAAATAATTGATTTTTTTGGAAAACCTGAAACAGAGAGCCCAAATTTCCTCGATTATGGGGATATTTATTTTACCATGTACGGTGATCATGTAGGGATGATTAAGATGATAAATACAAAAGAATTCCCGATTGATGTTCCTAATAATGACAAAGATGAATTGGTCCGTGTGTTTGGAAATCCAGATCAAACTCATGAATATGATGGAATCTACTATAGTGACTACGATCTCGGAAAGAGTACGGCTACTTTTGCATGGAATGAAAAAGAATCTAAACTTGTAAGTGTCGAAGTGTCCGAATAGTAATCGAAAAGGGAACTTAGTCTGTTAAACAGGATTAAGTTCTTTTTTATGCAGTTGAAAAAGAAAAAAGGTGAAATCTAGATGTTTTTGTTTACCCTTTGTGCAATTTAGAGCAGTTTTTATTTACATGGACTGTTATATAAAACTATGTCAAAATGTATAGTATTAATTTAAAAAAATGGAACTTAGCGTCATTTCCTCGAAAGGGGTGTACAGTTGAAAAACAAAACAAAAATCATATTGACTGCATTGATTATAGTTGTACTTCTAGGAGTTGGAATCGTTTATTCTTATTCAGATCTTTTTCAAACAAAA
Source organism: Shimazuella sp. NTD250 (assembly GCF_059510375.1). Taxonomy (NCBI): domain Bacteria; kingdom Bacillati; phylum Bacillota; class Bacilli; order Caryophanales; family Thermoactinomycetaceae; genus Shimazuella; species Shimazuella sp. NTD250. Next base: position 829,752 of record NZ_JCAJZS010000001.1, on the reverse strand, counting down.
CCCGTAGATGATCGCAAAGTGGTAAATCAGGTGAAAAATGTTGATGGTATATCAGCAAAGATAATAGGGATCTACTCAAGTGGAGCAAATCTACACCTACATAAGAGTAACAATGATCAAATGCAAGCGAAAATTAACGGGAAAATACCGAAACAAGATGATGTTGAGTTGAAATGGTCGAAACAAGGGGACGAAGTATACTTAGAAGTTTATGATAAAGAAAATAATGTGAAAACAGAAACAGAAAAACAAGCATTCCCCTCAGAGCTAAGCTTAGATGCTTTCATCCCAAGTAAAGTCTATGATTCTATCGAATTGAGTACACACGATGGTAATTTAACATCGGATATTCCCCTACAGGCTAGTGAAATAAAAGTAGATACACAAGCAGGATCAGCAAATCTCTCGAATATCTCCGGAGATCAAGTTCATTTTACAAGTGATGAGGGAAATATCCAGTTGAAAAAAATCAACGCTGGGTACATGACGCTTACTTCATGGGATGGAAATATTTCACTCCTAGACTCTGTGGGACAGGTAAAAGGAGAATCACAATCTGGAGACATCAACATCACCCGCTATAATGGATCGATGATTTTGAAATCGAGCACAGGAAGTATAAGAGCTGAACAAATTGCACCTGTATACACGAGTGATGAAATAACAACAGAAACAGGAAATGTGGATTTTACGTTTCAAACCTTACCAGCTAACCTCTATCTCGCTCTTACAAGTGAAAGCGGTACGATGAATAATAGCTTACCAATTAAAAAAATGATCGATAAAGATAAAGATTATTATCATATTAGATACATCAAAGGAACCCTCGGTAATGGAACAGGAAACTTAGTTATTGATACCAAGAAAGGTGATATCCATGTATCCTTAAAAAAATAAATCAGTGAGGAATAAAAATGCGAGTAAAAAAAATAGCTTATTTCATTCCTATGTTTATGTTGCTGCTTGTTCTGTCAGCTTGCTCAGGAAAAGCTGCAAAAGTAGTAGTAAAACCGTTGACAAAAGATCAAGTGATGTCAAAGGTTTCTCAGCAATTGAAAAAACAAACGAAGCTAATCCCTGTCCAATATCATCGCAGAGACATTGATTGCTGGGGGATGGGTGGAGTCTAAAATCGAATACTATGGGGATAAGGAATACTATACGCAATCGAAATATAGCGATGGGTCTTCGGACGAACAAGTCTATCAATTACCCGGATACCAATACTATCGAAATATATATGATGGCGAGAAAAAAGCATGGGAGAAAATCCCATATGAGAGACCGTTCAAAGCGGAAGATATAGCGTCTATGACTTCTTCTGGCAGTATAAACGATTTAAAGGCCCAAACTTATTTTTCTGTTTTAAAATCAGTTGGGGATCAAGTCCAAATGAAAGAAACAGACAAAACCTATGAATTAAATGTAACAAGTACAGATCAAAATAATAACTTCAAATGGATGCAAGGCTATCTAAAACGATATGCAGACGTGATTGATCCTAAGGAAATAGCGTTTCAAAAGTATCATACGAAAATGGTAATCGACAAAAAAACTTTTACGGTTCAAATCATTGAAAATGAAGTTTTCTATACAAGACAAACGATAAATCTGGATAATGGAGTGAAAGGACAAAAACATCTCGATATCCAAACTGTTATCAAGTACCCTGGTGCAAAGAAATTAGTTGTGCCCAAAGATGTAGTAAGTGAAGCGGACAAGAATGATCCAATGAAGCAATTTGAACAACAGTTCCAGCAAAAATAAAAGCTTTGCTCCTTTTTTAGGGGCAAAGCATTTTTTACACTTAAATTGCTTTTTTCTTTTTGGGGAGAGTTAATACATTGGATGCTCTACGAAAAGGTTGGAAAGAGAAACCACCCTGAAAATGTTTAGGTTCATAAGCTACGATAAAGGCATGTGGGTCTAGTTCTGTGATCTGTTTAGAAAGTTTATGCTGTTGTTTTCGATGTGCTGTAATAGACAGAACCAATCGCTCTCCATCCATACCTTCGCCAAACCATGCAGTGACTCCATAACCAGCCGCTCTTAGCTGTCCTGCAAGTTGAATGTTCTCTTTTTTGGTGATAACGGAAATATTTAGATATCCAAGTGCTAGCTTTTCTTCTAATTTCATGCCTAAAAATAACCCAATGCCATAGCTGACACAGTAGACGATCAAATTGATCGGTTGACCCAAATTGTCCAATACAATTTTGAATCCAATTACATAAACCAATACATCCACGCTACTTAGCAATGCTGCCATAAACTGATAACCTTTGATGGTGAGTATGGTACGAACAGTAAGCATGGATACATAAACAATTTGCAGTACGACAATCAGCAGCAAAGTGGTGAACATAGGGCATCCTTCTTTTCTGGTAAAATACTGTCTCGTCCCTTTTCGAGGCATATCCAGTGCTATAAGATGATATGAGTGCATGAATGAGCGGATAGCTTCTCTTTTCATAGAGAATCATTCGTTTAGACGATAAGATTATACAACCGGCAGTTCTTATTCGGCAATAGGTTTTTGAAAATTATTCTCCTTTTTTTGTTTTTTTATTTTAATGTTCTTTTTCTCATGGTTTCATGTACCGATAAAAAGAAAAGAGCCTTGAAATAGGCCCGAATAATCTAAAAATGATGTAATTGTTTTACTTTTTCCAACAAAAGATTTTTAAGGAGTAGACTTATTTAGCTCACCTTTTTTGGGAGCAGGACTATATTTCAAGTAAGAAACCAATCCTCCCATCCCAAGTAAAGAAAGGACAATAAAAAGGGCCAATCCTGTCCAATGGATTCCTAACCATTTATAACTAGGGACATCTTCAAAAATAAGTTGCAATAGACCACTGAATAATACAACAGGAAATCCAAAAATCGTGATGAGCACAATCAAACGATTTGTCTTTAAATTAGTGTGGTTTTCAATGATTTGTTCTAACTCAGAAATAGATTCATATAATTCTTGGAGTTGGCTGTGCAAGGTCCAACGTTTTTCCAGCGTTTCACGAAAGAGTTGCAGATGATAATCCGAAGAAGAGAACATGGTTGTAAGAATGGCATAGCGAATTTTCGTCTTATTGGAGCTGATCCAATGATTGATTTCCATGAGTTTTACATTGGACAAGGTTTGTTTCATTTTTAACCATTCCAACACTTTCGACATCATCTGAATACAATCTTGATGTACGCTTTGGAAGAGAGTGACCTGCTTCACTACATGTTCGATTTCTTGCTGATATGCGGGCAGATCAAGGGACTCTGTATTCCAATCATCTAGTAAAAAAACACCATTTTCATGCACGATAGCATAACCAAATGGAGTTTCAACAAAATCAAACGAGCTTTCCGGAGGTAAAGGATAGATAGGCGGAATCTCGTCTTCTCGAATGCGTGATGCGCATATTGCTAAATATCGTTGCAGTGTTGGAGATGTCACTAAAACTTGCTGCTGTCCGAGTGAATTCCATTTTGCAGCAGTTAAAAATTTTTCTTTTGCCCAGATAGGTTTGCATTCATATATTCGGCAAGAGTCTCCAATTGTTCCATTAGATAGGTAGGGATTTACAGTAATAGATTTAGCAGGATTGTATAGCTCCCAGATAGTGTTTATTACATCAGACCACTGTACTTTGGAATGTTCTTTTTGATGATATTTACATTTTGGGGCAGTTACAGTTTGATAGTTACCGTTTTGATCATGCCAATGACAATCGGTAGGCCGATGGACACCCCAACGTTCATTTTCCAATGATTCGAGTTTATACCATAAGTCTTTTAAATGGAGATTTTGCCCTGCTTCTACTTGGATAACAATGTCACGACCAGTGCCGCTTAATTCTGGGCGATAGATGGCGAAAAATTGGAACCCTGATTCAAGCCATGTTCGTTCTTTATCATGGATAAGAAAAGATTTGAGCAGTCCGATATAGGTGTTTTCTGTCGTTATAAATGCATCGACAAGCATGGTTTTCTGCGAGTCTTTGACGGGCAGCTCTAGTTGTGTAATGGTTGCTTGTTTGATGCTCAATTCATATTTTTGATACTCTCGCTTCAAGTAAAGTAAAGCACGGTTATATTCTTCGATGTGGTCGGAGTTGGGAATCTCATAGGGGAGTACTTGATCCATCATCAGGGAAATAGCAAGATAGATACATGCCTGAAGGCCTTCTGTTACATTGGATTCATCAATGATAGTAAACATTTTACCATCTTCATTGATCTGCTCCTCAATAAGGAAAAAAGAGTGTGCCAATGCACTGTGCAAGCATCCCCAAGATTGAAATGGTTTTCCTGTTGTTTTTACATCATCTGATTCCCATCGGATGGTATAGTCTATCCATTCAAAGGGGAAATCTTTTCTGTCTACATTATGATGTCGGCAATAAAACATAATAAATGTCAGACATGCATCTAATGATAAATCTTCGAAATAAAAAGAGTACTCTTGGAAGGGTTTGTTATGGAGGAGGTGCAGTTCTTCTAAGTGGTACAACATTTCGGTTGTAGATTCATAGCCATCATTTTGATAGTAGTAAACAAGTTTGTTTTGATAATAAGAAAATAATTCATTTCCAATAAACACTTCATTGTCATAGCTAGGAATTTTGTTCGGTTCATAATGAATGGTAACTTCCTGCAACTCATTATAAAGTTGTTGCAAACAATCGATAAGTTGCAATTGTCCACATCCTTTTAAATAATTTTACTTTATTACAAATATTGTATCGAAAATATTTTAATATTTCAAATGATAAACGCCTAAAAAAGAAGAAAAGCTCACTTTTTTAGGCGTTTATTTCTATATATCGGTTACAAATGCTTTTGATATTTTTAACAATATTGTAAATAAATCTCATAAGAAGATGATTTTTGAAGGGAAAAAGTAGAATCATATGTCTGTAAAAATATCGAAAAACTCACGTGTTGGAAGTATGGTACCATAGAACAGAAACTTTTGGATAGATCACCGAAACAAGTTTGTCTTTGTCAGTTCCACTAATTCATTTCCATGACCACTCAACACTGCTTTTAGCATCCACAAAGTAAAGCCTTTTGCTTGGTCAAATGTAATGGAAGGCGGCATCGCTAATTCTTGTCGATTGACAACAACATCGACAACCACTGGACCATCCTCCTTTAGTGCTTGAGATATTGCTCCTTCTAACTCCAGCGGATTTTCCACTCGTATTCCTTTCATTCCGATAGCTTGAGCCAAAGCAGCAAAGTTGGGATTGTCGAGTTCTGTCCCCATTTCAAGATAACCAGCAGCCTTCATCTCCAATTCTACGAAAGCGAGTGAACCGTTGTTATAAACGATGATTTTTATAGGAAGTTTATGCTGTTTAAGAGTCAGCAAATCCCCCATTAACATCGATAGACCTCCATCACCAGACAAAGAAATGACTTGACGTCCCGGCTGGGAAACTTGAGCTCCAATTGCTTGCGGCAGTGCATTTGCCATCGTGCCATGAGTAAATGATCCTAAGAGTCGTCGTTTGCCATTCATACGCAAATACCTAGCCGCCCACAGAGTAGGTGTTCCAACATCGCATGTCAAAACAGCATCTTCTGAGGCAAGATCGCTTACAAGTTTAGTCAAATATTGGGGATGAATCACATTGCGTCCCGGAGCAGCCAGCTCATCTAATTCTTTACGGACATGAGCATAATGTTTGGAGAACCGCTTAAGATGGTCTGGGTCGTGGTCTGCTAAGTGAGGTAACAATTTTTCGATAGTTTGTTTTACATCTCCGCAAAGACCGTAGGTAAGTGCCGTTCGGCGACCTAGATGAGAAGGATCTATGTCTACTTGAAGAACGGTGGCCTTTTCCGGGTAAAATTGCCGATATGGAAAATCGGTTCCAAGCATAAGCAGTACATCACATTCCATGATGGCATGATATCCAGAAGAATAGCCGATTAATCCTGTGAGTCCGACAGAATAAGGATTATCATATTCTAAATATTCTTTTCCTCTGAGAGCTATGACCATTGGGGATTGTAACTTTTCACATAATTTCATTAGAGAATCATGTGCGCCTGCACAACCAGCGCCACACAACAAAGTTACACGTTTTCCATCATTTAAATATTCAGCAAGTCGTTTGATTTCATTATTATCGGGATGGATGATGGGATGAGTTGGGTGGAAAACATGTTCAGGCACATCTGTTTTATCGTACTCAAAAGCGGCAACATCCCCAGGTAACACTAAAACAGATACATCTGAATTTGCGACTGCTGACTGCATGGCCATGGTGACCATATGAGGGATTTGTTCTGCTCCCATTACCATTTCACAAAAAGAACTGCATTCTTTGAATAATTGATCTGGTCGAGTCTCTTGAAAATAACCGCTTCCGATTTCAAAGCTGGGAATATGGGCAGCAATGGCAAGTACAGGTACTCGGTTTCGGTGGCAGTCGTACAACCCATTAATGAGATGCAAATTACCAGGTCCACTGCTTCCGGCACAAATTGCGATGCTCCCATTTAAGGAGGCATCTGCTCCTGCTGCAAATGCAGCAACTTCCTCATGACGTACATGAATCCATTCGATTTTTCCTGAACGCCGAATAGCATCGATGAGTGCATTAAGTGAATCTCCAATTATTCCATAAATTCGTGTCACGCCAGCGTTTATGAGTGTTTGGACGATAGAATCAGCAATAGTTCTTTTCATCGAATCTCTCCTTTGTCATCTATTTAGTCTGTCGATTTTCAACGGAGTTATTCTCTTAAAAGTCATATGAGATCAAAAGATACAACGGTTTGTGGATCGTTTTTTCATTGGATTCTGGAATCCATATCTATACTACCTTTCAAGCTTATAGTTTAAAAGAGGAGAGGTAACTTATGATAAATACTATCACAAGCCCTGTGATGATTGGAAACTTACAGTTCAAACAGTATGTAAAATTACCGATTATAGCAGTCGGGAAGATCTATACGACAAATTTGGCAAATGCTATTTTAGCAGATCGACTAGCAGATATAATTGCAATAGGTAGACCTTTACTCGATGATCCGTTATATGGTAAAAAAATGCTCGAAAAGGAATAAAAGCGACCCCTCATGTTTTCGTTCTTCTCCGACGAGAGGAGTCGACAAGATGAGGGTTTTTTTAGGATTTGTTTTGTTAAATTTCCCCTTACGATGAAACAAGCTAAAAACAACAAAAATGAGTTATTACAAGGAAATTCAGATGTCGAATGAGATTTTCCCATTAATTCATGTATTTAAATTTTAATGTTGTTCATATTTCTTTCCCCACAATAATGATTTCTTTGATATAATCATACAGGGACACAATTTGCTCAAAGGGTATCAATTATTTCGTATGGAATATGTGGAGGATTGACACCCTAGTAAAGAGAGACTAATGTTAGCTCGTATCAGGAGGAAACGCCATGAAAGTATATGTTGTTTATGATAGTGAAGGTGGACACACAGAGTCATTGGCCAAAGCTGTAGCTCAAGGTGCAGGTAATGTAGAAGGTGCTGAAGTACATATTCACCATGTAAATGATGCAGATGTTTATCAAATGGTAGATATGGATGCTATTATTTGGGGATGTCCCGGTCATTTTGGAACAATCAGCGCTGGGCTAAAGACATGGATTGATAAACTCGGTTATTTATGGGCTGAGGGAAAACTGATCAATAAAATCGGAGGAGTTTTCTGTACCACTGCTACACATCATGGTGGTTTAGAAGCGACCCTGCTCAATTTGATAACTCCTATGTTGCACCAAGGAATGATTGTAGTTGGCCTTCCTGCCGATATTCCAGAAAATGCACTCTATGGTTCATACTATGGTGTTGGTGTTACTTGTCCAGTAGAAGATACACCTGGAGTTGCTACAACATTAACGGCAAACGATACCGCTCTAGGACGGGCACTTGGAAAAAGGGTTGCAGAAGTGACCAAACAATTTGTTGAAAATCGAGGCTAGGTAAGGGAGAGTAAGCCCCATGATTATACCTATTATTTGTTTTGCAATTGCTGCTATTCTCTTGATTGTTCTAATCGTGGTAAATGTTCGCGCTGCATCCAACCGTAATAAAGAGGAATCACAAGTTTTAGAAGCTGAATCCATTGTGGAAACACCAGAAGAAGTACTAGAATCCAATCCAGCTGAATCTACGATTCAAAAAGTGGCGGAAGAGGTAGCAGAAGAAGAACGGATTTCAGAAGAACAATTAGAAGCAGAATTGCAACCTGTAACAAAAGAGGAACATGTTGAAGAAGTAAATCTAGAATCGAAAAGAGAAATAGAAAAAGAATCAAATAAAGAGACAAAGCCTTTTAAGATCGAAGATAGTACCTATCGGGCAGCTTTGAAAAAGTTCCAATCCCAAAAGCCGGGGCTAGCTAAAAAGAAAATCCAGATTTCTGATTCAGACTATCGCAGTGCACTTCGATCGATGCAAAAGAAAGACAAATAATCATTAAAATCCCCTTGTTATGAAAACAAAGGGGATTTTTTTATGTTCAATTTATGTAAAATGGTTAATTGCATTATCTCCTTTTCCTTTTCTCTTTCATAAAATATAGCAATCTATGGAGAGGGGGTAATAGATTGGAAACATTTAACAATAACGAGCGTCACCGCAGACATCGCCGCCGTAGACATCACCGCAGACATCACCGTAGACATCACCACAGACGTCATCACAGTGATCCTCAGAGCCATTTTCGCACAGAAGTGATTGTTTTACGTCAAGGTCAAACGGCTACTCGTACCTGTGGTTCGTTTTCAGGTAGAACGATCACGGCAAGACTTCGTCGAGGAGAGGTACTTGTAGCGATTTGCCGTTCTTCTCGCCGCAGATTTATTTTTGTTTGTGAAAGAGCCATATTTACGAGAACCATATTCTTACAGCGCGGAACAAGGATTGTTGTAAGTTGTCGTCGGAGATTTACCTAATCTCATTCTATAAAAGAATCGACTCCTTTTCAGGAGTCGATTTATTTAATTTCTGGCTTTGGTGTAGGTGTTTTTAGGATAAAAATAAAGTAAATCAAGTAAATGGCTATTTGTTGTTAATAAAATATAGGGTAATATGAGGATAAGCAGTGTAATAAGGCTCAGGAAGGGAAACAGTTGTGCATCGTGTGAGTCTGTTCTCGCTCAACAAGACCAAGAAGCTTACCTTGGTCATCCATCTCTGTTCGTTCCTACTCTGGCTGCGTCTCATCGTGTTGCTCTATGTCGATGTGCAGATGTGGAAGAAAAGAGGTGCCTCCTGTTTCGGGTGGATTTTCATCGTCGCCCTGATGGGGGTTGCCACTATGGTAATCACCATTTGCACCGACTTTTTGCCGGACAATTTCGGTAAACTTCTCTTTTGGTCCATTGCTTTTTTCTACGTTTTTGGGCTCATTCCCTACAGCATCTACCGTCAGGAGAAGCTGAAGAGGAGACTTGCCAGCCTGAAGGTGCAGAAGAAGGAGATCGCTGCAAAGAAGAGAGACCGCACAACGGCAGGACAAGAGAAAGCGTCAGCTTTGAGAGTGCAGGAGCGGAGCGATCCTCAGGGAACGAATATGAAATTGGTGTTCGCTTAAACAGAAAGTGAATCACGAGCACATTGTGTTTCTCCTTCTGGGTTGTGTGCTGCTGACGGATTATCCTGATTCGTCGCCAGCACACCAGCACATAAAGATAGGTGAAATAGATAAAAGAACACATCTTTTTTGAGAAGTGTTCTTAATGTTTGTTTATTTGGATGTTTTATAAAAAGAAGTCTGCCAGAGTTCATCTAATCCAATTTGCAAAATCTCTTTGCTATAATCGTATAATTGTGCAATAGGCTGTCCCTCTTCCACATGATCCAAAGTAAAACTCGTGATCAAATCACTTTCCGCTATCACATTTTGGGTTTCCTCTCGTAATTCATCAGGACAACGAAAGTGAAATTGCGTATAGTCCACATCGGATTCTTCATTCCACCAGTTGGTATATAACATCCAAGCATCAGGATATTCTGGATGAAAGGCAAAGTATTGCGTTACCACCATCATATCTTCTCGATCGTTTGATTCAAGGTGAAGTTCTTTTTTTGCATAAAAGAAGAAATTTACTTGATTCGCAGCGATTTCATGTACTGCTACATACCGATTGACAAACCCTAGTTGATAGGCAAGGTTTAAAAATTTATTTCTATCCCAACGTATAAAGATGGCATCATTCCAATCGTCATCATGGAAGAAATGGGTGAGATGGCTTGTATCTGTTTGGAAGTCTGTTGACCTCGGTGGCAGAGCAGCTTCAGGAATAGGCTGTCCCGCCTCTATAAGAGCTGTTTCCATCGTAGCGATTGTCTTCGTTTGTCGATTAAATACAGCCCATGTGTAAGGGGACAGGCCAACTCCATCTTTGGAAGTACAGTCGGCACCATGTTCAATCAAGCCCTTTACGATATTCACATAACCTCGTTTGCTCGCTTGGAGAAGCGGAGTAACATTTTGCTTATTTGGTCTATTGATGTCAGCTCCAAGTTCAACTAAACACTCGATAATCAATTGATTACCCATGTCTATCGCTTTAATAAGCGGTGTTTCATCTATTTCGCTTATATTGTTTAAGAAATCAGGACGATGTTGGACCAGCGTTTTGATGATTTTTGGATATTCCGCTGTAGTTTGATCTACTCTTCTGATTGCGTCGTGAATAATAGATTTTTTTTCTAACGGAGCTCCTAATTTAATGAGTTCTTGTAAAATCGCATTATTACCTACGTTAACTACTGCTTCCCAGCATGCCTGATCGAGTTGATCAGGAGTAGCTATTGCGCCGTATTTATGCAGTGCTTGAACAGTAGCAGCATTGTATGCACAGCGATATAGGGAAACACCACTGTGTACATTTGGATTTGCTCCATGTTGCAAGAGAAGATCAACAATGCGATGGTAGCCAATATATATTGCGTGATACAAAGGAGTTTTCTCCCAGTAATCTGCTTGGAAATCTTCATGATTTAGTCGATTTGGGTCCACTCCAGACGAAAGCATATATCGAATAGCTGATTCTTTTCCTTGTTTTGCAGCATCATATAAGGAGATATGTAACAAATCATCTTCTAAGCCTCTTCGGGCGTTCTGTCTTGATTTCACAAATACATCACAAGTTGCTGGTGTCAAAGCGAGCTGATATGGCTTTTGTCCCCATTTGTTTTCCGCGTCTGCGTTTGCTCCATTTTGTAAGTAGGTTGCAATCGCTTCTGTAAACCCTTCATATGCTGCTAAATGTAATGGTGTATTGCCCCATTCATCTGTGCTGAGGACAGACAATCCTTGTTCGATGAGATACGAGGTCATCTCTTTTGTTTTACTAAAATAAAATAACGTGATGCCGTCTGATGTTTTTTGCTTCAAATGTACAGGAAACTCTTGTAATCTTTCTTTTACTTTCTCTAAATCATTGTTTCTCACTAAGTTACAAGTCGTTTGAAATTCTTTGTCTTGTTGGTCGATATGTCGGATAAATAAGATAAGTAGCACTCCTTTGTATTGGGGTAAATACATTATTATTTTGAAGGTTCGTTTTTCATTTTACAAGAAAAGCGAACTTTTTTTATAGGATCGTTCTCTCAAATGGGAAAAGTATTCGCTGACTATTGGAAATGTATAACCATTTTTCGTTTCGGTGAATATATCTTTTGAGTGTGTGATGTCTATGACAATGGAGGTTAATATCTTGGACGGTCAGATCCCTATCTACCCAGAACCTTACTGGAGAGATCCAAATCCTTTTCCTGGGTTTCCTAGTCTAGAGGAAGATTTGAAGACAGATGTAGTTGTGGTCGGAGCAGGAATTGCTGGTATTACAACAGCATATCTGCTTGCCAAAGAAGGGAAAAATATCATACTTGTAGATGCTGGAAGAGTGGGGAATGGAACTACAGGACACACCACAGCAAAAATAACCGCTCAGCACGATGTGATTTATGATGAGTTGATTCAGCATTTTGGTACAGTTCAAGCAGAATCGTATTATTTAGCAAATACATCTGCTAAAAAATTTATCGAAGATACGATCCATCAGCTTGCGATTGATTGCGATTTTAAACAAGATGACGCCTATCTCTATACGATAGATGATGCCAATAAAGCAAAATTGGAAACAGAAGCCAAAGCTTACCAAACATTAGGGATCAAAGGTTCCTACATCGATAAACTGCCATTGGAATTAGGGGAAAAAGCAGGATTGATGATGCCCAGCCAAGCGAGATTTCATCCGCTGCGCTATTTACAAAAATTATTAGATGAATTTGTGTCTTTTGGTGGAAAAGTTTTTGAAAATACGACAGTTGTAGATATAGAAGAAGGTCAGCATCCTATCGTTATTACTCGTGAAAATTTAAAAATCACTTGTGAGGATGTTGTTTTGTGTACCCACTTTCCTTGCTACGATAAAGGGGCGTTTTTTGCTAGACTTCATGCAGAACGTTCCTATGTTCTAGCAATAAAACCAGAAAAGGTTTACCCAGGTGGGATGTACTTATCGATCGATTCTCCAGCAACCCGTTCCCTTCGAGAAGTCGCGATTAATGGAGAACCGCATGTTTTAGTTGGAGGTCAGTCACACAAGACTGGTAAAGGTGTTTGTACGATGCAGCACTATGAGATATTGGAACAATTTGCCCGTGATACCCTTGGAATGAAAGAGTATCTGTATCGCTGGTCCGCCCAAGACTTGATTACACTTGATAATGTTCCTTACATTGGGCGAATGACAAAAAAACACCGCAACATTTATATAGCAACTGGATTTCGCAAATGGGGAATGTCTCATAGTACTGTCTCTGCGTTATTGATTACCGATTTGATCATGGAACGGCCTAATCCTTATGAAGCGTTGTATACACCATCACGTTTCCAAGCAGATCCAAGTCTTCGTAACGTAGTTGTGCAAAATCTAAATGTTGCAGGAACACTCCTTGCAGGTAAAGTAGGTTTAACCTTTAAAGAGCCTAAAGATTTAGCGAAAGATGAAGGCGCAGTTGTAATGGTGGACGGACAACGATGTGGAGCATACCGAGATACAGATGGAGATCTTCATATTGTTGATTCCACCTGTACCCATTTGGGTTGTGAAGTGGAATGGAACCATGGCGATCGTACATGGGACTGCCCTTGTCATGGATCTCGTTTCTCTACAGATGGAGAAGTCATCGAAGGACCAGCAGAAAGACCGCTAGGCAAAGTTGCATTAGAAGTAGAGCAAAGATAATGGAACCAGACCAGTTCCGAAATTGATTGTTTAGATAAAAAAATAGTATTCCATCATAAAATTAATGAAAGCGCTTATCACCTCTCTGTAGTTTTGATATGATAGGGAAACAGGCCATTTTATATACAAAAGAAAGGTCACTGATGAGCAGAAAGCTTGTAGCCAATGTTTTTATCATCGATCGAAGGGGTCCCGATGGGAACTTTCTCGATGATTGGACAAAGTGGCGGGTGCTGATTCTTCAGAGGAAGCCAGATGATTATAAGGGAGTAGAATCTCGCCAAGGTCTGGGGCTGGTCAGCGGCAGAGTATTTTCGGTGATGTGGGAAATTTCCAAGAACAACAGTGACTTGATGTTCAAAGAACACCGAGACTTTGTCGAAGTCAATGTCAACAAGGATGAGTTTTCCTCGGAAGTTTTCCAAGCCAGTAAAGCTGTTAAGGTTAAGTTTTTCGTCAAGCGAAGGATGCTAAACAAGACTGGCATCCCACGTGCCAGAGAGGTTATTCCTCAATTGATCAAGCGTAAGACCCAGCTGGATGTTGCTCAATCTTCGCTTCTCTTTGTGACTTACAGGAAGCTTGATCTGGCTCCTGGCAGGGTTGTCATCTACGTTATAGACAAGCCTGGTGGCGATCCTAAGTTTCCTTATCATGAATGTGCCTATTGGCTAGAACTTGGGAAAATCAGAGACTGGTTTGAAATTGGAAATGTGAAAACACGCCTTCCTAATTGGATTCGGCGTGGAGCTCTTCAGGCTGCTAAGGTTCTGGAGGAATCTTTGGTGTCTTAGAGAGTCCGGGTGGTAGATGAGTATGGCTACCGCCCGGAGCGCAATCATATATATGTTAACCATTTGGAGCAGGTGACGTGCCTGCTCTTTCATTTTCTTTTGCAAATAAAGAATAAGATAGACCGGGCAGATAAGACTAAACGTATCATGAAAAACATTCATCATATATCTAAATGGAAGAATGGCAGTTTTTGTTCCTCGATTCTCTTTATTGTTGGTCTTGGTTTTGGAATATGGCTTCAGGGAACAGTATATGCGGATGAAATGGAGGACCTTGGTCCACAAGTTTACGATTTGACACTTTATGAGTCTGCTTTTGGCAAAGATGTAAAGGGCAGACCTGTCGTATATGCGCCGATTGTTGGCAATCCTAGCAAATTGGTCATCGCAGATTTGAAAACAAGGAAAGTTCAAAAGGTCATACCTATTCCCGGAGCAAAAGGAATATGGACTGTTACCATATCAACAGACGGGAAAGTATGGCTGGGGTCATATAGCAATGGTCATGTCTATCGCTATGATCCAATTACAGAAGTTTTGACAGATATGGGTGTATCTCCATCTGGCAGCAATGTCCTCTATGGGCTTGACCCAGGCAAAGATGGAACTGTATATGGCGGTTCTTATGGTGCTGCAAAAGTTTTTGCTTATAATGTAGCCGGGAAATCGTATGATCTAGGGTCGGTATTTCCAGATGTGTATGCTAGAGATCTGGCATTAGATGCTGAAAATGATGTGCTCTTTGCAGGAGTTGGTGCAATTCGGGCAAATGTAGTTCGATTCAATCTGAGGACAGGAGAAAAAAGACCGATCTTACCAGTGGAGTATCAGACAGATTCTTTCGCTTATGATCTCGATTTTGTTGCCGGTAGATTATTTGTCAAATTAGAACCGTCTTTTCGTGAGGTATTGTTGGACCCTGTAACGGGTAAACCCGATATGGTGACAAATGGATTGACCAAGCAGCAACAAGAGTTTTTTTCGATTGGTTCACGTGGTGTATCTCCACTTGCACCAGATGGGCAATCCGTTTATTTCTCCTATAAGTATCAACTTTATCGGTTTGATACGACCACCAAAACCTATGCGCCTGTTCCTGGTGCATCCCTTGCAAATAATGTGATCAGTTGGGGCTGGGAAGAATTTGATGAACCCGGTTATCCTGGCAAATCATTAGTTGGAATGATTGGTAACTACGATGGTAGAGTTTTTCGTTATAATCCGACCACAGGAAATCATGAAGAGTATACGCTTCCTTTTCCACCACAGCCGCTTGATCTTTACCATGTTATTGCAGGACCAGATAGAAAATTGTATTCCAGTGCTTATATCAATGGGTCACTTGGGATTTATGATACAGAAACAGGCAAACACAGTCAGTTTCCTGGTCTAGGTCAAGTAGAAGGTTGGGTATGGGATCGTGATAAGTTATATGTTGGAACATATCCAGAAGGGAAAATATTAGAATATGATCCCAAGCAAACTTGGCGGGTAAAAGAAAATCCGGTGATGCTCTTTCATTTAAAAGAATATGAGCAAATCAGACCGTTGTCTCTTGTTGCTTTCCATCACAAGCTATACGTCGGGACTCGATCCGAATATGGGACATGGGGCGGGGCGCTAACCGTCTATGACCTCGTGAAAAAAGACAAACCAAATGTGTTCCGTAATATCGTTCCCAATCAAACGATCACCACTCTTGCAGCAAAAAATAACCGCATATGGGTAGGTACGAGCATCGAAGGCGGAGACGCGACAACCCCAAAGGAATCAGAAGCAGTATTATTTGAATTTGATCCAAATACAAATACAAAAGTCGCTGAGTACTCTCCGTTAGTCAAAGGTATACCACTAAGAATCAGTGGCTTGACAGTAGGTCCTGATGGAATGCTGTGGGGAATATCCGACGGGATATTGTTTCAGTTTGATCCTGTAAAGAGGCAAGCAGTACGACAGGCACCTCTTGTTCGAGGGGCAAGCTCGACAGGTACTTCGATGGTATTTCATCCAAATGGATACCTCTATGTTACAGTAGATGGAAGCTTATTCAAGATCGATCCAAAAACGTGGAAAAGGTGGCGAATTCCCTATAAAACCAATCTATATCGATTGGTGAGAATTGGTAATGATTTGTATATGAAAGCTGGCCCAAAGGTGAACATTGGGGTAAATCTCGTAAAATATAAACCGGAAGAGTAGGGTATAAACCCTGCTCTTTTTTATATTTTCTAACATGGGTTGCCCTTCCCATGCATAAAAGTAGTAAAGAGCTGTATGGAATGGGGGGAGAGAAGTGACAGCAGCGGGGGTTCGAATAATTCATGCGAGTACAGATATGGGCGAGTTTGATGTGTATGTCAACGATGCTTTATGTACGAAAGGGCTGCCTTTTACAGCGATCACCCAATATATGAGACTTCCTGCCGGAGACAATTGGGTAGAGGTATATCGAGTAGGAGATCAGAGCAAAGCCATTCATCGACGGATGATATCGGTACGAGGAAATAAGTGCTATACCGTCTGTTTGCAGCCAAAAAAAATATTTGTTGTAGAAGACAGTCTCCTATCGAAAAATCGTTCTTCTGGGCCTTATTTGCGATTTATTCATTTTTTAACAAAAGGACCTAATATGGATTTGGTAAACATTAGTGGTTCTTGCTTCTTTTCAAACAATAGCTATATGAGTGTGAGTCCTTATCGCGCGGTCACTCCTCAGACTACAAACTTTTCGTTAAGGGTATCTGGTACACGCAACATCTTATTTCATTCGCCTATTTATCGCTTAGAATCGAACCATACTTATTCTGTCTATGTCATGGGAACTTCCCCTGATTTCGATCTGCATGTTCTGATTGTTCCTGATCGGGAGAGCCATCTCCATAGAGAAAGGAAACATACAGGAAAAGAAGGATGAAAAAGATATGTATATGAAAAGAGAGGCTTCTACTTGTCAGATACTGCATGCTTGTACATTACTCCCGACACCAATAGATATATATGTAAACGAAATGAAATGTGTTCATTCCCTCAGGTTTGGTGAAATAACAGTGTCTTTTGAAGTGATGAGCCCATTTCCGACTATAAAGATTACTTCGTCTATGCAGCCAGAGCGAGTGTTATGGGAATCTCAAGTTGAACTTCCAGATGCAGATCATTTTACATTAGCGATTACGGAAAATCGTCATACTCCACGACTTTCGCTTTTTCGGGATGACGTGTCGCCAGTTACAGGCAGAACAAAGCTGCGAATGATTCAATTATCACCAGACATAGAGCCTGTCAGTATTGCCAATGAACGGCAAGTGTTGTTTTCTAATGTCGCATTTGGAGAGGCGCGTTTTCTAACGTTATCGCCATATACTTCAGCCCTGCAAGTTTGTTTTACACCTAACAATGAGCTGATTTACCGTGTACCTGAGTTGGCTTTCCAACCGGGAGAATCATATACCTTGTTTACAGTAGGAAAAAAACATCAGAAGCCGAAATTTCAACTTTTACTTTTGAAGTCCAATAAGGAGGCAGATAACATTGTGGAGAGATGAGCTGGAAAAAGTGACACAATACTACTTTTTGGCAAACTACTACCAAGAAGTAGACAAGGAAAAATATGAAAAATATACCGAAGCTTATCACCATCACTTAAAAAAGTACGAGGAATCATTCATACAAAGTAGTACTCATGAACAAACGATTCCAGTGCAGGCGAGAAGGGCAAGAATTCGTTTTTTACATGCAGCAGTAGTAGCTGCCAGGCAACCAGTAGATGTACATATTGATGGGAGATATGCAGCGACGATTACATATTTGACAGTTAATCCCCATATTCCCCTTAAAGCAGGAAAACATACGGTTACTCTGTATCCAACAAGACAAACTACCAATCCAATTTGGCAGCAAGAGATTACAGTGGATAGTGGAAAACGATATTTATTTGTAGTTGCCAATAAAAGTAAAAAACCCACTGATGGTGTGCAGCTGATTCGTTATGAAGAGACGGATACGATTCCCGCCAATAAAGCGAAGATTCGTTTTATTCATCTCTCCCCTGATGCACCATCGCTAGATTTGGTGGAACGACAGCAAAATATCTCTTTCTCAGATGTTCCCTATAAAGAACACACCCCATATGCAGTAGCAAATCCAGGTAGGACAAATATACAAGTAAGAGTGACAGGAACACAAAACAACATCGCTGCAATTGCTTTTGATACAACCAAAGATCATGCTTACACGCTAATTGCTGCTGGCAATGCGAACAATCTATATTGGTTATTGTTATTAGACCGTTAGGAAAGAAGCAGACAATAAAAAATAAGCTACCGCATCGTAGCTTATTTTTTTCGGCGGTCAAATTCGTTTACGAGATCATTGACAAACTTGCCCATCGCGCCCACAAATGAAGATCGGCCATGAGCATCTTTTCTTTGTTCCCTTCCATCAACCAAAGTGGATAAGGTTTGTTGTAAATAAGATTTTAATTTTCCAAGGTTTTCGAGAAGATGCATAGGAAGAATAATTTCATGTTGTTTATGTTTACTTCCGAAAAATGAATAAATGGTAAGGTCAACTAAAAGTCTTATCTGATTAGGGTCTAATGCGACAATAAAGGACATGCGTTCTAACTTGTCAAATAAAAAAGTAGTAGGAGTAAAAATAAATTCTTGTGTGACACCATTAAATAAACGTGAATCAGCTTGTTCTTGAAAACCCAATTGTTCCAGTGCTAACAAGGCTTGTCTTAGGTCGAAGGAGGGGATAACAATAATTTCATCACGGTCTGAAGCATCTATTCCACCTTGTATGTCTAAATGGGTGGAAAGATAGAAAGAAGCGGTTGGACTTGTGATTAACAAGTCTTCTGGTATCGGCAGTTCAAAAGGAACCACTCTTTGTTGTCCAGGTTGGATGGCGAAGGATGCTTGGTATGGGATGACAGCAATCAGATGAGTGATTTTTTTGTTATCTTTTGTCGTTAATTCAAAATAAAGTTCCACTTCAATTTTATTGATCACTTGTTCCACTGTGCCACCCTGTAAAACGAGTTCTCCTTTTACTTGACCGCCTAGCGGGACTTCAGCTTGATATAGAACAAGATCTATCTTTGCTGCTCCCTTTCCTAATATGGCCATCATTTTCTTAAACATGGTAAATCCCCATCCTTGTCAAACGCTATGTACTTAGTTTACCATATACAGTGGCGTTTTTCCTGTGCAAGGAAAAGAGGAGACACCATTTTCAAACAAGTAAATTCTGTGATAATGTGGTGATTAATGGGTGTAACATGTGATTTTCGTGTATAATAGACAAGAATACATCCAAGTTAAGTAGCAACATTTTATGACGATTTAGCATTAGTTCACCATTCATAACATGAAAAATATTATAGTATGGAGTGAAGATCATTATCAAAAGGTGAGGAGGTTTTGTTGGAAAATGAATGAATCTTTTCTGGACTCATCTGCTCTACTTATTTTTTCCATGAGTATTTCATTTGTATTAGCAACTTTGTATATTCGGGAGCGAATCAAGAATTCATCCAAATCATAAATGGATACCTTGCCTGTAGGGCAAGGTTTTTTTTCGCAGGGATTGGAAGAAATCAAAAAAAGGCGGGATTCCCGCCAAATGATGGTTTAGCATCCACAACCGCCGTGATGATGAGTAGAAGAGGATTCCCGACGATAAGAAGAGGATTCGCGACGAGGATCGCAAGGATCATAGCGACGAGAGTCACGATGTCTCCATTGCTCCTTGCACCATTTCATATACATTCTGAGCATTTGCATTTCATAACGATGACACATTTTCATATGGCGATACATGTGATGTAACATTTTTGGATCACATGGGACAGCACAGTGATGTTTATGATGGTGTCTGTAATGATGTTTTGGTGGATGGTACGGTGCTTGATAAGGTGGTTGGTAAGGTGGATATGTTGGTCTGGGTATTGGCATTGGCATTGCTTTTTTAGGAGGCATTGGTGGTAATACAGGCTTTACAGGTGGTCTTTGTTCCACGTTAATCACAATCCCTTCTGTTCTGATGACACGATATCGTATGTATGCCCCTAAGCAAATGTACCAGTTCTATTTGCCCAACTTTTGGGATATTCGTTTGCAACCTCATTTGGATTCGATATAATAGTTGTGACGATTGGGAGGGTTTTTAGATGGAAGTGAAAAAGATAACTCCACGTGGCTATTGCTATGGGGTTGTGGATGCTATGGTACTTGCCAGACAAGCAGCACAAGACCTAGACTTACCGCGTCCTATTTATATTTTGGGTATGATTGTGCACAACAAGCATGTTGTTGATGCTTTTACGGACGAAGATATTATTACGTTAGATGGCCCAAATCGCTTGGAGATTCTAGAGAAAATAGATAAAGGTACTGTTATTTTTACCGCACACGGGGTTTCCCCAGAAGTTCGCAGACGCGCTCGTGAACGTGGGCTGACAATCGTGGACGCTACTTGTCCAGATGTGACCAAAACCCATGATCTCATCCGAGAAAAAGTAGCGGAAGGCTATGAGATCATTTACGTTGGGAAACAAGGTCATCCAGAACCAGAAGGTGCACAGGGAGTAGCACCAGGCCATGTGCATTTGGTCGAAAATGAAAAAGACATCGAGGATCTGACATTGACAAATGCTAAATTACTTGTGACGAACCAAACTACCATGAGTCAATGGGATACCAAACACTTGATGAATAAAGTGCTAGAAAAGTTCCCAAAAGTAGAGATTCACAATGAAATTTGCCTCGCTACCCAAGAACGCCAAGAGGCAGTAGCCCAGCAAGCAATAGGAACCGATTTGGTTATCGTAGTGGGAGATCCGATGAGCAACAACTCCAACCGTTTAGCCCAAGTATCCCTAGATATCGCTGGAGTCCCTGCTTATCGAGTAGGAGATGTCAGCGAAATTCAACTCGATTGGCTGGAAGGGAAAAACTTGATCGGAGTGACTGCTGGTGCTTCTACCCCAACACCAATCACCAGAGAAGTCATCCAGTTTTTAGAACAGTACGACCCACAAGAAGAATCAACTTGGGAGCGAAAACGTACAGTAAATCCGAAAAAGATTCTTCCGCCAGTGAAAAAGAAAAAAGGTATTTCCCCGCAAAAATAAGCCCATTTGGGCTTTTTTTCGTTTAGGGAATATGATTTCTGGAAAAAAACATTTACAAACATACATTCTGATGTTAGAATTGTCCAAAATTAATCATTCTAAAAAATTCCAATCCTTCCAGTCGTAACACGATATCGAAGAGGGATTTTTGAGTGATATAATGATTATAATAAGAGGACGATGGTAATGGACGTATTAGACCCAAAGGTAGATTTTGTATTTAAAAAGATTTTTGGCAGTGAAGAAAATAAAGATGTACTTCTGTCTTTTCTAAACGATACACTAAAAGAAACAAAACAACAGCCGCTCACTCATATTATCCTTGTCAATCCATATCTTGACACAACAATGGTGAAAGACAAATTATCCATATTAGATGTGCGAGCGGTGACTGCCGATGGAAAACAAATCAATTTAGAAATTCAGCTTTTCAATAAATACGATATCCAAAAACGCACATTATTTTACTGGTCGAAAATGTATGGTGAGCAATTGAAGAAAGGGCAACCTTATGGAGACCTGAAGAAAACTATAACGATCAATATCTTAAACTTCCGTGTGATACGAAATGACCGCTATCACAGCATTTTCCACTTGCGTGAAGATCATACACAGCACATTTTAACGGATGATATCGAGATTCATTTTTTGGAACTGCCTAAACTAGTTAGTTCTAGTAATTCGTCAGATCATCTCGTTCGTTGGCTTTCTTTTTTAAAAGAAGTCGATAAGAGTAAATGGGAGGAGTTGGCAATGGATAAGCCTGAATTAAAAAAAGCAATGGCTGCATTGGAGTATTTAAGCCAAGATGAAGAAGCGCGTATGTTATATGAAATGAGAATGAAAGCGTTAATGGATGAACGCTCTGCATTGGATAAAGCTGAGAAACGTGGAGAAAAAAAAGGATTAGAAAAGGGACTAGAACAGGGAATAGAAAAAGGAAAGATAGAGATAATTAAAAACATGTTAAAATTTGGAGTTTCTATATCAGTATTAGCAAAAGCAAATGATTTAACAGAAGAAGAAGTTCTTAAAATTAAAGAGAGTATGAAGTAATCATTGCCATTTTTTTGTTGGATTAGTTTGGATTCATCAATATGATTAAGCCCTTTTGGGGAAAAAGGTGGAGTGTTTAAGTCCAGAGCAAGAAGCACGTATATTAGATCAAATGGGGGAGAGAGCGTTAATGAATGAAATTTCTGCTTTAGATTACGCTGAGAAACGTGGATATGAGAAAGGATTGGAAATAGGGAAGAGATTGGGGGAAGAAAAGATCATCAAGAAAATGATACTA
Organism: Shimazuella sp. NTD250; assembly: GCF_059510375.1. Classification (NCBI taxonomy): domain Bacteria; kingdom Bacillati; phylum Bacillota; class Bacilli; order Caryophanales; family Thermoactinomycetaceae; genus Shimazuella; species Shimazuella sp. NTD250. Next base: position 807,279 of record NZ_JCAJZS010000001.1, on the reverse strand, counting down.
CTGGGAGTAGGTGAATCATTTATAGCAGAAGTAACAGATTTAACATATGAGGAAGTCCTAAAATTCGAAGAAAATATGGAATAGCTACATCAATTTGTATTAAATCGAACAAGAAAAATTATCTAAAGTTAAATGAATCGATACAATTTTGATAAGGAACGAAAGAGAAATGAACTAATTCCTTTAATCTGAATATTGAATTTGCTATAATCACAGTAAGCATTCTTCTTACAGGAGAAGAATCATGGAACCTGGAGAGGAGGTTACATGGTCGGTAAGTGTGAGCTTTGCTCCGCGGAAAATGTAGAGCTTGTCCCCTTCTACTCGAAGCACTATTGCATCGAGTGCAAGTTGGAGAGAGAAGTGCGAGAAGAGTACTTGGACAACGTCGAGGACCCGTATGCGGAAGATGCGTACTGGGCGGCAGTCGATGCAGAAGATGACTTCGACGATGACGAGTACTACGACTACTACTACGACGAAGACTAATCCAGCGTAATACCTGGACTCCTCGGTTCCTGCCCCGTGGTGTGACGGGGCACCGCAATTATTTCAATATATATTTTCTATCATGACAAACTCCTATTGAGACAAGGGAGTTTGTTTTGTGTTAAGAGAGGAATATAGTTTTCGTACTTACGGAATTTCATACTCTATCCAGCAAAAAACGTTTGGCGACTGGAATCACTCTTAGATTTAACTAAGCTTTTGTGTGATTTCAGTCGCCGTATTCTCACTCTAGAAGAGCGGAATCTATCGTTTTACGTGGACCTCTTTTGATCTTATCGAAGATCACATGATCTTATCATCAGCTTTAATGCTGTTTTTTCTCTGCTTCTTCATTTACTGGGCTTATAGGTGAGAACTTGACAAAGGGGAGGACAACCAGACTAACGAGGACAATAGGAATGCCCAAAAGCCAAAATGTCCGGTCATCTGCTCCTGTGATCATTGCAAGCATAGATGCCATCAAGGTACCCAGAGTTGATACGAGCTGGAGAGCTCCGGTGTGGGCAGCATGGTGCTGTGTGTTTTGCTTGACAAGGGTCCACAGTGAGTTGTTGATGGCTCCGTAGCTCGTTCCTGCGATCACTACGCTGATGATGAGCCAAGGTGATTGAGACGGATCATAAGCGGCCACTCCGAGTCCCATCGCCAAAGTGACGATACCGATCATGATAATCGTTTTGTTGTCCCGCCATTTAGACAGTTTTTCTGCTGCTACCCATTGTCCAAATGGGTTAGCGACAAGCATGATGATTGGGATGGAACCAGCTAGGAGCGGCTCTTTGATGAACAAGACTCCGTATGACAAGATCATGAATCCAGCCATCGTATTTCCGATGCATGACAGGTACCATCCTACGAGTTGTCCCACCACTTTAAGATGATGGAGACTTGTCCCTGAAGATTGTTTTACCCATTGTCGGGGGTTCATTTTTGCCTTGGTTTGTTTCCTCCGTTGCTGTTTGCTGTCTTGTGGGATATTCCAGACAGCCTTTAGCGTGAGTAAACTCATTCCGCAGGAAATTCCAGTCCAAACCCACAAGAAACCGGACCAGGATTCCAACAATTGAAACTGAAGGAAGCTGAGAACAATGCCAACAGATGAACCAATGCCCCATACGATCGCATTGTTTGTCATTCCTTCTTGAGTTTTGCTATCAGGCAAAGTTGAGGCAAGGAGCGCGTTGATGCTGGAGCCGCCTACTACAGTCATGAAAAAAATGATCGGGTAGGCAATCAGAATAATCCATGTTGTATGATGGACGATTGACATCGTAATCAACCATGGTCCCAAGCACGACAAACCAAATGCGATCGATGCAATCTTCTTCGGACCGATTCTGTCTCCTAGAAATAGGAGAAACGCACTACTGATAAGGTAGGTAGCCGCTGTCCCAGTTTTTGTTTCAGGGATAGATCGTGCCATTCCTTGGATCTGGAGCAGCTTGGAAATGGAGCTGTATCCTACCAAGGATACAAAAATGCCATTGAAGAAAGTCGCTAATAGTACAGTAGGGTTGGCATGACTAAGCCATTTCGGCTGTTTCATCTTTCTCCTATTTCGAGTTGTTTCGTCAAGGTTGCTTTTTCAGCATTTCTCTCTTTGTAGTTTGCTGATTCAAGCATGAAAACGATCCTTGCTCGTTCTCTTCTATTATTAAATCAAATAGATAGTAACAATGAAATGCATTCAGCAGAATAAATTGAATATTTATATGTAAGTATCTTTTTTATGTCTATAAATAAGAATTTAATACAGAGTGATGTGATGAAAGTTATAAATTGTAATATATACCATTGTAAAATCGATAGGTATACTCAGAATATTTTGTGTTATACTTATAAGTGTCCTTCCGTTGGGAAGGATTATGGAACCGGGGGAGGAGGCTATATGAACAGGTGTAATTACAAGCCTCGTTCTGAGGCTGTAGAATCCTGTACGGACAGCTCCATCAACCCTAGGTCCTGTCTCGACGGTATACCGAGTCCTGTCGAAAAAGTGCGAATCGACAAGCTGGACCCGATAGACCCTGATGACACGGACACCAATGGGAACCCGAACATAGACTGGCAAGGTGGTCTTGACTTGTAGTAACCAGTTCAGTACTTTCCGGTTCCTGCCCCTTCCCATGCGGGGAGGGGTGCCGTTATTATCATATATATTTATAACCAACAAACTCCCTTACCTTCATGGGAGTTTGTTGTTGTTCCAATACACTGCAAGGGATTTCGTATTCAATGAATTCGAAATAAATTTGTTAATTGAATTTTAAAAAAATATAGTCTTTTACTTCTGGATTGTATATAATAAAAAAGCCGCAAGAAAGATCCATCAAATAGATGGTGCAAGAAAGAGCGGCTGGAGTAAGATTGCTTTCCGCAAGCTGGAAAAAGTCATCGCGATCCCAAGGCTCATCGAACTGCGTCGAGGCGCGGGTCGATGGAGCCGAGGTCGATGTCCGTGACTCCAAGACGGTCGGGTCCGAGCAGGACAGCTCCGGGTATCCGATCCTGACCTTCTCTCAGACGGCATGGGGACAGGTCAAGCTGCTTGGTCAGGCTCTGATCTAGTCGCCTGACAGCATGAAAAGCCCCCTTGGTGGTCACAAACCATCAAGGGGGCACGTCTTTTTTATCTAAGAGTAGGCGTCATAGCTTTTTCCGTGAATATAGGTAATTCCATTGCCCATCTCGACCACTTCTGCATCCAATAACGTAATTTCCATTTTCATGCCATCTTCGCAAGTGAGCGTGAGTTTACTCACTTGTCTTGTTGTGATGCTCGGTTTCATATGGGGATTTTCATCAAAAAAGTAATCAATTCGCAGTTCATCTGCTCCAAGCGAGAGCCTTGATCGATTGTAAAACCGCCATTGTTGGCTTATTTTCAAAAAATCTACAAACTGCCTCACTTTATCTCTGCATCCTTCTACGACCAATCGCAATGCCATAGTCAATCACCTCAGTATTATTTTTGTAATTTTCTGATTTCCATTCGGATAAGGGCATGTATCCATCTGTCGTTGTCGTCCACTCCATGTGGGAATAAAAATTTCACGATATATCCTTTTTTTCGCTGATAAAGTTCATCCACAATCTGCAACTTTTGTTGGTGCATTTGATCAGCTGTATAGCGGTAATGATCTGCTATTTGCTGCAATGTTTCCGTAATTTCAAGTGGAACGGTTTTATTTTCGATCACCCATTCTAAATCCATTTCAAGTAGGTAGTGTTCATTGCAAACTCCTTTCTATATTTTTTATGTTATAAAAATGATTTCTTCATGCTGATAGGTTTGCAGCAGAAAATTGGTTTTCTGAAGAAAAGAAACTTTCTCTTTTTTAGAATTATAACGAATAGATTGGATATTTGCACTGACTGGATTCCTTCACCTAAATCCTGTAGCTGATCGTGTACCCAGTTGAAAATAATTGAAAAAGTGTCATAATTACGGTAATCAAAATTTACCAATTCTGAAATGGAGTGTCTGGAAGATGGACAAGAAGAGAATCGGATTGAAACTAAAAGCAGAGCGAAACAAAAGAGGTATATTGCAAAAGGAAATAGCAGATATACTCAAAGTGGGTACAACCACGATTAGTAATCTGGAACGTGGATTTGATGGAGTAGCAGAAGAAAAGTATATCTTATATGCCCAGCAGTTTGGACTAGCAGAAGAACTTTGTGGTGTGATACCAGAAGAAGTGAAGAAAGAACGGGATTACTTAAAGAAATTAAAAAATGTAGACGATCTCTTAGTAAGTGATCCAGATAAATGGGAGCATCAGTTAGAATTGTTGAATGAAGAAATGGAAATTGAGATGGATACGAATTTAGCTCCATTCTATTATTTTTTGCAAGGGAGATGCTACTACGAAAAACATAAGAGTATGAAAGCTAAAGGTATAAAAACCGATTCCTCAAAAAACATAGTAGCCAAAGCAGAGAAGTATTTCTTACTTGTCATCCATCAGATCGACGAAGAGCATTTTCTTTCAAATACAAATATAAAGGCAATGAGCTATAACTTTTTGTGTATACTTGCCCACAGTCGAAATGATTATGTGAGTGGAGTGAATTTTGTTCAACAAGGGATAGATTGTTTTGTAGAGGGTGGAAAACGGGAACATACCAAATATAATCTCTTATTAAACAAAGCTATTTATTTAGATGATCTCAATCAAAATGAAAAAGCTTTATCTGCCTTAAAAGATTTAGATGCAGCAATCAAACAGGCAACTGACCCCTACGAGGTAAAAATTCCTGTAGTAATCCAGATGTACTTAATCTATGCATCAGTCTTACATAAATTAGGTCTTACCAAGGAAGCATTGCAGAAAGCAGCGAAGGGAATTAGGATTGCGTTTAAAAATGGGGATTACAACAAACTTTTTTCTTTATGGTCTTGTGTAGGCATTATCTATTTTTCTCTTGGTGAATTAGAAAATGCTGAGGAGTATTTTTATAAAGCCTTGGAAGTAGATGGTATGGTAAGTAGAGAACATATCAAACCTTATAATTATAGATTTCTTGGTCCTTTTTTAGTTCAACAGCATAAATTTGAAGAAGCGAAAGTGATTCTTGACAAATCAATCGCGATCAGTGAAAAATACAATAATAGATTGTTCCAGACAGAATCCCTTTTGGGTCTAGGAAGATGGTATGTGGAGCAATCATTATTTGAGGAAGCGATAAAAACGTTAAATAAGGCAAGAGATATGTCTAAAGAGTATGGTTTCTTACATTTAGAGAAAAAGATACTGATTAGTTTGTGTGATTGTTATGAGGAAATTTCCCCTGAAGAATTGAAAAATCATTCTCTCGCTCTGTATTTGATTCTTAAAAAGGAAGGGGTTCAGGATGCACATGGAATATGGTGATGGTGAATTAGTAGATTAGCTTTGAAAAGCTAGAATAGAACAGTTGCGAATAACAAAAGTCATTGAACCTTTTTATATATGGATCAATGGCTTTTCTTTTAAGAAGAATCGTTACACAGGTTGTATGGATGCGTGAAACCTACTTCCTTCTTGGTGGAGTCCGTGGGCAATATGATGACAGTGCCCGGGTAGTCAGCGAGAACCTTTTCGATGGCGTTCGGGACATGAACTGCCTGTGGTCTCTGTACGGCGTCGTTGTAGCCGAACATGCCCAATTGACACGTCAGCATATCGAACTTCCCCGTTTGCTTGCGCATTGCACGTCCTCTATTCTAAAAGATTAGTACTTCTAAAAACTTTATAAACATATAATTTGTCCAATCATTCTCCTTTTGCCAGACATATATTGATAATAGATTAAATGAAAGGAGATGCTTTTTTGGTACATATTATTGATAAAGCTGCTGTTCAACCACTAAGTAAATTTAACTTAGCAAAGTCTTTTACTATCAAACGTTCACCAGCAAGATCTCTCCTAGCAACCATTCGTATAAGAATACCTGCTGCAAATGCCCAGCCAAATAGAGTTGAATTAGTAGCAACTGTTGGTGTTCGTGGGGTTACTGGTATCGCTCAGATTCTTTTTAGAATCTTCCGCGACGGAGTAGAGATTTTGAATACACTGCAAGGTATTGAATCGGCAGATTCTGAACAAAACTATGCTGTCACATTTCAGGCAATCGATATAAATGTAAGATCAGGTAGACATGTATACACAGTTACCGCTGAAAATCAAACCGCAAACACTCAAGCTGATGTTGTCGGCCCAGTATCATTTAGTGGACTAGCTGTTAAAACAACAATATGATATTACATTCCCTTATAGGAAACAGGGGGGTGAGATTTAGAAAAGGGCTGGTTCTTTTTATGTCCTCTAAATCTCGCCCCCTTCTTAAATGCAAAAAAACAATGTTAATAAAAGTTGCATGTACCGTTATGACTTTCCTTTCGCAGCAAACTACCTTCTTCTATTTAAAGGAATTCATTTTTCTGGAAATAAGTTAAAGAAATTATTTTTGTATGTTCAGAAAGTTAGCAGTCTCTATCCCAAGACTGTTCCTGCTGATTTATCTGGGAATGGAAACGAATAAGTGTATGATGAATACGACAATGGGAAGGTTCTAAAAGAAGCATACTAAGATAATGTAGGAAGTAAGAGGAGTATATCAATAAATTGGTCCGCAGAATGGTTTGGTATATCACCATTCTGCGGGACCGAGGGCGGAGTTGTCTCATGACCAGCAGGGGTCTTCTCCGAGCACCTTCACGAGCTCGTTTCGGACGAGTTCCTTGTTGGGGAGCTCGTCGAACGCCCTGCGGATGGCGCGTCGAACGTAAGAGCGGGCCAAGCGGATCAGCTCGGCTACCTCACCCCATGTCCTCACTGCCATCATCTTCTCACAGGTGACTTGGCGCTCGGAGTCGGTCAGCTCTTCCGAACTGAGCAGCAGGGACTCCAGCCCCAGAAGCGTTGTTTCATATTCGGGCTCCGCGTTGGAAGCATTCAGAGTGGTGACGAGCAGGAACTTCTTCGCCAGGGCACAGCTGCCGGCAAAGAGAAGTTCGTGAGCCTTCGTGGGGTTGTTTCCCAGTTCCCACTCGTACTCACCGTACACCTGCTCGATTTCCTCCCGAGCCTGCTGGATCAGCGCGTGCAGTGCAGTGCGGGTGTTCTCGGAGAGAGCAGTGTTGGTCATATTTCCTCCTCGGTCGAGGTCCTTACTTATATTATAAGCTTGACTATTTGGTTGGAACAAGCAACAGTTTTCAGTATTTGATTTATGAAAAACTTTTCGTTGTAGTCCTTCATTCCTCAAATCATTCACATAACCCCATAAACGGCAATCGGCTTGGATACGATGATTCAGCCGATTTTCGTCTCTTAACAAGGTGACGAGGAGTATGCTCTATGCGGAATGTGTTTAAAAAGCTCAAAATTTTGATCTAGGGTACTTGAGGAGCAAGTGGTTCTACCTCTACGGTCTATTTAGAAAAATAGAGAAGATTGACTCTAATCTGGTTGATTTGGATATATGGATATGCCAACATAGAAGTAACCGGTTCTGGATCAAACCCACCGAAAGGAACGAGTGATGGCGCCTTACACTCAGCAGCAGATCATCGACGAGGTGTTCGGGAACGAGGCATTCCAACACAGGCTCAACGCACGTCTCCGCGACACCCGGCAGAACCCTTATTCTGCCCATGGTGTCATGAAGATTGTACACACTCAGATGGATCTTGCTCTCTACAGGGCAGAAGAAACGATGGAGCAGCTTGGGCTCAACCTTAGCGAGTTGGAGAAGGTGAACACCTTTTTCCTCGCCACTGTTCCGTTCATCCGTGTATGGAAAGAGTTCCGGCAGGCATTCAGTAAGAGCACGGTGAACCTTGCTTCTCTGATGCCGGAGTTGAACGACGCGGATGAGTTCGTGTCTTCCGCCGTGAGGGTGGTGGACCGCGTGTTGGCTGAGGTGGTAAGTCAGGAGAAGGGGAGCTCCACTCTGTCTACAGACAGGCTGCTGTCCATCCTCTCCGGTGCTTGCCGCAAGAACTTCGATGACTCATGGAGCGACAAGGAGCGCTGGGTTTACGAGGTCGCAAGTCAAACATTCGATGTCTCTTACGAGGTCTGGGCTGTCACCATCGAGAGGGTCCTCCGTGAAGTGGAGAGCCTGCTCCCGGCTGTCCGTCAGGAGGCAATGGAGCGCAAGCTCCACCTGACTGAAGGGTGGCTGCTGGTTTATACGATTTTCTTCCTTTTCCCTTCCGTCTTCGGTGCGGGGGAAGGTCAGGAGAAGGGAACCGTGTTTCCAGTGATCAGCGATGAGCTCGCTGGTGAATTCTGCCAGACGCTCAATGAGCGGATCGATCTGAGTAGTGCAAACTCCATCGGCAAGGGCCTGTTCCAGGCCGTAAGCAGCCTGATGGAACGGGTTCGCCAGCCGAACGTGGATGAGGATGCTCTGCTGGATGTCTGCTACAGCTTCTGCTACGGCATCGTGGCTGAGCGGTTCCGCAAGGAGCAGGAAGTCGCCGAAGCGGCAGCCCAGGTGTTTCGGCGATATGACCTCTGCGTGCAGGACGACATCAACTCCATCGTAGTTGCGAGCAACGCGTTTGCTGATGCTTTGCAGCGTGTCTATGACAAGGCAAAGGAACTGCCCGCAGAGAAGGTTCTACAAGTCATCTTCGATGAGTGCTTTGTTCCTACAGAGCAGCAGGCTCATCAAGAACGCAAGGCCCGCTTGGACTCCTATGGGGCTGAGTGGGAGGAAATCACAGTGAGTGTCTCCTATGCTGTACGGCCGTACCTCGGCTTCTACAACGGTGCCCTCGCAAGGTACCGGGAGAACTTCGATGAGGCGTTCCAGAAGGTGTACCTCTGGATCAAGGAAGCTCTCCGAGCTGCGAGTCAGAGGGCGGAGGAGCTGGAGCTCATCCTGCCGACGAATCGGCTGGTATCGCTGACCATCGCGTCCCTTCGTTGAGCACAATCAAGAACCGGAGCTGAGCCGCAAGCGTCCCTGCTTGTGTGCTCGGCCCCAATTTATTTTTTAATTCTTAGTTTATGGACATTAGGAAATTTCCTCTCCTTTACGTTAATTCCATACATAGATAGCTTCTGTTGTCTCATGATTTGTATCATATAATTTGAAATACACTTCTGCTGTTTAGAGTTATACACTCGTTTTTTCAAAAGAAATAGGAAATTTCAAAGAAAAGCTTTAAAATAAGAAGAAACAATTTGGAGGCATCAAAATGGATGGAAAAACAAGAAGCAACTTACACCCTGGACTGCTCGTAGATATCATCTTAAAAAAAGATCAACGTACAGGAAATCGAACAAGGGGAGTAATAAAAGATTTACTAACTAAATCTCCAACCCATCCACATGGAATCAAAGTGCGGTTAGAAGATGGACAGGTTGGCAGAGTGATTGAAATTATTGAGGAATAAGATTGAATCAAAAAATAACGCCTTTTATTGGCGTTATTTCTATATGGTGATTAGTTGTTTAGGTTCTAAAAGAATCTATTTACTATTCCTTAATTATTGGGTCGGCGGCCAAACTACATTGTAGTCTGGCCGCCGCACTCCGAAGAGATGCTCAGCTTCAGTCGGTGAAGGTCTCCTTGAAGGCTCGATCGATTTCTGCCATGCCCTCGGGACCGAGCCCCACCCATGAGGTGAGGGTGCGCCAGTGGTTCTCCGCCCACTGCACGATGACGACACCGCTCGCCTCGTCACGCACGATGGTGGCCTGGCTGGAGTCGGTGATCACGATCCACGCGGTGGAGGGAAGGAGGCGGTACCTCAGGTTGTCACCGTTCTCCTTGATCACCTCGACGACGGCCTTGTTGGTTGGGTCGCTGGTGTTGGTGAACGTGACGGTGAACTTGGTGTTTTCACCCTCCTGAACCTCGGTGAAGTCTTGGGGGTCGACCTTGGAGTCCAGCGGCATGTTATTCCTCAGAGTTCATTGTGTAAAGCATGGTACCTTACACGGTTATCTCCATTATAGGGTGTGGCATTTTTATTGTAAATCACACTAACATGCAACAAGAAGAAAGTTCCCTTGTCACAGAAAACATCCTAAAAACAAAAGCGACCGATGGTCGCTAGAAATTTTCGAATATTTACTATAAAGTTAATTGCTTTTGATCACGATTCATAAACGTATAACATTGGTTCATCGTGCCTCTAAATTCGATCCGATGATCTTTTTTCATCGGATTGTACCAAGCGAAATAGTTATCCTCATGGATGATAGATGGGGGTAATTTCTCCGAATCTCGAATCACATAATACATACCGAGCACCTCCTAGTTGTATTATGATCGAAAAGAGGAAGAATTAACCATGCTGTACAAGTTTATTATTTTTTAAGCTAAGTTAGTTTCATAGAATTAGCACTTTTGCTTCTTATTTTCTAAAAATAAAACCAATGCCAAGTTTCAAACAAGAGGCTTTGGTTTTGTTCATCTATATAAAGTTTCGTTTGTGTTCAGGCCTCTGGACAACGATAATGCTTGTCATCCAGAGTACGCCTGTAGGCGGGCGGGGTGCTCGACCTAGAAGCCCAGAGTCAACTGGGGGTCGAACCTGTCGTCAGTGCGGAAAACAACGGACCACTTTCCTTCCATACAGAAGACGTGGGCGTAAAGCCCCTCCGGGACGGAGATCCTCACCGGCACACTTCCGTGAACCATGAGGGTCCCGCCGTGGACGATGATGTACGCGTCCAGGTGGTTGAACCCTGCGAAGTAGGGTGCCTTCGTCGAACGAACCTTTACCGATTCGTACCTGGTGATCGTTACATCCGCGGTTTTGTCACCGAAGCCAGTCGCGAATGTCGACAGCTCGATGCCAGGGACGATGGCATCCCCTTCCTTGTTCGTGTAAGGGTCTTCCACAAGGTTGGTGAAGAACAGGAACTGGTTTCCGTAGATGCCCTTGATGCGCTGAGACTCGACCATCATGGGAGCTCCTCCATTGCCTACAGGTGAATATATTTAATTATATCTTGTTTTATTGCACTTATCTATAAGAATATTAAGACTACTTTCTAGTCCTGAGGTTTTAATAAAGATAATGGAAATGCTTCTTTTTCGGTTTTTCCTTCAAATGTGCCCCATGCATATATCCCATTGAGATATTCAACATGGAAAATCTTCCATTCTCCTTCAATTTGATATTTTGCATCTAACGAAATCGTTTTTGGGTCGATGAGGTACGATTTGGCGAGATTTATTTTTTGCCTGAGGATTGCGGCATTGCTTTCTAATTTATTATTTTCAGCTTCTGCAAGCTGTTTTTCCAGTTCTTTGATGGTTTTGGTAAGTTCTTCTGGTATCATTTGGCTGTATCGTTTCACTTCGTTTGCCTCCTTCTGTATAATAATGATCATACAATAAATAGATAAGGCAAGGTGATAGAATGTCAGAACGATATGTTCCCAAAATACAAGAAGCAGCGATCCCAGAAGATGGAGGCTGGGTAGAAGGGGAAAAGCACCCTATTCTTTTATTATCCATCCCAACTTGGGAAGACTTAGAAACAGACCCAGAGCAAATCCGTGCATATGTGTGGATGTATGATCGTGAGCAAGACGCTTATCTTTTTTGCTATCAGTTAAAAGACGGCACGGAAAAAGCAATCGCCTTTATTTCTGACCATGCTGGTTTATTGTTAAAAGACGAGCATGCAAAAGGAACGTTCTCGATGATGATTATGAATCAAGGATTGCAAGAGGTGAGCTCATCGAATTCCGTTTTGCTGATTGAAGATATAAATTTGGTTCGTCATCCAAGTGCTGGTTGGTAATTAATATTCATCGATTTCATGAAGCAAATGGATATGCCCTACATCTTCATGGTGATGATCTGCGCGCAGACGATCCAATACTTTTTTGTATTCGTCTACTCGTACATAAGATTGTTCGGTTTCTAATACTTTGGTCAAGGCAAGGATCACAATTTCCTTTTCATGTTCATTTAGCGAAATCATACAGCCAGCCTCCTCAAGAGTTCATTCTTTTTTAGTATCTCCCAAAACAGCTTTAAAATTGACATCGCTATCATTTTTTTGTAGGCTGTCATGTATCGGCTTTCATTTTTGGTTTATTGGGAGAAAGAGGTGCTTCGTTGAAAGGCTTATTGGATGGAAAGAAAATAGTCGTGATGGGTGTAGCAAATCGACAAAGTATTGCATGGTCAATCGCGAAGTCGCTGCACCTTGCCGGTGCCCAGCTCGCTTTTACATATGAGAATAAACAAATCCAGCAATCTGTGAGTTCGCTTGTTCATACGGAAATCCCTAGTTCTTATAGTACTGTCTGTGATGTTACAGCAGACGAACAGATAAAAAGTTCATTTGCTCACATTTACGACCATTGGGGAAAAATTGATGGTGTCATACATAGTATATCTTATACAAAAACTGAAGATTTGCCCTATTCGTATTTACAAACTACGCGTGATCAATATACTATGACTCAAGACATTGGTATTTATTCCCTCATTGCCGCAGCAAGAGAAGCAAAACAATATATGAGTGATGGTGGAACAATCGTTACCCTCACCCATATGGGTTCAGAAAAAGTACTTCCTCATTACCATGTTATGGGGGCTGCGAAAGCGGCATTGGAATCGAGCGTTCGTTACTTAGCGAATGAATTGGGTCCGGCAAATATTCGGGTTAATGCGATTTCCGCAGGTCCCATCCGAACTTCTGTTACAGAAGGCGTGAGAGATTTCGATTATATGCTCTCAGTCGTAGAAGAACGTGCTCCGCTTCGCAGAGGGATAGACGCAGAAGAAGTAGGAGATGCAGCGCTTTTTTTATGCAGTTATTTAGGGCGGGGTATCACTGGAGAAATCATACATGTAGACGGTGGGTATAATATTATTGGGATGTAGATTAATTTTATGAAACCAATTGAATTTCTTCAGATAATATGATAAGGTACAGGATGTTGCAACCAAACCAACTTGAGCTATTAGGATCAGTGATTCACTCGAAGGGTTGGGACCTCATTGGACTAACCTTCCCCCATAAGTGATCCAATACGATCCTAGCGGAATTTGGCTCACACCAATTTTTTGCTAGGAAGGGGGGCCGAAAGATGGAAGAATATTCTACTTTCGGAAGGCATGTGGCTATGGATGCCTGGGGTGTGCCGTTTGACCTTTTAAACAATGCAGAAGAATTAAAGAAGTATATGATACAGGCAGCTGAGTCCTGTGGAGCATCTGTTCTATCGGTACAGGCCCAAAAATTTGACCCTCAAGGTGTTACAGTGCTAGTCATGTTATCGGAGAGTCATCTGTCGATTCATACGTATCCCGAAAAAGGATTTGCTGCGCTGGACTGTTATACCTGTGGTCATACCGTTGACCCACAGATCGCCATCGACTATATGGTTGAGTATTTGCAGCCATCACAAGCCTTCGCCAAAGTTTTGAAACGCGGCGATGGGCCGATTGTCGATTGGGATAAGCCCGTGATAGAGCACACAAAAAAAATTATATCAATATAGTTTGAGTTCCTTTAAATGCGGTTTTTTTTCTACTCGTATAGTAGAAAAGGCCGCTTTTTTTTGCGATGATAGTAAGGAAGTTTGGAGCAAAGCAGGAAAAACGACTGATCGTCGTAAATGTTACCTATGGAGTAGAAAGGAGTCTTTATTTTGGAACTTTATCAATCCTTTAAAAGTTACCTAAAGGAATACATGACTTTGGATTCATATATTCATATGCTCGTATGGGATCAATCCACAAATATGCCAACAGCAAATGCCGATTATCGCGGTCATCAAATCGGTTTCATCAGCAAACTGGCACATGAAAAGTTGGCAGACCCAAAAATGGGAAGAATGCTGAATCAGCTTGTACCTTGGGCAGCAATGCTTGATCCGGATTCAACAGAGGCCAGACTTGTCGCAGAAGTAGCAAAAGATTATGAGCGCGCAGTCAATATTCCCTCTGCCTTTATGGAAAAGTTTTTTAGCCATACTGCACGTGTTTATCAGACTTGGGTTGAGGCGAGAGAGAAAAACGATTTTTCCCTTGTCGCTCCTTTATTGCGTGAATCATTGGAATACAGCAAGGAGTATTCATCTTTTTTTCCCGATGCTCAGCATGTCGCTGATCCTTTAATTGATCGCAGTGATGAAGGTATGTATGTTTTTATCTTGCAGCCTCTCTTTCATGACTTACGGAAAAAGTTGGTGCCGATGATCGAACAAATCCGGGAATCGGAACCTGTAGATCGCAATTGTTTGATCCAACACTATCCGAAGCAAAAACAGTTACAATTTATCGATATGGTGCTCGATCATCTCAAGGTGGATCGAAGTCGAACGAGACAAGATTTCTCCCCGCACCCTTTTATGATTCGTCTAGCAGGAGATGATATTCGCATCACCACACGGATCAGGGAATGGGAAGTGACTGACGGGCTCTTTAGCAGTATTCATGAGTCTGGTCATGCGTTATATGAGTTAGGTATTGCACCAGAATTATTCGATACCCCTCTGATGAAAGGTGTATCTTCTGGTCTTCATGAGAGCCAATCGCGCTTATGGGAAAACTTAGTGGGCAAAAGCCGTGAGTTTTGGGAGTTTTTCTATCCTAAATTGCAATCTGTATTTCCTTCTCAACTAGGTTCTGTACCGATGGAGGCGTTTTATCGGGCGATGCATCATGTCTCACCTTCTCAAATCCGAACAGAGGCAGATGAGATCACCTACAATTTACATGTCATTATTCGTTTTGACCTGGAGCTGGATCTGTTGACAGGAAAGCTGGATATCGCCGATCTCCCAGAAGCTTGGAGACAGCGTTACAAAGAGGATTTAGGAGTAGAGGTGACAGAGGTCAAAGATGGTGTATTGCAAGACGTACATTGGTTTGCTGACTTTATCGGAGGGCAGTTTCAAGGATACACAATCGGAAATATACTCAGCTGCCAATTGTTTGATGCTGCTAAAGCAGCTCATCCTTCGATCCTAACCGAAATGGGACAAGGGCAATTTGCCACGATGCACCATTGGCTGAAATCGAACATTTATCAGCATGGCAAAAAGTTCACTACAACTGAGATCATTCATCGAGCTACAGGTCAGGCGCTCAGCATTGATCCATATGTGAAATATTTAACGGAAAAGTATCAGACGATCTATCCTTCTTTGCAAACATCATAAGCTTGAAACCCCACTTCTAAATCATACAGAAGTGGGGTTTATCTATGTCAACAAAATCAACAAATTATTCGTACTCCGGCCAGCAGGGACGACAGCTCAGGTGAACTGTCATCTCTGCTGGAACCGAAGCGCCTCAGGCGGCGTACTCTTCGGGGTGCTCCCGTACGTACTTCGCCCAGGTCTCCCAGACACGCCCGTTGATGGGGGACTGAACCGTGGTGGCCAGCTCCCTCTCGAAGTAGGCGACAGCCGTTTCGGCCATCAGCTTGGTGACGGGAACACCGATGTAGAGCGCGTTCCCGGCGTCGACCGCCTCCCGGTACGGGGCCTCGGCCTCCTGCTCCGCGGCATCGTACTGATCCTCGGGGATCGAGTTGATGTCCTCCAATTCGATCCCTAGGACGTCGTCGAGTGACTTCATGAGCTCCAGTTCGTTGAGGATCGGGATGTTGTGGAGCATCCGCTTGACGTTACGGACCAACTCCTCGTAGTACCCCGTGGCCCAGTCGATCTGGTTGTTGACGAAGAACTCCTTGTTCGAGGCGTTCTTGCCGGTGTTCTTCGGCAGCGTACCGGTGACTTGCATGTTGCCGATCACGACCCGCCACATCCGCCGAAGCTTACGGCCGTCGAGGAGTGTCCAGATGCGCTCGATGTGGATGGTTGCCTCGATGGCAGGCTGGACGGGCTGGAAGGTGCTGTTGGCGGCCATGTTCGGCTCCTCCATCAGGTTGAGTGACTGTATCCTTATTATATGGAAGTACAGTAAGTTTGTATAGATTTTAGAAAATCTAAAATCAAAGTTTTCAAATATAAGAGTTGACGCTGTTTACATGTTTTTAATGGTTTACAGCGTTATAACTTAGGAAGTTTCATGTTTATGCAAGAAACTCGGAACGAGCTATCCTTTTTTGCAAACAGCAAAGAAAAGTTAGAACCCCACTTCTAAATCATACAGAAGTGGGGGTTTATTTATATCAACAAATTAAATTCATGCTCCGGTTTCAGCGGACGACAGCTCAGGGAACTGTCATCTCTGCTGGAACCGGAGTGTCCGTCAGGAGGCTTACATGAGGTTGTTCTCACTTCCTTCAGTTGGAGTTCCACACTTTCTCAAGCTCCTGCTGGGCGTTGGCCACCGCCTCCACAAAGTAGGTGCGAATCTCTTCGGCCTTTTCCTCGGTGACTGGTTTGTCGATCTCCAGAGCTTCAGCCTTGGCGAGCTCCTTCATGGAGATGGTCCAGCCCTTGATCACCGGTACACCGTTGACCATCCGCTTGACGTTGCGGTAGATTTCCTGGAGGTACCCCCGGATCAAGTTGATTCGAGCGTTGACAGAGCGCTCCGTGTCGGTGAGCTGGTCGTAGAGCTTGCGGCCGGTCTCGGGGTCAACAGGGATCTCCGGCAAGCCGCTGATCTCGTCGATGTCGCTGACCATGACCCGCTTCATCTCACTGCCTGAGATGTCGACGATGGTGATGGTCGCTTCGATGGTGGGCCGAACCGGCGTGCTGGTCTCGGAGGCCATGGTCGGCTCCTTCGGGTGTGTGATAGGTGTTATGTATATTATATGAAAATAAAAGAAATCTGAATAGATATGACACGTTAAATGGAAAAACAATGTCATGAAGTTCACTGAATGAATATACGAACTTATGTGTTTTTATGCCAAAAAACAGGATTATTTACATCGATTAGAAGGACTTTCCTAACCAAAAAGAGAAGCAAGTTGATAACGATGAAAAGAAAGAAAGGTGCAGATGTGAATCAAGAACATGAGTACGGAATATCATCATTTCTATCAGCTCCCTCCTCTTTTCAAGAGAATGAAATTTGTCAAAAAATTGCGTTTCGACTTGCACATATGATCAAACAACGGAGGCAATTTGCGATCTCGATCTTGGAGATATATGTTACCGAGCCGATGTTTACTGATCTTATTCAAGATGTCTACCCAGACTCAGACCTTTTTTCACTCAAAATGAACGCTGATATTTTTGTTGCTTGGAATAAAAATGCTGTCGTACAGATTATCTCTCATCATCGAGATGGTATTCCAGATAAGTTTGATATTATCATCATCTCGCCTAATTGCCAGTTCCAGCGGGAGATGCCAGCATTGTTTCAGTTTAGTGGGGAGTTGTTAGAAGAAAGCGGCATTGTGGCAACGACGTTTTTTGGCCCCCATACCTTTATGGAGTTACATAATTGTTTGAGCTGGATTGATGATTCGGAAATAGGGAGTTACCCGCCTGCTCAGTTTAACCCGCGAACCTATTGGGAAAAGCGTTTGGAGCAAGACGGACTTCATTTGGAAGATGTACAAGAGGTTCAGTTCCGCAAGACTTATCACAATAGCCAAGGAGTATTTCAAATGGCCGCTTTATTCGGCTATTTTCATGCAATGGAACAAAAATTAGCAGACGATAATAACCATTTGTTGCACAATTGGATGAAAGCATATAATCAAGGATTTCGAACCAAAGATGGAAATGTATATACAACTTATCATCTCATTGATCTTATAGGGCGGTTTCTCTGATACAATAAGATCAGGAGGGTGATAACTACCATGTTGAAAAAGTTTCTGGCATCGATTGGATTTGGAGCAGCAAAAGTAAACTTACAACTGGATCAAGCAGTTATGACGATGGGACAGCCCATCTCTGGAACCATTTTCGTCGTCGGTGGAGAATCCGAACAAGTGACAGAAGGGTTAAAAGTTTCCCTTCATCTTACTTCCCGTTATACAAGGGGTGAGCATGAACACCATGTACATGAAAAGGTAACGACGATCCCGATTACCAATGAAAAGCTTATTTTGGGCCCAGGTTCTCGGTATGAGTATCCTTTTCATTTTGTTTGTCCAGATGGATTACCTGTAAGCTCTGTTTGTACTCATTATTATTTTGAAACCGATTTAGATATTGATCAGGCGGTAGATGCGAAAGATCGAGATTATATGGATGTTTTACCATCAGGAATACTTAAAAACTTTTTAGATGCTTTTCATTCTTTAGGATTTCAGCATTATGCAGAAGGATATACAGGTAGAAGAGACGCAACACAAATTATTCAGTTTCGACCCACTACTTGGTTACGTGGGAAATATGATGAAATCGTGTTTTCTTATGCAACTGAGCTTGCCAGTTCACAAATCACTGGTTGGTTTGAATTAGATAAAAAGGCACGTGGTTTGATGGGGGCACTTGCCGACGAATTAGATTTGGATGAGAAGAAAGGTCGTTATACGTTCTATTCAAGTGATCTTTCCTCTGTGGAACGTGCTGCGGAAACCATTCAACAGTTTATTATCCAACATTCGGAAGGTTTATATGGTTAATAAAGTAAAATAATTCTTTATTGAATACATCGCCTGCATCGAATAAACTTTTTATACGGATGATGCGAAGCGAGGGAAATAGATGGCAAAACCGATTAAAAAAGGAAAGTCTCGATATTCGAGTGGTTTTAATGGAAAGCAAATTGGAGGATTTATCATCGGGATTCTCTTTTTTGCAGCAGTTGCTTTCGGCATATATTGGTTATATCACAATTATAGTGCTTCCAATAGCGGAGGCAATAGTGTAGCTGCTCCTATTCAAAAATTTATAACAGATCATGGCTTCCAATCTTCTGGATTGTTAATCTTAGCAATTGGTGGAGTGCTGTTTGCATTTATCTTTAATAAAAAATAACCAGAGCGTAAAGACTCTGGTTATTTTTTATTTTTTGGTCAATACCGAATATTTGTGAGCATAGAAAGATCTGAATTGTTCGCTAACGCTGATATAACCACATGCATACCATCCATTTTCAGGGTCCCAATGGTTATAAGTGTTAATGGAAGAATCAAGGTAATAATTATCAGTTGGATTGACTAATTTGATATGAGGTCCTCTTAATTTTTTCTTGGCAAGTCGAGACATGTAGACAGATGCAAAAGTTCTTTTCTTTTTGATTTTTCCTTGTTTGTAGAGCTCATTGAGTACTTTTCCTGTCATGGAGTGTTCTGGAAGAGTATCCATCTCACTCATTCCATTATGTGTTACGTCATTGGATAGGCTTTCAAAGTATAGAGCTACTGATCTTATTAAATTCATTTTATATCCATTTTTATTAGGGTCATATACATCTCGGTGTTTTTCGTCTATGCCTAATGCTTCAGCGGAAAATAAAAATTCCCGTACCCGTGATCTTCCTAATTCTTCATGGGTAATTTTTTTCGGTGCTGCCATTTTATTTAATTTTCCTAAAATAGCGGAGCCTTCGCCATGTGTAAACAGTACCAAGAATACAATCTTGCCCGCAGTTAAATCATTTCGAATTGGTACGCCATACGTCAAAATTTCGTCGTCTGGATGGGGGACATAGTAAACTGAGATGGGTTTGTTTCTAAGTGATTCTTCTGGAATACGAAGTTTGGTCAAACCGTATGCTTTAATATCTTCCTTTTTGTGGAGTTTTCCATCGGATATGCTTATCGCATTTACTCCATAACCCATTTCAAAAAAACTATAGATCACATAACATCCTAGAAAAAACGAACATAGTAAGAAAAAACGAAATATCCACTTGCCCATCATACATTCCCCTTAAGCATAATGATTCCATATGTGCAATATCTAATAGAAAGGAGAGAAAGCTTATTTTAAGATTAACATTTATTACTAAAATGTTAATAGATAACTCTTTAAAAAATATTGACTATTTTCAAATGTAGCGAAATAATAAAGTGATGTACTACGGTTGAGCAAATTTACTAACATACATTTTGATCCAAGTCCGCTGTTGTTGAGAAACACAAAGGACGCTTCAGCTATGGATATATTCGCTGGATTATTTTTATCTCTTTTCGCTCGAGTTGAAATGTAGCTATTTTCCCTCTATTCCGAACGGTTTGTTACAGACGGATTAACGAAAAGGAGCTATGAAAATGCTAGAGATAAAACAGGTAGCAGTATTGGGTGCTGGTGTGATGGGTCGTGCGATCGCTGCCCATTTTGCTAATGCAGGTTTTGTCACATATTTGTTCGATCGGGTGCCAGAAAACGAGCAAAATCGAAATATTCTAGCAGAAAAAGCCAAAGAATCTCTTCTTCGAGAAAAGCCCTTTCCCCTTTTTTCTTCAACGATTGCTTCATCTATTCAAACTGGAAATTTCCAAGATGACTTTCACAAGTTAGCAGAAGTAGATTGGATAATTGAAGCGGTTGTAGAGGATGAAACGATCAAACAGCAGTTACTTGCAAACGTGGAGCAAGTTTGGAATGGGAGATCTATTATAAGTTCGAATACTTCTGGTATTTCCGTCAATAAAATCATAAACGATCGAAAGGTATCTTTTCAACAACATTTTTTAGGCACACATTTTTTTAATCCTCCCAGATACATGAAGCTTCTTGAGCTGATTCCAACGAAACACACACTTCCTTCTATCACCAATACAGTCCAAAAATTTTCCGAAGAACGCCTTGGAAAAGGCGTTGTTATCGGGCGCGATACACCAAATTTTATTGCCAATCGGATTGGCACCTATGGTATTCAAGTGATCCTCAAGGCGATGGAACAATGGTCTTTTTCTCCTGAGATGGTAGATGAATTAACAGGACCTCTTTTAGGCAGACCCAAAAGTGCCACTTTTCGGACACTCGATCTGGTCGGTCTAGATACTTATGTCCATGTTGTCAAAAATGTTCGTGATCAATCGCAAGATGAAGAAGAGCAAAATGCATTTCAAACTCCTGCTGTTATCCAAAAGTTAATAAATGAAGGTTCGTTAGGTGAAAAGACCAAGCAAGGGTTTTATCGCAAACAGAAAAATACGATTCAAGCTCTCGATCTTGATACATGGCAGTACAAAGATCGAAAAAAAGCAAATATCCCAGAACTGGAACAGATCAAAAGAGAGAAGAATCTGGGGTCTCGTTTGCAAGCTTTGTTTCAACTGAACCATGATATCGGGAAGTTTCTCTGGTACATCACGAAAAAGACACTGCTTTACACTGCAACCTATTCTCCTGCTATTTCCCGCCATCTCATCGATGTGGATCGGGCGATGAAATGGGGGTTTAACTGGGATGTTGGTCCATTTGAGCTGTGGGATCAGCTAGGTTTGGCTGCGACAGTAGAGCGAATGAAACAAGAAGGAGAAACGATTCCGGCTTGGATTGAACAACTCATTGCGGATGGGAAAACGTCCTTTTATCAGTCTGATCAATTCATCGATCTGGATGGTTCTTATCAGCCGATTGAGGAGCATCCAAAAATAATTCCGATTCGTCCTGCATCTCCAACCAAAATCAAAGGAAACCAAGGTGCGAGTCTTATCGATATTGGGGATGATGTAGCCTGTTACTTGTTTCATTCCCCTAAACAAGCTATTGGCAATGACGCCTTGGAGATGCTCGACTATGCTGTTACAGAAGTAGCTGCTAATTACCGTGGACTGGTCATTACAGGCAGCGGGATCAATTTTTCAGTTGGAGCCAATCTTTTGATGATGTTGATGTTTGTTGAAGATGAAGATTATGATGCGATTGATCTTATGATCCGCCGGTTCCAAAAAACGTTAGGGTCTCTGCGCACTTGTTCTCGTCCGGTAGTTGCGGCTCCTTATGGGCTGACCCTCGGCGGTGGAGTGGAGATGTGTCTGCCTGCCGACCGCATTCAAGCTTCAGCGGAGACCTATATGGGATTGGTAGAAGTAGGCGTTGGATTGATTCCGGCTGGGGGTGGTTGCAAAGAATTACTGCTGCGTATTCATGAGCAGACCAATGGAGCGAATGCAAGGGCAATAGAACCGTTTGTCCATCAAGCATTTCAAACAATCGGGCAAGCAAAAGTGTCTACAAGCGGGTTAGATGCAAAGAGCTATACCTATTTACGTCCATTGGACGCAATCACCATGAACCGCGACTTTTTGCTGCATGACGCCAAAGAAACAGTACTTGCATTAGATCGAGTAAACTATCAAGTACCCAAAACGAGCAAAATCCCTGTTTTAGGAAGTAATGGTGCCAATACGATGAAACTGGGAGCTTATCAGTTTTGGAAGTCTGGCTATATATCAGAGCACGATTATAAAATTGCTTCTAAACTTGCATATGTTTTAGCTGGTGGAGAAGTTCCAGAAGATACATTGGTTGATCCTGCTTATTTGCTCGATCTAGAGAGAGAGGCTTTCCTGAGTTTGATCGGAGAACCCAAGACACAAGCTCGAATGGCTCACATGTTGCGTACAGGAAAACCGCTTCGCAATTGAGGAGGGAAAAAAGATGCGGGAAGCAGTAATCGTGGCAGCAAAACGTTCTGCGGTTGGAAAGGCATCAAGAGGTGCCTTGCGCCATACTCGTCCAGATGATTTTGGAGCATTGGTGTTACAAGGATTGCTCCAGCAATATCCACAGATAGACCCAAAAGAAATCGATGATATCATCATTGGCTGCGCATTTCCTGAAGGGGAACAAGGGATGAATTTTGCTCGGACGGTCAGCTTACGAGCGGGATTACCTGTGGAAATTCCTGCGATGACGATCAATCGTTACTGTTCTTCCGGACTGCAATCGATTGCTTTAGCATCCGAGCGAATCATGTGTGGATTTGCAGATATGATCATCGCAGGTGGAATTGAGAGCATGAGTATGGTACCGATGGGAGGTGCTCGTCCTTCGCCTAACCCATACTTGATGGTGCACTATCCCGAAACCTATCTATCAATGGGACACACAGCAGAAGAAGTAGCGAGGCGTTATCAGATAAGCCGTCAGATGCAGGATCAATTTGCTCTTACCAGCCATCAAAAAGCAGCAAAAGCACAGCAGGAGGGAAAGTTTACGGAAGAGATAATCCCGATAGAAGTGACGGAGTGGAAAGAATCAGAGGACGGTTCTCCTGTTAGAAGCAGGCGGCACTTTAGCGAAGACGAAGGAATAAGGCTCGATACATCGCTTGAAGTCTTGGCAAAACTCCGCCCGGCATTCCAAGTAAACGGGACAGTAACAGCAGGGAATTCCTCACAAACGAGTGATGGAGCGGCAGCAGTTATTGTTATGAGCCGTGAAAAAGCGGAAGAATTAGGACTTAAGCCATTGGCTGTTTTTCGAGGGTTCACAGTAGCAGGTGTTGAGCCGGAAGTGATGGGAGTAGGTCCAGTTCAAGCGATACCAAAGCTGTTAAAGCAAACAGGGGTGACATTAGAGCAGATTGACCGCATTGAGCTAAACGAGGCATTTGCTTCGCAGTCTGTGGCAATAATCCAAGAGTTAAACCTAGATGAAGACAAAATAAATGTAAATGGCGGGGCAATTGCTTTAGGTCATCCTTTGGGATGTACGGGAACAAAGTTAACGGTATCTATTTTGCATGAACTTATTCGGGAAAAGAAGAAGTATGGAATTGTGACGATGTGTATCGGTGGCGGTATGGGTGCAGCAGGACTATTTGAACGCGTATAGGAGGGGAAAACATGGGTAAGGGAGGCTCTTTTCTCATTGCAGAAACATTACCATCTGATATATTTACACCGGAAGATTTTACAGCAGAGCAAAAAATGATGGCGAAAATGACAGAGGAGTTTGTCAAAGAGCAAGTTTGGCCAGTGCTTGCCCAGATCGAAGAGCACCAATTTTCGCATACCGTCCGTCTGCTCAAAGAAGCAGGGGAATTAGGTTTACTCGGTGCTGATGTTCCAGAGGAGTTTGATGGACTTGGATTGGATAAGATCAGTTCTACCTTGATCACAGAAAAGATGGCACTTTCTCGATCATTTGCGCTCTCTCATGGTGCCCATGTAGGAATCGGAACACTGCCTATCGTGTTTTTCGGCACAAAAGCTCAAAAACAAAAATACTTGCCTGACTTGGCGAGCGGTAAAAAACTGGCCGCATATGCCTTGACAGAGCCAGGGTCTGGATCAGATGCCTTAGGCGCAAAGACGACAGCTGTTTTAAATCAAGCAGGAACCCATTACCTATTAAACGGAGAAAAACAGTGGATTACCAACTCTGCATTTGCTGACCTGTTTATTGTTTACGCTAAAGTAGATGGTGATAAATTTACCGCCTTTATCGTGGAACGAGATTTCCCGGGAGTTTCCACAGGGGCAGAAGAGAAGAAGATGGGCATCAAAGGTTCTTCTACCCGTACTTTGATTTTACAAGATGCTCAGATACCTGTTGAAAATGTCCTCGGCGAGATCGGCAAAGGTCACCGGATTGCTTTTAATATTTTAAATCTGGGACGATTTAAGCTCGCTGCGGGAACACTCGGTTCAGCGAAACGAGCAATTGAAATTTCGAAAGAATATGCCTTAGAGCGAAAACAATTTGGCGTACCTATTGCTACATTTGCTTTGATTCGAGAGAAACTAGCGAATATGCAGATTCAAACGTATGCCTTAGAGAGTATGGTATACCGAATCGCTGGGTTGTTTGAACAAGGATTGAGTACCATTGAGCAGTCCGACGGAGCAGGAGTCGCCAAGTCGATTCACGAATGGGCAATTGAGTGTTCCTTAGCTAAAGTTTTCGGTTCGGAGACACTGGATTTTGTTGTAGATGAAGGGGTTCAAATTCACGGTGGATACGGTTTTATGCAAGAGTATGAGATTGAAAATATGTATCGCGATTCGCGAATCAACCGGATATTTGAAGGAACAAATGAGATCAATCGGCTGCTGATCCCCGGAACTTTGTTAAAGAAAGCATTATCCGGCGAGCTTCCTTTGATGGCAGCAGTGGGTGATCTGACGAAAGAAATCATGAATTATACCCCAAGTCTAGAACAGGAAACAGATAACCTTGCAGTGATCGAAAAAATCGTCCAAAACAGCAAGAAAATATTTTTGCTTGCAGCAGGTACAGCAGTAGATAAATACCGGGAAAAAATGGATCAAGAGCAGGAAGTTTTACGAGACTTAGCGGATATTGTCACTCTGCTGTTTGCCTTGGAGAGCGCATTTCTTCGCACCAAGAAACATCCTGATGAATCCAAAGAAGAGATGACCTTAGCATTGGCTTTTGACATCAAAGAGAAAATCGATAGAGCCTCTAGACATGCATTATCTGCTATTTTCTCGGGAGATGAACTGACGACCCACTTAGCGATCTTGCGGAGATACAATCGGGTGAAACCGATCAATGAAGTGAAAGTGAAGCGTTCGATTGCGGAGAATTTATTAAGTATATAACAACTCGGAACACGAGGTTGAAAATCTTTAAAATCGAAAAGTTTTTGATGGTGAATATGATTATTCCCAGTATTGACAATATGAAAGAAGGGTGGATATACTAATCTTAGACTTGAGCTAAAAATCAACAAAATCAGTAAAAATCAAAGAAGTCATAAGAATCAAAAAATCGATACACAAAATCAGTAAAACGATGCAGGATAAATTCTTATGCTCAACAACTGAACAGTTCTTCTAACAGGTCCTCCCCTCTGATGATACCTTCCTCCGAGGTGCCTAACGAGGCATTTTGTTCGATTGAAGGATAAACGAGCGGAGCGGACGAACCGTTAGGAAGAACGGGATCATGGCAGCCAGTCGTGATCCACCCGTATATAAAGTGTATAACTTTCACATATTAAAAAAGCCACTCCTTTTGGAATGGCTTTTTGGTTTTCCTGTTTATTTTACATAAGGTTTAAATAATTCTTTTCCAAGTTCTCCGGCATTCACTTTAAATACTACTTGCTTATCGTTAGGGCCATCTGCAAAGAAATCTTGGTTTGTGATCAAGACGTTCGTTCCCATGAAAGCGACGTTTGCAGGTAGGGAGTATGGAACTGCTTGCTGTTGGTTTTCCTCTGGAGTAGCTGGTGTACGAGTGATTTCTTTTCCATCTGGAGAAAGAACTAGAAAAGCACCTGGTAAAGCTAAAGCTACATACAATTTACCAGATTGACCAATCGCAAATCCATCTGGTCCTTCCCCGTCTTGTTGTGCTTGCCAGATCAATTTCTTCGTCCCAGGGCTGCCGTCTTTGTTGATAGGGAGTTTGTAAATGCGGCCTCTTCCACTGAAAATTTGATTTGGATCGGTAACATGATAGAGTGAAACAGCAAGCACAAGCGTTTTTCCGTTATCAGCGAAGCGAATACCATTGGCACCAAAGACGGAGTCTAAGTCAGGATCAGTATACCAAATTTTCGCTTTTCCCCCGCCATTTGGAACTTTCCAAATGAGAGATTGCTGGATATCTGTCACGTATAAAGTACCATCTGGAGCGAATACAAGATCGTCTGCATAAGAGGTACGATCTTCGGACTCAGCGGAGCAGTCTCCAGTAGGTTGTCCATTGACGCATGGCTGTACTTCATGGAAAGTGGCATATGTAGATTGCTCACCTGTTTTTGGATTTAGACGGATGATACGAGATGGATGGCGGTCTAAGATATAGAGGTTGCCTTGTTTATCTAAAGCCATTCCAAGGATACCTTGTGCACTGGAAGCTTGTCCTTGGATGACATAATCTTTCTTGAGGTTTCCGTTTTTATCATAAGCGAACACATGGGAAGGTGTATTTGCAGGATTGGTTCCACTTTGGTGTGTTCCAACATAGATGGTGTTATCTTCTGATACGACAACCCCTTCAGGAAATCCGGGAGCTGGTACTTTCGCGAAAACTTCTGTTTTTAATGTTGAGGCTGCTTGAACAGGAGCTGCCACCGTAGATAAAAGAAGGATAGAGATAATGAAGACAGTCAAAGCAATTCCTAAAATAGATCGATGGCTTTCTCGATTTATTTCGAAATTCATCAGTATCACCCTTTACAGAAGTTTGGATAAGTAATTTTTGGAAATTCAACATAGAGAGACTGTTAAGAAAATAAGAGATCGTCTAAGAAATAAATTCTTAAATAATTATTTGGAAATTCGCGATATATGCATACTTCCTCCTTTCTGAAACGATAACTCTATTATAATGAAGAATGAAGAAAATTGTTATAGTTAAAATTTTAATTATTTATATATATTTAGTATGGATTTAATCTGTTTTAGGAAAAAAGAATCAGAAGGAATTGCTATGAGTGAAGACAAAATCCTTAAAACGGAAACTTTTTTAAAACATCTTTATTTATGTATAATACATATGTTATATTTTACTCAAATATAATGATATAATAGATGAGGATAAAAGATGTTTGTATTAACGAGTGAAGGAAACTTGCAACTAGGGATATATTCTATGACCCTTTCACAATTTACTACTTCCATTTTCGTTCTGGGTACCAAACAGATGAATAATCAAGTCATCGCAAAGCGCAAACAACTATGGTCACATGCGGAAAAATATTTAGCTTTATTGTTAGAAAGCGAAGATGTTTTGGCAGTATTTCTTGGAGGGTCTTTTTGTTCTATACATCCTTGTAATGATTTGGATGCATTCTTTGAAATCAATATCCCACCTTATATAGGTCGAAATCGAGCTAAGGCAATCTACTATGTAGATCAGGTTTATCAGCGTTTGGATGAGGCTTGTATACAAAAAGGGTGGGAACCATTTTCTAATGATGTGGTTTGGGAAAAGGGGCTAGATGTTCATCCCTCTTATTTTGCAGAAGTACCAGGAAAGAGGAGAGGGAAATTGGTAAAGACATTTCATGAATATTTTTCAGAAGATCGATCTGGAAGACCTCGGGGTATAATCCAAGTTGAGAAAGGATGAGAAAGATGGCTCTGATTACCAATGAGGAAGAATATAAACAACTTAAGAATGACTTAGAAGAAAATCTTTCTTTTTTACAGGAGGAAATAGAGGAGCTTCGTTCAGAAGGGGTTGAAGAAACAGTTCTCGATCGAGTTTTCCGTCGGAAAAAACATCAGTTGACCCAAATGGAACAAGATATTCAAGAATATGAGGATATCTTTAACGGTAATTTTGACCCTACCCATTGCAAAGATCTTGAACTTGGACGCCATTTGATCAAGTGTCGATTATACAAACGAATGACACAAGCGCAGTTAGCCGAAAAATTAGGGGTAACACAGCCAGCAGTCGCAAGAGATGAACGTTATGAATATGCAAAGATTGGTTTTGAGAAGTTGCAGCGCGTCTGCCAAGCAATGGATATTAATCTTCATGTTTCTATTCATGAAATTGCTTCAGGAAAAGAAGAAACATCAGCAAGTAAAAGTGCTTAATAGGAAAATAATTAAATCCGCAGGAAAGGCTGCAACTAAAAAAAGCAGCCTTTTTTATATAGGAGAGGGACTAGTGAATAATGTAAATAACACACTGACAGCTCTAACAGGAGTAAAAGTAGGACATGCAACACACTTGGATAAATTAACAGGCTGTACCGTTGTCACCTTTGATCAATTCCTTCCTGTTGCCTACACAGCGTATGGAGGGGCGTCGAGTACCTTTAACACAGATACCTTACACCTTGGTAAATCATATTACCGCCGGAATGGGTTGTTTGTCGCTGGAGGATGTTTACCCGGGTTGGCAAGTGCTTCTGCCATTATGGAACGGATGATTGAAGATGGTATTGGCGATCTTGCAGCAAATATCATCAATCCGAGTATCAGTGGGGCAATTGTTTATGACTTGGGTACGAGAATCGCCCAGTTTGATGGGAATTTTGGACGTGAAGCATATGACAATGCCACAGGTCGGCCGGTGCAAAATGGCAATGTTGGGGCAGGAACAGGTACGACAGTAGGGAAATTTTATTATTTGGAAGATGGAACTAAGTTTCCAGCGATGAAGTCTGGAGTTGGGTCGGCTAGAGTAGATTTAGGTAATGGGGTGATAGTTTGTGCATTGTCTGTCGTCAATCCAGTAGGGAATGTTGTACTTCCAGATGGGAAAATTCTCGCGGGGAATAGAGGAGAGCACAAGCCTGTACTCACGTATGAGGAAGTGAATGGTTTTACGACATCCGATAGTATGAATACGACCATTTCTATCGTGGGGATCAATGCGGATTTACGGACGCGGGAAAACTATGACCGTGTAGCACACCTCGCTTCACATGGACATGTAAGGGCTATTCATCCTGTACATACCTCGCTTGATGGGGATACAATCTTTGTTTTTTCTACGGAGGAAGTAAAAGCGATAGATGACAACCCAGACTGGCCGAGTATGGAGGTAGATCGAGTAGGGAATGCTGCTGCAAGGGCGGTACTGGAGAGTATTTATGATGCTTGTTTGAAGGCAGAGTCGATAAGATTTGATGGGGGATATCAGGGGATTGTTCCTAGCTGCAAAGATTTTGGTTGGTAGAGATTAGGGATAAGGAAAAGATTATGTTTTGATTTTTATTGGAATTATGTTTATACTGAATATATCGGAGAACAACCCGTTCTCCACTTGCGAGGAAGGACCCTACAATATGGGTGGCAATGCACCGCACTACAGCGGACCCAGTGATCCGTCCCACTCCAGCGGTTCCGCCGGTTCCGACGTCTCGACCACCTACCGTTCCGGCAGCTCCAGCAGCTCAGACAACTCCGGCAGCTCGGGCTCCGGAGGCTCGGACGACTCCGGTTCGGGCAAGTCCTGGCAGCAGGAGATCGCTGACCTGTTCTAGTGGGGAACCTTCCCTGCTGGGGCGTGCAGAGAACAACATTGGGCTCTGCACGCCCGCCCGAAAATAAGCGATGAAGCTTACTATAGATTGTGAAAACCATACAATTTCTTTGAATCTAAGGAATTGTATGGTTTTGTTATTTCCTTTGGATACATTTTTTGTTTAATACTATTACAGTATGGAGGATAAATGCTTCTATAAATACGAAATAATTTTAGATTCCAAAGTGAATTTTGATTCGTTTTTGATAAAATAGATCCAAGGTTAACTTCAACAGCGGAGTACTAGTGAAACTATCTCGTTTTCAGTGTATAGCTCTCCTGATCATCCTTCTGACTTTGATCACAATGGGTCTCTGTGTTTGTAAAGTCTCCAATGCCGTGGAGTCAATCCACCAGTACGAAGTTATTGAGGCTCAGAAGAAGCCGGATGTGCGGACTAAGGTGGAACAGCCCTTCGATGGTCCCTATCAGGCGATTGCCCATCTCACGATGGATAAGCCTGGGATGACAACTTACTGCACGGGATTCGTCATATCCCCTAGAGCAGTGTTGACAAATAGGCACTGCTTGGAGGACGCTCATTCGGCACTGGTCGAGATTGTCGAAAAAAAAGAAGGGGGTATCACCACTCTCTCAGCACACATGAAGTCCACCCGCTTCCAAGTGAGTGCGAGTGGTCAGGACTACGGCGTCATTTTTCTGCCCGAACCCATCCTTTCTGCCCACTTCGGCTTGCAAGCATTCCCTGAGGATGCTGAGTCTGCTGATATGGTCTCCGCGGGGTATCCCGGTGACAAAAATTTCTTCACCATGTGGGAAAGCAAGTACCACGGTTTCGCTTATTTGGGCGAAAAGGGAGTCATTTCTGGTGGAGTGGCTTTTCATGGTCAGTCTGGTTCCCCGCTTTTTCAAGTAGAGGGAAATCGGTTTGTAGCCAAGGGGATTATTTGGGGTGGGACGGCCTGTAACAAGCATGAAATCTGTCCAAAGGAACAAGTGACCTACTTCGTTCCATTCACGGACCGAGTGCTGATAGAGATTAGAATGTGGATCACCATGAGCAAGTGAGCATGGCTCGATCTGCACTAGTACTCCCCCGGCGGGCTGCACCTCACCAAGGTAGCAGTCCGCCGCCCATTTTTGGATAAATAGTGTTACCTTATGTATTTAAACACAACAAAACCACCTATAGGTGGCTGTTTTTTTTTATCGGGTCGAGACAACTGGATGCCGCCTCGACAGTTTGGTTCAGTTTGGAAGATTTAGAGCCTTTTCATACGCATCTTTGGGGCTGGGAAGTTGTTCCCAAGCAGGTCGGTGAGATAGTGTGCATACTGCCCTGAACATTGCAATCCAAGCAACAGTGAAGGCTTTTTGTTTGTGGTGGCTTTCTTGGAGTTGATCAGAGGTGAGGTTTAGACCTCGGATGGCATTGATACCAGCTCCAAGAACCTTGTCCCTGATCTTTGTGAGATTGTGCTCATCTAGTGTTGTTAGCTCCCCCTGAATGTTACAACTAAGACCAAGAAGTTTCAATAGATACATACGAAGTCTCCATCTATGCGAGAACCTAACAACTTTAGCTTATACAAATATCTATATGAGATCAAACTTCTTTTTCGCTGTTCAGTTTGATTTGTTTAAGATTTAAAACGACCGACGGACTGTACCTATGAGGGACAGCCCGTCGAGGGTACGGCTAGCTGGGTAGCTTCCGTACGGTGTCCATCGTCACCATTCAGTCTGAATGGTGACGATGGACTTTTTTGTTCTCCCCGAACTTGGGAAGACTCAGGAAGCCGGCTGGATGAACCAGCCCCAGTGGGGATCGTCTGCCAAGATCGACAGGAACCTTGCGTTCATGCGCTCACGCGCACTGGACGAGCTGCGCTCGACCCCGCGGGGGTCACCGGAGATGGTGCTCTCCAGCAGTTCACGCATGGATGCGAGCTTGTCCGGGTGGTCGAGGAAGATCTCCCGAACAGCCAGGTTTACGAGCCAGCGGTACTGGTCGAACCATGGATCGATGGTGTTTTCCGAGGGTGTACCGACTCGCGTCTGGATCAACGCGTTGTGGACGGCCGTGTCGCAGTCGCTGAAGCTCGCGACGAGTGCGTCGAGCCGCTTCAACGACTCCGCTGCGTACTCTGCCAGTTCTCCGCTCAGGTGCTCCTCGATCAGGGCTCGTGCTGAGCGCTTGTAGGAGCTGCTCAGCAGCTAGGAGCCGTTGGCGAAGAACTCCTCCTTGTTCATCACCTCGATCTGAGGTGAGAGCCTCTTGAACTTCTCGATCTCTGCCGTGTTGAGCAGAGTGCTGACGATGACGATCGGTCCGCGGAAGTCCCGCTGGAGCAGCCAGGTGCAGAACGCGAAGGTGTTTGCGGGCGAGCAGGAGTACGGTTGGTCGTTCCACTGGGAGTTCCCCTGAACGACGACAGCCTGAACCAGGTACGTACCGTCGGTGAAGACCTGCATGGCCTCCGTGATGTGGCTTGCCATGTACAGGTATGTGCCCCCGCCGACCGCCTTCTCGTAGTCGGACCAGAGGATGGGCATGTAGTCGACCCCGAGGATGATTTCCTCGCTTTCGGTCTGGGCGGTCTGGTTCTGGGGCGCGGTGGTGTTCACGATGTCTTCCTTCGAGTTCGGGTGAACAGTTACTAAAAGTAGTATATCATTATTGCCAATCTTCTGATGAACAAGGGTGAAAATAAAATCTTATAAAAAACGCAACGGAATATTTTTTCCGTTGCGTTTTTGTGTTATAATAAAACCATAGAAATAAAGCATGATAAAATTCGCAAACAGTATTTAGGTGATAATCGAGCTTTTAACTATACAACGGAATTTTTTGAAAGAAGGTTTAACCTCATGAGAGCCCCTCTTGATCAGCGATGTCTTGATTTATTGGAGGAATACGAGCAGTATTTGCTATCTTCCAAAAGTGATCAGACTGTTGATGCTTACCTGCGAATTCTTCGGCAGTTTATCGAATGGATTGGTGAATGTCCGAGTGATAAAGGAATATTTTTGGTGGAACATTTGTCTCGTGAAGAAGTAGAAGTATTTTTAGTGAAACTCCAGCAAAAAGGTTACAGCAGTGCGCATCAACACAAAGTACGAGCGGCAATCAGCCGATTTGCAAACTGGATGATTCAAGAAAAACAGCTGTTGTCCCAAAATCCAGCGTATGCTATCTATGTACCGCCTCAAGCTACTTTTACTCCACGGGAGTTGACTGATAGACAACGAGAAGTACTGAAGAGTTTAGTGGAAAGACAGCAAAATTTACGTGGGAAAGCAATCTTCGCTCTAGGATACTGGGCAGGATGCCGGGTGTGTGATGTGTCTTGGCTACAAATGGAAGACTGTCATCTTGACTCCAAAACAGGGTGGATAACAGTTGGCACTAAGAGTGGGAAGAAACGAGATATTGATTTATTGGAAGAAGTGCGCAAACCACTCTATGCATACTTGTATAGTGAGGAACGGAGGAAGAAAGACAGCAGCTTTGTCTTCTTATCACAAAAATCAGGACACTTGACGGAAAATGGTATTCATCGTTGGTTTTCCAGTTTGAAGAAAAAGGCTGCCCAAGATGAATGGGAGTTTATTCACGATATTACGTTTCATGAGTTACGCCAAGATTTTGCGCATCGTGCTAGAAGTGCGGGATGGAGTCTGGAGGAGATCGCTTATTACCTCGGCCATGTGACCAAACAAGGAACACCCTCCATCCAAGCAACCGCAAAATATACACAGTTAAATAGAGAGCAGATAAAAGAGAAACTGAAACAAATAGAGGGGAAAAATATTTAGAAGCGTTTATTCCTCTTCCTAGCAGCATCGAAGAAAACAGATAAAGGGAGGTATACGTTATGGGAGAAGTTATAACAGCATCAGCGATCGAAAAAACAAACCATAAAAAATTGACCAGCCTAAAACTACTGAAGCGGGGAACCATGATATTACTCGGGGCTATCTTGGTAGCGATTGGACTGGAAATATTTTTGGTTCCAAACCAAGTTATTGATGGAGGAATCGTCGGCATTTCCATCATGTTATCTCATCTTTCAGGATGGAACTTAGGATTATTCTTATTTGTCCTCAACTTGCCCTTCTTCTTCTTGGGATATAAGCAGATCGGGAAAACATTTGCTATCTCCACGCTATTTGGTGTCGCTGTCATGTCACTTGGCACCTCATATCTGCATCCTGTCCCAGCTTTGACAAAAGACCCATTACTAGCAGCAGTTTTTGGGGGGATTATTCTCGGAATCGGGGTCGGCCTAGTTATTCGATATGGTGGATCGCTTGATGGAACGGAAATATTAGCGATTTTGTTCAACAAAAAAATTCCGTTCTCGGTTGGACAGACGGTGATGTTCTTCAACTTATTCATTTTGGGAAGTGCCGGGTTTGTATTTGGCTGGGATCGGGCCATGTACTCGTTGATCGCTTATTTTATCGCATTTAAAGTAATCGATATCACTATTGAAGGTTTTGAAGAAACAAAGTCGGTATGGATCATCAGTGAAAAGTCAAAGGACTTAGGAGATGCAATCCTTAACCGTCTCGGACGTGGTGTTACCTATATGAAAGGAGAAGGTGCTTATACGGGAGAAGATAAAAGAGTTATCTTCTGTGTAATCACCCGATTGGAAGAAGCAAAAATGAAGGCAATTGTCGAAGATATCGACCCTCAAGCCTTTCTTGCTATCGGTAATATACACGAGGTGCGAGGAGAGAGCTTTAAGAAACGGGATATTCACTAGCTAAAACACAATCAAATTTTACCAAGAAGTAGACGTTCAGATTACTCTAAGAAAAAAGTAGAAACCATTTTTGATTCATGCCTTTAGCTTATACCAAAAAATGACAGCACCTCCTTCCTATGAATGGGAAAGGAGGTGCTTTGGCCCTAACTTTTTTCTCTATGAAACGGCCTTAAGTGCCTTAGACCACCTATCCTCTAGTCCATAGGACAAGAAGACATCATGAAGTTCAAGTCCCGGCAGATCAAAAACTTGTACCGCATTCAGCAGGCACTCTACTTCTTCTATACCTCTCGCCTCTACATATTTGGTACTTTCACAGTACTTAGTCTCCAAAAGAGCTAGGGTACGATTTAAATATGCAGCTCCTTGGACTTTTTCAGGCCAGTAGAGCAACTTTCCAGGGAGAGAATATTTCACAAAGTCCTTTGCTCCAACCTCCTGCAAAAGATGGAGGATAATCGTTCGTACTTGTTGAATTTTCCGCTCGATTGTTTGATGGAGTGGGGAATTCAACGGTGATCCCTTTAGAGCAGCTTGTAGATAACCAAGTGCTTTAAAGGCATTTTCGATTTTTAGGACAAGCGCCCGTTCTCGATCTCCCTCTTTTACAGGTGGAATTCCATCTCCCTGTTTAATCTGAATGATTTCCCTTGCATACCTATCCACTTCTGATGGGTTAGGATTAAGCAGGTGGACACAGATCGTGTTCTTTTTAATTTCCAGACGCAGCTCAATGAAAGGTTTGGGAGGCCCGCAGAAAGTAAGAGCTGCAAAGGAGCCTAGAAGCAGTGGAAGAATGGAAATCCACATGTGGTCAGATCCCACAAGACTCCACATCAACCCTGCATAACCAGGTCCGATGATCCCCCCAAGCTGTTTTAGCAGTACAGCAGTAGCATTCGCTCTACCCAGTTGATTTCGATCTGCCGTAAAGTTTACTCTCTCCAAGATGCCTAGGTTGTTTCCAGCCATCGCAACCCCAACCATTATTCCGATTAGCAGAAGCACCCAAAATGGCTGATCTTTGCTGATAAGAATAAAACTGAGCATCAGTGTGAGAATACTTCCACCGATGACCAACTTGTTGCGGTTTACTACCAACTTTGGCATCACAGAGATTACGGCAATACCGTTGACTACAGTGGAGAGGAAAAGGATGACCCCAGCACGCTCTCCAATATATAGTGCGAAATAGGTGAGAAATGCCCAATACGCGGAACTAACACCTACATCTGGAAGGGATGCATGAAGAGAATTTTTCGCAATTATTCTCTTTGCAAAGGAATGAATGTAGGAAAGTAGTTTGTTTCCTACATTCCTACACTCCAACCGAATAGAGGAAACCGTCATAATGGTCCAATAAACCAGTATAACAGCAATTCCACCGATGATTCCCGTGGAAGACCACAGCAAGATCGGATTGTTAACCAGTTGCAGACCATAGTACATGGAGATTCCTGAGCCTGCGAAATTCAGGCTCAACATGATGCCGTGGACTCTAGCTTGAAAGACCTGATCAGTGGCTAGTACCTTCTGCCTCACCAAAACAATGAGCGCATTCATGACGAGCGAAAATAGAATCCCATTTATCACTCGTACACTGATGATTTCCCAAAGCTCATCGGCAAAAGGATATAGGAGATATACTCCTGTTAGAGGAAGCATAGCGACCAGCAAAACCTTTTTTGGTCCATACTGATCTGTCACCCATCCAAAGCAAAGTCCACAGAGCATCGTAGTCAGCGAGTATACGCCAACAATCAACCCCACTGGAAATTTCTGTTGATAAAGGGTAATGTGCAGTGGTTGAAAGATGAGGGAGGGAATGACAGCGATAGCGAGCATCTGCCCCAGCATTGCTGCGGCAAGTTCGATTCCTGCTTGTCTCCGCAAACTCAGCCTTTTCATATCTACTCCTAAAAGAACAGGTGGCCTTTTGAATATTATATTTCTTTTTTTTCCGTAATACAAAAATTTCGATTTTTTATCTCGATAAGATAACAAAACAAATCTAGGCAGTCAAAAGTATTTTGGCGGATTCATTCTGTTTTCATGATTTTAAAGGTCGCTTCCGCTTCATCTGTTGAGTCTAATGGATTTCTCATTAAAGAAGCTCATTCGAATTAGGAATAGTCATTTACATCGAATGCTGCTCATGGTTTAAGGTAAGAACCGTATCAGTGATCCGAATATAGGGGTTCCTAATCTTGGGGAATTTATGAATAATGAAACATATGGCATTTGAATAATAAATGATTGCAATTGATGACAAAATGGATATCATGAATGTATGAAAATCACACATATTAACCCAGAAAACCTTTCTAAAAATCCGGCGTTTACCCAAGTAGTGACGGTCGAAGGTTCAGGAAAAACAGTTTATGTAGGCGGTCAAAATGCAGTAAATGCAACTGGTGAAATTGTTGATGATGACTTAGGTACCCAGACGGAGCAGGCTCTTCGAAACGTAAGTACAGCAGTAGCAGCTGCAAATGCAACTCCAAAAGATGTAGTGAAACTTACTATTTATATCGTGCAAGGCCAACCGATCCAAGCTGGCTTTCAAGCAGCAAGGAGAGTAGAAGGATGGGATCGTCCGACTGCCATAACGGTTTTAGTCGTACACAGCTTAGCAAAACCCAAATTTCTAGTTGAAATTGAAGCTATTGCAACAGTAAAAGGATGGAAATCTCTGGAAAATCAAATCTCTTTCTCTTTTACACAACAAAAAGACTAGATCAGACATAATAATAAATGGACATCACAAGAAGAAACGGGAGTGCTCAAGTTGAAGAAAAAGCTATTGCTGTTGGCTACAGGTGGGACAATTGCCTCGCTTCAAGGCGATAATGGATTGGTTCCTGGAATGACTCCAGATGAATTGATTCACTTTGTGGATAAAGTTCCTCCCCTGTACCAACTTGACACGAAACGATTGATGAATATTGACAGCACTAATATGCAACCGGAATCATGGGTTACCATCGCAGAAGCCATCCGCGATCATTATGCTGACTACGATGGATTTGTGGTCACTCATGGAACAGACACGATGGCCTATACTTCTTCTGCTCTGTCTTATATGTTACAGCAGGGGAGTAAACCGATTGTACTGACAGGTTCACAAGTCCCGATGAATTTCGAACCTACTGATGCCAAACGCAATTTACAGGACGCCATTCGGTTTGCGTGTGAAGATGTAAATGGTGTATTTGTCGTGTTTAATGGTCGAGTGATTCAAGGGACAAGAGCAGTAAAAATAAAGACCAAGAGTTATGATGCATTTGAAAGCATCAATCACCCTTACATTGGTTATGTAGATGGAGAAGAGATCACATATCCTTTAGGGAAACCAACAAACGACCAGCATGTACTTCTATGTGATACTTCCGTCTGTACAGATGTGATAGTTGTCAAATTGTATCCAGGTATCAAGCCAGAGTTGTTTGATTATCTTAAGCAAGTGTATAGAGGGGTTATTATCGAGAGTTTTGGCAGTGGGGGTATTCCGATTGTCGGTCGCAATCTATTGCCAAAAATCGAAGAACTGATCGACAGTGGAATAGCAGTGGTGATTACTACACAGTGTTTGGAAGAAGGAGAAGACTTACATCGATACGAAGTAGGCAGAAAAGTAGTGGAAAAGAGTATTATTCATACAAGGAATATGAATACAGAGGCGATTGTTGCAAAATTGATGTGGACATTAGGGAAAAGCAATGAACCAAATGAAGTGAAGAAACTCATGGAGACTCCTATCGCCCATGACCGATTGGCAACGTAATTTTTTGGAAAGTGTCATTTCCCTTTTTCTGAAGTAAAATAGGAGAAGGGGCTTTCAACTTGAGGAATAGAGATGGGAATTGAGATAAACATAATCGATGATCCCGAATCAAGTGGACAAGACATCGCTATCGACTATACCAATGATCAGGGACAACTTGTAGATATTGAGATAGTCACTGTCGACTTGGATGAGTGAACTGTCTTATATGTCCTATGGAAGCACCATGACCGACAAACAGCTTACTAATTTGTCGGTCACTCCTTTTATATTGCAATCACCATCTATCGACGACCTTCTAGCCTTTCATCTTCTTCATTTTCATAATACGCTGATAAGAGGGCTGATCTTTGCGAAATACTAACATCCCCGGTTTGATGTTAATTTCATAGATCCACAATTGTCCTTTTTCATCGACACCAATATCTAATCCGAGCTCCGCCCACTTAGGAAACTCTTGGCCAAATGTTTCTGTTGCTTCTACTGATAGGGTGGTTAATTGTTCGATATATGCTTCTCTTTCCTCAACGCTTAATCCCAAATGATCTTTTAATAAAGTACGGATGGGGACTGGTGTCCCTCCGCTATAAGCATTGGTTGCAACCCCTCGCTTACTTGCCACACGACCGATTATTGCTCCCATCTCCCATTCTCCATGAATCCGCAGTAAGTGTGTACGGATATCAAATAGCCGTCCGTTTTTGGTGTAACTAGCGATGCCTTGTTGAATGAGATAAGGCCGATTCATTTTCTCACGTTGGATACATCTCATGAGTGATTCGATCGTATTTTTATGAAATGTTTTATTGCGGTCACGTGGTTTGACAAGATAACCATTGGCTTTTCTCTCTATGCGAATCACGCCTTTTCCTTGGCATGAATTATTTGGTTTAACATAAATCGTAGTATATTTGTTTAGCATGGTTTGTAGACTGGATTTGGTAAGAGAGTGATATTCCGGGATATGGGATGAAACATAAAAGTTGCTGGACAATATTTTGGCATTCCCGACTTTACTAATCTCTTTTTGCATATTTTCACCAGCCTGTCAGGATCAAGTTTCTATCAGTTTATGTGGTGAAAGATAGAATGGGAAGGGCACACGATACTGTAAGGAAATCTAGTAGAAGATAGAAACAAATGCAGGAAACATGGCGAGACCGGATTCCCAATGGGAACCCGGTCCGTGATCACCTGACAATAACTCGTTCTTTCAGGCGGTCTCGTGCAGGGAGAAATTTTCCATCCCTGAAAAACTGAAAAGGATCGGTGAAAAATGGAATGAAGTTGTTGTGGTTTCCTTTGTAGGTAATTGTGAAAAATGACTTGCCTTGATCAAGTTGGAATGCTTGCTCTTGTACTACATCGATTTCAAAAGAGATTTGCTCCGAGTGACCTTCATCTGGGATAAAGTCCAAAGTTACTAGGCCGCTCGCACAAATAACACTCCTTCCTGTCCACTGGACTAGCTCAGGGTGAAAAGTGCTGATGGTGATGATTATGGGTCCATAGATACCAGCAAAGGTATGGATCTCACCATCGACCTCAGTAGAAACCGTTTCCAATATTCCAAAAGGCTTCATCCTTCTCCCAATCGTTTCGTTTACTCTTTTAGTATATAGAATATTGGTTAAAAAAACAAAATACTTGCATTAATTTTTTTGCTTTAAGACAACAGGAAATGCTGTGGAAATGAATAGAATATAGACCTTTTCCCCATTCCAGATTAAACTATAAAGTACGGGGAAAAATCAACAAAAAGGGGACTGCTATTTTGCAAACCAACTGGATCACCATCATTGTAGTGTTTTTGCTTGTTAGCCCTCTGTTGATAGGTTTAATCAGAGGTTTACCACGTGAATTAGATAAATTGACATACAGCCTTCATTCTCTATGTTCCTCTGTTTTATGGCTTTTCTCTTATGGCATCACGTTTTGGTTACTGCGTGGCTTTGTCAAAGTTAATAACTTGCCAGATATAAGCCGATTACAATGGATACAACAACAATTACAAGCTAGTATTTTTGCATGGGCGGCAGCAGTTCCTATCCTTGCATTACTTATCTATTGGCTCCTTAAATTAATCGCATGGCCAATCATTTCGCTGTTGACTGGAAGCGTTCATCATGTGAGCAGATGGACAGAGCGACTGCCTCAGGGATTAAGTAGAGTGTTTGGAGTGATCATAAATGTTCCAAAAGCAATTTTGCAAACATTGATCTTTCTAATCGCAGTTCACATTGGATTAGCCTATCTGCCTTCTTCTGACCTCTCGAAGATGGCGGAAAATAGTGGTGTCTATCATTGGACCGATCAGAAAGTAATCACACCAGTGCTGGCCAGCACATGGAGTAAAGAACTCCCTGTCCTTGGTCAGCAAACAAAAGATTGGTTTCATCAGATCAGTCAAGAAGCAGCAAAATATGGGCCTAAAGACAGCAAAAGCTTTTGGACATGGCAAACGAGATTTGACTCCAATGCCCAAATTGATAGAACCGCAAAATCAATAGTCAGAGGGGCGAAAAGTGATCGAGAAAAAGCATATCGACTGTATAAATGGATTGGGGAAAATATTAGGTACGATGATAATAAAGCGTTAGCCATTCAATCAGGAAATTTCCGCTCGCTCACATATGGTGCGATTCCAACTTTCCAGACGAGAATGGGTATTTGTTCGGATTACTCTGCATTAATGGTAGCGATGGGGAAAGCAGTAGGGCTTGAAGTAAAACAAGAGCTGGGTCAAGCTGTATTACCTGATGGAAGCGGAGGAGCTCACGCTTGGAATGTGGTGTATTTGAAAGATGAAAACAAACAGATTCCTTGTGATCCTACATGGGAGAAATCAGGAAATTACTTTGATAACCGTGATTTCTATGTTTCCCATCACCCAGATAAAAAAGCTTTATAAAAGGCAGGAGCCTATATTCCTGCCTTTTTTCTTTGGAGTAACCAGCTCCAATGTTGTTTTTCTAATTTGCATTATTCAACGTAAAAGCGCAGATGTGCACCTCAGACAAGGGCACAAATCTCGCTATGTCGCTGTGCTCCTAGTCTCGCTTTGGGTGGATGGAGCGTCCTTTGTGTTTTTTTAACAACAGACGCGGATAACACTCATATCAAGCGATTTTATCCAGTATTCAATCTTATTTAGGCAACAACCTCTAGAGAAATATATACCTCAACGAGATTAGTTTTTACCATAAATTTCTGTATAATTAAATTTATATGTATATCTATATGCAGCGAATATAGATTCTTATTTTTATTTTTTTATTATGTGGAGGATGTTTTTTATGGACTCAGTTCAGACAAAAGTGAATCAAGTATTTCAATATCTGTGTGAACTAAAAAGATTAAATTACCGCATTCAACGTAAAATTACAGATTTTGAAAAATACTGGTGGCAAGCGGATTTAGCACGTCTTTCAGATATTTGGATTCACGATGATAGATTAGAAAACGACCAGTGGGTCATTGCGCATAGACCAGTCTTATCCCCTGTTCCAAAAATACCTGAGCAATTGCAAGAATGGGTGATCAATTGGGGAAATCCTAAGCAAAAGCCAGAAGTGATAATACAGATACCTAAAGAAAGCGGAACGGGAGAAGACTCTATTTATGAACGATTTATCGATGATAAAGCGAGAAAGGAAGTGTTTGATCATTGGTTAATAAATGAATGGATACCTTGGGCAAAGGAAAAACAGCAGGCAAAAAAGTTTTATGATGAAATGTTTACAATGTTTCAGCTGCTGCAAGATGAAGGGGATAACTGGGAGATTGTATGGGGACAAGGTTTGTTAACATGGGAAAAAGACGATGTGAAAATACAAAGACATCTCCTCACAACGCCGTTAGAATTACGCTTTGATGCTGAACGAGGTTTGTTTACTTTATGTTCCACTACAAAGGGATCACGTGTGGAAACAGATATGTTACTGCATTTAGATATTCCGAATGTGAGAATGATTCAAGAGTTAGACCAAGTGGAAGTGCAACCCAAAAACAAAGAAGAAGTAGCTAGTCTTTTAAAGCAAGTAGCAAATATGTTGAGTTCTGAAGGGAAATTTGTTGAAGAGTGGGTGCCGATCAAGCAAGTCACCCCTCATTTGACGATTTCCTACAGTCCAGCAGTTTTTATACGCAAAACAGCTGGAAGAGTTTGGGATGTGGAATATCAAACTGTAATGGATCAATTGGAACAAAATTACCCTATTCCAGAAACCCTAAAAAAACTTGTCTCCTCTGAGGATGGAAGCAGGATAGAATCCAAAGCTGTTTATTCCCGAGAGTGGAAAAGTTTAGAGGATAACTTACTCTTCCCTTTACCTGCTAATCAGGAACAAACTGAAATCGTTCATAAGTTAGCAAGAAATGCTGGGGTAGTAGTACAAGGACCACCAGGAACAGGAAAAAGCCATACCATTGCTAATTTGATTTGTCATTTACTCGCCCACGGCAAAAGAGTTTTAGTAACAAGTGAAAAGGATCAGGCTTTAGAGGTATTAAAAGAAAAAATTCCAGAAGAAGTAAGGGATCTATGTGTAAGCGTGCTTGGTGGAGATAGTAAATCCATACAAGAGATAGAAAATTCAGTTCGTACAATTGCTGACAATTTGGAGCGGAAAAATATCTCTGTTCTCTGTGAAAATATTCAACTGTCCCAAAAAGAATTAGAGGAAACACGTAGAAAAATGGCACGAAATCAAGAGGAAATCAACAAAGTACTCCAAATAGATAATGAAGAAAAAAGTATTGCAGGAGTAACATTTAAGCCGTTAGAAGCAGCTAAATGGCTAAAGGAACAGGAGCAGTATGATTGGTTTCCTGATTCTATTCTTCCCGGAACGAAGTTTCCTTTATCAAAAGAAGAACTCATCTCGTTCTATCGCATTTTAGCAAGTTTTTCAAAAGCGGATTTGGAAAGCTTGCATCTAAAAAGACCTAATCGAGAACAGTTACCGAGCCTTGATCGATTTCATGAGCAGACGCATCAATTTATTGTATTGAAACAGAAGTTCAATGAAGGAAGTCCTTATATACAAGACTGGAAAATACCTGATAGATTATCCTTTTCTCTTGAGGCGTTAATTCAGCAAAACCATAAAAATGTAAAACTTCTCGATCACATGTCCAAAGATAATTGGAAAATAGCGATTTTAACTGATATGGTTCATCATACAAACCAAAAAGAAGAGTGGATTCGTTTTTTTAAAGATTATAAAGCACAATTAGAACAAATAATTCGTATCGAAAAAGAATTGCTAGAGTATGAAATTCAGCTTCCCCCGCATCCGGAACGTAAGATACTA
Source organism: Shimazuella sp. NTD250 (assembly GCF_059510375.1). Lineage (NCBI taxonomy): Bacteria > Bacillati > Bacillota > Bacilli > Caryophanales > Thermoactinomycetaceae > Shimazuella > Shimazuella sp. NTD250. Next base: position 763,702 of record NZ_JCAJZS010000001.1, on the reverse strand, counting down.
GAAGATATCGAAATGATTGTGGAAAGGATCAATCAAAATAAATCTACAGGCTGGATGTACAAAAAGATAGTCGGTAAAAAGTATGCTTATCTGTTTGAACAATGTTTTATTGATGGTTTGCCTGCGCAAAGACAAGAGCAGTTTGATTTGGTCAAACAGCGTTTAGTTGGTAATCAGTTGAAACGCAAATTTCAAATAAAATGGAATCGAATTATGGAAGAGGTAGATGGGCCCCTTATCGATATAGGAGATAGAAAATGGATAAGAGAAGTGCTGGAAGCTTTGAAGCAATTTGAAACGATTATTTTGTGGGAGAAAAAGATTATAGGTCCACTTGCTCCTTTTGCCCAATCATTAGGAGCAAAGGATGTAGATTGGATTAATGCCGAGTCATTCGCTGACTTTCAATATGGTTTAACAGTCTTGCAACTCCATTATCAAATCAAAGAAATAGAAGCTTTTTTTCAGCAAACTTCCTTCAAATTAAGCAGAGAAAGCGAAGAACAAAAGACCATTCATCCAATATGGGATTCCCTGCAAACGGCTTGCCAGCAAAAAGATGCTAAGAAGTGGGAGGAGGCGTGTGAAGAAGTCACTCGATTGGAAAAGATTGAACCTGATTTTTTGCACTATCAACAATTAAAAAATAGATTGACAGAAGTCTGTCCCAAATGGTGTGAACAGTTGATTTCGAGATCACTGCGTCCGTCATTACCACCTGATGATATAGATAAAGCGTGGATTTGGAGCCAATTCAATCATTGGTTAAATGAATTAAAGCAGCAAAAGTCTGTAGAAGAACTGGAAGAAGAATTCCAATTAGAGCGACGAAGAGAAGCGAATTTAATTCGTAAATTAGTTGCGGATCAAACATGGAAAGCTCAATTGGAACGGGCAGATGATCAGCAAAAGAGAAGTTTAACTACTTGGATGCAAATGATGAAAAAGCTCGGAAAAGGTACTGGTAAATATGCCTCCAAATACCGAAAAAGTGCGAGTAGAGAACTAAATAACTGTAGGGATGCAATTCCTGTTTGGATCATGCCGATTCAACGCGTCATTGAAAACATAGAACTCACAAATAACTTATTTGACGTTGTGATAGTGGATGAGAGTAGTCAAAGCAATTTATTTTCTTTGAGTGCACTGTTACGTGCTAAAAAAGCAGTTATCGTTGGGGACGATAACCAAATAAGTCCCGAAATAGTCGGTTTAGATCGCTCACAAAACGATGAATTAATCAAACAACATTTAAAAGGAATTCCTGGGGCAGATCAATTAGAGCTTTCGACGAGTCTGTATGACACCGCTAGTCGAATTTTTACCAATAGTAAAGTTGTCTTAAAAGAGCATTTTCGCAGTGTTCCTGAAATTATTCAATTCAGCAATGATCTCATGTATGGTGGAAAAATAGACCCGCTTCGTCTGCCGCTAATCGAAGAGATGTATGATGATCCTGTTTTCACTGTGCATGTGAAAGATGGATATCGGAAGGAAACGGCCAAAGCATGGAACGAACCAGAAGCAAATGCAATAGTGGAATTTATTCTTCATTGTTGCAGCCAAGAGAAATATAGAGGGAAATCAATGGGTGTTATATCTCTTCAAGGTTATGATCAAGCATTGTTAATTGAACAATTACTGCGAGAAAAATTGGGCGAGAGTGAAATGGTACAGCGTAACATCATTTGTGGAGATGCTTATCGATTTCAAGGGGCAGAAAGAGATATTATCTTTTTGTCGATGGTTGCAGCAAACAATATGACGATTGGAGTTCTAACGAAAGAATCTGATCGAAGACGTTTTAATGTTGCAGCAAGCCGAGCTAGAGACCAGCTGGTTTTGTTTCATTCTGTACAGCTGGATGATTTAAATGTGAATTGCATGCGATATCAGCTTCTTAACTACTGTCTGAACCAAAAAAAGCAAAGAACGCAAGAAATCAAAGAAGTAGATCATTTATTTGAATCTACTTTTGAGAAAGATGTGTACCGATTCATCACAGCAAGAGGTTATCAGGTAACGCCTCAGGTTCAAGTAGGGAGTGTAGGAAAGCGAATTGACCTTGTCATCGAAGGTAATGGTAACCGAATAGCAGTAGAATGCGATGGAGATAAGTGGTATGGGCTTGATAGATGGGAAGCGGATCTTGAACGACAGCGCATTTTAGAACGAGTAGGATGGAAGTTTTGGAGAGTCAGAGGAAGGGAATTTTACCGTGATCCTGAGAAAGCGATGAAGGCATTATGGGAAAAATTGGATGAATTGAATATTTATCCAGTAGAGGATCCTGTGAAGGCATGATTGCGAAGGTATGGATAGTGTTGGGGTGACAGGCGGATTTAATTACATTGTAATATGTAGTTTATCTGATAGAATTTAATAAGTATTGAGATCTCTTTATTTGGTTTGCCGTTATTGATTATACGATTATGGAGATGAATAAATATGCCTACCTTTGTTGTCAATGATGCAACCTTATACTACGAAGAAGAAGGACAAGGAAGCCCGCTTATCTTACTTCATGGACTTACCCAAGATATAGAAACACTCATTTATGAAAGAGAATTTCTCAAACCTTACTTTCGTATAATATCTTTAGATGCTCGTGGGCATGGAAAATCATCCAAACCTGCTTCCTATATTCTTAAAGATCTTGTTCAAGATGTTATTGCCCTGATGGATCACTTAGGTATTGAAAAAGCCAGCGTAATGGGGATATCATTAGGAAGTTATATTGCTCAAGGTGTAGCAGTTGAGATGCCTCATCGAGTTAAAAAATTAATACTGGTTGTTCCAAAAGCTCATGGAAAAACTTCCTCTATACAGGAGATGTTTCATCGCTATGGAGAAGAACTGGATGGTATGGATTCTCAACAACAATTGTCTTATTTGTCTAAGTATATGTTTTACGATCCAATAGCTGTTGGAAACGAGTTAAAAGAATGGGAAGAAAAAGGTACCATTCTAAGTCCAGAACAACAGGTAGCTGCCAACAAGGCATTGGAAGGATTTGATTACCGCTCAGATTTACATAAAGTAGAGGCAAAAACATTGGTTATTAGTGGACAACATGATAGATTAAATCCACCTGAACGTGGAAAAGAGGTCGCATCTTTGATACCCAATGCAACATTTGTCTTATTTGAAAAGTCGGGACATGCACCAATTATTGAAGAGAAAGATCGTTTTAAGCAAGTTGTGGCGGATTTTTTGATAAAGTAAGATTTATAATCTAAAATGATGACAACAAATAAGACCCTGATCAGGGTCTTATTTGTTAACCAAGTTGCAAATAATGTTTACTATTCGTTTGTCTTTTCTTCTCTACAAAACGTTTCATCCGCTTCATCGCTTCGTCCAGTCGTTCTAATGATGTAGCGTAAGAACATCGAATGTGCTCCGTTCCGCTTGGGCCGAATACTCCTCCTGGCACTACTGCTACTCCTTCCTCCAGTAAAAGCTGTTCAGCAAATGTTTCTGCATCTAATCCAGTAGATGCGATAGAAGGAAAGACGTAAAAAGCACCTTCTGGTTCCATACAAGTCAGACCCATTTCACTTAAAGAGTGTACGACGAAACGGCGTCTTCGATCATATTGTTGTTTCATATTCAGACACTCTTGCAGACCGTTTTGCAGTGCTTCAAGTGCTGCGATCTGGCTCATTCTCGGTGCACAAAGGGCAGTGTACTGGTGGATTTTTAACATGCCTCTCCACAAGATTTCTGGAGCAGCGATAAAACCGATTCGCCAGCCGGTCATGGCAAATGCTTTGGAAAAGCCATTTATCAAGATCGTATGGTCTTTCATTCCATCAAAAGACGCAATCGAAACGTGATTTTTGTTTTTATACGTCAATTCAGCGTATATTTCATCTGATATCACAATCAGCTCATGTTTTTTTACAAATTCAACGATAGGGGCGTAATCTTCTGCTGTCATGATAGCGCCTGTTGGATTGTTAGGAAAACTGATGATAAGAGCTTTTGTTTTCGAGGTAACGCGTCGTTCTAAATCTTCTACCCGTAATTTGAATCCTTCTCTAGCGTGAGTAGCTACAGGAACCGGGATACCGCCAGCTAATACGACACAAGGCTCGTAAGATACATAAGCAGGTTCTACTACCATTACCTCATCACCTGGGCAGATGAGGGCTCGTAAGGCTAGATCGATAGCTTCACTGCCTCCAAATGTAGTGAGAATTTCTGTTTCAGGATGATAAGATAAGCCAAAGCGTTTCAGTAAATATTCAGAAATCGCAGATAGCAATTCAGGTAGACCTTGGTTAGATGTATAGCTAGTAGGTCCGTGTTCCAATGAATCCGTTACTGTTTTACGAATGTGATAAGGAGTGACAAAGTCAGGTTCTCCCACTCCAAGAGATATAGCGTCAGGGATTTGATTGACAAGATCAAAAAAACGCCGAATTCCAGATGGAGCCATATCTCTTACAATGGGAGATAGTTTAGACTCTAAATCCATGTCAACACAACCTTTTCCAGATTAAGGGGCAATATGTAGTCGATTATCAGGACCATCTGTATCGAGAAGAACATCTGCCTCTTTGTATTTTTTTAGAATAAAATGTGTTCTGGTATTGACTACAAAATCAAGAGGGGCGAGTTTTTCGGTTACAAAAAGTCCAACTGCTTCAAGGGAATCTACTTCCAATGTGATGGAAAGATCGTATGCTCCAGACATCAAATAAACATTCACCACTTCATCATACATCGCAATCCTTTTCGCAATTACATCAAAACCATGAGCCTGCTGAGGGGTTACTTGTACATCGATGAGTGCATGAACTCTTTGCTTCCCGATTTTTTTCCAATCTATCACACATTGATAGGCAATGATAGCTTGTTTTTTTTCCAATAAACCAATAGTCTTACGTACCTTATCCTCAGGTTGATTTACAATATGCGAGATTTGTTCGATGGTGAGTCGAGCATTTTCCGATAACACAGATAGGATTTCTTCTTGCAGTTCCATTTTCTAGCCCCCTTCTTGATAAATGGCAGCCTGCAATAATTTGCTTTATATATAGTAACAAAAAAAGAGCGTTTGGGCTCTTTTTTTTCATGTAATTTCATTCTTAGCATCGTTTAAGTTTCATAAACCTGACTTTTCCATTCTTTACTTCTTGAAGAGGTTTTTAAGGATAAAAAGGGCATTTGCTGGTCGCTCTGCTAACCGTCTAGTAAAATATGGATACCACTGTTTGCCAAAAGGTGTGTAAACTCTCACTTTATATCCTTCTGCTACTAATTTCCGGGCAAGATCAGTGCGAATTCCATACAGCATTTGAAATTCATATAGGTGATCGGCAATTTTTTGCTCCTTGATCCAAGCCAGCAGGGGATAAATCATGTTCTCATCATGAGTGGCAATTGCTGTGTAAGCCCCATTGGTAAGGTGTTGTTTGACCAATTGAATAAATTGTTCATCGACATCTTTTTTTGCTGGAAATGCTACTTCTTTCGGCTCTTTATAGGCACCTTTTACAATTCGTAGATTGACCCCTTGTTTTCCTAAGTGTGCTACATCTTGCTCTGACCGATAGAGGTAAGATTGGATGACGAGTCCTATGGTAGCGTTTCCATATTCGGATAGTAAAGTTTGAAAGATGTCCATCGTTATTTCGATTCGTGGAGTATCTTCCATATCGATCCGTAAAAAATTATGAGTTTCTTTTGCTTTTGCTGCAATTTTTTTCATATTTTCTAAGCAAAAAGCGGAATCTATATCTAGGCCGAGTTGTGTTAACTTGACGGAGATGTTTGTTTTGTAGAGTCCTGCTGCATAAATAGCGGCATAAGTATCGATAGCTACACGGGTAGCTTCCAAAGCCTCTTCTTTTGAAGTGACACTTTCCCCTAAGTGATCTAAGGTTACCCACAAGTTTTGTTCATTTAATTCGCCAGCACGAGTAATCGCATTTTGCAGCGTTTCTCCAGCGACAAACCGACCTGCACCGAGCTTTAAGCCATATTTTCCAGCTATCGAGCGTATCGCTGGATTCGCGGCTAGGGATAAAACCATTTTTCTTGCAAATGACATGACTACACCTACTTCTATTATGAAATAATGAATAAACTTTAATTTACAGTTGTTATTATACAAATTATAGAGAAAATAGACAATAGAGACCCGTAGATGATTGTTTTTAGGTCGTAACTGCGTTACAATTTTATCGAGTTATAAAAAATTAGGAGGAAATACTTATATGATCCCATTTCGTAATGAACCTTTTACCGATTTCTCCGTAAAAGAAAATCGCAGAGCATTTGAAGCTGCTTTGGATAAAGTTAGATCGGAATTAGGAAAAGAATACGATCTGATTATCGGCGGTAAACATATCAAAACTGACCAAAAAGTGAATTCTATCAATCCTTCCAATACAAAAGAAGTAGTGGGAATTGTTTCAGAAGCGGATGAAAAACTAGCGGAACAAGCGATGCAGACCGCTGTTGACGCTTTTTCATGGTGGAAACATGTCGATCCGGCTGCGCGTGCCAGTGTATTGTTTAAAGCTGCTGCGATTCTTCGCCGTAAAAAACATGAGTTTTCTGCTTGGATGGTGGTAGAAGCAGGTAAGAGTTGGCCAGAAGCAGATGGAGATACAGCAGAAGCAATTGATTTTATGGAGTTTTACGGAAGAGAGATGCTTCGTCTCGATGAACGTCAACCCGTAACACCGCTTATCGGCGAACAAAATGAATTGAGATATTTACCAATTGGGGTTGGGGCAGTTATTCCTCCTTGGAACTTCCCGCTTGCGATTACAGTTGGGATGACGACGTCAGCGATTGTTGCTGGTAACACAGTTGTTTTAAAACCTGCTACTCCTACCAATGTAATCGCTTACCAATTTGTCAAAATACTTGAGGAAGCAGGTCTTCCAGGCGGGGTTGTCAACTATGTTCCAGGACCAGGTCCTGTAGTTGGGGAATACTTTGTCAAACATCCGATGACCCGCTTTATTTCCTTTACAGGTTCTCGTGAAGTAGGGCTTCGCATCAATGAACTAGCTGCAAAAACAGTTCCAGGACAAAAGTGGATCAAACGTGTTGTCGCAGAGATGGGCGGGAAAGATTCCATTGTTGTGGATGAAGATGCTGATCTCGATCTAGCAGCAGATGCGATTGTAAAATCTGCATTTGGTTTTGCTGGTCAAAAATGTTCTGCTTGTTCGCGTGCAATCGTGCATAAAAACGTGTATGACGAAGTTTTAGAGAAAGTGACTGAGAAAACCAAAAGCTTGAAACTAGGTGAAGCGGACGATGTTTCCATCGATTTAGGTCCTGTTGTCGATGATAAAGCATATAATAAAATTTTAGAGTATATCGAGATCGGGAAGAAGGAAAGTCGTCTTGTCGCAGGTGGAGAAAAAGGGGACGAAAGTGGTTACTTTATCGAGCCTACTGTCTTTGCAGATGTTGACCCCCAAGCACGTATCTCCCAAGAAGAAATCTTCGGTCCTGTGCTCGCGTTTATCAAGGCAGACAGCTTTGATGAAGCACTTGAAATTGCCAATAATACCGAGTTTGGATTGACTGGCGCTGTCATCTGCCGTGACCGTTTGAAATTGGAAAAAGCTCGCAAAGAGTTCCATGTTGGAAACCTCTACTTTAACCGCAAATGTACAGGAGCATTAGTAGGTGTTCATCCATTTGGTGGATTTAATATGTCTGGTACGGATTCCAAAGCAGGTGGACGGGATTATCTCTTATTATTCTTGCAAGCACAGTCAGTTTCAGAAGCTCTTTAATAATGTGATGTATGAAAGACCACTGGCGCAAAGTGGTCTTTTTGTATTGAACATTTATAGGAATGGTTGTTTTCGGCGGGCAGTGTCGGGTGGAAGTTTTTCTGTTCCATCCCAACACTGCCCTTCTCCCTATGAGGATTACTTCTAGCTCTCTTCCTCATCCTCCTTCAGCATTTCGCCGAGGGTCCGCAGAGCGTCGAGGAAGTGCGGGTCGGTGTCCGGGTCGAGCCCAGAGGGCATCTTCTGCTCATCGTCAGCCATCTGGCGAGCGATGTCGACGTACCGTTTGGTGAGGAAGGCTGTAAGCGGATTGAGATCGCCGAGAGCGACGCCATCCTCCTTACCGCCCTTCATCAGCTCTTCGAGTCCAACCTCGCCCAGCACCAACTGCTTGAGCTGGTCGTAAGCGTCGAGAGTCGCGTTGAGAACGTCCGCCGCCGGGTTCCCAGAGGGAATCGACTCGACGGCGTTCATCTCAGGGCGAGTCAACTCATCGATCGTCTTCTGGAAGGCATTGGCGGCCTCGTTGGACGTGAGGATGCGAGGAGTCATGCGAACCTCCGTATAGGGATGGAAGGGATGTAGCGCATTTAGTATAAATGATAAAAAATCAAATGAGAAGAATCATATATAAAACTTATTCGTTTTTTAATATTTTTTTAAATGATAGCTTTATCTTTACTATGTGCGACTTATCAACTCTGCAAACACACCTATAAAATTTATTTCACAATAGAATGAATCTATTGTGTTTTTAGATGTTTATTGCTATAATGAATTTAAGGAATCCTCCTAATAATATAGGATATCCTGATATAATCTTTGAGAAAGTCTAAGTTCATCAAGAGTGATATTTGACGTAAGGAGGAAAGCTAAATGCGCGATTTTATTCCGCCTCCAGCACACTAATATTCGTCCTATTCCTTCATGATGATTAGACAATTTGATATGAAAAGAAAAGGCCACCAGCAACCACGATGGAAATGGATGTTGGTGGTTTGTTGTGTTCCAGTCTTATTTTAAAGATTGGGTAATCATAAATACTAAAAAAAGCCCTAAAAACGGGCTTTTGATTTTGGAATTGGGGGGATGTGAGGTTCGAATGAACGAATTTCACATCCATCCTACTAAAAGTTAGGCCCCCCCATGAAAACTATCTTGATCTTCTAGCGAAGAAGTAAAGCAGATCGACGACCGGAGGAACATACTCGAACAACAGGGGTTCCCCTGCGCTCAGCCGCTCGATCTCCGTCTCGACCTGGCACGCGAAGGGGTTGTCGTACAGGAAGCAAGCGCCTCCTGCAAAACACTCCAAGACGAGAATCAAGTTGTGTTCCTCTTGATTCTTCGCCTCCTTCGCGAGCTCGGCAATGGCCGACTCAGCTTCTTCGAGAGTCTGGATAGTCATGGTTGCCTTTCCTGTAGCAGGAATACTTGGATTCCATTATACGATAGATAGGAAATTAACGGAATACTTTGACGAAATCAATATCATAATCAATTGGTTGCTTTCCCTGTGGAGCTCGTTTTCCATTGTCAACCGATAGATTGGAGATTAAAAATGCAGTCCAATTAGGTCCTACACCAGTGTTATCGGAATATACAGCTTTTAAGTTGTCTTCAGAGGAGCCGACATACCATGTGTTGTTGTTCTCGCCGATTTTTGTTCCAATGTAAATCCATTTACCTGGTCCGATGAGCGATTCGTCTTCATAAATGGAACCTGCTGGTTTAACATGATTGGTCAATTCTAGTTTGTGGGGATTATCCGAATGCCATTCAAATATATCGATTTCGTTTTTACCATCTTTCCAAGTCCAAAAGCCAGGCCAAGCGCCGACATTTCCAGTTGGAAGCTTGACATGCGTCAAAAGGAAGTCCCCTGCCTGCGCTTGAAATTGGTTGCCGCCAGAGTCACAAGAATCTCCTGTCGTGACAAGTCCTGTATCCCAGTATCCATCTCCTTTAGGAGTTGCTTGGATATGTAAATTTCCATCTATGGTCTTCATGGCATCCGTAGTGAGGTTATCTAACTTATCATGGTTAGGATTTGTCGTGCAAAATTCATAAGAGGCTGTTTTCCAGCCCCATTTCTTATCCACACCTACTTGCAGGTCATTGAAGTCTTCTTGGAAGACGATGGTTTCCTTTGTGGGATTATCTTCTTCCGCATGAGAGTTGATTGGTGAGATGGAAAGGCTTACAAGTAAAGAAAAAGTAATAATGGAACTTCTCCAAAGTATCTTTGACATTTCTCCACTCCTTGTCTTCGAACTTATTTGTATTGTAAAGCATTCCTATGCGAAACATTTTGTCTATTTCGTAAAGAAAAATTCTCCTACTGTAACGAAAATAGACATCTTTTTCAGATGTCTAGATTGCTATTTTCTATATTTTAAGGGGATGGAAACAATTATAGTGGTTCCTTCTCCTACTCTACTTTTCACTTGAATCGTTCCATGGTGGAGTTCGACAATTTTTTTGACGATGGAAAGTCCAAGACCACTCCCTCCCGCATTGCGGTTTCGTGATTTATCCCCTTTATAAAATCGTTCAAAAATATGAAGTTGATCTCCTTCGGAAATGCCTGATCCTGTATCCGTAAATTGAACAACTGTATTTTCATTGATTTGCTGCAAGGAAATGGTGATGGTACCATGTTCACTTGTAAATTTGATGCTGTTATGCAGTAAGTTTGTCCACACTTGGTTGAGCAAATCAGCATCAGCGGATATGGTTATTTCTTCTAAAATAGGTTCTACCGCAATTTTTTTGCCTAACCACTGTGGTTCATTTACTAAGATCACTTGCTGCAATTGCTTGTCCAATCGATAGTCAGTAGCAGCAAATGGATGATGTTCCGATTCCAGCGAAGTAAGTTTCATCAAGTTATCACTCAATTTTGACAGGCGGATACTTTCGGTAATGATAATATCGATATAGTGTGCACGCTGGCTTGGTGACAGCTCATCATTTTGCAAGGCACGGGCAAACCCACGGATGGAGGTGAGTGGTGACTGGATTTCATGGGAGACATTGGAAATGAAAGTTTGTCTCATTTTTTCCATTTCTCCAAGTTCTTCTGCCATATCATTAATACTGCTTGCTAATGCTGCAAAAGGATGTCCCCTATTGAGTTTTCCTAAGTTTAATTTAACTTTAAAGTTTCCCTTACTGATCTGTTTGATGGCATCAACAATGACATGAAAGACATCATCTCGATGAGAGCTAAATATTTTCCCAATTACATACATCGTAGATATCATTAACACAAAACCAATCAAGCCGATGAGCAAGTCTTTTACATATTCGCTCGTTAGAACTTCAAGGGTGGGGAATAAGAGATTTACCAACCAATAAGAGACAGACCAAAAGAATAAAACAAAACTGATTCCTACTAAAGGACCTAGTACACTTTTGAGCCTAGCCATGTTGGGCTACCTCCAAACGGTAGCCCAAACCGCGTACCGTCCGAATAGCAAAGTCGTATTGCCTTTCTGGAAATCTTTCACGAAGGCGTTTTACATGTACATCGATGGTTCGTTCATCTCCTTCAAAATCATAGCCCCAAATGCGTTCGATCAGATGTTCACGAGTTAAAGTTCGGTTTGGATAATTAGCAAACTCAAATAAGAGCTCAAACTCTTTGAGTGGAATAGAGATGGGAGTCTGTTTGTGTAATATTTCATGTCGTGAGCGGTCCAACAGTAATTCTCCTAATTGTACGCGGTTAGAGGATATAATTTGATATCTTCTAAGTAGCGCTTTTACGCGCACTACTAATTCTTCTACTTCAAACGGTTTGGTCAAGTAATCATCGGTACCAACCCGAAATCCTTTTATTTTATCGGTGGTCTCTCCTTTGGCAGTCAACATGAGAATGGGGAAATCATAAAACTTTCTAAGTTCGGCACATAGTTCAAAACCGTCCATCTGTGGCATCATGATATCTAAGATGACCATATCCACTTGGATGGAATCAAGATGTTTCAATGCTTCTTTTCCATTTATCGCTTCATCTACTTCATAGCCTTCTTGTTTAAGAAAGATACTCACTACTTCACGGATGTGATCATCGTCATCTACCACCATAATACGTGCCATATGGGATTCTCCTTTGTACATTTTCTGTTCTCTTTAGTATAGAGGAGATTTGTGAATAGAACATGAATAATTGAATTTCCTAGCTGTTTTGTAATGAGAATATGAGCTTTTGGGAAACCAAACAAAGACCGAACATCTGGATCGATTGTGTGACAATAGTGGACGAGCTGCGGATTGTCGTCTATCATCTTGTATAGAAGAACGAGAGAAAAGGAGAAATTCATGGAAAACATCTTTTTTTCAATACTAAATTGGTTAACAGATCTCGGCTACTTTGGAATCGCATTAGGATTAATGGTAGAAGTCATTCCCAGTGAAATTGTCCTCGCTTATGGAGGATTCTTGGTCGATTCCGGTAAAATTACCTTTATCGGAGCAGTTATTGCAGGAACTATCGGTGGAGTTATCGCTCAACTGTTTCTATATTGGCTCGGTTACTATGGTGGCAGACCTTTCTTGGAAAAATACGGGAAATTTTTATTGATCAAGAAAAGCCATCTCGATTTATCGGAAAAATGGTTTAAAAATTACGGAACAGGAGTAATTTTTGGAGCTCGTTTCCTACCTGTTGTACGGCATGCTATTTCTATTCCCGCAGGGATTGCGAAAATGTCTGTCACACGATTTATCACCCTTACTACGCTTGCGATTATTCCATGGTCAATCTTGTTTTTATATTTAGGAATGAAGTTGGGAAGCAATTGGAAAAATATCGAAGCGGTAGCAGGAAACTACATTCATTATATAGCGATCGGCGCGGTAGTGTTATTTATTCTTTACTTTGGTATTCATTGGTTGATCAAACGCAAGAAAAATAACTCTATTACGTAATGATGTAAGATTTTCCTTTTTGGTTTTTCCTCGTTGGTAGTATAATATAAAATGGTCAATAATGTTTCGGAGGGATAGAGATGGGCATAAACGGTTTTGAATGGATTTTGATTGTAATCGTTGCTCTCCTCCTTTTCGGTCCAAAAAAACTGCCAGAACTTGGAAAAGCAGTAGGGAAGAGCTTTCGCGAGTTTAAAAATGGCATGAATGGCGTTTTGGACGACGAAGAGAAGAAAGTTACGAAAAGCGAAGCGAATAAAAGTAATTAGTGGATAGGAAAGAACATCTCAAGAGCTGGGAGGTGTTCTTTTCTTGTTTGAATTGATATATTATTCCGTTTCTTAGTGTTAAACTAATAGTGTCGCAAGAAACATCGTCACAAGGATGGTGAACAGAGAGCGGCATGGAGGTAAAGTGGCTTTGACCGAAGACTGGACAAAGTCCAGTTACAGCACAGACGTCAGCAAATGCGTGGAGGTCATGACCCCGGACGGATCGAATGTTCGGTTCAAGGACTCCAAGTTGGAGGACTCCCCTGTGGCGTCGGTTTCCGTTCCGGCGTGGGAGGCGTTCCTCACCCTCGTCGGGAGCTGATCTAGCAACCTGACGGACACACAAAAGCCCCTCAGGTGGTTGGAATAAAACCATCTGGGGGGCGCTGGTTTTTATGCTATTTGAAATGTTAGTAACAGAAAACAATTACATAGTTCTACTTGGTTATTATACGGAGTGATAGTTATCTGTATTTTCAGTATTGTATATGCTAAACTAATAATGCCGCAAGAAACATCGTCACAAGGATGGTGAACAGAGAGCGGCATGGAGGTAAAGTGGCTTTGACCGAAAACTGGGCAAAGTCCAGTTACAGTGCACAAGGAAACTGCGTGGAGGTCAAGGCACTGGACACTGCCGTCCAGTTCAAGGACTCCAAGCTGGAGGACTCCCCTGAGGCGTCGGCTTCTGTCCCGGCATGGGAGGCGTTCCTCACCCTCGTCAGGAGCTGATCTAGCAACCTGACGGACACACAAAAGCCCCCCAGATGGTTGGAATAGAACCGTCTGGGGGGCGCTGGTTTTTATGCTATTTAAAATGTTAGTAAAAGAAAACAATTACATAGTTCTACTTGTTTATTATACGGAGTGATAGTTATCTGTATTTTCTGTATTGTATATGCTAAACTAATAATGCCGCAAGAAACACCGTCACAAGGATGGTGAACAGAGAGCGGCATGGAGGTAAGATGGCTTTGACCGAAAAGTGGGCAAAGTCCAGCCGCAGTCTGTCGGATAACAATCCCAACTGCGTGGAGGCCATGACCCCGGACGGAGTGACCGTTCGGGTCAAGGACTCCAAGCTGGAGGACTCCCCTGTGGCGTCGGCTTCCGTCCCGGCATGGGAGGCGTTCGTCGCCTGGGCACCGGAACTGACCCAGTCCATCAAGAGCTGATCTAGCCCCTGAAGGACACACAAAAGCCCCTCAGGAGGTTACCAAACCACCTGGGGGGCGCTGTTCTATTTAAGAGATAATTTTCGCTTTAATATTTTGTTTGGATATGATATTTTGTTTAGCAGTTTTCTTATTAACAAACCAAACTCCAACTAACATGGTCGGTATGGCAATAAATTGAAAAATTGTCAGTGATTCTTGAAGAAAAACCATCGATATCCACAAACCATTTATCGGGACAAAATACATAAAGGCAGATGCTCTGGAAGCTCCGATATGCTTTACTCCCAGCGAATAAAACCAGTTGGCTAAGGCAGTACAGAAGAAGCCTAAATATACTTGCAAGAGCCAAAAATCAAGTCCCAGTTGACCCCATGCTACGTTGAGCATTTTTGGGAGGGAAAGCAGGCCGAGTATGACTGCACCTACTAATGTCGCATAGGCCGTAACGGGCAAAGGTTTTAGTGTTGTTAACACTTTATTTCCTAAAATGGTATAGGTTCCCCAGCACAATGCACAGGCAAGGAAAAATAGATTGCCAAGCAGACGATGGGACGCATTATCTGCATTGTGATTCATTCCGATAAAGTAGATGGCGGCTCCGATTAAACAGATTATAAGTCCTATGACTTGACGTTTTGACAGTTTGTTTTTGAGAAAGAAGATCGCTAAAACCGTGGTCACGACAGGGCTTATCGTTGGCACAATACTGCTGCCATCAGAAGCAAACGAATACTGAACTCCCCAAAAAAAGCACAGATTATAGAGGGCGACACCTGTTATACCCAATAGTACAATGGGAAACCAATATTTTTTCCCTATCAATGTCGCATCTTTCCTGCCCGTTTTTCGACTCAACAAAATAAGAAACATAAACACTGCCCCAAACCCAAACCGCAAAAAAGCCCCTACTTCCGGCGGGACTTGTCCAACTACTAATTTGGCACCTGTAAAGGCACTCCCCCAAAAGACCATGGTAAAGAGTAATAGTATATAAGAAATGGTATTTTTATTTGTTTTTGTATCCATTTTTCTCCCTCTTTTAAAAAGTTTCATATACATATAATTTCTTCTAAACATCTTTATTAGAATGGATTTCATAACTGTTTTTGCAACTTCTCATCACCCAGCTTCTTTTGTATAATAAAAGAAGAATATTATCGGTTTTGAGCATCACTCATCGAAGGATGGAGTCATCAAATGATGGTTCAGATTCGAGGGAATGACATCTCCCTTGACGAAGTACTGACCACCGCCGTGATGAAGCACCTCGGCAGCTCCGAGGTCGGGATTGGTGAGGGCATCGAGGCGATTGAGAAGGCACTGGGAGACCTGGCCATCTGGGGCGTCGAGGGTCATTTCGACAACCTCTACCCCTATGACAACCTCAACGTCAACGGTGAGCAGTTCGACGTCTGTGGTCTGGTCTATCGCGCCCAAGGTCGTTTCGGCGAGGCCGAGGAGCGGGCAGAACAGTACGAGCTGGCCTTTCTGTGACTGACCCTCCTCTGAGCAGATCTGCTCGGAACCAGCTGTTGTTCAGCCGTGATGCAACGCATGGCGGCTGAACAACAATGGATGAAAATAATTGCATCTTTTTTATATAATTCACACAAAATAACAGCAAAAACACGGTCAATGGATCGTGTTTTTGCTTGTAATGTTTACATAAAAAAAAGATTGGTTCGTACAATGAAATATACCAATCTCCTTCTTATTCGATTCCCTAGATTATTTCTGCTGCACAGCGAGGTTTTCGTTATAAGTGATGACCCATTCTACAGCTTCAGAAACAGAAGAAACTTGTTGTTTTGCTTCTTTTTGCACGGAAGGTTTTGCGACGCTCATCACAAAGCTATGAGGGACGACCCGAAACATGGGGATGTCATTTTCGGAGTCTCCGATACAAGCGACTTCTGATAGATCAAAGCCAAGACGATCCGCTAGATGCCGGAGTCCGTTACCTTTGTTTACTCCCAGCGGCATGACATCAAGGCAGTGAGGAGCAGAGATAAAGACATCAATTTGTCCAGGGAAAGTTTTGAGCAGTAATTGTTTTAATTGCTGTAACTCAGGGCCGTCTCCTAGATAGCAAAATTTACTAGGGATGACATCTTTACCGATTCGATTTTCGATACTCGGGTCATACTCTAAGTTAATGGCGACTTGCCTGGATTTTCTTTCGATAAAGTGGTTTTTTTCTGGGATATACATCGTGCGGGCAGTACCGATAAAGCAGTACATACCAGCATCTTTCCCGACTTGGTAGATTTTTTTGGCCAGTTCTGTTTCGAAGTATCCCTCGTAAATCTTCTCTTCTGAGTTCAAATAAATGAATGCGCCATTTTGGCAGACACGATGGAAGTCACCTGGCAGGTTGTGGACAACTTGCTCAATCTCTACTTCATTACGTCCCGAAGCAACAGCGACATGAACACCAGATTGTTGAAGTTTTTCTAATGCGTCCAAATTATGTTGATCAATTTGTTTTTCGGCGTTCAATAAGGTATCGTCAAGATCAGTAGCAAAAAGGCGTATCATAAAAATCTCCCTTCAAAAATGGATGTTAAGTTATTTTAATTTTGAATAATTCTTGATATATTTATTCGCTTTCTTATGCTATTTTAGAATAAGTTAGCATTTCTTGCAAAAAGGAGTATGAATTTGAAGATGGAAATAGTAGGATGGGTACTCCTATTTATCGTCGGGTTGTTGATTTTAGTTAGTGTTTTTTTTCTGTTTATGCAGTGGCGTTTTCGTGCAAAAGTGACAGCGAAAGAACCCAAGCAGTATTTAGACCCTTCCACTTGGAAGGATGACGAAGTAACTGTTGGTTGGGTAGGTCACTCAACAATTTTGATCAATTTGTATGGTTATCGTATTTTGACAGACCCTGTTTTTGGGAAAAGAGTCGGAGTTTCACTCGGATTTTATCAAATCGGTATGGAAAGGCATGTCGCACCCGCCCTCCGTTTGGAAGATATTGGAGTGGTAGATTTGATTTTATTGTCCCACGGTCACATGGATCATTTTGATATCCCAACGCTAAGAAAAATAGCGAATAAAAAAACAAAAGTCATCACGGCAACTGGAACTGCTGGGTTGATAAAACGATTGCCCTTTGCTGAAGTTTTAGAACTCGGTGGAAAAGACTCCTTAACCATAGATGAAGATGTGAAGATTCAAGCTGTACCAGTGAGACACTGGGGAAATCGATTCCCTTGGAACACGGATTATGGCTATACAGGTTATTTGATTGAACGAAACAATACACGTATTTTCTTCCCAGGGGATACAGCTTATACAGCTGATTTTACTTGGCTGCAAGAAAAAGGAGACATCGATCTCGCCTTTATGCCGATCGGGGCGTACTCTCCAGATGCATTTCAACGGAATCACTGTACACCTGAGCAGGCTTGGAAAATGTTTTTGGATACAGGGGCAAAGTGGTTGATTCCGATACATTGGGATACATTTGTGTTATCGCAAGAGCCTGTAGAGGAGCCGATGGAGAGGTTGTTAAAAGCGGCAGGGGATGAAAAAGATCGTATTGTACTGACAGAGCATGGGCAGATGTATACATTAGCGGAGAAAGATGTATTGGCTTCTAGTTAAAGGGCAGAATCGGCACCCGGACACAGTACTGTGTCCGGGTGTTTTTCCACCCTCTGATCTGATCAGAGGGCAGCACTCCAGCACTCGGAGAGCTTCATGTTTGTTTGCGCAACTTTTGGAGTTCTTCGGTGATCTTTGTGCGTGCGATGGTGAGATCACCGTTATTGGGATCATCATACGCCTCAATTGCGGAAACCACCGACACAGGAATCACGTCCTGCCCCGTTGGCACGATGTGTGCCCAGATCAAGCGGAATAGATCCAATTGGATTTGCTCACGCTCTGTCTGTTTCAACAGAGTGAAGAAGAGCTCCCTTGGGCAACTCGCAAACGCGATGACGACAGAGTGACGGAGTGTTACCTGTCCCTTGTGGGGGTTGGCGGTTCTTACCGTCTCGATGACTTGGGTAAGTAGGGTCTCTACTACCTCCGACTGTGTCCTCATAGCTGAACCTCATTGTTCGAGTGTGGACTTAGTATCATTCTAATAAAAGTGGGAATAAAAAGAAATAATAGAAAAATGAATAAATGTAATTTGCTTTTTGGAAAACAACATGAAATAACCTGGTACCAAAACTATAAATCTAACTATTGCTTATGCTATACTGGAGGCAATGTTTACATATTGGGGTGAACGGATATGAGTATTAATCGTGCGCAAGTGGAGCATGTGGCGAAACTTGCTCGATTGTCGTTGTCAGAAGAAGAAAAAACACAGTTTACAAGTCAATTAAACGATATTCTCCAGTTTGCGGAGAAATTAAATGAATTAGATACGGAGAATGTGGAGCCTACCAGCCACGTTTATCCCGTTACGAATGTGATGAGAGAAGACGTTGTCAAGCCATCACTCGATAGAGCAAAAGTATTGCTGAACGCGCCTGATCAAAAAGATGGTCTTTTCCGTGTTCCTGCGGTGTTTGAAGAATAGGAGGAAATAGTTTGTCCATACGTGAAATACATCGTCAATTAGCAAAAAAAGAACGTAAAGTAACTGAAGTAGTAGAAGAGTCTTTAACAAAGATCAAAGAAGTTCAACCGGAAATCGGTGCTTTTCTCGCGATCAATGAAGAAGGTGCGAGAGGAGCAGCAAAGAAGTTAGAGCAAAAATTGTCTGCAACTTCTGAACGCGGTTTACTTGCCGCTATTCCTGCTGGAGTAAAAGACAACTTGGTTACAGAAGGAATCATCACTACTTGTGCAAGTCAATTGTTAGCCAATTACCAACCGATTTACAACGCGACAGCAGTGGAGAAATTACTCGCTTCTGACGCTATTATCATGGGGAAAACCAATATGGATGAGTTTGCAATGGGATCATCCAATGAAAATTCTGGCTTTTATCCAGTGAAAAATCCATGGGATACAACCCGTGTTCCCGGAGGGTCTAGTGGTGGTTCAGCCGCTGCGGTTGCCTCTGGTGCAGTGACATTTGCTCTTGGATCAGATACAGGAGGTTCGATTCGTCAACCTGCTGCTTTTTGTGGAATTGTTGGCTTAAAGCCTACCTATGGTCGTATTTCTCGCTTTGGTTTGGTCGCTTTTGCATCTTCTTTGGATCAAGTTGGACCAATTACGCAAACAGTAGAAGATGCAGCATATGTACTGCAAACCATTTCCGGTTATGATGAGTTGGATTCTACTTCGGTCAACAAAGAAGTTCCTGATTATTTATCCGCTTTAACCGGTGAAATCAAAGGATTAAAAGTAGCCGTTCCTCGTGAGATGCTCGGTGAGGGGATTGACTCTGGGGTTAAAGAGCAGATTGAAAAAGCGGTAAAACAACTCGAAAAACTCGGTGCACATATTTCGGAAGTATCGCTCCCAAATTTGGAATATGCAGTTGCTACTTATTACATACTTGCACCAGCAGAAGCCTCTTCTAACCTTGCTCGTTTTGATGGAATTCGCTATGGTGTCCGCCAAGGGAAAAATTTGCTCGATATATATGAGCAAACGAGAAGCCAAGGATTTGGTGCAGAAGTTAAACGCCGTATTATGTTAGGTACATACGCACTAAGTTCCGGTTACTATGATGCTTATTATTTAAAAGCACAAAAAGCTCGTACCTTGATCAAACAAGACTTTGATAACATCTTCGCAGAACACGACGTTATCGTAGGACCAACTGTCCCGACAACAGCGTATCGCATTGGAGAAAAAATTTCTGATCCGTTGACCATGTATATGGATGACCTATGCACCATTCCGATGAATTTAGCTGGACTACCCGCTATCAGTGTGCCTGCTGGATTAGCACAAGGTCTGCCTGTAGGGCTGCAAATCATCGGAAAGGCTTTTGCAGAAGAGACTGTGCTTCGCGTTGCTCATGCGTATGAGCAAGCGGCTGGCCGTCTTGAAATGCCTGCGTTAGGGGGAGTGAGAGCATGAGCAAATATGAAACAGTAATCGGATTAGAAGTACACGTAGAACTTGCTACCAATACAAAAATCTTTTGTGGATGTTCTACTTCCTTTGGTGCACCAGCAAATACACAAACTTGTCCCATCTGTCTTGGACACCCGGGCGTATTGCCAGTACTCAATAAACAAGCGGTAAACTTTGCGATGAAAGCTGCAATGGCTCTCAACTGTCAAGTTGCCGAAGATACAAAGTTTGACCGAAAAAATTACTTCTATCCTGATTCACCAAAAGCGTATCAAATCTCGCAGTTTGATAAGCCGATCGGTGAACATGGGTGGATTGATATCGAAGTAGATGGAGAAACAAAACGAATTGGCATTACACGTCTCCACTTAGAAGAAGATGCAGGGAAGTTAAATCACGATGGAGACGATTCATTGGTCGATTTCAACCGTGTTGGTGTTCCGCTGATCGAGATTGTATCTGAACCGGATTTGCGTTCTCCTAAAGAAGCAAAAGCTTATTTGGAAAAGATTAAGTCTATCATTCAATATACAGATGTCTCCGATGTGAAAATGGAAGAAGGCTCCTTGCGTTGTGATGCAAATATCAGCTTGCGTCCAGTTGGTGAAGAAAAATTTGGTACCAAAACCGAGTTAAAAAACTTAAACTCCTTCCGAAATGTGGAACGTGCTTTGGAGTTTGAAGAAGTTCGCCAAGCAGAAGTCTTGGATGATGGGGAAAAAGTCATCCAACAAACATTGCGCTGGTCAGAGGAACAAAATACGATCAAAATCATGCGTTCCAAAGAAGAAGCTCATGATTATCGTTATTTTCCAGAACCTGATCTCGTGCGTCTGCGCATTGATGAAAAATGGAAGAAAGCTATTTTCGCTGAGCTTCCAGAGCTGCCGGACAAACGAGTAGCTAGATACAAGTCTGAGTTTGGTTTACCTGCTTATGATGCTGGAGTACTTACTTCCACTCGTGCTTTAGCAGACTTTTTTGAGGATACAGCAGCAAAAGGAGCAGATCCCAAGCTAGCTGCCAACTGGTTACTGTCGGAGGTGCTCGGTTATCTCAATAATCAGGGACTGGAATTGAAAGATACACCACTAACTTCTGTACATCTGGCTGAGATGATTACTCTGATTCAAAAAGGAACAATAAGTAGCAAGATAGCAAAAGACGTCCTAAAAGAAATGCTGGCAACTGGAAAAAAACCGGCAGCGATTGTGGAAGAAAAAGGCTGGGTACAGATTAGTGATGAAGGTGCGATCAAAACAGCTGTTGTCGAAGTATTGAATGCAAACCCAAAAATCGTAGAAGAGTTAAAAAGCGGTCGTGATAAAGTACTAGGATTTTTGGTTGGACAAGTGATGAAAGCTACCAAAGGAAAAGCGAACCCACAACTAGTAAACCAATTGATCCGTCAAGAAGTAAATCAATAAAAGTAAGTCCAAAGAACTTGATCCCATAAGCTTGTCCCAGATGGGACGAGTTTTTTTCTGGGGAAAATTTTATTATAATGGTTCTTATTAAATAATCTTTCTCATAAGTGAAGAGATGTTATAAGATCTGCTGTCATATGTAGGTATTCTGTCCCATATGGGGAGACTGGGGAGAAGAGGTTGTTGGTATATTTTTTATTTACTTTAATTGGTATTTATCTTCTATCAGTAAATTCGCTAATTGCCATCTTATTTTTTATTCTGTCTTTGCAGCCGTTGTTTCGTTTGATGGAGAGAAGAGGACAGCCTTTCTCGCATAAAGCGTATTTATTATTATGTCTTGTATATATAGGAACAGGGTTATTTTCTATTAGTATGTTAGGAATTGCTTATATCGGAATGGGTATTGTACATATCTTTTTCGCTATTAATACTTGGTTGTCTTATCAACAGATGAAAATCGATCAGCGGGAGGACAATGAAGAATGAAGAAACAAGGTGTCCTTGTTATTTCGCACGGTTCTAGCAGTAGGAATTGGGTCGAACAAGTAGATGCATGTATAAATCTGGTGCAGCTTGATGTACCTGTTGTTGCTAGCTTTCTGGAAATGGTAGAAAATCGAACAATCGAAGATGGAATACTTCATCTAGAGCGTTTAGGTGTGACAGAAATAGTAGCTATCCCGCTATTTGTCTCTTCTGGGAGCACTCATATTGAAGAAATTCGCTACCTTTTGGGATTGGAGCAAAATCCTCGTATACCAATGGATGAGGAGCCGATTAGGCACCGAGCTTCTATTCGGCTGTTAGCTCCAATGAATGATCATCCTTATATTGTAGATATATTGGCTGAACGCATTCATGCATTGTCAACAAATACTTTAAATGAAAAAATCCTCTTAGTAGGTCATGGAAGCGACTTACCTTGGTTTCAAGCAGAATGGGAAAAAGTAGCAGATAAAATTGCAAGTCAATTGCAAGATAAAATAGATGCTAAATCCATATCGTATGCTTTTACGCTGCCTGACACATTGCGAGCGAGTCTCGAAGAGGAAAGCAAAGAGAATACAGTTGTTTTATTACCTTTATTTTTGAGCGAAGGGTATTTTACAAGGAAGAAAATACCAGCTCGTGTAGAAGGGTTATCTTATAAGTATGATGGTAAAGCATATTTACCTCATCCAAACGTATCAAAATGGATTGAAGCAGTAGCAAAAGAAAATTTATCCGCTTAGGGGAGTAAATGATGAAACAAAAGCCACCTGTGCAAAAAGGACAAATAATTGAATGTAAGGTTCATGGATTTGGACACAGTGGGACAGGTGTGGGTAGATATGAAGGTTTTGCTGTGTTCATCAGTGGAGCACTGCCAGGAGAACAGGTTAAAATCCGGATTACGAAAGTGAAAAAGACATTTGCAGAAGGGGAACTGTTAGAGGTACTTACTGCTCATCCCGAGCGCATCGAGCCGATCTGTCCTCATTTTGACAGTTGTGGTGGTTGTCAGTTGCAACATATATCCTATACAGAAGAATTAAAGTTAAAGCATCAGCAAGTAGTCGATCAATTGGAGCGAATAGGTTTACTACAGGATGTAACGATTCATCCAGTTAAAGGAATGGAGAATCCATGGAGCTATCGCAACAAAGTGCAGATTCCCTTTTCAACAAAAGATGGAAAAGTGGTAGCTGGTTTTTACCAACTCGGTACTCATCAAGTGGTCGATATGGAAACATGTTTTATCCAAAATGAATTGCAAACAGAATTAACCAAAAAAATAAAAACACTAGTGGAAACATTACGTATTCCAATCTATGATGAAACGACACATACAGGGATTCTTCGGCATGTTCTTCTTCGTCAAGGGGTTCATACAGATGAATTGATGGTAGTACTTGTGACAAATGGGGTGAAACTGCCTCACAAAGAAACGTTGATTTCGGAGTTAAGACGTTCTTTTCCAGTTATTACTTCCATCCAACAAAACATTAACACTGCTCGTACGAATGTTATTTTGGGCAAAGAAAATAAGTTGCTGTGGGGGATGCCTGTTATCTATGATACCATTGGCAAAATTCGTTTTGCGATTTCACCCCATTCGTTTTTTCAAGTCAACCCTACACAGACAGAAGTATTATATGAGCAAGCAAAAACCTATGCGAATCTCACTGGAAGAGAAATTTTGATAGATGCTTATTGTGGTATTGGGTCTATATCTTTGTATTTAGCGGATAAAGCAAGAAAAGTATATGGAATGGAAATTGTCCCTGCTGCGATCGAAGATGCAAAACAAAATGCAGCCCTTAATAAAATAAAAAATGCTCACTTTGAATTGGGAAAAGCAGAAGAAATTCTTCCCAAGTGGCAAGGAGAGGGTTGGTATGCCGATGTAATCGTCGTCGACCCGCCGCGAAAAGGTTGTGAAGAGGCCTTTTTGGAGGCAGCATCGAAAATCCAACCCGAGCGGATTGTTTATGTTTCTTGTAATCCCGCTACTTTTGCCCGAGATGCCAAATATTTGAGTGAACATGGGTATCACTTGCAAGAAGTACAGCCTGTTGATATGTTCCCTCATACAAGCCATATAGAAGTGGTTGGTCTGTTTACTTTGCAAGTATGAAGTAGTAGACAAAGACGACACCAAGTATGATTGCGATCAGATAGATAATGCTAAGTAGAATCAATGTGTTTTTTCTACTTTGGTCATAGCGTTGATTATGTTGTTTGTTTTGCGTTCTTCCGAGCTGGAAGGTAGCAATCAAGGCAAAAACACAGATGAGAATAATAAAGATAAGCCCATAAGTAAATATAATCATAACCCCCATAAGTGAGTGAAAGTTAAAAAGAGGCTTCCCTAAAGAAGCCTCTTTTTATTGATTATTTCTGTTCCGAGACTTGCACTTCTTGCATTTTTTCTCCTTGTTTCATGTTTAATACATGTTCCAAGCCAGAAGTAACCTTTCCAAAAACCGTATGTACACCATCTAAGTGGGCTTGATTTTCATGAACGAGAAAGAATTGAGAGGAGCCTGTATCTTTCCCTGCATGAGCCATCGATAATGCGCCAGGTACATGTTGATGAGGGTTTCCTTCAGTTTCACATTTAATGGTATATCCAGCTCCGCCAAACCCGGTTCCCTGAGGGCATCCTCCTTGGCTTACAAAACCCGGGATGACTCGGTGGAAAGTAAGTCCATTGTAGAAACCTTCATCTGCTAATTTTTTAAAGTTTGCTACTGTATTCGGTGCAGCTTCTGGATAAAGTTCAAACTCAATCTTTGCGCCGTTTTCAAGTAGAATTTGACCTGTTTGCAAGACTATCATCTCCTTCACCAGACATATTAACATAAAATAGAGCAGATGGAAAAACGGCATAATTGTTTCTGTAATATTAGTTTGTATGTAGGTTGCAGGAATGAGGGAAAGTGGAAGAAGGTTAATAGGGTGAATGTGTTTATCCTATCTGGGAAGGTTAAATAAAATTTCATCATTAAGCAAGGATTCTAGTCTAAAGAAAATGGTTTTCT
Organism: Shimazuella sp. NTD250; assembly: GCF_059510375.1. NCBI lineage: Bacteria > Bacillati > Bacillota > Bacilli > Caryophanales > Thermoactinomycetaceae > Shimazuella > Shimazuella sp. NTD250. The sequence continues at coordinate 738,591 of NZ_JCAJZS010000001.1, read as the reverse complement.
TAATGGGGATTCTTGCTAGATCCACAAATGTATCAAAAAGTTTTTGCTTATTGTAATTCAAATTTACTGGCTCGCCCCCCTCTTGCCACTGGCAGGAGGGGGGCGAGGAGATTGTCCTTATGAACCTTCCTGAGATTTTTCCGCCTTAGCCTTAGCTTCGGCGTCTCTCATGGCATGTACAAGGACTGTCCTGGGGACAACGACGATGATGGCATCGGGACCCATGTATTCGAAGACCTCTTTGGGGAGGTTTTCGAGTTGTCCGGGGGACACATAGGTACCCATCACAGCCACGGCAGGTGCGTTGTCCACTGTCGGGTCAGGTCGCCGGGGTTGCGGTGGCATCCTCGGTTTCCTGCAGGAACTGGCCAAGGGTCAGACCCGGAATCTCGAAGACATCCGGGCAGGTCTGACCGTTGACGGACTGATGTTTTCCTCTTGCCGGGGAAGTGGGGGGGACCCCCAGCCTTTCCAGCATGATCGTGCCGAGCAGACTCATCCTCTTCTCTTTCTCTTGAGGTGGAATCTTCTGTGGGACTAGTCCCGTATTCATTATACCATTTTCCGATTATTAAGATATGTATGATACAACACAAATAACTTGTAAATAGTTTAATCAAATTGCATATTTTTGATTATCTTAAACAGACAGTGGAAACTATTACGATGGGGGTGGAGACTTAATGGTCAGAGATAAGTGGAAAAAATCAGGCAAAGATAGAAAGAAAATCACCTTATTTAATCACAGTTCATTATGTTTACATTTACGATAGAAACCAATTCAAATCAAATACAGAGAGATAACTACCTTTAAATCCGACTAATCGAATCGTATTTATTTACTTTTAAATCGGAATAAAGTATTATTTATAAGAGGTAAGAACCGTGAATAGAGAGGATAATGGTGTCTACCACGTTAGTCACGCTCGCTCATCCAGATGATGAGATTGCAGTTGGTCCTGGTACCATCGCTCATCTCGTAGCGCTTGGTGAACGCGTAGTACTTTACTACGCTACCTTAGGAGAGGGTGGTATCTCGGGTTATCGAAAAGCTTTTGGGGAGGAAATCTCTCCAGATGAGCTGGCGGAGGTGCGCTCCCGCGAATTGAGTCGCGTGGCGAATCTTCTGGGAGTGAGTAAGGTAATTGTCCGGGATTTTGGGGATGGAAAGCTGAATTTCCAGAAGGAACTTCTTCAAAAAGATATTCTTGAGGTTCTGGAGCAGGAACGCCCTGATAAGGTGGTTACTTTCCCCCCATCTGGTTTGACATACCATCCGGATCACATGGCGGTCAGCCAATGCACCACTGAAGCTGTGGTCCAGTATTCAGGAGAGACACAGCTGTTCCATCGTGTAATCAAAGACCACTGCGGTGTAGTCAATGTCGTGCATGATGATCTCCCCGCAAGGTACCGGGTATCTGTCGAGAAGTACTGGGGTATCATTTACGATGTGATGTACACACATAAAACACAGGTACGATCAATGGACCTCCTTTTTCCGGCTCTTCGAGAAGGTAGAGGAGCCGAGGATTTGTGGCCATATGAGTACTTTGCCGCTGTCCCGATCAAATAAAATAAATATGTGTGACAGCGGCCCGCCCCTTTCTCTTAAGCAGTCGATGCGAAGGAGAGAGGGGCGCTGTCTTTTTAAATAGTATAAAATGGAGGAAATAAATAATTCCAAGTGAATCACTATGTTTTGTTTTTGTAAATGCATTTTTGGTAGCCGTGCGATAAATTCAAAAATCTGATAATATTTGTGGAAAGGTTTTATTTGCATTCCACGAATAAATGCAAGCAAACATGTTGAACGGAAGCGGGAGGACCCATATGCAGCTTGATAAATTGAGCAGAAGAGAAGTGGAGCAGTTGTTCCAAGCTATCTTAAATTTAAAGTCGATGGATGAATGTTATTTATTTTTTGAAGATTTGTGTACCGTTGGAGAAGTGAAATCATTATCCCAACGATTAGAAGTAGCAAAGATGCTGCGAAATGGAAGTACATATACACAAATTGAGAAAGAGACAGGGGCAAGTACTGCAACTATATCAAGAGTGAAAAGATGTCTTGCCTACGGCATGGACGGTTATCATTTGGCATTAGACCGTATAGAAGGAAAGGCATAAGAACAAAAGGCGACTTTTTTTAGTCGCTTTTTTGTTTGTTTAAGAGTGTATAATGATAGCGGAGGTTTTTGAGATGTTACGAGAGCGAGTAAAAGCACTTCGACATGTATTTAAATTAGACCCTGCTAAACCGATTTCAGAAAAAGCGATACAGATGCTTGCGACATCAGGTACGGATGCGATATTAGTTGGAGGGACAGACGGGGTTACGTTTCAAAACACAGCTGTTCTCCTATCTCAACTGCGAAATTATGCAATCCCCTGTTTTCAGGAGATATCCACTCCTACTTCATTCGTACCTGGTTTCCAAGGTTACTTTACTCCCTCTGTGTTAAATACAGATGAAGCAAAATGGATTTTGGGGATACATCATCAGACCATAAAAGCATTTGGTTCTTTTGTTCCTTGGGATAAAGTCTTACTAGAAGCTTATGTCGTGTTAAATTCAGAAGCAAAAGTGGCAAAAAGGACAAATGCGAACACAAATTTACAAATTGAAGATGTAATCGCTTATGCTCAGATGGCAGAATGGTTGCAAATTCCCATTTTTTATGTAGAATATAGCGGAACGTATGGTCGAGTAGATATCGTCCAAGAAGTATCGGCTGTTTTGCGTCACACTCGTCTATGTTACGGTGGTGGTATAAGAAGCCAAAAACAGGCTGAGGAGATGGCGACATGGGCAGATATGGTAGTAGTTGGGAATCTCATCTATGAAGATGTAGTACAAGCAATACATACAGTGAAATGGGTAAAATCGACAAAAAAGAGAGGAGAAAGTTAGGTGCAATCGACAACGATTTCTTTAGAAGGTTTAAATGATGAACAGAGACAAGCTGTGCTCACAACAGATGGTCCATTGCAAATCATTGCAGGGGCAGGAAGCGGAAAAACAAGGGTGCTTACTCACCGTGTTGCGTATTTATTGGGGGAGAAACGAATTCATCCTTGGAATATATTGGCGATAACTTTTACCAATAAAGCAGCAAGAGAGATGAAAGAGAGGATCGCTAAACTGATCGGTTCCGTCGCTCAAGATATATGGGTATCTACTTTCCACTCGATGTGTGTACGTATTTTACGGAGGGATATTGACCGGATTGGATATGCAAATAGTTTTACCATCCTCGATACTTCCGATCAGTTATCGGTGATCAAACAGATTTTAAAAGAAGAAAATATGGACCCAAAGAAATTTGAACCTCGCAGCTTACTCTTTCAGATCAGCCAAGCGAAAAACCAATTGATCGATGTGGATATGTATCGATCAACTGCTTCAAGTTTTATGGAGCAAATCGCTGCACAAGTATATGAACGATATCAGCAAAAGCTGCGAACCAATGAGTCCCTTGATTTTGACGATCTTTTGATGGTTACGGTTCGATTATTCCAACAGGTTCCTGAGGTTTTGGACTATTATCAAAAGAAATTTCAATATATTCATGTTGATGAATACCAAGATACAAACCACGCCCAGTATATGTTGATGAAATTATTAGCAGAAGGTCATAAAAATATTTGTGTGGTTGGTGACTCGGATCAATCTATCTATCGTTTTCGTGGTGCGGATATCCAAAATATCCTTCGCTTTGAACAAGATTACCCTGATGCGAAAGTGATCAAGTTAGAACAAAACTATCGTTCTACTAAACATATTTTAGAAGTGGCTAACCAAATTATCGCCAATAATACCGAACGCAGACCCAAAAATTTATGGACAGATAAAACAGAAGGAGAAAGAATTTCCCTATTTATTGCTGAAAATGAGCAAGAAGAAGCTTATTTTATCGTAGATACGATTGCGAGACTGAGCAAAGAAAATAAAACCTACCAAGATTTTGCGATATTGTATCGAACCAATGCCCAGTCGCGTGTACTAGAGGAATTTTTACTAAAAGCGAATGTTCCCTATCAAGTAGTTGGTGGGATTAAGTTTTATGAGCGAAAAGAAATTAAAGATATTTTGGCTTATCTCCGTGTCGTTGTTAATCCACATGATGATATCAGTTTGGAAAGAATTATTAATGTGCCAAGGCGTGGTATTGGTGCTACAACGATGGACAAGATACGAGCATATGCCGCAGGCGAAGGAGTTTCTCTTTTTTCGGCCATACTGGAAGTAGACTATATCGATCTGACCAAAAGGGTGAAAGATTCACTTACTGGGTTTGTCCAGATGATTCAAGCATTTCATGGCATGGCTGACTATTTGTCGGCTGTTGAGATGACAGAAGAGATTTTATCTCGTTCGCAGTATCGAGAAGAGTATAAAAAAGACAAGACGATCGAAGCACAGGCCAGATTGGAAAATATCGATGAGTTTCTCTCCGTTGCAAAGGAATTTGAAAAAAGAAATGAAGATAAGAGTATTCTGGCATTGCTTACAGAACTAGCTTTAGTGGCAGAAGTAGATAATGAACCGGTAGAGACGGACAGCGTATCATTGATGACAGTCCATAGTGCAAAAGGGTTAGAGTTTCCACATGTATTTATTGTCGGAATGGAAGAAAATATTTTCCCACACAGTCGTTCATTAGAAGATGAAGTGGAAATGGAAGAAGAACGCAGACTTGCTTATGTTGCAGTTACTAGAGCTGAAGAAATGTTATACCTTTCAAGAGCAAGAACTCGTACTTTATATGGGTTTACAAGTATGAATACCGCTTCTCGATTTTTATCGGAAATCTCTCCTGATCTATTACTAGAAGTAGGAAAGACAAATCCTAAAGTACAAAAAAGAGTAATAAATCGTCCGACCCCGCGACCTATCGGAACTTGGACGGTAGGCGATCAAGTAAATCACAAGAAATGGGGATTAGGAACAGTTGTCAAGGTAGATGGCGAGGAGCTAAATATTGCATTTCCAGCTCCGGTTGGGGTGAAAAAATTACTCGCTCAATTTGCCCCGATTGAAAAAGTGTAGGGAGGATTTTTTATGAATTTTGCTGATGCCAAAGAACGGGTAGAATCATTGCATCAACAACTATTGGAGCATAATAGACGGTATTATGTGCTGGATGACCCGATCATCTCGGATGCAGAGTACGATCAGTTGATGCGAGCATTGATTCAATTGGAAGCAGAGTTTCCAGAGTTGCAAACAGCAGATTCACCAACACAACGGGTGGGAGCAGAGCCACTGCCTTATTTTGAAAAAGTAGAGCATACAACGCAGATGCTATCACTTGGCAATGCTTTTAATCGGGAAGAGTTAATCGAGTTTGATGGGCGTATCAAAAAGGCGACAGGATTAGATCAGATTACTTATGTATGTGAGTTGAAAATAGATGGCTTAGCGGTTTCTGTTCGCTTTGAAGACGGGGTATATATGCTGGGGGCAACAAGAGGCGATGGACAAATAGGGGAGAATATCACTCAAAATGTCAAAACCATTCGTTCTCTTCCTTTAAAATTAGCAGAACCCCTCACTTTAGAAGTGCGTGGAGAAGCATATTTACCAAAGAAAGAATTTGAACGAATCAATAACCAACGTGCAGAGAAGGGTGAACCCCTCTTTGCCAATCCAAGAAATGCAGCAGCTGGTTCCCTTCGCCAATTAGACCCAAAACTAGCCGCAGAACGTGCTCTTGATTTATTTATTTATGGAATGGATGGTGAATCCGCAGAAACATTTGCAACACACCAAGAAACATTGCAGTCCATCAGGAAACTCGGATTAAAAGTAAATCCCGAATGGAAAGCTGCACAAAATATCGATGAAGTTTGGAGTTATATTGAGAATTGGCAGCTAGAACGAAGCAATTTAGGCTATGAGATCGATGGAATCGTGATTAAAGTAGATGAGTATGCTTTGCGTAGAACACTCGGATTTACTGCAAAAAGCCCGCGTTGGGCAATTGCTTACAAATTTCCTGCTGAAGAGGCTGTTTCTATACTAGAAGATATTGAGTTGCGTGTTGGACGTACGGGAGTTATCACGCCAACTGCTATTTTACATCCTGTAGTTCTGGCTGGTACGACAGTGAAAAGAGCATCTTTGCACAATGAAGATATTATTCGGGAAAAGGGATTATTACTCGGAGACCATGTAGTGGTCAAAAAAGCTGGGGACATTATTCCTGAAGTTGTGAAAGTTATCACGTCTGAGCGCACAGGGCAGGAAACTGCTTTTCACATGCCTACACACTGTCCAGAATGTGATAGTGAACTTGTAAGATTAGAAGAAGAAGTTGCCTTGCGATGTATCAATCCAGCGTGCGCTGCCCAGATCAGGGAAGGTATTATTCACTTTGTTTCTCGTGTAGCAATGAATATGGAACGTCTAGGAGAAAAAGTAGTCATTCAACTATTTGAACATAAACTTGTTTCTTCTGTAGCAGATCTTTATTATTTGCAGGAAAACGATTTACTGGCACTGCCGAGGATGGGAGCTAAATCGGTTGGTAATATTCTCGCTTCGATTGAAAAAAGCAAAGCAAATTCATTAGAACGTCTGCTATTTGGTCTTGGTATCCGCTTTGTTGGCTCCAAAGGAGCAAAAATGATCGCGCAACATTTTGAAACAATGGATGCGATTGTAGAGGCCACAGAAGATGACCTTTTAGCTGTGGAAGAAGTAGGACCGAAAATGGCGAGCAGTATAGTCACTTATTTTGCTAAACCTGAAGTAAAAGAGCTGTTAAATAGGCTGAAAAAAGCAAATGTCAATATGTCCTACACGGGTCCTAAAGTGCGAACTAGTGAAACAGAACATCCTTTTGCTGGAAAAGTGTTTGTGATTACAGGGTCGCTTGATAGTATGACACGACAAGAAGCAGCAGAAAGACTTGAACAGCTAGGGGCACAAGTAACAAATAGTGTCAGTAAAAAAACCAATTATCTGCTAGCAGGTGAGAAAGCAGGCTCTAAATTGACAAAGGCGCGAGATTTAGGCATTACGATTTTAGATGAGAAAGCTTTCTTAGCTAGCATTTCTTCGTGAGGAATTGTTAGGATTTTAGCGTAATGGGAGCTTTGTTCAATCATTCATTTACAATTGCCCTCTATTCCATGTATACTGATGAAGATGATTGTTTTTCTCAATTTTGATCTTTGGTGTTTTGTATGAGAGAGTTGATGGCAATGGCCAACAATTCTCTTTTTTTTGTGTTGAAAAAGGGTTTAGGCAGATAGATATGGAAAGGGATAAACTGGTGAATGGCTTGTGGTCTAGAAAGGTAGGATAGACAAGGTGAAACGTATCGTCCTTTTCGTTCTCACCCTACTTACATTAGTAGGCTGTAGTAACAGGTTATCTGATCTGAGTACGATAGAACAACAATTTTACACAGGTTTAGAAAAAAGCCCTATTATCCTCACATCATTTGGCAAGCAATTAGGCGGACAAATACTCTCACCCAAATACAATGATTCTAGTGTGGATAATACTGTGGAAGTAGAGGGTTTTGTCAAACAATATCAACGACATACTGGGAAATATATGTGGATTCAAGTCAGCTATGAAGGCGAGCAAAATTCACTTTCAAAGACTTTCGAATATTACACCGAAATTAAACATGGGAAATTTTCAGAGTTTATCCGATTATTTGCTGGTATTGGCGATTACCATGTGAAAATTTTTGCTCCTGGAAGTGAAAAAACTCGTTCTTATTATCTTTTTTCACAGTTTGATGTAACGAAACAAAATCCTGAAATACAAGCAGATGTGACCTATACTTTGTTGGCAAAAGAAACAGGACTTACAATATTTAACCCAACAAAAGGTTATCAATCCAGTAAAGATTCTCTTTTTTTGCGTGGTAAAGTGGATAAGCGTTTGGCGAAAAAACAGGTGTTGTTGCAAGTGATGAAAGGGAACAAAAAATGGCAGAGGGTTATTACTATTTCCAAACAAGCTACTTTCCAAGAAACAGTACCTTTGTTGTATGGTGAAGGCGTTCATCAGATTGAAATATTACTGCCTGATGAAAACAGAACAAATTACTTTCTGTCTGGAGCTAAATTTTACGTCTATAATCGGACAAGGGATAGTCATTCTCCTGTCCAGTACTCCGTGATGTATGAACAACGAGGAATTCATCTTACTACTCCTATCGTTGGAGGTGGTCAAGGGGAATATTCTTACCAAGTCAAAGGTTACTTGGATTCTCATGCAGAACAAGCAAAAGAGACAACGCATCTCATCATACAAACAAAAAAAGATGGTCTATTGGCAACATACTTTGTACCTATTAAACATTTTTCTTTTGATAGCAGAATACCTTTGCGATTTGGTGCTGGTGACTACGATGTGATCGTTTACGTACCAGAAATCACAAAACAACAGAGAGATTATTTTCGGTTTTTTATGGTGGCCAAATTTCAAGTATCTAGTTTTGCCAAAGATGATAAACGCGATTTATTACCGAGCAGAGGGATTGAACCAGATAATCCTAAAATTCGCAAGCTTGCCAAAAAAATAACGATGGCTGCAAGTTCGGATTATGAACGAGCGAAGTTGATTTACCGCTATGTAGCTAAGACGATGAACTATGATGTGGGCAAATTTGAGGAAAATAGTTTTGCTTGGGATGATGGTGGGATAAAATCGTTAAAGCTAAAAAGAGGTGTTTGTCAGGACTATGTATTCTTAACAATATCTTTGCTTCGATCGCTGGATATTCCTTCGCGATTTATAGAAGGTGTCGCCAATAGTCAAAATCATGCTTGGGTAGAAGCTAAGATAAATGGAGATTGGTTGGTGATGGACCCTACATGGGGGTCTGGTTATATTGATCCAAATAAAGGATTTATCAAGCATTATGATAAGAGTTTTTTTGATATTCCTAAGAAAAGACTAGAGAAAACACATAAGAGAACTGGTGTTGTATATTAGTGAAAACATCCAATGGAGGATGTTTTTTTATATTTCATTTACAAATATAGTATAATGATTTCATGGAATAATTAAAATTTATATGTTATAAATAAAAGGAGGGGTAAATTGTTTTTTTTAGCTATTATTAGTTTTTTTATCTCTGTTTTAAGTGGCATACAACTTGTTGCAGGTGGATATGTCATTTCTGGAGTTCCGGCCTTAGCGGTATCTGGATTAGTTCCTCTTCTTTCTTCATTTTGGAGTAGTCGACGTTATAAAAGGCATAGCGATGCTGACGAAAGTGGAGATGATGGAAGTAGTATCTGTGATAGTTGTGAATGTCTCGACAACTTTGGAGATTTGAGTTGTTTTGACCTTGGTGACTGTGATTGTGGCTGTGATTAATAGATGTGAAGGCCCTTTTGAAATTTGTTTTACATGAGAGGGGAATAAAATTTTGTTTATTCTTACTACTATCAGCTTTTTTATTCTAACCCTGAGTGGCCTTCAGCTTGTTACAGGAGGATATATTTTATCTGGCATCCCAACATTGGCATTATCTGGGGTTGTCCCTGTTTTTGTTTCGTTTTGGCGTGATCGTCGCCGCAAAAAACATAAACATAAGCATAGTAAAACTGGGGAAGCTGTTGAGAATACTTGTGACACTTGTGATTTTTGCAATGATTGTGGATGTGATTGATAAATGAAATTTACACAACTGCTTTATAAAATTCCTTGTCATCGTCGAGCTGATCGCTCTCTTTTCTTTAAAGGCAAGCAATTTCCACTATGTGCGAGATGCACCGCGATTTACGCTTCCTATATTTTATTGCCTATTTTCGCTTTCATTCATAAAAATATATACTTTTTAATTCTTGGTATCCTTTTTCAATTACCTATGTTTATTGATGGTTATACACAATTGTTAAAATGGAGAGAAAGTAACAACACTCTTCGGATGATCACTGGTTTTATAGGTGGCGTTGGACAATGTTTATTTATCTGGTTTTGGACCGATTTTATCACCACACACTTAAAACTGTAGTATACAATAAACAATTACGAGTTTCCTAAGGAGGTATTACTTTGATCGGTACTATCGTAGGATGTCTCATTATCGTGATTGTAATTTTTCTTGTATTGTCCATTGCAGGGATTGGTATTATTGCCTACTTTTTTGGAGATGCAGTTCAGTGGTTGCAAAATCCTTATATACCGGATTGGGTGGGGGATGTAATAAAATGGATTCAAATATTTAACCAGTAAGGTGAGCCAAATAATATTTGGCTCTTTTTTGTGAGGACAAACCATATAAATATGTTACTGGTTATATTAGGAAGGTTTTCTTCATTGACAACGACTCAGAGAGCTAATATTATCCATTAGAGGGAAAACGACTAATCTTAGCGAATTATCGTAACATTACTGTAATATTTTTTGTGTAGAAACGTCCCAAAAATTTATCTTTGCGTTATAATGTTATCATGCCAAAATGGGCATAAGTTTTGGTCGTAATTTTATAATTTAATATGAATTGAAATGGAAATTAATAATTTCCAAATAAAATACGCGAATGAGTTGTGTGGAAGAAGTTTTATAGGAGGTAAGTTGGATGGATGATTTTCAACGCCGCAATAATCAACGACGTAATAATCAACAATCATTTCAGCCAAGAACGCGTACAGAAAGATTAGGTTCCCGAGTGAGTCAAATGTCCGGGAAGAACGGAAAGAAAGGGAAATATAGTCGATTTTTTAATAAAAAGTGGTTTATTTTAGTCGGGCTTACAACACTTCTATTGATCATAGGCGGTTGTTCAGCTGTAATGATGTCAGCAAACGTTTATAAAATTGGTGAATTAAATAAATTAGATTTTTCAACAAGTGTTTTTGATAACAATGGAAAACAGATTGGTCGTATTGGGAGCGTGTATCGAGAATATATCTCTATGAAAGATTTAAAAAGGTTAAATCCAGATCTCCCAAAAGCATTTGTAAAAGTAGAGGATCAACGTTTCTATCAGCATTCTGGTGTGGACTGGTATGGATTAGCTCGTGCAACGTTGAAAAACGTCGTTTCTCTCGGTAAAGGAGAAGGTGGTGGTACCATCACCATGCAGGTTGCTCGTAACGTACTATTGAAAGATAGACAAAAAACCTACACACGGAAATTAAAAGAAATTGGAGCAGCTCTCAATATTGAGCGTCAATATAGCAAAGATGAAATTTTAGAGACATATCTTAATTATATCGACTTTGGAAACCAAGTAGCAGGAATTGAGATGGCAGCAAAGATTTATTTTGGGAAAGATTTAAAAAAAGATAAACTTGAACCACAAGAGATCGCTTTTTTAGCTGGACTTCCAAAAGCACCTTCTACCTATAACCCATACCGCGGTTCAGAGGGTGTGAAAAAAGCAATCGAACGTAGAAATGTGGTATTAATGAAGATGGCGGAGAGCAATGAACTTCCACCTCTTATTACAGAAGCGGAAAAAGTAAAATTGCAAAAGCTGCCTTTAGGAACCAATGAGGAGTACTTGGCTAAGTTTAGTAAACGAGGCAAATACCAAGCTTATACAAACCAAGTAATGAAAGAAATTGAAGACCGTTATAATTTAAGTAGTGAAGACTTAAATTCAAATGGTTACAAGATTATTACCGGTATAGACATACATGCCCAACAAGTAGTAGAAGAAGCTTTAAAAACAGATTCCTTATTTAAAGGGAAGAAGAGTTATGAAGGTCAAGTAGATTCAGGGGTGACTATGATTGATCCTCACACTGGACTGATCAAAGCGATTGGTGGAGGACGTAATTATAAACCGGGAAGCCTGAATCGTGCTCGTCAAAAAGTGCAACCTGGTTCTTCCATTAAACCTCTTACTGTATTTTCACCTGCTGTAGAAGAAAAAGGATTTAATCAGTATACTCCATTTGTGGATGCTCCTTATAAAGTTGGAAGCTGGAGCCCGAAAAACTTCTCTAATAGTTTCGCAGGAGATGTTACGATGGATGAAGTTGTTTATGATTCCATTAACGTTGTTACTGTAAAAATGTTGATGGAAGATGTAGGATTGAACAATGCATTTTCATATGCAAAAGATAAATTTAAACTGCCTTTAGTAGATGCTGATAAAGCACCAGCGGCTCTCGCACTCGGTGGATTGACTCATGGTGTGAGCTCAGTCAGTATGGCACAAGCCTATACCTCCTTCCCTAACAACGGTGAGATGGCGACTGCTCATACGATTATCAAGATTGTGGACAAAAACGGTAGTGATGTGCAGCCAAAAGATGGACAAGAAATTGATGCAAAAGGAAATCCATCGAAAGTGTTGTCTCCAACTACTGCATGGTATATGACCAATATGATGCGTGATGTTGTGGAAAATCCACATGGTACCGCACATAGTGCGATTAAATTGGGAAGACAGGTAGCTGGTAAAACAGGTACGATCAGTAAAGAAGATGCAGGATGGTTTGTCGGGTATACTCCTGATCTGGTGCTTGCTGTCAATGTCTTTAACGATGTAGTAGATGGTGTAAAAGGAAATGCACAAATTACTGGTGGTTCGATGCCAGCTAAAGTGTTCAATTACATTATGAAACACACACTGGAAGGAACCCAAGCAAAAGACTTCCAGAAACCGGATGGTGTAAAAGATCCAGTACCACCATTCCAATTGCAAACACCAAACTTATCTGGAAGTTATAATGCAGATAACAACAGTATTCAGCTAAGTTGGCAACAACAAGATAGCAGAGTCGTCTACACGATTCAACGTTCAGAAGATGGAGTGAACTTTACAGATCTTCAAACCAACGTAAGTGGTAACTCCTTTACCGATACAAGTGTGCAGCAGCCCGGTGGCGTTGGTGGTATATTCGGCAGCAGTGACAGCGAGAAATCTTATTACTACAAAGTAATTGCGACTGATACTCAAGCCACAGATCAAGCAGCAGCCCAAAAAGCATCTGGAGCACTGCAAGTGAAAGTAAAAGCCAAACAACAAGACAATTCGCAACAAACTTGTGATGAGAATGGTCAACCAGCAGGTTGTACTCCGCAAGAAAATAATGGAAATGCCAACAGCGGCCAAAACAATGCTAATGGCAGCGGGCTTAACAACGGCGGCCAAACAAATGGAACAACAACAGACAATGGAACGAACTCCACAAATGATGGTGGAAATATCTTTGGTGGAAACAGTGGAAATCGTAAAAATGGTGGACAATAAGATTTAAGAAAACAGACCAGTTAAACTGGTCTGTTTTTGTGTTCTAAGTTTCTATTTTACTCATAAAGTTGTAAAGAAAACTTGCCGATGTGTCTTGCCGTTCAAGGCGTAGACAGAGGCTTAGTTGCACTTATGCTCCTAGTCTCGCTTTGCGAATAAGATAAAATTTATTTTCACTTGTCTACCAAAAAAGGACAGGATGTTAAGACATGATTATTCTTACTAGTTTGCTTGCTATCGCTATCATACTTTTGCCAGTCTCCAAATTTGTTGTGTTTCATCCACGTCATTATTCTATTTCAGTTATCACGTATTGGTTATTGGATTTAGGAAAAGGGATATGTATTACTTATTTAGCTTATTTGCTTGGTGGATGGGCAGCTGCATATTTGGCGTCTATACTTGCTGTCATCACCTCTATGTATTCTCTCAAATGCAATACCCTTGCTGTTGCCTCAGGTGCTACTTTGGTTTTAAGTCCGATTTTGATTTTGCTTGGTATTATCGTTTTTGCTATTAGTCTCTTAGTCACTAGATATTATTTTCTCTCTACTTATCTCACTGTAGCTGCGGTTATTATTTTGGGACTAGTATTTGCGGCGCATATCGCGATTTGGGCTACCATAGTTTGCCTTGGGATTGTCATCTGTATGGAGCATAGAAAACATTTTCGGCGATATAAACATGGTGTAGAAAAACAGATGAAATGGTAGTTCACATAAGAGAGTACCTGCTTTTTTGTGATCTTTTTGTGTATAATGAAGTGAACGATAAGTACAAAAATAGGTGTTTTAAAAAAGGGAAGCTGGTGTGAATCCAGCACGGTCCCGCCACTGTGATGGATGAGGCGACTAGTGAGAGACCACTGTCATTTATAAGCATAATGCTTAACCATTGATAAAAATGGTGATGGGAAGGTTCTAGAAGCTGTAGACCCCTGAGTCAGGATACCTGCCTATTTTTTTTGTTTCGTTCTCCTTCGGGATAAAGGAGATGCGACTACTTCGCATGTATCCTCCCAGAAAGTCATATAAGTTTGAGGAGGAAAAGATGAAAAAGTTTGCTTGGAGCTTTGCTTTATTGTTATTTGTATTTAGTCTCATAGGTTGTCAATCTGTAAACCTGTCTAATGAAGATTCTCCTGTAGATCCTGGGGATGTTCACTATCCACTGACTCTTAAGGATCAAGCAGGAAACAAAGTAACGATTTCTAAAATTCCTGAACGTATTGTCTCCTTGGTTCCCAGCGATACAGAAATTTTATTTGCCATTGGTGCTGGTAAGAAGGTTGTAGGAGTAACAACGAATGATGATTATCCAAAAGAAGTAAAAAACCTGCCAAAAGTAGGAGACATGACGATAAATGCAGAGAAGGTTGTGGCACTTAAACCTGATATCATTTTTGCATCTGCATTAAATGGACAAGAGACAATTGATAAATTAAAAAAACTAGGATTGACGGTGTTTGTTTTAGATGCAAATTCGATCAAAGGGGTTTATCAATCGATTGATTTAGCAGGACAGGTCACCAATCAATTACATCAGTCAGATCAATTAATTGGGAACATGGAAGCAGAGAAATTACAAGTGTTCCAGGAAGTAGCGAAAGCGAAAAAGGACAAACCTGTAAAAGTATGGCTGGAGTCTGATCCATCTCTGTACACTGCTGGAAAAGGCACACTGTTAAATGAATTAGTTACGATTGCAGGTGGAGACAATGTAGCGAAAAATTTAAATGGTTGGCCCCAAGTGCCGTCAGAACAGGTAGTGACTTGGAACCCAGATGTGATTGTTTCCATGTATGGAGATACTTCTGCTATTCGTAACCGGGCAGGATGGAATGCCATAAATGCGGTAAAAGAGAAAAAAATAACTGCAATCGATCCGAATATCGTTTCCCGGCCTGGTCCAAGAATCATTGAAGCGCTCCACCAACTTGCAAAAACGTTCTATCCAGGTCAGGTAAAATAAATGAAAAGATTTGGCAAAATGGGGTGGGGAGGATTTTTTCTCCTCACTCTTTTTCTAACATTGAGTATTGCGTTGTCAGTAGGGAGTTCTTCTATTCCATTAGTAGTAGTGTGGAAAACCATCTTTGCATTTGGAAGCAATGATCCTGCCATTAATGCAATTATCTGGAAGATTCGTTTTCCACGAGTATGTATTGCAGCATTAGTAGGAGGTTCATTGGCATTAGCAGGAGTCATTTATCAATCTTTATTACGAAATCCGTTAGCTGACCCCTATATTTTGGGAGTATCTTCTGGATCAGCTGTGGGCAGCGTTATTGCTATTACAGGGGGTTTTGGTGCTGCATTGCTTCAGGAGTGGCAAATTCCGATTTTTTCTTTCATAGGAGCTTTACTCGCTCTAACTTGTGTTTTATTGTTGTCACGTTCCCATTTTCAGGTGCAAACATTGCTCTTGTCAGGAGTAGTCGTAAATGCTTTCTTTGCTGCTATTCTCACATTTTTGCTCTCCATATCCCAAGCAGAACTAGCTAGAATACAATATTGGTTGATGGGCAGTTTCACCCTTCGGGACTGGGATCATGTACTGTTGGTGCTCCCTGTAAGTCTGATTGGGAGTATTTTCGTATGGCTTAAGAGTCCGGAGTTGAATATTTTTTTATTAGGTACACGTCCTGCTGCTCATATAGGCGTATCTGTATATCGGACTCGTCTTATTCTTTTGATTATCGCATCTTTGATTACATCGATTGCTGTTTCCGTTTCTGGGATGATTGGTTTTGTTGGGTTGATTATTCCTCACTTTGTGAGAATGTTAATTCGTACTTCGGATCATCGTTATTTGTTGCCGTACTCTTTTTTAGTTGGTGCCATATTTTTAGTCGGAAGTGATGCTTTGTCTCGTGTATTATTTGAATCTAGAGAAATACCAGTTGGGGTTGTAACCGCTTGTTTGGGAGCGCCTATTTTTGCAATCCTCTTGAAAAAAACTACTGCTTCCACATTAAGGTGATCAAATGACTATACATGCAAAAGAGATATCAAAGATTTTCGGGTCGCACACCGTTTTAGATCGTGTAGACATACAGATAGAACCAAACGAATGGGTTAGTATCTTAGGACCAAACGGCAGTGGGAAAAGTACATTACTATCTTGCCTAGCAGGAAGTAGTAAAATTGACTCTGGTAAGATTGAAATAAAAGGGAAAGATATTTATCAATATGCAGAAAAAGAAAAAGCCAAAATCATGGCTTTTTTAACGCAGGAAGCACTGCCTGATATGCCGAATACGGTGGAAGAGATTGTCCAGATGGGCCGTTATCCGCATCAAGCATCTCGTTTACCGTGGTTACAAAAACAGGATATGCAAGTAGTAGAAGAGGCGATGGTATTCACGGAAACTATTTCATTGCGTCATCGACAGATGAGTCAGTTAAGTGGAGGAGAACGGCAAAGAGTTTCTATGGCATTAGCATTAGCACAACAGCCGGAAATTCTGCTGCTTGATGAACCGACAACTTATTTAGATGTATACTATCAACTAGCATTTTTTGATCTTCTGAAAAAGTGGCAAAAAAGGAACAAAACCACCATTATTTCTGTCTTACACGATTTGAATTTAGCAAGTCTATATAGTGATCGTTGCTTATTGCTACGAGATGGCAAATTAATCGATGGGGGAGAGGTAACAGAAATCCTCACGTTAGACAATGTAAAACAAACTTATGGTATTGAACCAATTATCTTGGAGCATCCAGTGAAGAAAGTACCACAAATTTTATTGAAAGGAGAGTCTTCGTGAAAATTTATACCCGAACAGGAGATCAAGGAGAAACAGGATTAATAGGGGAAAGAAGACGAAAAGATAATCTGCGAGTGGAAGCATATGGTACGATCGATGAGTTAAATGCGTTCATTGGGGAAGCTATTGTGAGGTTGCAAGAAGACCTTTATTCGGATATGAGAAAAGATTTGGCGATTATCCAACATCAGTTATTTGATGCTGGTGGAGATTTAGCGCAAGTTGGGAAAAACCGAACTTATCTTGTAATGGCAAAAATGGTGGATGATTTAGAATATTTAATAGACCAGTATGATAGAGAGTGTTCTGAGCTTGCTAACTTTATTGTCCCTGGTGGAACAGCTCAGTCAACGGCTCTCCATCTCTGTAGAGTTGTGGCTAGGAGAGCAGAACGAAGAGTAGTTACGCTATGTTCGACGGAAGAAACAAATGAAGAAATACGTCGTTATCTCAATCGTTTATCGGATTTTTTCTTTGTTTTGGCAAGAGTTGCAAATGCGAGAGCAGGAAAAACAGATATTTCATACAAAAAGGCTCAAGAGCTCAGGTAGTGGGGGAACACGAAACATGTTAACTTTTTTTCAATATCCAAAATGCGGTACATGTCGAAAGGCGAAAAAATTTTTGAATGACAAAGAAATCTCTTATGAAGAACGACATATCGCAGAAGAGCCTCCAACGGTAGAAGAATTAAGGGAATTCATCACTATTAGCGGCCTGCCTATCCAGAAATTTTTTAACACAAGCGGGCAAGTGTATCGTAAATTAGAATTATCAAAACGCTTGCCGAATATGGCAGATGAAGAGAAATTGAAGCTGTTAGCTTCGGATGGAATGTTGGTGAAGCGGCCTATAATGTCAGATGGAGAATCAGTGACTGTTGGTTTTAAGGAAGCAGAATGGGAAGAAAAGTGGACATAAAAAAAGCTACGATATCGTAGCTTTTTTTATGTAATTCATTATTAGTTTGTTTCACGACGACGATAAGCAAGAAGTGCTGTACCAGCTAAAGCAATTGCTGCACCAGTAGCTACAGAGTTAGCGAAGTCGTTAGCGGTTTTTGGTAGTTTACCACCATTTTTTGCACCAGCGTTTGTACCAGCATTAGCACCAGCGTTTGTACCAGCATTAGCACCAGCATTAGTACCAGCGTTTGTGCCAGCGTTTGTACCAGCATTAGTACCACCGTTGTTACCAGCGTTACCAGCATTAGCACCACCGTTGTTACCAGCGTTACCAGCATTAGCGCCACCGTTGTTACCAGCGTTACCAGCATTAGCACCGCCATTGTTACCAGCGTTACCAGCATTAGCGCCACCGTTGTCGGTACCACCGTTACCAGCGTTTGTACCACCGTTGTTGTGTCCACCATTGTTGTGTCCGCCATTGTTAGCGCCACCGTTGTTGTCACCTTTGCATGGCTCGTTGATTTTCACACGAACGATCACTGGAATTTTGGAATGATGTTTACCGATAACAAGGTAAACTTTCAATGCATAGTTACCAGCTGGTCCGTTTGGATTAGCGGTAGGATCATAAACGATTTCGTAGAAGTCACCTTTTTGTTTGGTTTTAACTTCACCGGAACCTACAACTTTACCTTTTAATGCATCTTTGTGAAGATCAAAGTAGATGTCATATTTAAGAGAAACTTGAAGTTTGCTAATATCAACAATTTTATTTAGTTCTTTGGTACGAAGTTTAACATAAATTTTGTCACATTCTCCGCCCACTTTTACAAGATTTAGTACATTTGCTTCACCTAGAACCTTAACGGCTACATCCTGTTTCACCTCAGTTGCAGATGTTACGGATGGAAGAAAACTAAAAGCAGATACAGCTACAAGAGCAAGTGCAGAATAACGCTTAACAGATTTTAACATTTAAATCTTACCTCCTTGTTATGCTTATATATATTTTTTATTTCTCGAGTATCTCCTTCTCCATTTGCAAAAAAATTTGCCATTTTTGCTTAACATTAACAATTTAGACATAAATTCAGGTCAAATTGATATTTTAGTATTCGAAATGTACGTATTTTCAATAAGATTCGTAAATACTTTTCGATCGTAGTAGATTGATTAGTTAATTTATGGTGAGAAAGACACTCGAATAGTCTAACAAATAAAATATTATTTGGGAATATAGTTTTTGCTTTTGTCATATATGGAAAATTAAAGTCAAATGTTAATCGGGAGTAGACATAAAAAAACAACCAGTATATAACTGGTTGTTTCGATGTTCCTTATGGTCTTGTGGGGACAACTGGTGGATGATAGATCGAGTAGGTAGGTGCTACCCAAACGGTTCCAGTACCAGTAAACGTTTGCAAGTAACCTTCTCCACTTGTCATAGATCCAACGATCGATTTTGAGGAACGCTCTACTGTAAAGCTAATGTTCCCATTACGAAGGATAGCAAAGTTACCATCCACTTGTAGACGCTCGTTGTTCAATTGAAGTTTCATGATTTCATGAGCAGGAACTGGGCTTAAAAGGACAACTAGACCGTAACCTTTTAAGCTTGTTTGGAAAAGTCCCTCTCCACCTTTTAGTGCAGCAGAAATCGATTTTTGTGCTGCTACTCCTACAGTTACAGAGCTTTCACAAGCTACAAACATGCCTTTGTCAACAATAATTTCTTCGTTATTCAATTGATATAGAAGAAAGTGATCAAAACTAGGTTCCAAGTATACTTCACCAGAGCCGGTATAGCTTGGTTTAAAGGTGGATTCTTGAGTGAGTACAGAACTAGCGAGATTTTTCAATAAACCAGCTGCGCCTTTTCCGCCACCAATGGAGTTTTCTGCGGTAATATGCCCTTTGGCAAAGGATAGTGCACCAGCTTCGGTAATCACACTACCATTTTGAAGAGTAACACGTACTTGATGAAGGCGTGCTCCTGCTTTTTGAGCACTGTACAAGCTGGCGACTTGCAGAGGTTTGTAGCGTAAGATATCAAATCGTGCTGCTGCACCTTGGACAGACTCTACAACATCAAACATTTCTGACATATACAATTGTTCCTCCTCGAATAAAGAAAAAATAAATTTCTCCTTCTATGATACATGAAAATAGCCATAAAGAACGAAAAATTTTACTAGTTTTGAGAGTTTTTCCTGTTAAGAAAACGTTTTTGATAAAGAATGTTCTCACAGATTTTGTTTTTCGCTCCTGCATCGTTCGTTTTCTATATTGCAGGGAGATTTTCGATATTTCAGCTCGATTGGTTCAACAACTACTAGTGATTCACATTTCTTTCATTTTAGTGGATTCTTCTCGTATTTAAAACAAATAATCCTACTACCTGAGAATATTTTTCAAATTATAGTAATTTTTGTTTAGGATTGACTATCAATAAAAATATGTGTTATCTTAGCCTTGGATTGCAAAGATCGATTTGGATATATTAGGAAAAAATAGCTTTTATTTTTTAGGAGGAATTAAGCAATGGCATCACGTTTAGTAGGATTACCAGCACCAGCTTTTGAACTAGAGAGTACAAAAGATCTTGAAACTTTAGATGAAAAAGTGTCCCTTGCAGATTATGAAGGTAGATGGTTGGTTTTATTTTTCTATCCACTAGACTTTACCTTTGTATGTCCTACAGAAATCACTGCTTTGAGTGATCGTTATGAAGAATTTACCGATTTGGATTGCGAAATTCTTGGAGTAAGTACAGATAGCAAGTACTCACACCGTGCATGGATACATACATCTCGCGATGATAACGGTCTGGGTGACATCAAATATCCACTTGGAGCCGATACCACTCATAAAGTTAGTAGAGACTACGGAGTTCTTTTAGAAGATGAAGGAATTGCCCTGCGTGGACTCTTTATCATTGATCCAGAGGGTATTGTTCGCTACCAAGTTGTAACAGATAATAATATTGGGCGCAGTGTAGATGAGACATTGCGTGTGCTTGAAGCATTACAAACAGGCGGGCTTTGTGGAGCAGACTGGAAACCTGGACAAGATAACCTATAAGTTAGACTTTTGCGGCTCCTATAGTAGGGGTCGCTAAGTCTTTATGTTAAGGAGGAACTAAATGATGCCGATGCGTTTGCGTACGGAAATGCCGGAAATTTCCGGTATAACAGAGTGGATTAATGGAGAAGTTAACAAGAATGACCTTGCTTCCAAACCTGTGCTTGTTCACTTTTGGTCGATCAGCTGTGGAATGTGCAAGGAAAGTCTGCCAGCGATTAATAAAATGCGCGAAGAATATCCAGACTTGCAGATTGTTGGTATTCATATGCCGCGTTCCCAAAAAGATACGGACATCGATGCTGTAAAAGAAACAATTGCAAAATATGAATTACAACATTCCCAAGGGATCGATAACGAACATAATGTTGTAGATGCTTTTCAAAATGAGTTTGTTCCTGCCTTTTATCTGTTCGATAGAGAAGGAGTACTTCGTCATCGATCAGCTGGTGAGAAAGCACTTTCCATGCTCAAAAAACCATTAGAGAGAGTATTGCAAACAGAGGAGGCAGCTTCATGAATCTACCAGACGAACTTCGTTACACAGAAGAACATGAATGGGTGAGAGTAGAAGGTAACACTGCTATTATTGGGATTACTGATTTTGCCCAATCCGAGCTTGGGGATATCGTATTTGTCGAATTGCCAGAAGAAGGTTCTGATATCCGTACTGGTGACGTGTTTGGTAGTGTAGAATCCGTGAAAACAGTCTCTGAATTGTATGCTCCGATTTCTGGAAAAGTAATCGCAGTAAATGGCGAGCTGGAGGATACACCAGAACATGTGAATCAAGAAGCATATGCAGCAGGTTGGATGATCAAGGTCGAAATTGCAAATGAAAGTGAATTGGCAAATTTGCTCTCTGCTGCGCAATATCAAGAAAGTATCTCTGAATAAGAGACAGGGGGTTCACCGATGAGCGATTATCGAGTTAATATTACAAGAAAAATTACCGGAAAATTGGAAGACGGAAAGTTGATCTTGTATCATAATCATCAACCAATCGGTGAGTTACCTGTACAAGACCAAGGTATGACCATGTATGATGGTTTTGAATTGGACCAGTATCATGTCTATGCAGTAGGAACGTATGCTTTTGAAGAACAATATGCCAAAAACTGCGACATGGGTTGGTGTTAGTAAGGAAATAAGTAGAAAAAAGTAAGATTCTAATAGCTAGAGGCCAAAATTTAAGAAAATAAGGTCTTCTAGCTATTATTTTTTGGTTTGATAAACAAAATTTTGTGGTAAAATATTAGTAACAAACAAGTTCTTCAGACCTTTTTTGATCTTTCTTGATCAATGAGGGGTAAGGAGGGAATATACATGATCTACTGTTGTGGAGCTAGCATGATTGGGATGGTTGGATCACTGAAACAAAAATCAGTGAAGGTTCATCAGGTACCGTTGCTATTTTGTCCTGTATGCCACAATGTCGAGGTTCACCCAGCAGCCAAAGAGCAGTTTGATTTGGTGCTAGAGTATGCTTTAGAAGATCGTGTGAAAGAAACGTCCCTCTACGAACAAGTCGACCCCGAACTTATGGCTACTTGGAAGGAATCCTGTTTTAGCTTCCAGGAAGATGATGTAGAGGCAGTATTAAGAGAACAGATTGATTTATCTCTCGATCTTCTGCTCATCTCGAAACCCGACCAATCTTGGGCCAATGAACTGAAGAACCGCCTCCGAGTTCTGAGTAAACGGCTAGTCCAATTGGAAAAACAAAAGGAGAGCAGTTTGTAATAGCTTTTTAGCCCCTTGAGGGCTTTTTTTCTTTCAGTTAATTCTAAAAATGCGTATTGATTGATGTTTTTTATAAGGGAAGATAATGGATCACTATGGCAATGAAAAGGATTGGTGATACGGCGAATATAACTTATTTCCAATAGATGTATAAAAAACGACTCCTTCTTACTGAAAGGAGTCGTTTCTTTAAAACCAATCTAGAGTTTTGGTCCAGCAGCTAAAATTTTCTCTTCCACATCAGAGAACTTCGTAAAGTTTTTCTGGAAGCGCGCTGCTAGTGCCTTAGCTTGCTCATCATAAGCAGCATGGTCGCTCCATGTGTTGCGTGGATTTAAAAGCTCTGCTGGAACACCAGGACAACGAGTTGGTACAGCGAATTGGAAGACTGGATCATGGATGTAACCTACTTTGTTGAGTTCTCCATTTAAAGTTGCTGTAACCATGGCACGGGTGTATTTGAGATTCATCCGTTTCCCAACACCATAAGCACCGCCAGTCCAACCTGTATTCACAAGGTAAACTTGCGTTTGATGTTCTGCGATTTTCTTTCCGAGTAAGTCTGCATATACATGAGCAGGTCTTGGTAAGAATGGAGCACCAAAACAAGTGGAGAAGGTAGCTTCTGGTTCTGTTACACCCCGCTCCGTTCCTGCTAATTTACTGGTATATCCAGACAAGAAATGGTACATTGCTTGCTCAGGTGTAAGTTTGGAAATAGGAGGAAGTACACCAAAAGCATCAGCAGTTAAAAATAAAATAACTTTTGGATGACCAGCTTCACCAGGAATTACTGCGCCATCAATGAAGTCTACCGGATAAGCTGCACGTGTATTTTCTGTTAAAGTGTTGTCATCGTATACAGGTGTGCGATTATCATCTAAAACTACATTTTCTAGTACCGTACCAAAACGAATAGCGTTCCATATCTGTGGTTCTTTTTCAGCGGAAAGTCCGATGCATTTTGCGTAGCATCCACCCTCAAAGTTGAATACCCCATTTTCAGACCAACCGTGCTCATCGTCACCGATTAATCCGCGTTCTGGATCAGCAGACAATGTTGTTTTACCAGTCCCAGATAGACCGAAGAAAAGTGCCACATCTCCTGCTTTGCCAACATTTGCAGAGCAGTGCATTGGCATGACATTTTTGTCTGGTAACAAGTAATTCATCACGGTAAAGATAGATTTTTTCATTTCACCAGCATAATGTGTACCTGCGATGACGACGACACGTTGTTCAAAGTTAACTGCAATCAGTGTTTTGGAACGTGTTCCATCTTTCTCAGGATCGATCTCAAAATGTGGTACACAAATCACAGTAAAGGATGGAACATGTTCAGCGAGTTCTTCTTCAGTAGGACGAATAAATAATTGGTGAACAAATAAATTATGCCAAGCATATTCGTTGATTACACGAATTGGTAAGCGATAGTCTTTGTCAGCACCAGCGAATCCATCAAAAATAAATAGTTCTTTTTCTTTCAAATATTCTTCTAAGCGTTCGTAGATTTTGGCAAACTTTTCAGGTTCCATGGCTTGGTTAGTAGTGAAGTCCATTTTATCGGCCACTAGTTCGCTGTTTACGGTATATTTGTCAAGTGGTGAACGACCTGTAAATTCACCAGTTACTGCACGTAATGCTCCGTTTTCCGTCAAAACAGCTTCTTTCCGTTTAACAGCTTGTTCTGTCAACTGGGCAACGGTAAGATTTTTGTGCAGCAATCCTTGAAGGGGGATGGTATTAGCTGCTTTCCCAAGAACCATATCCATCGAGCATCCTCATTCCTTTGTTTTTAAATATTTATCAAGTATGAATGCATTCGATCTAGTATAACAAAATTCACATCTTTGTTAAACAGGGTAAAAGATAGTTGAGAATTATATTGAATATTTAAATAATATTATACTTCGGTTTATATGAATATGAAAATTGGTGTTAGAATAAGAAAATCGATTGTAAAGAGTCATAAACGCCCATTGACAAGGAATAAAAATAATGATATCTTCTTACAGAACTGATTATCCTATCGGGAGTGTTATAATGAGTGAGTTAAAGGAAGGGGCCGTCGTTACGGGAGAGGTAATCTCTACAAAACCCTTTGGTGCCTTTGTTAAATTAGAGTCGGGGGAAACAGGCTTAGTGCATATTTCCCAAATCTCTAGTAAATATGTAGAAAAAGTTGAAGATGTTCTCCAAGTAGGACTAAGCGTAAAAGCAAAGGTGCTATCGATAGACCCATCCGGAAAAATCTCCCTTTCGATCAAAGCATTAAGTGACGATCGACCAGCGCGCGACAACAAACGTGGCGGAGGAGACCGCCGTGGTGGATCACGGAGAAACAACAACAATAATCCTACCGATTTTGAAGATATGATGAAAAAGTGGATGAAGAGTAGCGAGGAACGTCTTAGTGCTTTAGCTGCGAAGCAGAAGAAAAACCGTTGATATCGGTTTTTCGCTTTTTATTTTTTAAAGTATCCCATTTATTTGGGATACTTTTTTGTTGTCTAATTCCGCTTGGAAGTATTTACTTATTGTTTGAATATATATACAATTAACATATAAATGCAATAATTATATCTTTGATTTATGAAAATTATAAAAATGGGGTGAAAAAATGGGTGCTTTTACTCCGTTTAGTACTGGATTTAGTTCTGCGGAATACAATCGTGCTAACTATGGTGAGATGCAGGCGGTTGATAAAGATGTGATCAGCCTTTTCCTCAGTGGGTTCTATGACTTAGAAATCATGCCAAGAAGCATCAAGGGAATTTGTGCTTGTGTTGGAGCAGGACCTACTCCTTTAGACGCCATGCTAGCAAGTATTTTTCTTAACGATGGTTCTAGAATTAAATCTTTGGATATTAGTGATAGTAACCTGATCGACATAGCTTTTCGTGTGGGTAATGGAACTCATGTCTACGAAAGTGAAGATATGCGCGGGAGGAAAGTAAAGATCGATACTATTCGTCCATGGGATAAGTTCGACAAAGAAATTTTAAAGCAAGGGACAGAGATATTTGGTGATCCTGTCCCTTTTAAGAATACGTTTCAGAGATATCAGCGTATTGGGGAGCCAGTCTATGGTGATATCAATCGACTTCCAACTGGAGTGTTTTCGATAGGCACTTCATTTTACTGTGCAGAGTCAGCTACATCTTTTAAAAATCAAGTTGAATACATGTGGACAAAATTTTTTCACTCTTTGATAGAAGGAGCACCATTTGGAATAGCTGCAGTGTTGGAAAGTGACGGATATAGAGCAGGGGAGTATACGAAATTCCCTGCTACAAATCTCCAAGAAGCAGATTTTCATGACATTCTCAGCAGAATGCCTATTAATTACAATTTATTCATGACTCCACACACCTTCCGCCCCGATCATGGAGGAGTTGCCGTAATCGTTGGTCGAAGGGTATAGTATCAAATTTATGTAACTAGACGTTTATTTCATTTGAGTTAAACAGGGGAGC
The DNA here is from genome assembly GCF_059510375.1 of Shimazuella sp. NTD250. Taxonomy (NCBI): domain Bacteria; kingdom Bacillati; phylum Bacillota; class Bacilli; order Caryophanales; family Thermoactinomycetaceae; genus Shimazuella; species Shimazuella sp. NTD250. The sequence goes on along the minus strand of NZ_JCAJZS010000001.1, from coordinate 712,424 downwards.
TAATTGGATTTTTCTAAAAAAAATTATGAAAAAGGGGTATCTGTGAAAAACGTTAACATTGATTTGTGGAACCGTTACCTGAATTCTGTTAGCTATGCAAAGACTTTCGCCAAAATTCCAATAGATGATCTCGAACTCTTTACTCTTCTTTTTGAAGCACAAGAAGACTTTAAAGTACAAGCAATGAGTTTGGATTCAATAGGAATATTCAATCTTGGAGCTAATTTTACTACTGCTATGGGAATGGTGGGATTACTTAGTCCATATGGTTTGATTGATCACTTGGAGCACACTTACAATGATGTTCATTTCATGGCCTCACTCTTAAGCTATGAGAAAATCTATTATTATCGAGACGTGAATGGCAATCAATTGAGTTTTTATACTCACGAACCTTTTGAGCAGTATGATTCTGTCATAAGTCAACTAGGAGGGCGCTACTTTCGAAATTCACTGGAAAAAACATGGAAAGCTACTCGTGTGATTGCTGGTAATATGCTGGCGCCTGCAGATTTTCCGTATGGTGCTGTGGTTGCTTTTTTTGTAGGAGAGGCTTTTTCTCATCGGAAATCTATTTGTATTCGCGCTTGGCACAACATGCTTGGATATCTGGAGCCAGAAGGATTTTTTGCCACTGCTGTTATGTTGGAGTCCGAAGAATTTATAACTCCGGATGGGATTCGTATTCCGTTAGGGAGATTTACTTTAGAGGATTTGTATAAGATTTTCAATCAAATGCCAGTGGAATATAAAATTTATGTCACATCTGGGAATAATGACATTCGACTAGGATACAATCGAGTAGCTCTAATAGCAGGAAGAATAAAGCAAAGTTACAATTAGGAAAATTTCCTCCATGTTAGTTTCAACAAATTCAAAACATGGAGGAGTCGGAAAACATGTAATATAGTTGAAAATATCATTAAAATATAGATGTTAAGAAATTCTGTAATAACATCTAAAATAATTTTTATTTATTCATAATATTGAAATTGAAATATAACTAATAAGAGCTGCGCTAGAAGTGCAGAACAGTGTTTTAACTGTTAGAAATATAAGGTTGCACAAATAACTCAGTGGCGTTACCAGACCGCGGCGTTTTCAAAACGAGTTAGACTAACAGGGAAATATCAAGCAGGATAAATGGGGAGGAGACATAGTGCAGCATCATTTGGATGTAACGTACACTGATATCCGCGAGGCACAGAAGCGGATTAGTTGCTATGTGAACAAGACACCAATGGAAAAGTCGCCCAAGCTGTCGGCGATGATAGGGGCGAACAATATTTGGCTCAAGGAGGAAAACCGCCAAATGACTGGCGCGTTTAAGTTCCGCGGCGTGATCAATCGGATGCTGTTGATGACAGCAGAAGAGCGTGAAAAGGGGGTGATCACCGCTTCGTGCGGGAATCATGGCTTGGCAGTCACGTATGTAGCAAATAAACTGGGTATTCTAGCCAAAGTCGTCGTGCCTGAGTATACCATTCTGAAGAAGCGGGAAGCAATCCAATCCAATGGAGCGGAGTTGCTTGAGTATGGCAGCACATACGACGAGGCGGAGGCTCACGCCCAAGAACTTGCTTACCGCAATGATTGGATCGATATTCATGGGTCTGAAGACGAGTCGATCATCGCTGGACACGGTACGATTGGGTTAGAGGTACTAAAAGAAAATCCTGACATCGACACACTGATTGTCCCAGCTGGTGGAGGTGGTCTATTAAGTGGATTGTCTATTGCGGCCAAGGCGATCAAAAGCGATATTCGGGTCATCGGTGTTCAGTCGGTGGCATCTCCGCCTTGGTTCCGCTCTTTTCGTGCAGGCGAAATCATCAAGGTGACATACGAAGAGTCTTTGGCGGAGGGACTCAGTGGCGGCATTGGCCAAGGATGTTTTGATATCGTGACTCGTCTTGTCGACGATATTGTGCTCGTCGAAGAGAATGATATCGCTCTGGCGATGGCGTGGCTGTACAAGGAACATGATCTGAAGATCGAAGGTTCGGCAGCCGTTGGTGTCGCTGCACTGCTCGCTGGATACGTCAATGTGAAGGGGAGGAACGTAGCAGCTGTTCTTACTGGATGTAATGTAGATGAACAGGAGTTCAGAAAGATCATTCGAACTCATTCGTAAGATTTTAAGGCACGATAATCTTAGAATGAATATTAGAATCATTGCTACTTTGTAGTATACTTAATATAGTGGTATTTCTAGTGTAAGGAAAGGTAATGATTAACCGATATGTGCGAGATTTGAACAAACAAGCGTGGCCGAACATTCTCGAAAATGCACTACAAATCGGAGTGGTATTTGTAGATGCTATTTTCGTAGCGAGGTTGGGTCTAGGTGCAGTGAGTTCGCTAGGATTGGCATCCTCTATTCTGATTGTGGTAGGCGTATTCCCAAGTGCAGTCGGCAGCATGACAAATGCCATGGTAGCACAAACACTGGGTGCGAAGAAGAGGGATTCACTTACCTATAAGAAGAGGAAGCTACCCGGATCGAAGCATTTTCCTCATTGGAAAGTGAAGCACTTGCGTTCACTTGGTGTAAGGGTAAGAACAAACGAGCTTCGTCAAATGATGATCATCCAGGCGGTGTACCTATCTGCTGGGCTCAGTTTGCTCTTGGGGCTGCTATGTATCGTTTTTGCACCAGAAATGTTCCGGCTCTATGGAGCTGACGAACAGATCGTGGAGATCGGCGCGGATTATCTGCGAATCGTGGGTGGTGCTTCGATCTTTTCATTTCTGATGGTCACGTTTGGAAGTGCGCTTCGAGGAATCAAAGATAGCAAATCTGCTCTTAAGGCAGGATTTTGGATGAATGCTTTTCATCTGGTAATCGATGCAGCATTCATCTTCTGGTTCCACTTTGGAGTTGTGGGGGTTGCATGTGCAACTGTCCTTTCTCGTATGGTGGGCATGAGCTATCTGATTTTTCAGCTTCGGCGAAAGATCTTCCTTGGTAAGAAGGTTTCGTGGAAGCTGGACTGGCCAATTCAGAAAAGATTGGTGACGGAGTCCCTGCCACTCATGGGATCTAATTTGTCCAATGAGGTCACGATGTTTTACTACTTCCGCATCCTCATTTCCTATGGGCCAGATGTCTACGCTGCTTCACGAATCACACAACAGATTAAAAAAGTTCTGATGCCTCCGATGGTGTCTGGATATACCAATGCCACCATTACACTGGTAGGAGAGCAATATGGAAAGCGAAACTACCGGGAAGTGATGAGGTATTGTAGTTGGGGAATCGGTCTAGTTACCTGCTTTTCAGGGGTTGTTTGGCTCATCCAATTCCTGATCGGTGATTGGATTGTTCGTCTATTTACCAATGATCCTCGGGTATTGCAACATGCTAGTTTCATGTTGTCTGTGTTCGTGATCATGGATAGTTTCTGGGCAATCGGTTCGATCGTAAATGGTGCTTTTCGAGGTACTTCCAATACCAGACCAATTCTCTTTGGTTGGGTGGTGGGATCTGCACTGCTTGTCGGCGGGGTGTGGCTGGTCTCCCATAACCACTGGGGATGGCAACAACTGTTCATCGCACAGACTGCTCAGTACGTCTGTATTGCCCTGCTTGCATCGGTGTGGTTCTATTTCCGTAGATGGATCACTCGTCTCGATAAGAAAAAGAAAACGAATTGAGACAGATCACCCCTCCTGCTTCAACAGGAGGGGTGTAGCCGTATATGGAAGTGTAATAAGACTGAACATCTCTGATGTTTTTGTAACTTCAATTAAGTAACATCCATAAATCTCTTTAGAAGGTGGAGTGAGATCATAATGATTAGATCAATGATGTGATACTACTTTTCTAATTAATCGGTTAATCAAACTGTACTCATGCCGTTTTAATAATTTCCTTTTCATTTCTTACTTTGGCATATTTCCCTTGCCAAGACCCTCGTCTTGCCATCTCTTGATCAATCGCATTTAAAACTTCCCATTTTTTTGTACTCCACATCGGTCCCATCATGATCTCTGGCGGTCCATCACCTGTGATCCGATGGATAATGACATCAGGCGGCAGCATTTCTAGCGAATCGCATACTAAATTTACATACGTATCTTTATCCAAAAACTCTAGTAGCCCTGCTTCATATTGTTTCACCATCGGAGTATTGCGTAGAAGGTGCAAGAGGTGGATCTTGATCCCCTGAATATCCATATTGGCGCATGCTCGGACGGTTTCTAGCATTTCATCGGGTGTTTCACCTGGTAATCCATGAATGATATGTGCACAAGTGCGAATGCCATGTTTTCGCAGTTTGGCAACTCCGTCTATAAAACACTGTGAATCATGTGCTCGGTTGATCAAGTTGGAAGTGTGTTCATGGATCGTTTGCAGTCCCAGTTCTACCCAAAGATAAGTGCGTTCGTTTAATTCCGATAGGTATTCTACTACATCATCTGGAAGGCAGTCAGGACGGGTGGCAATCGATAAACCGATGACATCTTCTTGTTCTAAGATGGCTTCGTATTTTTCCCTCAATTCTTCTACTGGAGCATACGTATTGCTAAATGCTTGAAAGTAACCAAGATACTTTGCATTCGGCCATTTTTCATGCATCATTTTCTTTCCTGCTGCAAATTGTTTTACTAAATCATCTCGTCGATAACCTGCAAAATCGCCAGAGCCCCGAGCACTGCAAAACGTGCATCCGCCCACAGCGACTTCGCCATTGCGGTTTGGGCATGTAAATCCTCCATCCAGCGGAATTTTACATATTTTTTGCCCATGAACTTGGCGCAAATGATAGTTCCATGTATGGTAACGTTTGTCTCCCCATAGTAAGGGTGTATGTTGACTTGGTAAAATCATGAGTAATCATCCTTTAATCTGATGAACTTCCCTCTTAGCTTATATAGAAGCGAGAGACTTCCTGCGCAAATATGTTAAAATAAGAATGCATGTATTTTAAATGAGGGAGGTATGTTGTGTTTGTATTTTGATTTTGATCTATTAGATGGAGAACTTATTCTGTGTCCTAACTTTATTTTCAAATAGCTCTATTTTATCACAAGGTGTATGTGATCGGAATGATATTGGTAAATAATGCCATAATATTACTTTTTTAAAAAAAATGTAAGTGTTATCCAAGCATGTTTTTGCTTTTTAAATCAAGGAATCCCTAAAAAAATCCGACTTACATATGTTCAGAGCAGTCGATTGAAATACTATGCTTTTATGTATTGTTTCTTTCAGAGGAAAGCAGTAGAGTTAGAGAGGGAATTCTTTTTATGTTGTCTGTTTTTCGGGTTTACAACATTTGGAGGTATAATTGGTATAGCGACAGTTTGTTAGGCTAATGCTACTGATAAATTCATGTTTTCTTATGGGCATATGTTGCACTGCATATGTATTCTTTTCTCATGCCTTTGAAGAAGGGGCAGGCTTACGGTATGATAGACATGAGTAAAACAAGTAGGCTCGTCAGGATACATAGCATTGATTTCTTTTAATCGTTAAACTACCAAGAAAGCTCCAGATCGTTTGTTGAATCATACTTATTTTGTTGATATTTTTTTCGAGGTGATCTTTCATGGCTAGAACCAAACTGAAAGCCCAGAGTTTACTGGAATCGGAAATTAAAGTTGCACCGATTACAACTTTTTCCGTGCTTTCACCTGAAGGTAAGATCGTCAATGAAGATGAAGTGCCCAATCTCAGTGACGAACAGCTGCAAGAATTGATGAAACGCATGGTATTTACTCGTGTTTGGGATCAGCGTGCTACAGGACTTGCACGTCAAGGTCGTCTAGGATTTTATGCACCAGTTGCTGGTCAAGAAGCTACCATGATCGGCAGCCAATATGCACTGGACAAAGAAGATTTTATTTTGCCAGGATATCGTGATATTCCTCAGCTTCATTTTCATGGTTATCCCATGTATCAAGCGTTTCTCTGGTCTCGTGGACATCAACACGGCGGACAAATACCTGAAGGGGTAAATGTCCTGTTACCACAAATTATTATTGGTGCACAATATGTACAAGCTTCTGGTGTAGCGATGGCTCTTAAGAAACGAAATACCAAAAACGTCGTAATTACATATACCGGTGATGGTGGCAGTTCACAAGGTGATTTTTATGAAGCAATGAACTTTGCAGGTGTTTATAAACTGCCTGTTGTCTTTGTTGTTCAAAACAATCGCTATGCGATTTCCACACCTGTAACCAAACAAACTGCTGCCGCTTCTCTTGCTCAAAAAGGAATAGCTGCTGGAATCCCTTCTATTCAAGTAGATGGAATGGACGTACTAGCTGTTTACCAAGCTGTGGCAAAAGCAAAAGAACGTGCTGCCAATGGTGAAGGACCAACTCTGATCGAAGCATTGAATTATCGAATTGGGCCTCACTCCATGTCCGGAGATGATCCAACGAGATACCGTACCAAAGAAGAACCTACCGAATGGGAACAAAAAGAACCACTAACCCGTTTCCGTGTATATCTGGAAGGCAAAAAACTTTGGACAGAAGAGATGGAAACAGGGGTCATCGAAGAAGCAAAAAATACGGTCACTGCGGAGATCAAAAAAGCAGACCAATATCCAAAAATGAAAATTGTCGATTTGATCGATAACATGTACGAAACGACTCCTCCCCATCTGGAAGAACAAAAAGCGGAGTATGCAGACTAGGAGGACATTAACATGGCACAACTAACAATGGTAAAAGCAATCAATGATGCTATGCGTGTAGAATTATCCAAAGATGAAAATACCCTTATTTTTGGGGAAGATGTAGGGGTAAATGGTGGAGTATTCCGAGCTACGGAAAACTTACAGAAAGAGTTTGGGGTTGACCGTGTTTTTGATACACCACTTGCAGAATCTGGGATTGGTGGACTCGCAGTAGGACTTGGCTCACAAGGTTTCCGGCCAATTGCTGAGATTCAATTTATCGGATTTATTTTTGAAGCGATGGATTCTATTCTGGTGCAAGCACCTCGTCTGCGTTATCGTTCTGGCGGCCGTTATAACTGCCCTGTAACATTCCGTGCACCTTTTGGTGCTGGTGTAAAATCTCCAGAGTTACATAGTGATAGTTTAGAAGGGCTTATCGCACAAACACCTGGGATCAAAGTAGTTTGTCCTTCCAATCCATACGATGCAAAAGGACTGCTGATCTCTGCCATTCGAGATAATGATCCTGTGTTCTTTATGGAACATCTAAAATTGTATTTCTCCATAAAAGGCGAAGTGCCAGAAGGCGAGTACACAGTGCCGATTGGCAAAGCGAATGTGGTGAAAGAAGGTAAAGATGTCAGTCTTTTTACTTATGGAGCAATGGTTCACACTTCTTTAAAAGCGGCGGAAGCAGCAGAAAAAGAAGGCGTGAGCGTAGAAGTGATCGATCTTCGTACATTGAGTCCATTGGATATGGATACAGTTGTCCAGTCCATCGAAAAGACAAACCGGGCAATTGTTGTCCAAGAAGCACCTAAGCAAGCAGGTATTGCTGGAGAGTTAATTGCTCAAATTAATGAAAAAGCTATTTTTCATCTCGAAGCTCCTGTACTTCGTGTTACTGGACCAAGTACCGTACTTGGTTTCCCGCTGATTGAAGAAGAGTGGATTCCAAGTCCGGAACGTGTGAAAAAAGCGATACAAAAAGTGATGTCTTACTAAGGTAAGGCGGTGGATGCACCACCGTCTCTTAAGAGCTTTTAAGATGATTGGAGGACTTACATATGGCAGCCTATCAATTTAAACTGCCTGACGTGGGTGAAGGTATCCACGAAGGTGAAATTGTTAAGCTATTTGTAAAAGCTGGGGATAAAATTGAAGAATTTGCCCCATTTGCTGAAATACAAACAGATAAAGCAGTAGTTGAGATTCCTTCTCCTGTAACTGGAACTGTCAAAGAAGTGAAGGTAGAAGAAGGAGAAGTCGCCCTTGTAGACTCTGTCATCGCTGTTATTGATGCAGAAGGCGAAGTTCATGATCAAGCAGAAGAGGAAGCAGCACCAGAAGAACCTGCAAAAGTAGAAGAGCCAGTAAAAGAAGAAAAACCTGTTGCTGCAAAAGAGGAAAGTAAACCAGCTAGTGATAAGAAGCAAAAAGTGCTGGCAATGCCATCAACTCGTAAGTTAGCTCGTGAACTTGGTGTAGATATTCATCAAGTAACAGCTACGGGTGAAAATGGCAGAATTACCGCAGAAGATGTGCGGAAATTTGCCGAGGGTGGGGAAGCGAAAGCTGCCGAAGCAGATGAAGTGAAACTGTTGACAGAAAAAACACCAAGTACAACAAGTCCTGCTGCACCAGCAGAGATCGGTTCTGAAGAACGTATTCCATTGCGCGGCATCCGCCGTACCATTGCTAGACGTATGGTAGAGAGCAAGCATACCGCAGCACATGTAACCATCATGGATGAAGCAGATGCTACGGAATTAGTAGCCATACGCAGTTGGGCAAAGCCGATTGCACAGGAGCGCAACACAAAACTTACCTATTTGCCGTTCATCATAAAAGCTGTAATCGCTGCTCTTCGTCAATTCCCAACTTTGAATGCTTCGATTGATGATGAGAAGCAAGAGATTGTGATCAAGAACTACTACAATATTGGTATGGCTACAGCTACCGACAATGGTTTGATGGTTCCTGTTCTGCGTGATGCAGACCGCAAGTCCATCTTTGATCTTGCAGACGAAATTATCGATAAAGCTGTTCGTGGACGTGATATGAAATTAGAAGCGTCCGAGTTTAAAGGCAGTACCTTTACCATTTCCAATATTGGTGGATATGGAACACAACATTTTACACCAATTATTAATTACCCTGAGGTGGGGATACTTGGTGTAGGTACGATTAAAGAAAAACCCGTTGTATATCAAGGTGAAATTGTAGCTCGTCCACAGTTGTACTTGTCCCTTACAGTGGACCATCGCTTAGTTGATGGAGATGTGGCTGCTCGTTTCCTCAGCCAAGTAAAACGCCTCATTGAGAGCCCCAACCTATTGATGATGGAGATGAGATAAAATGGTAGTTGGAGACTTAGCACAAGAAGTAGATGTACTCGTTATCGGAGCTGGACCAGGTGGATACGTTGCTGCTGCACGTGCAGCACAATTAGGTCGTAGTGTTACGATTGTTGATAAAGATGAACTCGGTGGAGTCTGCCTCAATCGCGGTTGTATTCCAAGTAAAGCAATCATTACTGCGGCAGAGCGTTTTACCCAAATCAAAGAAGCAGAAGAAATTGGTTTGGAAGTAAAAGGTGACGTTGCAGTCAATATGCAAAAACTGATGGAATGGAAAAATGGCGTAGTCAAAAAGTTGACTGGCGGCGTAGGCCAAATGATGAAAGGCAACAAAGTAGAAGTAGTTACAGGTGATGTCTTTTTCAATGCCAAAGATGCTGTTCGCGTTGTAGGCGAAACAACAAGCCAAACATATAAATTCCAGGACATCATCATCGCAACTGGTTCCCGTCCATTTGAATTGAAGATATTGCCTTTTGATGGAAAACGCATTCTGTCTTCAACCGAAGCACTCAACCTGCAAGAAGTTCCTGAAAGACTAGTAGTCGTTGGCGGTGGATATATTGGTCTTGAACTAGGAACCGCTTATGCAAAACTAGGTGCGAAAGTTACCATCTTAGAAGGAACAAAATCTTTACTGCCTGGTACAGATGACAAACTTACCCGTATCGTTTCCCGTAAACTGAAAAAACTCGGTGTAGAAGTAATTACCGAGGCTATGGTTCAAGGTGGAGAAAACAAAGGGGAAGAAGTTGTCGTCAAGGCCCAAATAGGCGGAGAAGAAAAAGAGTTCACCGCAGATTACTGCCTTGTAGCGGTTGGACGGAAACCTAATACCGATGAAATCGGCCTTGAAAATATCGGTGTAGAACTGGATGAGCGTGGTTTCATTAAAATTGATGACCAATGCCGCACCAGCGTGGAACATATTTATGCAATCGGTGACTGTGCAGGTGGAGCACTCCTTGCACACAAAGCAAGTTACGAAGGGAAAGTAGCCGCTGAAGTGATCGCAGGACAAAACAGTGCGATCGATTATCAAGCGATGCCTTTTGTTATCTTCAGTGACCCAGAGATCGCATACACCGGTCTCACCGAAACACAGGCAAAAGAACAAGGTTATAACCCTGTTGCATCACGTTACTCCTTCGTAGCAAATGGACGCGCATTGTCCATGAACCAATCCGAAGGATTTGCCCAAGTCGTAGCAGACAAAGACAGTGGACTCCTTCTAGGAGTACAAATCGTCGGCCCAGAAGCATCCTCCTTGATCGCAGAAGCAGCATTTGCCATCGAAATGGGTGCACAAGCGGAAGACCTAAGCCTCACCATCCATGCGCATCCAACATTACCTGAGGTAATCATGGAAGCTGCTGATTCTTTGGTATTGCGGTTGAATAAGTAGAGTTAGCTTATATAGAGCATTGTCATGGCAGTTTCCTTTTGGGATATGCTCATGGTGATGCTTTTTTTTTTGGCTCTGTTAAACGATTTTGTTGATAATTGAATAAAATGAATTTTTGTTCTATAACGGTTATATAATTATGGCAAAAGTGATTGGTTTCAAATGGCATGAAAGGACATCATTAAAAATGAGTTTTCATATAAGCTTGAAAGCACTTAGGAGGGTGATTAGTGTGGATCAGTCAAAACCAGTATGGTATAAGACCTGGTGGGGTGTTCTAATCGCAATTTTCTTTATTTTTTCTGTGTTGTTTTTGATTTGGGGATTTTTAGAAAAACCCAAATGGCTCAAAATTGAAGTTTCAAATTGTACCATCGCACTTATCTCAGTAGTATTCACATATCTCTTTTTACGTGTGAGATTAAGAGTCACAAAATTTATCTTTGGTTTATTATGGTTACTCTTTTTGCCAAACACAGCTTACTTATTCACCGATTTGGGACATTTAAGTTATCAATGGAATATTACAGCATTTCCATCTAGTCGCATGCTGTTGCTTGTGCAGTATTTACTAATGGAATTGTTCGGAATAATAACGTTTCTCTTTTCATTTCTTCCATTCGAGAAAATTGTGGAACGAGTAAATGTTTTCAAAAAAAGAAAAGTTATATGGTTAATCCTTTTTAATTTCCTTGTTGCTTTTGGAGTGGTGTTGGGGAGATTTCAGCATATAAATTCTTGGATACTGTTTACCAATCCACTAAAAGTGGTTGAATTAGTGATAAATATATTCGTGTCTTTTGATCTTTTAAAACTGTTAATATTATTTGGACTACTCTGTAACTTCATTTATTTTCTTTTTCGTAGTTTGTTTTTTCAAAGAATAAAAAAATATATTCGTTTATTTGATTAGAATGCTTATCTTTCTGTGAAGGGGTAACAAAATGAAAGGACCTTAATTTAGGTCCTTTCATTTTATACGATTATCAACAATATTATTTAACAGAGCCTTCTTTTTAAAAATGTTGGGGTTTTAAAAGGAAGTAGTTGGCTAGGAGTAAAAGAAAGCTATTCAAACAAAGGAGTAATCAATTTAATTGATTACTCCGCTTGAACCTCAAAATATGTTACTGAATTTTATAAAACAGAACTAATTATAATAAAAGTCTGTTTTTTATCCTTAATAGTTAACCTTCTGGATCGCCTTCATAATAACTAGACATTTTCTAAAAGACCTCCTTCTTCTTTATCTCTAATTTGTTGCCTGATAAGATATGTCTTCTCAACAGATGTTAAAAACTCATCTTTTTGCTCAAGTTTCTTATAACACGTACATATGTTGTCCATCATCTCAAGTTTAAGATAGAGAAATTCATGATGTTCTGCAAGTTCATAGCCTTTTTCAAAAGAGGAGATAGCATCAGTGTAGGCATTTTGTACGATGTTTACATGTCCCTTTGCTTGTAATGCTTTGATTTGTCCAATTGCATCCCCATTTTTTTTACTGATAAATAAAGCTTTCTCTAAATATTTATTTGCAGTTTCTGGATCATTCTCTTTCAAATATAGCATTCCTACATTCATATAAGTAGGTATTAATAAATATTCCCGCTTTATTTTTGATTGAATGTCTAAAGCTTGAAAGAAGTATTCTTTAGCTTTCAAAATGTTACCCTTATGGAGAAATATATTACCCATTGTATTCCAAAGTGTCAATAACCTGTCGAATTCAAGGTTTAACCAAGCGATATTAATACCTTTTTGAGCAAGTTCGTATGCTTTTTCGGTCATACCAATTTTGTTCCATACATTCGCATACATTTCATAATACTGGATGATGACTGATAATCTTACAAGCTGAAACATATCCTCTGTTTTGTCAAATGCAGAAATACTTTTTTGTAACTGTTCTAATGATACGATGATTTTCTCTTGATTGTTAACCTTATCATTGTTCATTTTCTCAAGGTATACGCATCTATTTAACAATAGAAAATATTTCATATACAACCGATCACCTTGATCAATAAAACTCTGTAATCCTTTTTCAACATATTGAAGTGCTCGTTTAAAATCACTTTGGAAAAAGGCAATCCTTGCAAGATCATTCAAGCAACCAGCTAAAATATTAGACTTCTTCAACTCTTGATTTTCCTCATATTGCTCTTCTATAAGTGCAATAGCATCTCGTAAAGATTTTTCAGCCTGTGACCATTTTTTTTTCTCAAAATAACATTTCCCCCATAAATAAAAAGCAATAGGTGCAAGATTTTTACTGTGTTCGAGATATTTATTTTTATTAAGTTTATCTAGTTTCATTAGCGCTTCATCCGGTTCAGCAGAAGTAATCATTTCAATTTTTAAGAGTTCTTGTTGAGTATCCTGCATTCTTTTTTTTGCTTCTGATAGTAATCCGAATATATCTTCTTTCATCTCTATCACTTCTGCATAAGAAATCAGGTTTTCTTCTTTGACTCGGTGGTTTCCAAGTTCGATGTTACTAACCGTCGAAACAGATAATCCTGATTTGTGGGCTATATCCTCTTGTCTTAACCCAAGTTTCTTTCTAGCTGTACGAAAAATTTCTCCCAATTTTTCTTTGCTAAAATTCGGAAGGGACATGAAAATGATCCTCCTTGTATTTTTCTTAGAGTTTACATTAGTGTTTTTATAATTAAGCAAAAGAAACGGTAATTCCTTCCGATTGATGGATTTTTATTAGAAAAAACAGTAAATATATAAATTTGTAATTATTTTCTAATTAAATTACAATTATAATTGTTCAGAATAATGGAGTAGAGTACTAATTGATGTTTTTAAGATGTTTGCTTTGAAAATGACTGTGAAATGGATTGTTTTCAAATGAAATTACAATAAAGAATGTGAAATTAAACTTTTACTTGCTTGTTTTTTATTCGTGGTGTGTTGAGTATAACCTTTAAACAAACACTATTATAAATCAGGAGGATGATCATGAAAGCAAATCGAGTAAATACATCTTTACCATCTCTACCAAATTGGAAGGAAAAAGAATCAAACTTTTTTCAGCTTATCGTTGCTGGAAGTTGGGACAAAGTAAAAAGATTTTGGGAGTTTATCAAGTCTTTTTCAGGATATCGATTGTCTCATAATTACCAGAAACTATTTGATCATTTGGATCAGAAGAAAGATTTGCATATGGTCATGCAGTTAGAAGAGACACCATCCTTTCTATCTCGTTTTCGTAAGAAAGAGAGTATGGTTCAAATTCAAACGATAGATGGAAAAAAGATTGAATTCTCTTTGTTAAATGTTCAGGTCATAGAAATGCTGAATGGAATGACCTATATACAGGGGAAATCGCATGACATATTCGCCAATCCCATTCACACTCAGAGGAACGAAGTAGAAGTAGTTACATGCACAGTGGTGGATACAAAGGAAGAATGTCAGAGATGGAACTAAGAGAAACAGTGGAGACAAGCAAAGAATTATCAGAATATTTTGTTACTGTTGCGGCGAGGGAGATCACTATGTGGAGCTTGTAGAAAGATTAAAGAAAGCCGATACCCGTTACACTCTCTTGGAAGCGGTTTATATTCTCCTGCATTACGGAGATCATTATTTAAATCAAAAAATGAAGGGAATGAACCAGAAGAGACTGGAGAATTTCTTTCGATTTTTTCGAACTGGGGATAATTGAGAAGGTTAGTCAATTTTGATTTCTTGCACCGGAACCGAGTTGACATATTCTAAACTAATTCATATAATATGACTGACTGGTCAGTCTCAGTATTTGAATGGAGTATTTCCAACATCTTTAGGAGGTCTTTACATGCTCACCATTGAAACAAGCATCGGAAGGGTGGCTTACAAGGAACAAGGAACTGGAATTCCTTTGGTTCTTCTTCATGCGAATCCAGGTGATCACCAGCACTTCGAAGGTATCATTCCAACTCTTTCCCGAACATATCGCACTATTGCTCTTGACTGGCCTGGCTACGGAGGTTCTCCAGCACCCCAACCTCCTCAATCGGCCACCGCTATGTTGATGGCTGATGTGTTGGAAGAGTTCGTAGAGAAGATGAATCTCGAATCTGCCATTTTTATAGGAAATTCTGTTGGAGGTTATGCAGCCGCACGTCTTGCGATTCGACAACCTGATCGCATTCTCGGGCTTATCCTTGTTTCTTCGGGTGGATTTACGTCAAAAACGATGTTGACCCGATTGTTGTGTAGAATCAAAGGGAACGAATTTGTCACTCGTCAAATTGCTACTCGTTTTGCTAAGTTTTACCTCAAAAATCGCACACCACTTGTGGAGAAAATTATTTCACGTATAGATAAAGGACGTACAGTTTCTTCACGGGTAGCGGTTGACGCTGCTGTCTGGCGTAGCTTTCTCCATCCCGAGTATGATTTACGTTCCTCAGCCTCACATATTACATCTCCAACACTTTTAGTCTACGGTCGTTATGATCCAGTTATTCGCTTTGACCGTGATGGCCAGAATACCCTAGCAAGTGTGCCAGGTGCAACAACGGTTGTTTTGGAAACAGGTCATGAGCCTTTTTCAGAAGATCCGGAAGCATTTTTGCAAGCGATCGATCCATTTTTGCAATCTCTCTTATCGGAAAGGAGATCTTATGGTTCATCCAACACGACAAGCTCTTCTTGATGCTGGCTACGAACTCAGCGTGACCACAGGCCTCACCCGTCTTACGGTAGACGCTATAGTCAAAAAGGCAGGGGTGGCCAAAGGCACATTTTATGTGCATTTCCAGGATCGCACCAGCTTTCTTGCTGCGCTCCACGAGCAGTTTTACGATCGATTAAGTGACACAATTTTCAAGGCAATCGCAGGATTATCTCCGGGGGGAGAGCGCCTTCGTACTAGCACGAAAACGTACT
This sequence comes from Shimazuella sp. NTD250, assembly GCF_059510375.1. NCBI lineage: Bacteria > Bacillati > Bacillota > Bacilli > Caryophanales > Thermoactinomycetaceae > Shimazuella > Shimazuella sp. NTD250. The sequence goes on along the minus strand of NZ_JCAJZS010000001.1, from coordinate 697,131 downwards.
TGGATGGGTGTTTGCAGGAGCGCGCAGTCAAAGCGCTTTTGCTGGAGGCGCGTTCTGAAACACTGATTAGCGCGGAGGTGCAACGGCGCAGAGCGGAATTCTTCACTCTGGCTCATGCGGATTTTACGGCACTCGGATGGCCAGATGCCGATATCAGCGCCCAACTCTTTGTTGTTCTAATAGCGGAGGCTGCACTGATAGAACTGGAAACGGGCCATAACGATGCTGTTCGACAAGCACTCTGGCGCTTTGCGCATATTGAACAGGGTGCTGAAAAAAACAATGAGGATTGAAAGGATGAAATCATGAAGATTATACGTATGTATGAATACGGCGGACCTGAAGTACTGAAGGTAGAGAAGACCGATCCTCTCAAACCGAAACCTGGCGAGGTGTTAATCCAAACCGAAGCAATTGGCGTCAATTACACCGATATTTCAGTTCGTCGCAATGCCACTAGAAAACCAGCGCCATTACCGTATACTCCTGGAGTTGAAGTGGCGGGAACAGTGATAGAAATAGGAGAGGGTGTTACAGGTGTCTCAACCGGATCACAAGTGATCGCGCTAGTTCCACACGGTGGTTACGCAGAGTATCTTACGGTACCTGCCGTTGTGGTCTTCCCAATACCGGCAGGTATGGATGCGGTGGATGCGGCTGCTCTACCATTGCAGGGAATCACTGCATACCAAATTATTTCCACTTTTGGGCGTTTGCAACCAGGTGAACGAATCTTTATTCAAGCCGCTGCGGGAGGAGTAGGAACAATGGCCGTGCAATTGGCCAGAGCATTGGGTGCAGGGCAGATCATTGCCTCAGCCAGTACCCAGGAGAAACTCGATCTAGCGCTTTCCCTTGGGGCCGACGTAGGGATCAATTACACCCAAACGGGGTGGATAGACCGCGTTATGGAAGAAACGGATGGAAAAGGAGTCGACTTGCTTCTTGAAATGAAGGGAGGGAGCACATTTTCCGAGAACTTCACCTACTTGGCACCGATGGGGCGCATTGTCATGTTCGGAGCTATTAGTGGGCAACGAGGGATCGTTGACAGCGAAAAGCTCACTTCACGATGTCATACAGTGACAGGGTATTACTCCGGGTTTATTAGTACTCGACCCGACTTGTTTCTTCAGGACTTGAGCGATCTTTTCCGTCGCGTGAGTTCAGGACAAATCAGGCCGATTGTGAATCACCTTTTCCCCTTGGAGGAGGCAGCGCAAGCGCATCGCTTAATGGAAGCTCGTCAAACGACGGGGAAAATCATATTACTTCCTACGTCTTGGTGAAGAATTAGGGTTTGGTAGAGGCTGATGCCATTGATAAACCTAGGGAGTCAGCAGAATCGAAGCGGCGTCGGTTAACAGTATGGGTTATCAACCATCGGCGGTGCGGCGCGTATGGATACCTTGACTTGGAAGAAGGCGAAACGCCCATGCCCACCTAGCCGATAACGGGAGAATCACCCGGATTGACCCCTATCAGCTCTGCTTAGGCGGGGGAATACGAGTTAAGGAAGATAGTAAGGGATAGATAAATACACTGGAAGAATTGAAAATCTTAAAGCATTTAATAGATCGACTCAATAATGGATACTCATCTTTTACAAATAATATAAAAGATCGTTTGGTCGCTAATCCAACCGATCATTTTTTTATTCTACTTTTGCACCATGGGATTTTGCTAATTGTACAGCTTGTACTAAATCCATCTGGGCTCCCTTAAGATTTAAATTTTTAAGGTCAATACCATCTAATGTTGCTCCTCTTAAATCGGTCCCTTGAAAGGAAACACCTGCTACCTGTGCGTAGGATAGATCGGCATTCTTTAAATCTGATTTTTCAAAACTCACTTGATATAGATCAGCTTCGATAAATTGTACACCGGATAGGTTACAACGATACAGTTTTTGATGTCTCAAAGAGGTGTACGACCAATTCCCGCCTCTGATAGAGACGCCCGACATGTTTGCTTCGCCAAAAGAAGAGCCTGTCATTTTACAATCTTGAAATACTACTACAAACAAATTAGCTCCTTCAAATTTGCAATTCGTGAAGGCAGTATTTTTATGGTGAGAAGAATTTAAAGAGCTATTAACAAAGCTGCAATGATCAAACATACAACTTGTAGTATTTATTTCTTGTAGATCAGCAAGATGAAAGTTGCAGGAAGTGAAGCGACAGTTCTTTAATTTAGATACTGGGAATCTTCTATGGCTAAAGTCTTCATTAATAAATTCACGGTCAATCCAGTTACCCATATCATTTCTTCCCTTTATATTGGAATAGAGTAATTATATATGAAAAGACTCTACTCAAACAGCTTTGTATGAATGAGAATCAGTAAAGTTAATAATGAACTAGTTTCTTGTTATTAAGAAAATATTTTTGGAGTTTTTTGCAAGAATGAGGAGATATGATGAGGGCTATAAAAGAAAAATTAGATAGATCAAAAGTGATGAACTATATATTTATGAAACACAATGTTCTCGCGAATTTCCAACATAAAAGAAGCGCAGAGAAAATTAGTCTATTATCATATTGATCGGTTTGGACCTGTTTCTATCAAGGATGTTGCTTGGTGGTCAGGATTAAGTGCAAAAGTAATCCGAGATTCAATAAAAGAATTAGTTGGTGAGGTAATCATAGTTGAGTTAGATGCAGCGAATACCGAGTATTATATGACTTCAAAATGTTTATCTCAGTACCTAGACACCTCTTTTCAGCATGATGGATGGCTAACTTTTTTAGCTTATGAAGACCCAACTTTAAAAGGATATTATGAAAGTCGTTTTTTGTATGTTGACCAAAAGCATTATGAACTATTGTTGAATAAGATCGGAGAATCGAGAGCTAGTATTGTCTTGAATGAAAAAGTAATCGGTGTATGGACAATAGACAAGAGTAAAAGAAACATTGATTGGATGACATTTGAAAAGGTAAATTTAGAAATAGAAAAACAGATCAAAAGCAAATAGAACAGATGCATAGCTTTTTGTTTGGTTAGTACATAATATCCAATGCGACATTGAAATTCATTTTGGTTATCTTACTCAATATTAAGGTGACCCCTACTGATATTTAAATAAATTGTTGAAGGTGATTGGAATGAGTATTAATATTTATTTCAGAAGAGTACTTCTTGAAGACGAAGAGGAATTATTTTCTTTAGCAGCAAAACTTGCGACAAGTTTTCAAATAAATAAAAGGGATTTCTCTACAGTTTTCAAAGAGATTTTAAGCAACGAAAATGCTGATTTATTTATTGCAGAGAAAGAATCAAAAATAATTGGATATGTATTAGCATTTCATCACTCAACTTTCTACGCTAATGGTGTAATAAGTTGGGTAGAAGAATTATTTGTTTTAGAAAAATATAGGGGAATGAAAATTGGGAAGAAACTGATGGTACTAATAGAAGAAAAAGCTGTTGAGCGTGGTTCCAAACTGGTTGCACTTGCTACTAGAAGAGCCAGAATTTTCTACAGCGCCATTGGGTATCATGAATCCGCCACATATTTCAAGAAAACATTAATGGAGTGATTTAGATGAAGGAGCTTCAAGACCAAGTTGTAGTTGTAACCGGCGGTTCGCGTGGGATTGGACGATCTATTGCAGAAAAATTCGCTGTTTACGGAGCCAAAGTTGTGATTGGCAGCCGAACGATTTCAGAAGTTGACGATACGGTAGCGCACATTCAAGAGAACGGCGGTCGCGCGGATGGATATACACTGGATGTTGGCGAACGTGTAAGCTGTACCGAATTTGTCGAGAAATTATATTCGAAATACAATCGGGTACATGTACTGGTTAATTGTGCTGGTATTAATTCACGTTTCCCTGCTGAAGACTATCCCGAAGATAAATGGGAGACTATTCTTAATATTAACTTAACAGGAACATACAGAATGTGCCAGGAGGTGGGAAGGAAGATGATCCTGCAAGGCAATGGTTCCATAGTCAATATTACATCGATGATGTCCCATATAACGGCACCTTACCAAGGAGCTTATGCAGCGTCAAAAGGAGCGTTGCTCCAGTACACAAAGAGTCTTGCTGTCGAGTGGGCAAAACATAATATTCGAGTGAATGCGGTTAGTCCGGGATATATTCAAACTTCGTTATCGGCAAGCGTGATGAAACTGCCGGAATATAGAAACAACCTTCTAAAAAAGACACCCCAAGGAAGGTTTGGGAAGCCTGATGAAGTCGCAGAAGCAGTGTGCTTTTTGGCTTCATCCGCAGCTTCGTTTATTACGGGAGTGGCCTTACCTGTCGATGGAGGCTTTCTAGCTGGACATCCTCACATTGTACCTGCTGAGTAAACAGTATTGTACTTTCAAGAAGGGTTACATAGAAGTTTGTTCTCTGTGACCCTTGTTCAAATTGATTCATGCAACAGCCTCTATCCATATAACAATTTGTTTTAAATGCATTATTTTACACTATCTGTTTAAACTTAAACTTTATGTAATATTCAGTACCTATCGAAGAAAGAGTAATCAATCAAGTGTTTTTAGCCTCAAAGTGATCAAGAAAACAATAATTCCAACTATAACTCCTTCAACCTATTCTTCTGACGCATGAAATAAGAAATAACCTATCAAATAACCCCATGCTAAACTCAAAACTAGAATCATAACAAACTAATGAAACTGCCAATCACTAGTATTAATTGTAAAATATTATTAAATTTGATCGGTTTGGACCTGTTTTTATCAAGGATATTGCTTGGTGATCTAGCGAATCAAGAGCTAGTATTATCTTGAATGGAAAAGCAATCGGTGTATGGACAATAGATAAAAGTAAAAGAAACATTGATTGGATGACATTTGAAAAGGTAAATTTAGAAGTAAAAAAGCAGATCAAAAACAAAATCGAGCAGATGCATAGCTTTTTGTTTGATAGTACATAGATACGACAAGGGTACGCTTGCCGCTTGGATTCTCAAGTATAATGATCGTTTGGTTATCCAATTGATCATTTTTTTACTTTACTCTTGCACCATCTGTGCTTTTGAGATGGAAAATGTAATAGGCTCTTATGTAGGATTCATTATACATACAAGCGTTCTGGTTTGAAGTGAGTAGTTCTCGTTCGTTTTTTCAATCATATAAAAAACATCGAAATCTATCAGGAGATGAAATGTATAATTGTAAACTTTTCCATTTCTTTTTTGAGAATAAATTATATAATATTTTTAAAAGAAGTTAAATTTTATATAGAAACTATCACCTCAAGTTTTATATTTCCGTGAAAGAGGCATTTTCTTATTTTTAATATTTTGAAAGGATTATATTTACCCGTTAATAGAGGTGAATCACCAAATTGATGAAACAGAATGTAAAACTTCGTACAAAAATTAATATTTTTGTAGTTTTAATTATTATGTTAATCTTAATTCTTGTTATATCCGTCTTATCTTTCAGCATTATTCAATTACGGTTTCGAGATGTTGGAAATCGTGCACTTATTCTTTCTAGAACGATTGCAGATTCTACACAAATAAAGGAAGCTTTTCGTAAAAAAAATCCTGCTGCCGAAATACAGCCATTAGCTGAAAAAATAAAGCGAGAAACCGGTGCAGAATTTATTGTTGTAGGTAATATGGACTTAATCCGCTATAGTCACCCTAACCCTGCTTTAATTGGAAAAAAGATGGTTGGTGGTGACAATAACTTGGTTTTGCACGGGAAAGAAAGCATTACTCAAGCAGTCGGTACACTTGGACTCTCCATACGTGGTAAAGTACCGATCTTCGATGATCACCATCATCAGATTGGTGTCGTCTCAGTTGGTTTTCTGATTGAAAATATATGGAATGATATTTTTGCAACGCTTAAGAACATTGGGATTGTTGCTGGGATAGGTCTTCTGCTCGGTTTCATTGGTGCTCAGTTGCTTTCTGGTCATATCAAAAAACAAATTTTCAATATGGAACCATATGAAATCGCTTTGTTAGCTCAAAATCAAGTGGCAATTATGGAATCAATCCGAGAGGGGATTTTAGCAGTAGATCAGGAAGGAAAAATTACTGCATGTAACCAAGAGGCAAAACGAATTATGGGGTTAGATCTTTCTGAGGAGATTATTAGTCAGTCGATTCAAGCTATTGTACCAAACTCTAGACTTCCAGAAGTTTTGGAAGATGGGGTTAGTCAGATTGATCAACCAATCATCATTCAAAATACATTAGTTGTCGCGAATCTATTACCCATTTGGTTGGATGGGAAAGTTATCGGAGCTGTCTCCTCCTTCCGTGATAAGATAGAATTGGATCAAATAAACCAACAGCTGAATGATGTAGGGCATTATTTAAACGATTTACGAAGTCAAAGACATGAATTCATGAACCGACTCCATGCTATTTCTGGCATGATACAATTAAAAGAATATGACCAAGTGACAGAATTTATCAGTCAAGTAAATCAAGAACAACAGCTGCTTATGGAATTTTTCTTAGCGCAAATACATGATCCAGCAGTAGTCGGTATTATAATCGGTAAAATGCATCGAGCAAAAGAGTTAGGTATTCAATTAACCGTCGATCAATCTTCACATGTGCTTGATCCTTGCCCACATAGAGAGGTTGTCATCTCTATTTTAGGAAATGCAATAGAAAATTCTTTGGAAGCGCTCTCAAAATCGATGGATATCAATCAAAATTCAACTATTCGTATCTATATCAATGATCAAGCAGATCACCTAGAAATCAAAGTTCATGACACAGGTCCAGGCCTAGATTCAGAAATTGAACAACGTATATTTGAAGATGGAATTTCTACAAAAGGAAAGAATCGTGGTTTTGGCTTGACTATTGTTCACCGGTTAGTTTCAAACATCGGTGGGAAGATTTCCATAACATCAACAAGTACTGGAACCGTTTTACAAGCAACATTGCCTAAGCAAAGAGGGGATTAACGTTGTCGCAAAAAAACATTCAAGTAGTTGTAGTAGATGATGATTTTATGATCGCAAGGTTACATGGCAAGCTAGTCAATTCTATCCCTTATTATCAATTAGTTGGAACAGCAAATAATTATGAGACTGCATTACATTTAGTAAACGAATTACAGCCAGATTTATTATTATTAGATGTATATATGCCTGATCGATCAGGGATGGAGTTAGTAAGAACCATTCGAGCCAAAACTTTGCCTTGTGATGTCATCTTAATCACGGCTGCAAAAGAATTGGAAGTAATCGAAGAAGGATTTCGCTTTGGAGTTTTTGATTATTTAATCAAGCCTTTTGATCTGGATCGTTTACAGAAGACGTTAAAAAAATATTTTCAGTACAAAATGTCACTAGCAAAATCAAATACAATTTCCATCGACCAAACTGTTGTCGATGATTTAAAACAGTTGCGCTCTGTCAACCAATCGCTAAACCAACTTCAGCAAAAAGGAATCGATTTGCGTACGCTAGAACGTGTTCGAGACTGTTTAATGCAAGCAAATCGTTTTTTAAGTGCAGAAGAAGTAGCTAGTATGTCAGGTGTTAGTCGCTCAACAGCTAGAAATTACCTTGTCCATTTAGTTGAATCTCAGCAAGCAGAAGAACAATTATTATATGGAACAGTAGGGCGTCCCCAACGATTGTATCGCTGCAAAGATTAACAAACAAGTTGCCCATTCTCATAGAGTTGGGCAACTTGTTTGGTTATTTATTGGATTTACTTGCTTGATCCACAAATTTTGTCGTATAGGTATTTTCTAACTTGATATTTGCTTGCTTCAATTTTGGCTTAAATGTAGACAATACATCATATACTTTTGCTGGACCTTCAGCAGGCATTTTCCCATCAGCAGTAAACATCGATATACTATGCGTCAATGCTTTAATATATAAGTCTTTGTCACCAGCATAGTACTCGCCAGGCATTTTGCTAGCAATTTCTTCTGGTGTATGTGTTTGAATATACTTTAATGTTTTTTGAAATGCATTTACTATTTTTTGAACTACTTCTGGATGTGATTTCACATAATCCGATTGCATGTATAAGCTGGAAGCCGGATAGTCTCCTCCAAGTGCTTGTTTGGTTCCTTCTTCACCTGACATATCTACAAGCGGAGTAGCGAGATGTTTTGCTTGCAGCAGGGAAACCGTTGGTTCTGTTGTTACTGCTAAATCAATTCTGCCTTGCTGCATGGAAGCAATCAGTGTATTACCTGATCCTACAGGGACAGGGATGTAATCTTTTGATGTATATCCACCCTTGGTAACCAGATAGTTAGCCAAAAAATTAGTCGAAGCGCCTAAAGAAGTGACACCGATTTTTTTGCCTTTCAAATCTTGTATTCCTTTGACCTGACCTAATAGTTTATTGGAAACCATCAACGTTTCACCTGGTGTAGAGGCAAACTGGATCACGGATGTGAGGTTTTTGCCTTTTGCTTGTAGGTCGATGGTATGATCATAAAATCCGACAACCCCTTCTACTTGTCCGGCGATCAATGCTTCCTCAGCAGTTTGTCCTGAGCCTTGGTTGATCAGTTGTACATCTACTCCTTCTTGTTTGAAGTAACCGAGGTTTTCCGTCAGTTTTGCTGGTAAATAGATAATTTTCTCCATTCCGCCAACCATTATTTTTACTTTGGGTGCAGAAGAATTGGTGCCGGCATTACTACTGCACGCTGTTACTAATAAAGCGATTAATCCAACGATAAATGTCCATCTTAGTTTCCTGTATTTTCCCTTCATTTTTACCTATCTCCTCTGTGCATGTATTATATTACGAATATTCGAATTTATAGGCTTAGTCTTGACGTACATTTCGCCATGCGATAAATCGTTTTTCTAATCGTCCAACAGCCCAGTCTGCAATTAATGCTGTGATAGATAATAAAACCATCGCTGCAAATACTCCAGTTGTATCGAAAGCCCCTTGCGCTTGCGAAATAAGAAAGCCTAGTCCTTTTGTCGCACCGATAAATTCTCCTACCACTGCACCTACTAATGCAAATCCAAAACTAGAATGCAAACTCGAAAGAATCCAAGTAAGTGCGGATGGAATAATGACATGAATAGCCAATTGCCTTTTGTTTGCACCTAGTAGACGTGCATTATTAACTAGATTACGATCCACTTCTCTTACGCCTTGAAAAGCGTTAAAAAATACTACAAAAAAGGTAAGTGTCACTCCGAGAGCCACTTTTGAAGACATCCCCAAACCAAGCCAAAGAATAAAGATCGGAGCTAATACAACACGAGGCAGAGCATTTAACATTTGTATATATGGTCCAAAAATGACAGATAACACTTCACTCATACCTAGTGCATAACCAGCAATGATACCCAAAATAACACCAATTACAAAGGACAGAATCGTTTCTTCAAAGGTTATTATAAAATGCGTATATAGAGGGCCTTGGCTGGTTCCATTTTGAAACCAATCTATGATTTGTAAAAAAATTGCTTTGGGGCTGGAGAAAAAGAAAGGGTCAATCAGTTTGTAATTAGCAAGCAGTTGCCAAGCACCCATGATGACAATAAATACACCAATTTGCAGCCCAAGATTACGTAAACGACGCTTTAGTGCTTTTGTACGCATTTCTTTCAAACGAGAAACCGGCTCAGAAGAGAGCGAATTATTAAGACTGATTGGATTGCTCATAGCTAATCATCACCTCATCTCGTAAATCATTCCAAATTTGTTCATGTAATCTCATAAAATCAGAGTCAAACCGAATTTCTGATACATTTCTCGGACGAGGAAGGTCAATTCGATAGTCACCTTTTATAGTCGCGGCAGGACCTGCTGTGAGTACAATAACACGATCACTAAGCGCTATAGCCTCTTCTAGATCATGCGTAATAAAGATGACCGATGCAGATGTCTCTTCCCAAATGGTGAGAAGTTCACTCTCCATTAAAGAGCGAGTGTGGACATCAAGTGCCGAAAAGGATTCATCCATCAGCAATATTTGTGGTTGAATGATCAAGCATTGTGCCAGCGCAACACGTTTCCGCATTCCACCCGATAATTGATGAGGATAATGTTTCTCGAATCCTTTTAAGCCAACGCGTTCGATCCATATCCTCGCTTCTTTGTATGCTTCTGCTTTTTCGACTCCTCTTAAAGTAAGTCCTAAAGAAACATTATCGATCACTGTTTTCCAAGGAAAAGCATTTTCTGTTTGAAATACACACGCAGCATGTTGATTCATACCTTGAAGCATTTCTCCTTGGATTTTAATGGTTCCATTTGTCGGTTGATCAAATCCAGCTACTAGACCCAACGTAGTAGATTTCCCACATCCCGTAGGCCCAACGATAGAACAAAATTCTCCTTTGCCAATTTGTAAATCAATATTGCGCAAAACAGTATGAACTTCACCTGATGGTTTGACAAACTCTTTACTAACTCCCGATAACTCGATCATGACAGAATCATTTTGGTTTGGTTTATTTGCAAGGCTTATTTTTGTTGTCAAGTTCAATTTCCTGCTCCTTTCTCCATTTTTATGGTAGCGCTTACATGAAGTTTATAAAATGTTGCAGTTTTTGCATACATTTCGTTAATTAATTACAAATAAACAATAAAAGTGATTTTGACGATTTTGTTAATGCAATGAAAAGTACATCAGCTTATAGGCGGTGTCATACAACCGATGGTGTTTTTTTTTTACTTCACAACTATGTAGAAAGAATGAAAACCATAATATTGAATCATACTACATAAGATCAACGCTTAGGGGATTATCATGATGAATATATGGTTTTCAAAGAAAAAGACTCCACTCAAACCAACTGAAAATATAGATATGTTAGATCATCCACTGTCCACAAATTTACAACAAAATATGGATGATTTAAAATTAGCCTTTAAAAACTGTTCAGATATTGTTTTTCGATCTCTTCGCCTTGATCAGGATACATCCATGTTGATTGTTTATGTCGAGGGACTGGTCGATACAAACATATTAGAACAAACCTTAGTAAAACCTCTTGTATATGAAGGGGTACCAAAAGGATTTAGACAAGAGTTGAACCTCACTGAAGCCACTGAACTCGAACTATTTCCATTACTGAATGTCAGTTCCACAAGCCAATTCAAAGAGCTGGTAACATCCATCTTAAAAGCAAAAGTGGCAATCCTAGTCGATCATGAAATAACAGCATTTATTACTAGCTTAAATAAATTTGAAAAACGATCAGTTGAGGAACCGCGCAATGAAGCAGCTATTCGCGGACCAAGAGAAGGTTTTACAGAAAGTATCCGTGTGAATACTTCTTTGCTGCGTAGACGGATTGTATCCTCTAGATTAAAAATGGAATCATTTCAAGTAGGTTCATTGACACAAACTCAAATAACCATGACATATATTGAGAATCTTGCTGATCCATCCATTTTAGAAGTGATTCGAAAACGAATCATACAAATGGCTGACTATGATGTGATTGATTCAGGTCAGGTAGAACAGCAGCTTCAAGATAACTCTTATAGCCCTTTTCCACAAATCCAAAACACGGAAAGACCAGACGTGGCAACTGCTAACCTAATAGAAGGCAGGATAGTAGTTATCGTTGATGGGAGTCCGGCTGTACTTGTTCTCCCCATTACCTTTTGGTCTGGATTACAGGCATCGGATGATTATTATGACCGTTATGTATTTGCCATAGCTAGAAAATGGGTACGGTATATTTTAGTTAGTTTGTCTCTGACCTTGCCTGCTATCTATGTTGTTTTAAGTACATACAATCCAGAAATGATGCCTGAATCTCTCATGACCAGCATTGCTACTGCCCGTGAGCGTTCCCCTTTTCCAACTGTAATCGAAGTAATTCTGATGGAATTTGTTTTTGAAGGTTTACAGGAGGCAGGAATTCGACTACCAAATCAGATTGGGCCTCTTGTTTCCATCGTTGGAGCAATTGTAATTGGCCAAGCTGCTGTCCAAGCTGGTATTATTTCCGCTCCAATCGTTATAGTTGTGGCAATTACTGGAATCGCCTCCTATGCCATCCCTCGGTATAGTTTCAGTGCTCCATTACGTTTACTTCGCTTTTTCTTAATTGTTTTGACTGGATGTTTTGGATTAGTTGGATTGGTATTAGGCATCAGTATGATTCTTATTCACATGATGATGTTGGAACCTTTTGGTGTTCCTTACCTATCTCCCATTGCTCCTTTTAGTGAGAATCGTTCAAGTGATATTATGGCTCGAAGTAAGTATAGAGAGAATCAAAAGTGAAAGCAGCCATAATCTTTTTTGTTATTCTCATAAGTTGTTTTCCATTAACAGGATGTTGGGATATGGTAGAACCAAATCAACGAGCTATAATCGAATCAACTTCTTTTGACGAAATATCTGACGGACAGGTTAAGGTAAGTTATGAAATAGCTGTTCCTGGAGGAATCAGCGGACAGTCGACAGGAAGTGGCAACAAGAAAAAAAGCTTTACTGTGATTTCCGCTGTTGGGAAGACAATTGAAGCAGCAGTTCAACATCTTCAAGAGAAATTGCCACGAAAAATATTTCTTGGTTATCGGGACGATGTTTTCTTAAGTGAACGTTTCTGTAAGCATGGAATTGGGAAGTGGATGGATTTTATAGCGCGAAGTCCTGAAAGTAATTTAAAAACGAAAATGTTTTTAATTAAAGGTATAGATGCAGTAGACTTTCTAAAAATGGAGGTTCCTTTGGAAATATTCTCAACAGATGCCGTTTTTAAAGGAAATAAAGTTAGTATGATACAGGAACGATTTACTGATTTTCGTACATATTCTATAGTTGCTAATAGTCAGGGAACCAGTCCTATCATACAAACCATTGAAATTCACCCTAAAGATAAATTTAATGAGGAACAACCAGTGCAAATCAATCAAATTGCACTGTTCAATCGAAAACAATTTTTGGTCGGTTATTTAAAAGATGATGAGGCTGCAGAAGCACTATGGGTTTCTGGAAAAATATCCAACAAAATTTTTACGCAATGGATACCTAATGGACAAGGTTATTTGTCTGTGAACATGCAAAAAATGAAGCGTAATATCTCATCCAAATTAAAGGGTAATCAAGTTTACATCGATATTCAACTTTTCGGAGCAGGAGTAATTCATGAAAACCAATCTGATTTTGACCTAACTCCACAGCAAAATTTGGAGAAGATAGAGAAGATAATCAGCAAACAGCTCCAACAAGAAACAGAACGTACAATCCAAAAGATACAACATCAATACAAAACGGACATTTTAGGATTTGGTGAGAATTTACGTCGTTATCATCCCTCTGATTGGAAAAAGATTAAATCCAAATGGCAAAAACTATTTCCACAAGCAGTTGTCAAGGTGAAAGTCAAGGTAACGATTCGTAATCATGGATATACAGGACCAAGCATACCTTTTAAGCGGGGAGAATAGCTGGTGAAAATATCTAAGTGGCAAATATTTTGGCTCTTTTTCCTGATGAGTGTCGTCTTTTGGGCTATTAGTCCTCCCGTATTATACGCGAAACAAGATGCTTGGATTTCCATGATCTTAGCAACTTGTTTTACCGTTGGCATTACTTATTTATTAGCAAAACTATGTATGTTATATCCAAATAAAACGATTGTAGAATTTAGCCAGGAAATCATGGGGAGATGGCTAGGTAAACTACTGGTTCTTCCCTATTTTATTGCCTGGTACCTGTTAATCGTAGCATGCTTTTTTGACTTAATCGGGATTTTAAATCTTGCTGTCATCAAACAAACACCTATATCCATATTATTCTTACTGTTCCTCCTAGCTATTGCCTACCTATTATTTAAAGGCGGTTTAACCGCAATTTGTCGACTTAGTGAATGGGTGGGTCCACTCTTTTGTGTCGTTATTGTCATCATTATGGTTGCTAATATAAAACTATGGGACTGGGAACAACTTCTACCTATCTATGCAGAATCAGGATGGAAAAATATTCTCTATGGGGCATTTATCGCTACTTCCATAATGAGTTTAGTCTCCTCACTACCACTAATGCTCATCCCCTACTTTTCTAAGCCAAAGCAGGAAACCTTTACAGCTCTATGGGGTGTCAGTTCCATGTTGATTGTAATTGTCATTTGGACAGTAATATGTTTCCTTGCTTTTGGCTCTAAGGTGACAGTGGATTTGTCTTACCCCCTCATTAGCTATGTAAAAATGACTTCGATCTTTGACTTTATTCAAAATATAGAAATTTTCACTGTCTCGGTTTGGATATTACAATATCTGGTTTTGCTGTCCACCTTTACGTTTATGCTTAGCTATGGGATAGCTCAATACTTTCACCTAAAAGATTGGAAAAAAGTTTTAATTGTAGTTCTTCTGCTGGTTGGTATTGGATTCTTTGCTGTACCCAAAACAGGAATGACAAATTTAACCTTCTGGAAGACCATATGGTATCAATTGATATTTATAGTGGACATCATCGGAATTCCATTGCTTTTATGGATTGTTCATTTAATCAAAAGTCGTTTTGTTCAACAAAGGTAGTAAGAAATTAATTGATGGAGGGAGATTGCGAAGAATTTAAGGATATCCTGTTCCTATGTCTCACGAATTGAAAAACGAACGATGATCGAGTTATTTCATGAGTTTAATCGGAAGTCTTGGAAGGGCGGCAGTAGTTGGCAAAAAAGGATGGAAACCTTTAACGGAATCCATCCTTTTTGTATTACAGTTGTCCTCGTCAAGAAACGATCTTTTGCAATTCTGGTTCAAAAGAACTGTGTACCAATGTCTCAATTATTGAGGAACATTACCTGTTGCGATGGAAATACGATTCCAAGTGTTGATCTGGGTAATAGCCAATACTAGATCTATAAATTGTTGTTCACTAAAATAGGTACGAACATGATCATATAGTGAATCTGGAACGCCTTTTGATGGTAATAGAGTCATGTCTTCTGCCAATTTTAATGCCGCTTTTTCTTCGTCTGTATAGAAAGGAGATTCTTCCCAAGCATTTAAACCATAGATACGTTTTTCAGTTTCTCCTGCTTTACGAGCATCTTCTGTGTGCATGTTAATACAAAAAGCACATTTATTGATTTGGGAAACACGAATTTTAACTAGTTCCCTAATTGTTTTTGAAATGGAAGATTTCATAATATATTTTTCCATTCCATATAAGATATCGAGACTTTCACTTTTTTGTCCCGCGTAATTGATGCGTTGTGCCATGTTGAACACTCCTTTGTTGTATTGTAGACTAATTATATCGTCGATAACACAAGTTGATGATACTATCGATTTACAAATATGTCAACAGTATTTTCTGTACTTGACAGATTAATACTATTCTCACTAGGATTTATACAAGGATTAGCAATAAGAAAGTAGGAATTAGTATGGCATACAGCGTTGGAGTAGAATATAGTCTGCATTCTCTCGTTTATTTAATAGATATTCCGCCTAACACTACAATCGGGATTAAGGAACTTGCTGAATTCCAAGGAATCTCAGAAACATATCTATCCAAGATGTTTGGTAAGCTATCAAAATCAGGGATTGTTGATTCTGTTCCTGGGGTTAAAGGAGGTTATCGTTTAGCCAAAACACCAGAATCCGTTTCGTTTTGGGATGTCATTGAGGCAGTAGAAGGTGCAAAACCTATTTTCCAATGTAAAAATGTCTCATGCAAAAGTATTTTGAGTGATAAGAATGATGCAGGATGTGTGGATATGGATACACCAAATCCTTTTTGTGTAATTAATAATTCGATGCTCAGAGCGGAAGAGAAAATGCGCCAAGAGTTACGCGATAAAACATTGAGATGGTTAGATAACCAGCTCAAGAAGCATCTATCAGAGAAATTTCGGGAAGATGCAAAAGCATATTTTGCTGCAATCCGGGCGGATAAGCAGATAAAGGAAACAAAAGGTAAATAAAGCTTGGCTTATGGATGTCCAGTTTTTTAGGGCATCTTTTTTGGGCTGAAAATTCAATCGATGTCAACTAATGATGAGTTTCTACCTTAATATTTTTCCACATTAGCTCTAGGTAGGATATATTAGAAACAGTGTTTTTGAGAGTACATAAGGGTGGAGAAAAAGACCTTGTGCTTTATGGAGGTTGAAAATAAAGGTGGTAGGCTTTTTGAACAGCACTTTATATGTATCTATTTTGGATTTAGCAAAAGGAAAAGAAAAGTCTCGTGTAAAAGTGGCAAAAAAACTCTTGTCTTCTTCTGTTGAGGAAAGAGAAGAGGCTATCGTGCAAGGATTATATGCAAAAGATTTTAAGGTTCGTCGAACAACCTTCGCTTTAATTGGTGAAATGCGTGACATGGGGTTTGCGGATCAAATCCTAAAAGGATTAAAAGACAAGCATTCTGATGTCGTGCAGATGGCTGTATGGGCGATGGGTAAGCTTAGATGGAAAAAAGGTATTCCTGCTTTATCTGAGTTGTTGAACAAAGGATTTGGATTCAAAGTTACAAAGACGGTTGTTTGGGCGATAGGGGAAATTGGAGATCAATCTGCTATAGCTGATTTGAATCAACTATTGCAAGGAGCGAGCGCAAGGTTAACAGAAGGAGTACTGGTTAGTGGCATGAAGTTAGGTCACTCTGCATTTATGAAACTCATTCCATCATTGGACTGTACACAAGAAGCTGTTCAAGCTGCTTTAAAAGATGCTTCTAGTTCCAGTGGGGATATTAGAGGCGCTTTTATTCGAGCAATTGTTAGAACAAAAGATAATCAAGTGTTATCGTCCTTACTCCGTGCACTACCTTATGTTACTTTTTATGATGCTGATTATAAAAGGTTAGTAGATGACTCTCGTGAAAATGTTCGATTAGCGGTTTGCCACTCGATAGCAAATTCATTGTTACCCAAAAATATTAAGCTGTCTTATCTTATCAAATTGCTCAGTGATTCTAGTAATGCAGTTGTTAAATCTTCTTTAGAACATCTTTTTCCTTATCTGAATGAGGAAAAAGTCAAGAATAGCATAGAGTCATTAAAATTAAATCATGCCTCTCCCAAACTAAGAAATCTCGCAGAAACAATGATAGAAAATGAAACAGTATTGCAGCAGATTCAATCATTAGTTCCAAAATGGGGCCGCTACATTTTAGAAACTTTACCAGGGTTGGAAAATTTTATAGCAGAAGAGGCAGCTTTGCAAGGGGTTACACTTCATAAAGGTGTAACAGGTGATGGCTGGATCGAAGTCGTACTAGACGAATTCGACTTGGAAAAATTTCGATCATTACATACCATCATGCAGGTTCACGGTATTCTAGCTTATTTCAATGAGAAGGAAAAGGAGGATATTACCATCAATCCTTATGTTCATGATCACAACATAGGGCAGCTAACCAATCGATTTAAGGAAATAAAAATACAGTCAACAATATTCCAAACGGTACCTGTTATTACAGAAAAAGAAATGAGTAGACCTGCGAGGAGATTACGTTCCACATCTCTTGATTGGCGGGTTGCCAGAGCAATGGTTTTATGTTCAAAGCCTTCTCCACATGATGTTTTTGTTGATCCCACTTGTGGATCGGGAACTTTGTTGCTTGATCGAGCGGCATTTGGAACTTATCGTTCATTAAAAGGTGGAGATCTGGATGAGGAAGCAGTGCAGACAGCTGCTGGAAACCTAAGCGAATGTGAGAATGTTGATTTACAAGTTTGGAATGCTGCATCTCTCCCGCTAGCAGACAACAGTGTGTCTGTAATGGTATCGAACTTACCTTTCGGTCGACGCGTAGGTGATCATGAGGCAAATGTTGCCCTGTATCCATCATTTATAAAGGAAGTTAACAGAGTACTTGATTCAGGTGGAAGAGCAGTCCTATTAACGCAAGAAGTAAAATTGTTACATCATGCGATATCTCCTTATAAAAATAAATTTACGCTGGAATTAGATCAACCTGTTGAAATGGGTGGATTAACTCCACATATCATTGTGCTAAAAAAGAACTAGAGTTTGGAAGAAAAGAAGAAATATCTGTTTTTCGAGGTTTTATAGTTTTTCATAAAATACATTTCATTCAAGAAGATTAATATGTCATATGAAATTGAACTTATTTAAAGTTGTTTGTAAAATAGATGATGTAGTAGTAATTCCGTCCTGGTCTCAGAAAGTCATGGAAAGCATTTCATGGAGTTAGATGAACAACATGGAACCTACCAGATTCAAACTAGTAAATAATGATATGTTTGAAGATATTTCATTCTACAAGTAATTGTAGTACGCTATGTTATGGTCATAGTGGAACAGGAAGGTGTGTGACTACGCCTTAGCTTAATGTGACGCCCACATCTTTTCTGCAAATTTCAGGGTAAAAGGTTGGTAAAAATGAGCAACAGAGAAACGAAAACAGATGTGATTTTAATTGGTGCTGGAATCATGAGTGCGACTTTGGGGACACTTTTGAAAGAGTTAGTACCAGAATGGGAAATTACAGTGTTTGAGAAGCTCCCAAACGCAGGACAGGAAAGCTCGAATGAATGGAATAATGCGGGAACAGGACATGCTGCATTGTGTGAGCTTAACTACACGACCGAAAAATCGGATGGGTCTGTAGATATTAGTAAAGCGGTAAAAATAAATGAACAGTTTCAGCTGTCCATGCAGTTTTGGTCTTATCTTGTTAATAGAAAGCTGATAAATAATCCACATGATTTTATCATGCCATTACCTCATATGAGTTTTGTACAGGGGGAACAAGATGTAGCGTTTTTAAAGAAACGTTTTGAAGCGCTGTCAGACAATCCTCAATACCAAGATATGGAGTTTTCTGATGATCCGGAAAAACTGAAGGAATGGATTCCGCTTATCATGCAGGGCCGTGCATCGAACGAACCTATAGCAGCAACAAAAATAGATTCTGGAACAGATGTCAACTTCGGTGCTTTGACGCGCATGTTATTTGACCACTTAGAGCGTAAAAATGTCGATATTCACTACAAACATAGTGTGACTAATATGAAACGTACAAGCGACGGGTTGTGGGAATTAAAAGTACGGGATCTCGATAGTGGAGATACGAAACGTCATACTGCAAAATTTGTCTTTATAGGTGGAGGAGGAGGAAGTCTGCATTTATTGCAAAAATCTGGTATTCCAGAAGGAAAGCATATCGGTGGATTTCCAGTAAGCGGAATATTTATGGTCTGCAATAATCCAGATGTCATCACACAGCATCATGCAAAAGTATACGGTAAAGCTAAGGTTGGTGCTCCGCCAATGTCTGTTCCGCATCTGGACACCAGATATATCGAAAATAAAAAATTGTTATTATTTGGGCCATTTGCTGGTTTCTCACCAAAGTTTTTAAAAACTGGTTCCATGTTCGATTTAGTAACTTCCATAAAACCAAATAATGTCCTAACAATGTTGGCGGCAGGTGCAAAAGAGATGTCACTGACGAAATACTTGATTCAGCAAGTGATGCTGTCGAAAGAACAGCGCATGGAAGAGTTACGTGAGTTTATCCCAAACGCTAAAAGTGAAGATTGGGATTTAGTAGTGGCAGGCCAGCGTGTACAAGTTATCAAAGATACGGATAACGGAAAAGGGACGCTTCAATTCGGTACGGAAGTAATTACGGCTGCTGATGGCTCGATTGCTGCATTGCTAGGCGCTTCTCCCGGTGCTTCTACAGCTGTTCATGTGATGCTTGAAGTCGTCAAAAGATGTTTCCCGCACCAGATAGAAGAGTGGGAAGCAAAAATCAAAGAAATGATACCCTCTTATGGTGTGTCGCTACGGGAAAACCCATCGCTTCTGCACGAAATTCATGCTTTAACAGTGCAGACGCTAGGTCTAACCGAAAAAGCAGCTGGTTTTTAGCTATTTTTGAAGGTGAAAATCAAGGTATAAATGAAAAAATAAGATTTTTTATTATTTTGGCGCATGTCATAAGTCTGCATGCGCTTTTTCCTTTTACAAACATGCCTATATGTTTTTTTGTAAATAGCTAAATCCAAGAAATGAAAATCAACATGGAGTAGCTTCTAGTCATGTCCCAAAGTAATGGAAATCAAATCAACCTTAAACGGCAAAAGTGATCATTATTTGCAAATTAGGGAAAACTTGTTAATTTTTGTGTTTTCTATTATAATAAGAATAGTCTTCTAAAAAGAAGAGCTATATTCCTATGATGTATGATTACGATACTATGAATTGAAGGGGTGCAGTTTAATTGGAAAAAGAGTTGTTAATGGAAACAGTGATTGGTGATATCCAAGTATCAGAAAGCGATATCGAATCTTCTCTAGGACTTAGCGATAGCTATGGTCGAACCGACATATGTTGGTAGGTTAGTCCATTAGTCTTCTAGAAAAAGACAGTTGGCAAACCGTATATAGCCCTGTAAAAAAGCTTTTCGATGCTGAACAAACCACTCGTGTGTGAACGGGTGGTTTTGATTCATCATAAAAATAGGGGGTTAATGGAGATAAAAGATATACTATCTGAATCAAAAGTAGCTATGTTGCATTTTATTGATCATGAATTAGAGGAAGCGATCGCTCAAGTAAGGACAAAGATGCAAGACTCTGATCTTGTACATGTTGACTTAGTATTGAATGATTTGATCCCATACATTCATTTCAAGACATTTCATCTATTGGGAAAAGCGTTGGTACTGGAACTCAACTATCAACGAGTAGACGGAAAATTAGAAGGAGATTCCCCGCGAACGAGATTTGCTTTTTTTTGTTATCAATTGTCTTTGAAAGAACATAAAAAAGCTTTTTGGGAGAAATATCCTGTCCTCCAAGACCAATTGTACATCTTACTCTCTAATTGGGTTTCTTCGCTCTCCTTTTTGATTGATGCTCTGCAATCGGATTGGGATCAGATCAATCATACATTTGGAGAAAACGGTGTTATTGGAAAGGTAAAGGGCATGGAGTTAGGCTTGGGAGATGAACATAATTTTGGTAAAACGGTGACAAAATTAATGTTTGATACTGGTATCGAACTCATTTATAAGCCACGATCCATTGCAGTTGAAAAACACTTTCAGCAATTGCTGTGCTGGTTAAATGAAAGTAGTGGATTTCAGTTTAAGTTGTTAACGATGATTAGCAGCCAACATAGTGGTTGGGTAGAAGTAGTGAAACAGGAAACCTGTAAACAAGAAGAGGAACTTGTCTTTTTTTATGAGCATTTAGGGGGATTATTAGCTGTTTTGTATGTGTTTGATGCAACAGATATACATCAAGAAAACTGTATTGCAGTAGGAAAATATCCCGTGATTGTCGATACAGAGTCTCTGTTCCATCCGCGAATCGGGAAGAAGGACCCATTAAGTGATTCTGTAATTCGAACATGTTTGGTACCGATTAGAATTCGAGGAAAAGATCAAACGGATGGGATTGATATTAGCGGATTTGGTGGAGAAGAAGGGCAGGTTATCCCAAATAAGAGGGGTTATTGGAAAGAGGAAGGAACAGATACCATGCATTTGGTATACAAGGAGGTCAAGTCGTCACCTTCTGAAAATAGACCATCGCAAAATGGAAAATCTGTATCTGCGTATGATTATGCGGATTCCTTTATCTATGGATTTCAAAAGATGTACCTGTTTTTAACAGAATATAAACATGAACTTATCAGGCGTACTGATTTGTTTCGATCTGATTCGATTCGTGTGATTCTCCGCGATACTAGGACTTACGGGCTACTGCTTAGAGATGCGAATCATCCAAAGCTGGTACAATCGAATGATGTTCAAAAGTCTTTTTTTGCTAATTATTTGAAACTCGCACTCAAAGATCAAGGTTATCTAGGTGACGTACTGGAGTGGGAGATAAATAGTTTAAAAATAATGGATATTCCTTATTTTAAATCATCACCTGACTCTTGTAGTCTTTGGAACGATAAAGGAGGAGAGATAAAAAATTTTTTCTCTTCTTCCTCTCAGGCGTTGGTGAATGAAAGAATTTTGTCGCTTTCCAAGGAAAATATGGAACGACAATCTTGGGTGATTCGTGCTGCTTTGTCTATTTTAGATCCAAAGAAGCACGAAGAGAAACTATCAGTCATGAGAAAAAGGGATGTAGGTATTGGTCTTGTGACAGATTGGCTGCAACCAGCATTAGCTATTGGTGATCATCTGATACAAACCTATAAAATTCAAGATGATTGGATTGGTCTTCATCAAACGAACAATGGTTGGAAGTTAACAGGACTGGATCATGATTTTTATAATGGGCTGTCTGGTATTGCTTTATTTATGGGTTATCTAGGAGAACTATCAAGAAAGAATCGTTTTACAACGATAGCAAAGGATATCTGCGAGAAAATATGGGAAATGTTTCAGAATACAGATACAAACGATTTACCTATCGGTGTTTTTTCAGGCTGGAGTGGGGTCGCTTATGTCTTTTTGCATCTCTCCAAGCTATGGGGAGATCAATCATTACTTAAGCAGGCGATATCTATCGTTCAGCATCTAGACATTCCTGAGAAAGATCAAGAACTGGATTGGATAGGTGGATCTGCGGGGACTTTGCTGATCTTGCTTCGTTTGTATGAAGCTACTGGGGACTCCCAACTGAAACAAATTGCGATTCGATATGGAGATCGCTTACTTGATATAGCGTCTCCGATGGACACTGGTATTGGTTGGTCATCAGTAAAGGATCGTCAACCTTTAACTGGCATGGCTCATGGAGCTTCTGGTTTTTCGTTATCCTTGTCTGAACTTTATACCAATACAGGTGATAAACGATATAAAGAGGCAGTGCGAAAATCGCTGGCATATGAGCGAAGTCAGTATAACCCAAACGAGAGAAACTGGATAGATTTACGTAGTTCCAGTTATGTTGTGAAATGGTGTGCAGGAGCAGTCGGCGTTGGTTTTTCTCGTTTGAGGCTGATTCCGATCATGGATGATCCTGTACTACAAGAGGAATTACACATCTCAGCAGATACTACCCTTGCAAGGGGATTTGGAAACAACCACTCTTTATGTCACGGTGATCTCGGAAATCTCGATTTCTTGGTTTTAGCCAATAGGTTTCTCGAAGATAGCCGATGGAGGAAACAAATAGAAAATATTAAATCATATGTAGGAGACAGTTTGGTGAGAAATGATTGGTGCTGTGGAACTCCTCAGCAAGTGAGAACACCAGGGTTTATGACTGGACTTGCTGGTATTGGTTATGGTGCCCTTCGTATGGTTGCTCCTGAGGTTGTTCCCTGTGTTTTGGTATTAGAATAAGACCTCATTGAAGAATTGCTGTCTAGTCGATTGGATAATAAAGTAGATAGTGATGAAGAAATATGCTAAACCACTCACGCACCGAGTGGTATTTTTACGTTCAAAACTAGAAGAGGCGGTATTCATGAAGGATTAATATTTAAAATTTGTAAGAGTTCTGTCCATAGATGAATAATATACAAAACATGGATTGCATGATATTTGAAAAAGTAATTTAGAAGTAGAGAAGTGAATCAAAAGCAAATAGAAAACCTGTCAATAAATCTAAATTATAGTATAATGATTTTATAGAAAAATCAAAATTCATGTATTGCAAAGAAAAGGAGGGGTAATTTGTTTCTTTTATCCATCATGAGCTTTTTTATCTTTGCTATCAGTGGAGTTCAATTGATTTCAGGAGGCTATTTGTTAGTTGGTATTCCAGCGCTGGTAGTTTCTGGAGTGGTTCCAGTTCTATCTTCGTTTTTCAGTGGCCCAAGTTTAAATAGTTATGGTAGTGACGGCAGTTGGGATGATGACGGTGGTTGCTGTGATGCTCAGGGATGTGGATGTGGTCCATGCTGGTATGTGAAATAATTCATGTGAGGAGCCGATAAAGTAATTTAGAAGGCTTAAAACCAGTAACGTCACACGAAGTGCATTTTAATCAAATAATGATAATCACCGATTCTCCAATTAGAATCGGTTTTTTTATTAATAGGCACAAGAAGTCCCCGGCTTCTAGCCCTGACTTCACGAAGTAGACGAATTCTATACGAGTCAGACATGTCCGGTCTGCAAGAAGAAAATCTCTTCTCGAAACTATCGATGCAGGTGGAGTATAACGAACACTGAGATATCCATGAAGCAAGAAATATCTTTTCCAAAGCTCTATATGGTAAGATACTACATATAGTCACAATTACCAATTGAAAATATTTACAAATTGCTAAAGTAAGAAGTAGTAGGTGGGTTGTTCCGCCCCTTGCACCTTCTGATGTATGTTGCTTACTTAGGAACCCGAGAGGATTCCCGGTTCTCAGACCTGAATTTCCCAAGTGTAACCTTGGTGGATGCAGGAACTTCTTTGCTTTTTATGGTAAGAAATCCCCGCCTCTAAGTTTGAGCGAAGGTTCATTTATTAGTCGTTACATATTTTTATTTCAGGAGGAATCGTATGGACATGAAAGCATTGTTATTGCACGGATGGGAAATTGGTTACGACAAACAAGACTGGTATCCTCCGTTGGCGGATGCGCTCAAAGACATTACGGCGGAGCAAGCGAATTGGAAGCCTGAAGGCGCTCCGATCAATACGATCTGGGAGAACGTTCACCATTTGACGTTTTACAAGGAACGGTTCCTGAAGCGTCTAACGGGTGAAGAAACCGAGAATCCTTCAGGTTTGACAAACAACGACACATTTGCCGTCACTTCTGTAGAACCGTCCGCTTGGGAAGAATCTGTTAAGAAACTGGACGACGTACATCAATCGATTCGCAACATCATTGCTGGGTACAGCGATTACGATTTGGAGCGCGAGATTCCGGACCCTGTTGGCATGTGGTTATACAGCCTCATTCTTCACGATGCGTATCACACCGGGCAAATTATACAAATCTGCAAACTTCAAGGTTCTTGGCCGGCTAAGCGGTCATTCGGAGAATCCTGAAATAAATTCATGGCGATAAACAGATTCTGAGGCAATAAACCCAATAGAGGAAAAGTGAAGACCTGAGGGGATGTCTTGTATCTGGCTCCATATTTCGCTTTTGGTTGCCATACCCCAATCAAGCTAAAAAATAGAATAGTATTAGAAAAACGCTATTTTTTCTATAGGGATATAGGAAGAATAGCGTTTTGCAATGAATCTCCCAATTTTTCAATTGTGATGTGGACTCAAATAAAGAATGATAACAATCCCTTCAAGTCAAAGGATTTGCTGATATATAGTATATTGTCCAGTTCAATAGACGAATATAGAACCAGGAAAGAAAAACTTAGAAATTTGCTTCCATTTTCCTCCTTTCTTTATCCGAAATATTCGGTATAATGAAAATTGGAAAGTAATTGGAAAGAAGGAAAATTTGTGGTTAGAGAGAAGCGAATGCTAGAAAGTCGTTTGGAGAAATTCGCCAGAAAAGCAGCAGTAGAAAAGCTTGCCAAAATCAGGAGATATCGAATGATGCTATTTTCAGTGGGATTGAGTATGATCGTATTTGTAGCTTACTCAGTTATTTTTCCAGTCCCAGTCAAAGAAGGTACTATGCATGTGATAAATGACCATCAAGCCCTTCCTCTTCAATCTGAAAATGCAGATTTTACGATCATAAAAGAAAAAACAAATAAGCCAATACAAACAAGAGATAAAAAAACAATGCCCCCTACAGCGTATCAAAGCATGGACAAACAAGAAGAAGTTGCACCAGCATCTAGCCAAGTTGTAACAGAAAAAATAACTGTATTCCCAGTAAAACCGAAAGAAAATCGAGCAAAAAACATTCCGTCTCAAATCTATCCCGAGTGGCATGAAAATAAAACATATCAAGCAGGGGAGCGGGTGATGTATAAGGATAAAGAATATCAAGCCAATGAGACAAACAAGAACTCTCCGCCTGATGAAAATAATGTTTTGCTTGGGGGTTCATGGGATGAAGTGGGAGAATGAGATTAACTCCATTCTACCACTAATAAAATTTGATCCATAAAAATTCGCTTCGCCAACACTCCATTTTCGATTCCAATCCATTTATCATGGAAGGAAATTTCTGTAATATATCCACTGAATTGATGATCACCAAAAGGGGTTTGAAACAAAATGAGGAGTGGTTTTTCTTTTGTAAACGCAGTTTCTAATTTGTACATAAGGTCGTTTTCCATCGTGATATAAGGAACAGCTGGTAATGAAGTAGTTTGATTGGATTCTAATAAAAGACGATTCATGGCAAAACCTCCCGAACAAAAGTTCTGTTACTCTTATTATAACCAAATATTTGTTCGGGTCAAGAGGAACAAATCATATTTTCTTTTCTAGAATAATGGATAACCATTATTCTTTCCATTCCTTCTGGTAATTTTTTGCGGGAAAACGCTTGCAAAGTAGCACAAATTGTTTATAAACTTAAAAAGGGGGGTTATAGGATGCAAGTATGTTTACCGATTGAGGTGCGATCCACAGAGATCGATGTGATGGGGCACGTGAATAATGCCAAGTATTTGGAGTATATGGAGTGGGGCAGAGAAGAGTGGTATAACCAAGCAAAACTGCCTTTTGATGAATTTACTCAGATGGGAATAGGCACGGTGACGGTTAGTATTCATATCCAATATCGGAAAGAAGCCACCCTTGGTGAAAAACTGATGATTAAAACAAGGCCGTTGCGCTGTGGAAATAGTAGTTTTGTCTTTTTCCAAGAGATTCATAATGAAAAAGGAGAAGTGGTCGCTGATGCAGAAGTCATCAGTGTAACGATCGATTTGAAAAATCGAAAGAGCAAACCACTTCCAGAATTGCTCAGGCGTTATTTTGATTGACGAAGGGAGCGAAGTTCTTCCAAAACGCCTTCGATTTCCATCAAGGTCAGTTTCCCTTGTTTCTTGCTTACATACTCATATAACTCAAAGATATCATCATAATTAGCTTCCGAATAATCTTCCGGCTGGATCAAGGCAGCATTTACCACATTTAATTGACTTTTGATCTCTAGGATCAGTGTTTCTAAGTTCTTATTGGTATTCAAAAGTTCTCATCCTTTTTGTTTGGGGAATTATTGCTATGTATGACCGTCAGTATATCATATTTTTGTACACCTTTAACGTCTTGAGAGACTATTATGAGTGTCACGATTTACTTGAAGATTTGTGGTTAGAAGAAGGACGAGAGCCTTTCTACCAAGGATTGCTTCAAGTAGCAGTTTCCTGTTACCACATGAAAAATGGGAATCGTGCAGGAGCGATCAAACTGATGCAGTCTGCTATTCCCAAGTTATCCTTATATCCAGCTAGCTGGCTTGGGATAAAAGTAGATAAAGTGATCACGGATGCAACTGTTTACTTAAATGAGTTGACAGCAGATCGCAAAAAGATACCCGAAGAGATATGGATTGAAATTTGGGACCCAAAATTGATTGAGTTAGTTGAACAAGTAAAGTTTCCATAGTGCTAGGCATTCCCGTAGTTTATGATACGGGCCAAATAATACAGTGGAGTGTGCTGGTGCAGGGGAAACCTCAAGATTAGCTTGCTTCGCATAGATTAATGCTCGATACATATGGTAGTCATGTGTGACGAGGTAAAGCGAATGAATAGGAATACCGTTCAATAAAGCCTTTGTATTTTGTAAGTTTTCTTTTGTGTTACGGGATTTATCTTCTAAAATCATCTTATCAACAGGTACACGATGCTCGAGTAAATAGGTTCTCATCGCATTTGCCTCTGATTGCTGTTCATCATCACCTAATCCACCAGATAAGATAAAATAATCTATTTTCCCCATTCGATATAGTTTAAGAGCAGCATTTAATCTTTCTCTTAGTGCAGGAGAAGGTTTATTATGCCAAAGAGAGGCTCCCAGTACAATCGCAGCATCGCGTTTCTTGTTATCAGGGTATTGGTTGTCATAAAAGGATACTTTTATATATTGGTATATGATCGAGAGACACAAAAACAGGAGACAGCCCAATATAAACCATAAGCTTTTATTCATTTTGATGTTCGTCCACCCCTTGAGGTACCATTGGGCAATTGGTTAGCTGAGAAGGATCAGGATGATCGATAATAAACTTTCCGTTTTCTCGGTTCATATCAATCGATATGCCGTGTAACCATTGTTCATCATCAGGATACCAGACAAAAGGGATATTTCGAACTTTGGTTTTTTGGTATTCAGGTTTTTGTTCGATCACTTCTAAACCAAACGATGGTGTATTGCATCCGGAAGTGAGCAGCACAATGCGGATGGCAAGGGGTATATCAATCGTTTCTTGAAATAATAATAGTCGTAGTTTTGTCGCAGCTAATTCTGTTAATTTAATTTCCATCATTATCACCACTGTTTATTTTAAACCTTAATATCACTATTGCATAGGATATGGTAAACTAAAAATTGTAATCATAGCTATAAACTTAAGTTCATTGAACTTAGATACATATGTAGGAGGGCAAACCAATGGCAATCGAACGCGAAGCAGCTATTACCTTTAAAGGCGCTGCGAAAACTTTAGTAGGACCAGAAATCAAAGTAGGAGATCAAGCTCCTTCCTTTACTGTGCTTGCAAATGATCTATCTCCTGTAACATTAGAAGATAGCAAAGGGCAAGTACGTATTATTAGTGTTGTTCCTTCATTGGACACAGGTGTATGTGATGCCCAAACTCGTCGTTTCAACGAAGAAGCTAGCAAATTAGACAATGTAAAAGTATTGACAGTCAGCGTGGATCTTCCATTTGCTCAAAAACGTTGGTGCGGAGCAGCTGGGATCGATCAAGTGCAAACCGTATCTGACCATCGTGATCTTTCTTTTGGGACAGCTTTTGGTGTTGTGATTAAAGACCTTCGTCTTCTCACTCGTGCTGTATTTGTAATCGATAAAAATGATAAAGTAGTGTATGTGGAATATTGCTCAGAAGCTACCAATCATCCAAACTATGAAGCACCAGTGGAAGCTGCAAAAAAAGCAAATCAAGCTTAATAATGGTAATAAAAAACGACTTCAATGATATTGTATGGGGTCGTTTTTTTTATCAATTTTTAGTTAGTTGAAATTATTTTCCATAAAATTATCAGAATAAACATAATAAAATTATTGATTGGTAAATGAAGGGCAAATATACAAAATTTACAAATGTGTGTTTTTTAGTAATCTCACCTTTTATTTTCCATTCTATATGATAAGATATTTCCAGATAGAATTATTTACCATCTAGATATAATTTTTAAAAGAGTAAAAAAGTTGTTTTTTAATCGGCTCAACAATTAAACTAACAAGACTTCTAATAGAAAGGATGGGAGTTTTCTTTGTGGATTGAATGGTCTCATATTACAAAAAAGTATAATACAAATAACAATAGAAACAAAGCAGGAGAACAAAAAAGTACGATCGGTTTATTAGATTTTTCTGCGACAGTACGCGCAGGTGTTACAGTGATATTAGGACCAGAAGGCGCGGGAAAATCAACTCTACTAAGACTTACAGCAGCTACGGTTTTACCAGATGATGGGAGAATCACTTATGGTTCAAAAGAAGGAGATCGTTTTATTTGGTCACGAGGTAGTGTCGTAGCCAGTGATTCTACTAGTTTAAGTGATTGGCGGGATAAGATAGCCTATCTGCCATCCGTACCAGCACTTCGTTATGACGAAACAGTAGAAGAAACCTTGCTCTATTTTGCACAGGTTCGTCGGGTGGCCTCTCCGAAAAAGTATACAGCAGAGTGCATTGCCAAGTGGGGCTTAGCAGGCTGGAGAAAAACAAGTGTTACAAAATTAATTGGGCCTGTTCTTAAGCGTTATTACTTGGCTGAATGCTTCGTTAAATCCCCTACGATCTTATTGTTAGATGAACCGACAAAAGGCTTGGACCCAATAGGTAAACATATCTTATGGCAAGAAATCACCAATCAACCAAAAGATCGGATCATTTTGATCAGCACGAGCAATTTAGCATTCGCCGAGTGTGCAGATGATTTGATTTTATTGGAAAAGGGTTCATGTCGGAGATTGGGGAGAAAGAAATATCTCACTGCAAGTGTTAAAAAGGGAACAGTCGAAGATTGGTACAGAGCCATGCAAACGTTTTCTGACTTGAAAATACAAGAACAGTGAAAGTATTACATCATGAGAAATAAAAATGCAGTCGCCCCCCTCGGAAAGATGTTACATTATCCGAGAGGGGCATTTCATGCTGCCTTCAATCTATGTTTTCTTTTTGTCCGGCAGCATTTCGCTCAGGCGGCGAGAGTCAGACGTTTGAACTCTCCCTCGTTGATCTGAGCGAGGATGTTCTCGACCTCCTCGGGGTTCTCGATCTCCCTCCAGTTCTTGAGGAGGTAGTCGAGCTCCTGCTCGAAGGTGGCGGCGTAGTCGGTGACCACACCGTCGTACTTGGTGTGTTCGTCGTAGGTGTCCTTGACGAACCCTTCGAGGAGGACAAGCACCTCTTCGAAGGTGAACTGAAGGCGACGCCGGGAGTCCAGGCGGTGGTGCACCTGATAGAGAGACCCGTGCAGTACTTGCTCCAACACGTGGTTGCCGGAGGTGTCCTTCAGGTCGGCGATCAGATCGGACAGCGTATCCGGTGTGAGCTTCTTCGGGTTCTTTCCCTTCAGGAGTTCACGGACCTTCTGCTGGAAGTGGAAGAGGTCCCACTTCAAGAAGAGCAGCGCGGTTCCACGTCCCCCGGTCTTGCTGTCTTCCACTGCGACCATGTTGCCGTGGTCGGAGAGCTGGGCGCCTGTGTAGCACGTTTGGCCATTCAAACTGCGAGTGACCCTCCCCACCAAGATGTTGAGGGAGAGGTTGAGCCTCAAACTCCTCACGAATTACCCTTCTACCACCTAACACTATCATCCTACCTTGTGTAAGGTGTTGGTTAAGTGGATTTGGAATCATTATATCATATTCTGAATAATTGATAAATTATTTAAAATACAATGCATATACTTATAAATATATAGATGATGACAATAGTGATTAGAAAATTAATAGTGTGAAATTTTGGAATGTGGATGAGAGCTGTCCAATCTTGGGGGATAAACTTTGTAGAGGAGAGCGCCGAAGTTATCTAAGCAGATTTGTTCCTAGGTAATTGGTTTTATTGTTCTTGCATCAAATTTCCCCAAAAATTCGCGGCGGCCATATGGGAACATGGCCGCCGATTATTACTTCTGTTTTTTTGTTATTTTGTCTAGGTTTCTCAGCAGGTAGGTTGTACTCATGAAGCTGAGACTTGTATACAGATCTCGTTCTTCATCCGTAAGTTCCTCTTCTCTCAACACTTTTTCTACACAGGATAGCAAAAGTGTTTGCATTTCTTCATATTCTTGAATTACGGATGAAGGGTCTGAGGGAAACCGTCGTTTCAGAGAATCCAACTTGACAAGGGTATTCATCATGTGGAAGTCTACATCCTCAATGGCAACATCCTCTTTTCCCTTCAATCGGAGCCAGTAGCTTATTTTTGCTCCAAACACCATATAGCGAATGGGGAAGAAATGCATGCCGTACATCATAAACCGCACTCCAGCCTGGTAGAGCAGAAAGAGTGTGATAAGAGTGAACATGCCAACGATGTTTGTTCCATGCATGATGGTGAACAGCTGGGAGATAAGCAAGCTCTTCCAGATCAGACGAGCAACACCACAGGAGCTTTTTGTCTTATCTTGTGAGACCAGCAAAATGGCGCACCCTATTGCCTTGATTTCAAAGTGACCTGGAAGCAATTTTTCCAACCCGAGCAATGCTGGATAAGAAAGAGATAGAAAAACGCCATAGAGAAGCAAAGTGCGCTTCTCGAGCTTTCGTGTTCTTTCTTTTTCATGGTCGTATTGAAGCACGTCCAGCAATAGGGAGCAGAAAGAAAGGAGAAGGATTGCCATAGTGAGATCGTCAGTCCAACCCTTTCTGTCCAGTACATCGAATTGAAACGTAAGCAGTCGCCATGTTTCCCCAATAGAGTGATCGCTCCATACCAAAAAACAGAACAATCCCCCAATCAGCCACATAAAGTGGTACAAGTAGAGTACTCTGAATCGATACAGACGGTTATAAGCAGAGAACATCACCGTATCGTAGATGAAATGTGTCAGCAGGGCTGTGAAGAACCCGTGGGACACATACATCATGGAGTAGAACAGTCCGCCAATAAACTGTGGCAGAACCAAGAGAAGCTTGAGTCTTACAGGCAATTTGCGATCTTCTTCACTGAAAGTCCGCCAGTGAACGACAGCAAATACGATGATTCCAGCTAGAATCAGGAGATAGAAAGCAAGCTCGCTGTCTAGAGCTGGAATTTTTCGCAGTAGCCACAAAGGCAGCCGAAAAACGAGTTCTTCTCCAAACATATAACTCACACATACTGCAAAACGCCGTGTAGGTTGACCAGTTGCGTTCAAATCTTCGTCAGAATCCGACGGAACCAACTTAGACAAAAACGCAACAATAATGATAATCGTAAGCACCAAGACTACTACCGAAGCAGCAATGATTGGAGCTGTTGATGTTGTATCATAAGACCGCACCTCAGCTAGTTCGCCTGTTAGGAAATGGGTCATGATAGGGAAAAGAAGGCCGAATCCATTCGTTGTCCAAGCGAAAATCGCGATTAGTCCCCATGTCCCAATCAACGTGCTCCATGCTGGCTTTTGTTTTTTCTTTTTTGTCGTAGCCAGGGACATGATGGCATGGTGAATGGGAATGGGAGGTAGTCGAAGCATGGCACTCCTTTAGGGTAGATCTATTTTCCCTTATTATATCATTATTTATAAAAGACATAATAGTTGTGCAAAATACAAAAGGTTGTAAATGTATTTGATCGAAGGTGGGTTGTTTACTTCATAGCTATATAAAAGCAGCGTCCCCCTCGGATGAGTCTCATTCATCCGAGGGGGACTATGTTGCTGCTAGCAGCCCTTTTCTTTTTGTTTTTGGCTACGAGACAGCGAGGAGATGCTTCTGGTTCTTCTGAAGCCAGTTGAGGAGAGGAGTGATCTCCTCAACATCCTTGAACGTTCCGCTGTCGATGTTGGCGTAGAGCCGGGCGATTGCCTCATCGACAGTGGCGGTGTAGGTGGCGCCGGCCGTGAGTTCGTAGAACTTGGCCTTGTGTACACCGTCACAGAACGCCGCGATCTCCTCTTGAGTGAAGAGGAGGTAGTAGTCCTCATCACCTTCGAGGTACATCTTGTATTCCGGCTTGCCCTTCCTGGAATGGATCTTCACCAGTACGAGCGTGTGAGACCGGAACCCTTCGGTTGTTTCGGTCAGCTCCCTGTTCAGAACCTGCCCACAGATGTAGGACAGCTCGGACACGAGGATGGGAAGCTGGTTGCTGTCCTTGTCCTTGGAGTCGCGGATGATGACGAGGTCGGGTCCGATCTTGGCGACGTCGACGCAGGTGCTTCCGTCTAGGCTGCCCCTCTTCCACTTGAGGGAGAGGACACCAAGACTGAGAGGGAGCTTGACGTTTCTGATCATGAATGACCCTTCTACTACTTAGTATGATCCTCCCTACCCTATGTAGGAAGTGGACTAAGCAGGTTCATTGTCATTCTATCACAGTTTGATTATTCTGTTAATTGTTTTGTTGCAAACTACCTAGAAATTCGTGGCGACCATATTTGAATATGGCCGCCAATTTTTACTTTTGTTTTTTGTTTATGTTTCTCTGTGCAATTGTCGTACTGAAATAGGTGAGACTTCCATACAAGTCTCGTTCCTCAGGTGAGAGATCCTTCTCTTCCAAGATTTTCTCTACACAAGAAAGCAAAGGAGTTTGCATTTCTTGAAATTCTTGGATTACGGATGAAGGGTCAAAGGAGAATCGTTGATGAAGTACTTTTAACCTTGAGTAGGTATGAATCATGTGATCATTTAGGTCCTCAAGTGCAACATCTTTTCTGCCCTTCAAAAAGAGCCAATATTTGATCTTGTGGAGATATACCACATAGCGAACGGGGTAGTAGTACATGCAGTACATGATAAACCGCGTTCCCGCTTGGTAAATCAGAAAGAGAGCGATGAGACTAAACATCGCTACAATATTCAGAGCATGCATGAGAGTCATTAGCTGGGCGATCAGCAAGCTCTTCCAGATCAGACGAGCCACACCGCACGAGCTTTTTGTCTGATCTTGTGAAACCAGCAAGATGGCAACTCCCATTGCCTTGATTTCAAAGTTGCCTGGAAGGAATATTTCCATCCCAATCAATACTGGATAAGAAAGAAATAGAAAAGCGCCATAAAGGAGCAAGGAGCGCTTCTCCAGCTTTCGTGTTCTTTCTTTTTCGTGGTCATACTGAAGTACATCCAGCAACAGGGAGTAGAAAGAGAGAAGAAGGACAGCTGCAATGAAATTGTCGCTCCAATCTTCCCTTTCCACTATACCCGACTGGAACGTGAGTAGTTGCCATGTTTCCCAAATGGAGTGATCACTCCACACCAAGAAACAAAACAATCCCCCGCTCAGCCACATCAAGTGGTACCAGTAAAGTACTCTAAATCCCCACAACGTAAGTGATGTATTAGCACGATAGGCAGAGAACATCACTGTATCGTAGATGAAATGTGTTAGGAGGGTTGCGAAGAACCCGTGGGACACATAGATCATGGTCTGGAAAAGACCGCCTACGAACTGAGGGAGAACTAGCAGCAACTTGGTGATCAGAGGCAGCTGGAGACTTTTTTCATCAAAAGTCTTCCAGTGGATGACAGCAAATATGCCGTTTCCTACTAGAACGAGTAGATAGAAAGCGAGATCTCCATCTAGTTCTGGAATTTTTGTTAGGATACCCAAGAAGAAAAGCCGGAAAATGAGTTCCTCTCCAAACAAGTAACCCAAATTTTCACCCAATTGTCGTTTTCTAATACGGGTATTGTTTGGGTCCTCATCTGCATTGGAGGGATGCAATTTAGAAATTGCAAGAACAACAGCGATCACAGTAAGAACCATCATGACAACTGTTGTAGCGATAATCGTTGCTTCAGCGGCCATACGATAGGATCGAACGGTTGCCAGATCTCCTGTCAGGAAGTGAGTCGCGATATGCAGGAATGGCACAAATCCATCTGTTGCCCATCCGTAGCCTGCAAGAAGTACCCAAGTACCGATCATTGTCCTCCATGCTTGGCTCCGTGTTTTCTTTTCTGTGGCAGCCAATGACATGATGGCCAGATCGATGTGAACGGGAGGGAGTCGAAGCATTTTGTTCTCCTTGGATGAGGAAACCTACAACATGGGTGTTTTTGCACAACGCCTCGAAAAGGTGGAATAAGGAGTGATACAAAATGCTAACAGCATTTGTTATTTTATGTCTGATAGAGTCTACTTATTTATTTGAGTTTTCTTGGAAGAAAAAATATTCGGATCGTGGTGTTCGAAAGATCCTAAAAAAATATTCAGATCAGGTGGTATAGAACAACCTATTTCTCCACTCTTGCTAACATGGCTAAAA
Source organism: Shimazuella sp. NTD250 (assembly GCF_059510375.1). Classification (NCBI taxonomy): domain Bacteria; kingdom Bacillati; phylum Bacillota; class Bacilli; order Caryophanales; family Thermoactinomycetaceae; genus Shimazuella; species Shimazuella sp. NTD250. Next base: position 661,827 of record NZ_JCAJZS010000001.1, on the reverse strand, counting down.
AAATAAGGGATTGACAATGCGCTTATTCAACCTTATTCAGGACATGCAAGTCGTCAATCCCTTGAAGTATATTCGAAGCTTGCTATTGCAGAGGCACAGGGTGAGTATGAACGTGTAATCTGAATTTCCCATTTATTGGACATATGGCGGCAAAATCGGACTTCGCTACCTCCGCCCCAATTATCACCTTTGAAAAAATGCTCTTCTCTCAAAGAACTTTTCCCAAAGAGAAGGACCTTTCCATTTAGAGTTAAACGAAATCTTCTTCTGTCATTTCCATATTGATGCCAATTGCCGCTTTGCTTCCGTCTGCTGCAGCATAAATCAACTGGGAAGGCATTACGTAAGCAGCATCCCCGGCAGCATACACACCTGGAACCGTGCTTTTGCCCCACTCATTCGTTACGATACCGCCAAACTCATTCATCTCATAACCGAGCGATCCCTGAAAAGACGCCTTTGGTTTCCATTCCGGTGTAACGAATCCTCCCGTTCTTTCGATTCGCGTGCCATCCGCAAATTCCACCTCCCGCAATTTCCCCTCATGCCCGATAAACATAGCTACTGCTTGTTCAACCACTTCGATGTTTCTGGATTTCAGCAGATGTTTTTGAGTGGTGTCCAGAACAACATGCCCATTCGTGCAAATCACAAGATCTTTACTCCAGGTATAGAGCAACTTGGCCATATGAAACACTCCAGAGTTCTCGGAAACAACAATTAGCGGCTGATCTCGAAGCTCCCAACCATCGCAGTAGGGACAATTAAACAAACTTGTTCCATAACATTCACGCAAACCAGGAATGTCCGGAAAAACCTCCCGAAGTCCTGTGGTGATCAGCAATTTGCGTGCTTCAATCAGTCTTCCGGTTGACGTCACGACGACGAACCTGTTGTCGGTTCGGTGAATCTCGGTTACTTCCCAAGGTAAAAGTTCTACGGAGGGATACCCCTGAACCTCCTCATATGCAATACGCCTGAATTCGGCTGGTGTCACACCGTCTCTTGTAATAAATCCATGGGAGGCATGTGTAACCGCATTTCGGGGCTGGCTGTTATCAAATAACGCAACACTGCGCCTGGCCCGCCCAAGTACCAGAGCCGCATTTAGTCCTGCTGGGCCTCCGCCGATAATGGCACAATCATAACTCAAAAGGATCTCCCCCTTAACATGTTACCCAATAAAAATGATGTTTTCATTAAGGTTTCCAATCTAACGCAACCATACATCCACTGCTCGCCGCTGTAATCGCTTGACGATATTTGTGATCTTGAACATAGCCGCAAGCAAAGACACCCGGAATATTCGTCTCAGAAGATCCTGGCTTTACAATAATGTAGCCATACTCATCGTATCAATTTGACCCTTATGAAAACCTGTATTCGGCGTATGGTCAATCGCTACAAAAATAGCGTCTGTTTCGATAATCTCTTCCTGACTGTTCTCATTATTTTTCACCATTAAGCGCGTAACTTGTCCCGACGATGTACTAAGCGAACTTCTGTTGCAAATTTAGTTAAGAAATGGGCTTCTTCCATAGCAGAGTCCCCGCCACCCATAACGATAATCTTCTTGCCACGGGAAAAAAGCCATCACAGGTCGCGCATGTACTTACGCCCCGTCCGATGTTTTCCTTCTCGTTCGTAATGCCGAACAGCCTTGCGGAAACCGGTAGAAATGATCACTGTTTCCGTTTCTAAAGTACCTGTACTTCGACTGACAGCGTGAAAGGTCGTTTCCTCAGATCTATACTGTCAACCTTCCTGTACGAAATTCAGCGCCAATGCGTTTCGCCTGCATGCGCATATTGTGCATCAGTTCAGACCCTGTTATTCCCTCTGGAAAGCCCGGAAAATTTTCGATTTCTGTTGTGGTGGTCAATTGGCCACCCGGTTCGGGACCTTCGATCACCTAAGGATTTAAGTTAGTGCAAAATAAATAGCAGCGGTTAGTCCCGCAGAACCTGTTCCAATGACGATTGTTGCCTCCTAGCGTTTTTCAAGCCCATTCACTTGCCGCACTATTTTTTTGGAGAAAGCAGATGCTATACTTGCTAAAGCGATACCTGTCGGCTTTTGTGTGTTGATTTATTTGGAGGAAACAAGCTGCTGCAGTGCACCTTTCGGCAATATGCCTAATTCTTTATATAGGGGCTTTCCATCTTTAAATATAATGGTTGCCGGTATGCTCATAATCTGAAATTGTGAAGAGGTTACCGGATTTTCGTCTACATTAACTTTAATTACTTTAATGGAATCGTTTGCTTCCTTTTCAAACTCCTCTAAAACGGGTGCAAACATTCTGCATGGACCACACCAAGGAGCCCAAAAATTCACTACTGTTATACCTTTGTTTTGCACCATCTCTTTAAAAGTAGAATCTTTCGCGTGTTGAATAGCCATCGTGATCATCCTTTCGAATTAAATATACTAGAGATATATTATATCTTTAATTACACATGAGATTTCAACTGTTCATCTGTTGAAGTTTAAGGCCCTGTTTTCATTTATTCCAATGTCTGGAACTATCGGCAGTGCTATATTGTTGTCCTTCCATCCTACTCACCTCCTTCACAGGCCACTTTCGATTTCCGCGGGGAATTTTGTCTATGCGCGACGGGGAACCTATAAGGAATTGCTTGGGACAGCATTGAGTTCCGCCGGCCTCCACCGATAATGGCAAAATCCCAATCGTCCAATAAAATCCTTCACATGTATCATGTTTATTAATCTATATTATAGTTATATAATATCTACAAATAGTCGAAAAAACCGATCGATTAATCCATTCCCTTGAATTGCCCGGCCAGTTCATGAATTTTTTTGTTTTTCAGATACTGCTCCATTTGGTGTTCTGCTTCGGTGACGACTTGTTGAATCAAGCATTCGCTGCCGTGATCAAGGCAGCACTCGAACAGCGAAGCGGTTCCTTCAATTGCGCGGATAACGTCCAGGAACGAGATGTCTTCCCAATTGCGTCGAAGTCGGTACCCTCCGTTCGCGCCGGACATAGACTGGATGAGTCCAGCCTTAACTAGCTTGGTCAGCATTTTAGACAGATATGTTTGGGAAACGCCTAGTTTCTCGGCCAGTTGTTGCACGCTTACCGGATTGTCCGGCGCTGTTGCCACCAAATAGAACATCGAGTGAAGTGCATAATCGGTTGCTTGCGAATATTTCATAGTGCTCCTCCATCAAAAAATAAAGACTTCACGAATCCATGATAACTTTATTTTGTATAAGATGCAAGTGTCTGTAATCAACTGTGTAAGGGCAATGTTTTGCATCGATTTGACGGAACTTTAAATACATGACAATTCCCTCTATGAAATACAAAACTAACGGATTTGCCTCGTAAATCAAACCATAACTTGAACTCTTACTTCGTCGAGATTAAAGTAATACTCCCCATTTATCCTACTTACGGAGGTTCTCTTTGACGGATTGGCATACCAATTACCCCATGGATACATTCCTTTATAAAATGGGTCCCCGTACATAGCCATCAAGCTATTGACAGAAAAAGCCCCCAAAACGAAAAAACACGCTATTCTTTCCCAGTGTGGTAGAAGATTTTTTTGCGAGGATTCATATTATAATTGTTATAGCCAGTAAAGCTGACCCCACCATCCCTGAAAGGGGACATCATGAGTGTGGAAAATACTCCAGAGGCTTCCGAATCTGGCGCCAACAAGATCCTTAAAGCCTTGCCGGAAGCTGCAAACCCGGGCAGCGATCAGGTTACCTGATCAACAATGCGACGGGTGAACTCATCTTCAAGCCGACCGCAACCAACTGACCCTTCGAGGGAAGGCATCAAACCACTAATGCCACGGCGAAACTGCCCATTTTTAAACATTACAACATCGATGAGTCTCTTCTTCTAGTAGTGATGGACAAAAAAAAGAGACTCGTCTCCATACCATCAATTCTCGTCATTCTCCTAAGTACTTTGGCCTTGGGAAAGGGATTGTTTCCTACAATATGGTAGCCAATCACGTTCCCGTGAATGCTCGAATTATTGGTGCAAATGAGCATGAAAGTCATTATGTTTTCGATATCCTATACAACAACACCATGGATATCCAGCCAGATATACATTCTACGGACACACATGGAACCAATGAAGTGAATTTTGCTATTCTCCACTTTTTTGGTTATCAGTTTGCACCACGTTACAAGGATTTTCATGATAAAGTTGGTTCCTCCTTGTACGGATTTAAGCATCCTAGCCAATATGGGGATATGTTGATTAAGCCTGTTCGAAAGATTAATATAAAGCTCATTATCGAAGAATGGGAAAATATTCAGCGTATTATGCTATCCCTTGCAGTGAAATCCACCACACAGAGCATTATTATTGGGAAGCTGAGTTCTTATGCACGAAAAAACAAAACCAAAAGTGGTTTGTGGGAGTATGATAACATCATCAAAAGTCTTTATTTCTTGAATTATATTGATTCTCCTCCCTTACGTCGCAATGTGTACAAGGCATTGAATCGAGGAGAAAGTTATCATAAATTACACAAAGCGGTATCCTATGCGAACTTTGGGAAGTTACGTTTTAAAAACGAAAATGATCAACAAATATGGGGAGAGTGTAGTAGCTTACTCGCCAATTGTATTATTTATTATAATGCCAGCATCCTATCAAACATGCTTACCTATAGAGAGAGTCATGGTCAAGATTCGGATGTGTTGAAACAAATTTCTCCCGTTGCATGGCAGCATGTGAACCTTTACGGGCGATATGAGTTTAACAAACAACAGGATTTTGTTGACATGGATGCAATCATTCACGATTTGAACCAATCAAAGGCCATATCGGAAATAGAGTAATCATAGCAAAATCCCCTCTGAATTTCTAAATATTAGGAGGGGGATTTCTTATTCCACCTTTTCGAGGCGTTGTGCAAAAACACCCTATGTCTATATCTATTCTTTTTTGTTTTTAGATATGTAGGTGCTTTACAGTTGTGAACAAAAAACCCGAATAACGGGTTTTTAAAATTCCCATCATTCGGATTATAGTGATGACAGCCTCTATGGGGCTGTTTTATTCATAAAAGTGATATTACCATTCGAGATTTTAGTGTTTGCAATCAGGATCATTACAATAGCGCACATCAATCACCTCTTATCAAAAGAAAATGATTTTCTTTTATTATATCAAACAAAAGATATGGAATACATAAATATCAAAATTTTTTTAACATCATTTTTTGGGGGAGAAACTATCATTTTTTCATTATAAATCGTAATAACTACGTATATATTATTTCTCTGACCATATGAATTTGGATATTAATTACTCCCCTTAAAGATAAAATTTGCAGGTGAAATAACAAATGAAGTTCTATTTAATTACAGAGCCTTATTTAGATGTAAATCGTAAATATTACGATTTACATCTAAATAAGGCTCTGGTATAATTACCTTTGAATATAGAATAGTAATCTTTTCTAGGGGGCTGGAAAGTGAAAAGAAAGAATCTGAAAAACGGAAAGTCTGGTGGGCTAACCATCAATTATCGAAAATTTTTCACTAGTGGGATTGCTATTGGAATGTTGGTGTTAGGAATCAGTGGTTGTAGTATTGGAGCGCAAGGAAATGTTTCAAATCCAAATGTGATCCAAGTAGTTGCTGCGGAAAATGAGTATGGTGACGTAGCGAAACAGATTGGTGGAAAGTATGTTTCTGTATTGAGTATTATGAGTAATCCTAGTACTGACCCCCATACCTATGAAGCAAATACCAAAGATGCTAGTGTCATCAGTAGTGCAACATTAGTAATCAAAAACGGACTTGGTTACGATGATTTTATGGATAAACTGGAATCTGCTACGCCGAACGATAAACGAAAGGTTATCGACGTAGCAACGTCTTTGGGATATGGGAAAAACACTATGAATCCACACTTATGGTACAAACCAGATACCATGTCACGTGTAGCAAAGTTGGTTGCAGACAATCTATCCAAACAAAAACCAGCAGAGGCAAAGTACTTTCAAGCGAATTTACAAAGGTTCAATAGCTCCCTTCAAGCTTGGAATCAGTCCCTTGCTAATCTAAAAAAATCTTCTCCGAACGCTCCAGTGGCGGTAACAGAACCCGTAGGTAATTACCTGTTAGATGAAGCTGGGTTAGTTGTAAAAACGCCATGGGCTTATCAAGCTGCGGGAATGAATGGTGTTGATCCATCACCACAAGTAGTTCAAAAGCAAAATGATTTACTGAAGAATCATCAAGTGAAAGTACTAATCTATAATCAACAAGCAGTGGACAATGTAACGAAGGCACTCTTAAAACTAGCAAAAGATAACCATATTCCTGTGGTCGGAGTGTATGAAACCATGCCATCTAATCACACCTATCAAACATGGATGGAAGCGGAAACGAGAGCTTTGCAGAATGCGATACAAAACGGTACATCAACGGAGACGATTTCCTAATGAGTAAGGAGACCGTATTAGAGCTAAATCATATTGGTGTTCGATTTGGCAATCGTAAAGTTTTAGACGACATCCATGTTCAAATAAAAGCTGGGGAATTTATTGGTTTAATTGGCCCAAACGGAGCTGGGAAAACAACTCTCCTACGCATCATCCTTGGACTTCTTCCCCCTTCTGAAGGTAACGTCCAAGTTGTCGGAAAACCAGTACGTCACGGGAATCGTGCAATCGGTTATGTACCTCAAAAAATTCATCTTGATCCAAACACTCCCTTACGGGGCAGAGACCTTGTCGGTCTAGGATTCGACGGACATCGCTGGGGAATTCCACTCCCTAGTCGTAAACGTAATCAACGAATCGAAGAAGTACTTGCAGCTGTAGATGCACTCTCCTTTGCAGATACTCCAGTTGGACGACTTTCTGGTGGAGAGCAGCAACGTTTACTAATCGCTCAATCGCTTTTAACCGAACCGAAAATGCTGTTGCTCGATGAGCCTCTCTCCAATCTGGATATTCGTAGTGCAAATGAAGTAGTTCGATTGGTATCGCGCATTGGGAAAGAAAAGGGAATTGCTGTGCTGATGGTCGCACATGATATGAATCCATTGCTTTCGAGCATGGACAAGGTGTTGTATCTAGCAAAAGGACATGCCGTGATGGGAAAAGTAGAGGATGTTATCCAGAGTGACGTGTTAAGTGGACTTTATGGATACGATGTGGAAGTATTACGTGTCCGTGGACGTATCCTTGTGGTTGGAGGACAAGGAACTGATTTGGATGTTGTGGACTTGGTAGAAGGATCACACTGTAACGGTGAGGAAGTGATGATCCAGTGAGGGGATTCCTTCCTATCATCTTTGCTCCCGGATTTTTTGAAAACAGCCAAGTAATGAATGCTTTATGGGTTGGGACTTTTGTTGCCGCTGTATCAGGGATGATTGGTGTATTTGTTGTTATTCGAGGTCAGTCATTTATCGGTCACACTTTAACTGACATGGGAGCAACTGGTGCATCAGGTGCAATCTTGATTGGTCTTAACATCTGGTATGGTTTTATTTCATTTGGATTGCTAGCAGGTGCTGGTGTTGAATTATTAGGAGAACGGGCCAACCGTAGTCGTGATGTTGCTACCGGGATTATCCTTTCGTTTGTGATGGGTCTCGGTGCTCTCTTTCTCTATTTTGCTACGATTAGTTCTAATAATGCTACTGTATCCATGCTCGTATTATTTGGGTCTATTTTTGCCATGGACCAGACGATGACTCCCATTGTTATAGGGATTGCTCTAGCAACAATTGTTTTATTAGGAGTTATCTATCGTCCCTTGGTTCTGTGTTCGATAAACCCAGAAATTGCTCGTACTCGCGGTGTTCCAGTACGCTTGGTTGGATTGGTTTTTATAATGCTGTTGGCAGTTGCTGTGGAAGATGGTGCATTGGTACTTGGAGCCCTTCTTAGCACTGCATTACTGATTGGTCCTGCTGCTACTGCTGTTCGGTTAACTTCTAAAATCGGATTGGCATTGGTTTTGGCTGCTTGTATTGGAATTATCGCGACTTGGTTAGGAATTATTTTGGCCTACAACAGTTACGAATGGCCTCCTTCGGGTCGTGGATGGCCAGTAAGTTTCTTCACCTCGGTTCTCATCCTGATTTTTTACCTAGCATCCCGGTTTTGGCCTCAGCAAAACCTTACTCGGGTGGTGACCAAAAGGTGAACTTTATGTTTAATATCTTTCAGCTAGGTATGTTTTCTCAAAGTTTTATGGTGAATGCATTCCTCAGTGGTACCATTGTTGCCATCCTTGCTGCTTCAGTTGGTTTTTTCGTGATTTTGAGAGGTTCAACTTTTGTAGCACATGCTTTGCCGAAAATTGGATTTGCTGGCGCTTCAGGTGCAGTTATGCTTGGAGTCAATCCACTTTTCGGATTAGTAATATTTGCCATGGGTGGGGCACTTAGCATTGGATGGCTTAGCCAACGCGGTCGCCATGATGTGGTCACTGCTCTAACCTTAGTTGTAGCTCTTGGAACTGGATCTCTGTTTTTGGTTCTTACCGATAACTATGCAACTGGAGCCTATGCGCTATTATTTGGTCAACTGGTTGGGGTAAGTAGCTCGGAAATACTTCAAATAGCTATCCTTGGAGTTATTTGTATCGGTATTTTGAGTTTTTTTTATCGTCCACTGCTGTATGCGTCTATCCTCCAAGAAGGAGCAAAAGCCCGCGGAATTCGTGTGAGATTTTTGGAAATAGTGTTTTTAGTAGTCGTTGGAATTACCACAGCTGTTACCGTTCCAATGGTTGGTGCACTATTATCCTTTAGTCTAATGATTGGTCCTGCTGCAACAACACAGTATATAACACATCATCCACTTCGTAGTCTTGGACTATCTATAATGATCTCTATTTTTACTGTATGGCTAGCACTTTCCCTTGCATATGATACAGGCTGGCCTACTGGGTTCTTTGTAGCGACTATTTCAGCTATGCTTTATTGTATTACTCGAATTACTGCAAAGCTTAAACATAAAAATTCTTGATTTCATCCACACACTGTTCGAAGGATTGTGCAATTTTTTATGAATGCATAAGCTTAAGCTGTGTTATATTCGAATATAGTATATTGAAAAAGAATCTACCTCTAGGTGTTGGTTGTTCACAACTTAACCTCTAACAAGGTAGATTCTTTTTTTTGAGAATAATAGGAAAGAGATGATAAAATCACCTCTATTTTTTTGATTCTTACATATACTGATTAGTAGTCTTTGATAATCGATAAGCAAGAAGGGGAGATTGTAATGCTTCGTTTATTCCGTAGTATGTATATAGAGTTTACAGGACTAATAGTGTTACTGGCTGTTATTCTGTTTACAGTAAATGGGGTTACTTGGCTCAGCTCTATTTTTGATATCACAAAAGGATTACAGTTTCTTCAGGGAGAGAATGTACGGAATTTTTCCACGATCTTTTTTAGTATTTTTGTAGAAGGCTTACCATTTATCTTGCTAGGCATTCTTGTTTCTAGTTTTATTCATGTGTATGTAAAGGAAGAGATGGTGTGGCGTATCTTGCCACGAAATCCGTTTCTTTGTATCCCAATGGTCGCATGCTTGGGTCTGGTTTTACCCATCTGTGAATGTGGAATCGTACCAGTTGCCAAACGTCTCATCCAAAAAGGGTTTCCAGCCTATGTTGCGTTTACGTTTCTGCTAGCGACACCTGTGATCAACCCAGTTACCATTTTTTCTACCTACTTAGCTTTTGGGGACAATTGGCAAATGGTTTATATACGTGTTTTATTTGCTGCAGGTATTGCCATACTGATGGGTATTCTCTTCTTCTTTTTCTATGGTAAGAAATCGGCAGATGCCATTTTAAAAACAGGGTTAAGCCAATCCAATACGGATTGCTGTGATCATGATCATGACCATGGACATCAAGAGCATCACCACCACGAACATACACATGAACATAAACATAAACACCATGAGCAAGATAACAATGTAGTCCATGCGCTTTATCATGGCGTATTTGAGTTTATTGGGACAGGGAAATATTTTGTCCTGGGTGCGATGATTGCTGCTCTTTTTCAAACTTTTATTGGTGTATCGGGTATTTCACACCTTAGCACGGCAGACTGGATAACGATGCTTTTGGTGATGAGTATTGCCTTTGGTATTTCTGTTTGTTCATCGGCAGATGCTTTTATTGCTGCTTCCTTTCGAAATATCTTACCTACTTCATCCATTGTGGCCTTTCTTGTATTTGGTCCAATGGTAGATTTGAAAAATATCAGTATGATGGTAGGCAGTTTTCGTCCTCGTGTCGTAGCATTCTTTTTCTTCGGTACAACACTTATTACTTTTAGTTCTATTCTAGCGACTATGTAAGGGGGCTTTTATATGGTACGGGGATTGATCCGGATTTCCATTTGTATGGGACTAGCTTTCGTTTTAATTGGCTTCCTTCGAACAGGACAAATAGATTTATTGGTTGCTCCAAGAATGAAAAGCTTTGTTGGATTTAGTATTTTTGTTTTGCTGGTTCTTAGTCTAGTACAGATCTGGCAGCTCAAAGGAAAGGAATTGCATCGCCTTGGCTTTTTTAGTTATTTGGTCGTGCTATTTCCGATCTTTATGTTTCTTTTTGTACCACCAAAAGTGCTGGATGCAAGTGTTGCCAATAAGAAAGGAGTGCATTACTCGCAACCAAATTCGCAGCAAAACAAGGAAATAAGTCCAGAAGACGATCCATCTGCAGCAGAATATGACATTTTAAAGAAACAAAAAACAATTGTTATTACCGATCATAACTATGGGGATGTTCTAACGACCATCCAAATTCATCCCAAAGAACTTTCCGGGAAACAGATTCGTGTGAAAGGATTTGTCTATCGGGATGATACTACTGGGAAAGACCAATTTGTAGCAGGACGATATTTGATTGTTTGTTGCGTGGCTGATGCGGAGGTAGTAGGATATCTCGTAAACTTGGAGCACCACAAACGATTACCGGAGAATAAATGGGTGGAGGTAACAGGTAAGCTAAAAACCGTTGTAGGACAAGATGGAACGATTGATCCGATAATCGTCCAAAGCAAGATACAAACGATTGCGGCTCCGAAAGATCCGTATGTATACTTTTCATAGAGCTGGATCTATTAGATGCAGATAAACTATTAATTAGGTGCCCCCACCAATGGCTTAGGTGGGGGCTTTTTGCTGTCATATGATGCAGCAAATTTTAGTGATGATGGTCCTCGCGGCTTTTCTCATGATGGCTACATTCAGAATGTTTCTTGTGTAGGGCGATGACGAGACTCCCGATCTTCCATACATGTTGATTGGGAAAGAGTTTCTTTGTATCGAGCGGAGTCATCTCTTCCAGTAGTGAGCTTCCCCACTTGCACATTTTCCATCCCAGCCAAATAGTCAAAATTGGGTCAGCGAACCAGTAATCGTTGCCCTTCCACCAGATAACCCCCATCGCCATCAAGGCACAAATTGAGTGGAGGGTGTCACCAAGGCTATGGAGAAATACATCTCTCATGTCCTCCCTAACCTCCAGAACTTGGAGTACAGCAATTTGAAGCAAGTTGCATCCCAACCCAACAGCAGCAATCCATGTTGAGTTTTCAGCATGAATCGAATATGGATGAAACATCCGATTTACGCCAGAAATGCAGAGAAGAGTACCTGTTACAGGTAGCATCATCGCATTGAAGCGTTTCGCATGGATCATGCTCTTGTCTACATCCATCTGCTTCAATTTTTCCAGCAACGTTCCCAAGACTTGACTTTTAAATGTCTCTGTCTCTTGGTTTCGTGTACTCTTCCACTGGGAAAGAAGTGGTACCACTAGAGGAATGCTCAGAGCACAAAAACGGAACATGTTACCGATATTGTCTAGTACCACGTGAAATCCGTCACTGAGGACGGAGAGTGATCCGAAGAAGAATCCGCCAACGAACTGTGTGACTGCTGCAAACAAACCGATGACTAGGATGATTTTCAATGTCATTCGGTTCTTTGCGACATGCATGTGCTGGTGTGCCACGATTTACTCCTCATGTACTCGGGAAACAACTCATCCTTCGTTAGTTTAATATAAACCAACTAAATAGTAAATAGGAATAATTATTATTTATAAGAGATAAAAAGCTGTAATATCTATTTGATAAACGGTATTATTACTATTTATATGTTGTTTCTTGTAGCTGAGATAAAAATTATTCATTCTTAGTAAATGACTAATTAGAGCTATTTTTTAAAATAATTAATATTTATATAATGTTATTGACTGTATGTAGAGTTCAGAGAGAGAAGAAAGTGAAAATTCATAAATGAAGGAGTGGACTACGAATTGTACGTTATCTACCTTGGACTCCTGACTTTAATTGGATTTACCACTTATGTAATTATTCTCACCCATCGATACAAAAAGTCTTTAACACTTATGACTGGTATGATGATTTCCATGGGCATAGGGATGTTATCTAGTTTACTTCTAGGGACAATTCTTGGGCTACTCATAGGGAAGATGTTTGTATCAACGGAAATTGCTATATTTATTGGGATGGTAGTAGGATATTGTAGTGGAAAACCTATCAATTTGATTGCTTCTTTAGATGGGTTGCTGGCAGGTGTTATGGGTGGGATGATGGGAGCAATGCTTGGTGTTATGATTCTAAATGAATCTCCTATTATCACACTTGCTTATCTTACTATTGTATTTGTCCTAAGTTGTATCCTCATGATTATCCTGATTCGAAAAGAAGTTTCGAATTCCTCTGATGGAAAAGAACGACCCCTTTTTCATCCCTACTATAAACGCATATTACTAACGAGCCTGATTGGTTTTATCTTCCTCCTTATGTTAGCAATTTATTTCCAACCCTCTCTCCCTAACGAAATGAACACTCCTGATCATATGCACATGCAGCAGATGCATCACTAATATAGTTCTCCGTTCATTATCCAGACACAAAGTAGCTCTATCGAGTTATTGTATTCTATTTTCAATCGTTTATATTTTATATTGGAAGAAAAAAGGAAATGAGGATAAGATATGGCTTCTGATGTTCAAATAAACGAAGAAAACCAACAAACAAATCGTTTCTATCGTATTCTTTGGCGCTGGCATTTTTATGCTGCATTATTTATTACACCCTTACTAATTACCCTGATACTAAGTGGTATTGGCTATTTGTTTTACCCGGATGTAGAGAAAAGAGTTTATCATGAGCAATTTTATGGGGAAAGCAAGCAAACCGAACAGTTGACGATAGATCAAGGGATACAAAAGGCAGTAGACCAATATAAAGGATACGCTGTATCAAAAGTTATTATATTAGATGATCCATATAACAAACGTTTAACAATGACCAATGAGTCTGGCGATGAAAAATATGTATTTTTAGATAAAAACAATGAGATTGTCGGGAACCAAAATTCAAAGTATACCTATTCAAACATGATGAGAAATATCCATAGTTCTTTGTTTGTGGGTGGTACAGTTGTTAATTATTTAGTGGAATTGGCTGCATGTTGGGCAATTTTTATGCTCCTTACCGGTATTTATATGACTTTTAAGGGAAGGGCATTAAAGAAGGCACCTAATCCAACGAAACGACAAAAAAATAGAAAATGGCATGCTTTAGTGGGGACCATTATTACCATTCCCCTGATCGCTATCATTTTCACTGGTTTGCCATGGTCTGCGTTTATGGGTAATTTTATCTATTCAGCAGCTCAAAAGTATTCATCGATTGGGATTCCCATTTTACAACAGCAGCCTCCCACTTCAGATATGAGTGAGATTCCATGGGCAACACGAAAAAATCAGCCGCCTAATTCAAGCCAATCTCATGAACATCATGGGAATATGTCTTCTATGCCTGGTATGACACATGACAGCAACAGGATAAGCGTGGAAGATTTAATGAGTAAGGTGGAGAAAAATCATATTTCAAAACCATATTCTATTATTTATCCAGCGGATGAAAAAGGCGTTTACACCGTATCAAAAGGAAGTAACACAGGTGTCACTGGGTTGGATGTTAGCCCTTATGAGGAAATGACTACGTATTTTGATCAATATAGTGGAAAACTGATTTCAAAAGTCAGCTATCAGGATTATGGTATTTTGGCTAAATGGTTTACATGGGGTATTCCTCTACACGAAGGGCATTTATTCGGCTGGCCAAACAAACTGATCAATTTACTTGTATGTTTAAGTTTCCTTCTCGTTATCTTTTGGGGATTCAAAACATGGCTATCTCGTAAAAAACAAGGAAAATTATCTGCTCCACCAAAAATATCAAACAAGATTTCGATTGGTTTCATTATTTTTATGGTTGTTTTAGGGATAATTATGCCGTTATTCGGGCTTTCCTTGATCGTCGTGATCCTTATAGAAGGTTTCATTTATTTCATTAAGAAAGGGAAGGATCGAGATAAATTATCCACTCATAAAGAGGAGTGAAATCAATGATAAAGAAAAAGATATTATTAGGACTATTTATATTAACAATCGAGTTAGTTCCAATTGGATGTAGTAGCAGTGATAGTCATGACAATATGAAGATGGATCATTCAAAAATGCATATGAATCATGGAAACTAATCATTAATAAGAAAAAATGGACTCCTGCTATAGTTGCAGGAGTCCATTTTAGGAGTAATACCATATATGGTGACCCCATGAAGAAAAAGCAAGTCACTACCCTGTTCGCTTACTTGAATTTGATGACCACTTTTTGCGTCGAGAATTAATTATCCAACTAGCAGAGACGATGGTTGGGAAGACGTGATATCATGAGGCATACTGGTCTCAATAGTAGTGTTGTCATGCAGAAAAATATAGAAGAAGTTGACTTAAAAAAAGAAAAATTCCTACAAATGAACTTACCCCTGTCAAGTAGACAGTAAGAAAAAAGCCTATACACACTTTATGGCACAGTTATCCTATAAGTAAAAAAGAGGAGTATATCAGTAAAAGGGAGAGATTAATGGATAAGTTATTACAAGAAATCATAAATTGGGTCAAAATAAATGATGAAAAGATTGTTATTGGCATTTCAGGACATGGTGCTGCTGGAAAAACAACATTTGCCAATAGGATCGTAAACCTACTAAATCAAAATGAAGTAAATCATATTAATACGGATCCATATATTGTTAGCTCAAACCTACGAAAGCATGTGATCATCAACTATACATATCAGAATGAAACTCATCGCTATAAAATGACGGCTTGCCATCCATCAGCGCATCATTTGTCTTCTTTAGAAAGAGATATTCAGATGATTAGAGCTGGTTTAGATTTATATACACTTGATGTGCATTATAAGAAAAGCGAGTTAATTTCTTCAAAAAACAAAGTAACAATTGTAGAAGGAATGAGTGTTGCATTTATTAATCCAGAATTATTTGATTTAAGAATTTACTTTTATACAGATGGTGAAACGGAATTAATGAGAAGGTCGAACCGTGATATTGTTGAAAGAGGAACCGATATTCACTTTTTAAGTCAATCTCATGAAGAACGTAGGATTCAGTATGAAGTGTTTATGCATCCGTACAGTAAGCATTTCGATATTATTATTAAAACATCTAATAGGGAAATACATATAGAAAAAAATATATTTGAACTTAATTAAGGAGCAAAACCAGCAACTGTGTGACAAAGTGCAATTTGGGAAATAAATGGAATTTATCTAACGGACTAGAACAGGAACCTGACACTGGGCCATCAATAAATGGTTTCTAGAATTTAAGAAGTAGAAAAGCTCAACCAAAGGAATTCTTTAGTTTTAACTTATCCTGAAATTATATCTAGTCCTCATCTAATACCCAGTAAGGAATATCAAAATTGGAGGTATCGGAGTTACGATTTGACTTCTTAGAGTTGCAACTTGAACACAGTATCTGCATATTTGATGGATCATTAGTCCCAAAGTTAGCTAAGGGAACAATATGATCAATTGCTATATCTCTTACAGAATGTAAGATACCAGTTAAATCCGTTTTACATATTGCACATCTTCCCTTATCTCTATGGAATAAAGCATTTATTAACCAGGTAGGAAAGTATTTACGGGCAATTCTTTTTTTCTCTGTAAAAGCATTGGGATATTCTTCAATCAAAACATCAATGTTTTTTTCAATGTAATCAGCTAGAAATGTGTTAAAATCGCGAAGAAAAGATCGATTCTGAAAAAGATAATGAAATGCCTGATGGCATGCCGCTCTTTTCGCTTGTTCCAGTTTTTCATGAAGTTGATACCATACATCGTTTATTCTTTTACAAATCATACAGTCACAATCATCTATGAACGGAATGTCATAAGAATCTGGATTATAATAAGATAAATCTATTTCCTCTTTTGTGGCTTCACAAATTAGATCATCGTCTGAAAATTTTTCTATACCTTTTATTCCAGCATCCATAAGTACATCTATCAATTCGTTAATATAGACAACGCTTCCACCATGTTGTAAGTTTTCTTCCAACTGTTCGTTAAGCATATCAAATAAAATCGCATGTAAAACAGTCCATTTATGCGGTTTTGCTATAGTTGAAATTAATCCATTTTCAATACAATCTTTAAATATGATTGGTAATACTACTTTTTTGAATTCATCTTCATAACGAAAATTAAGCAATAATGTGCTTGCAAGAAACATAGATGACGAATTGTTTAGATACATATAGTGTTCCTTCACTTGTTTATTCCTCTCTGGAATAATAAAATTCTTATCCTTTAACAATAGGAGTTTGTTCTAGCCAAATTAGAACAGTTCGGTAACATTCATCGATTAATTCTAGAACATTATTAGCAAGTATTTGATCTTCTCCATTATCCATATTTCTTTTTCTATATCGAATATCACCTTCTGCATTCTTCAATACTTCTAGGTATTGATAAGCTTCACTAGCAGTCTTAAGTGATTGGAAGTTGGATTTTATTATTTCTTCCCATTCTTGAATCACGTATATATCAATATTATTTTCTAAAGGATGGTTTAAATCCATGTACTAAATACTCAATCCCTTCTCAATTAAACTGGCATTAATGGGGTAATACCAGCGAACGTGTCATTACCCGCAAAGTAGATTCCATTTATTGTAATCCCTAAAAAACAGGGGTTTTTTTGTTTCTTTTCCTTCTGTAGGATGAGTTCATCAATATAAATAGGGTATTTTTGCCCATCCCCTCGAAAAGGTGTATTTCGGAATTTTCTGATTAAATATCTCATACCTATCACTAATAGGCCCAGTAGGCCCAGTTTTCTGTTGAGCACACAAAACGTGCTCAACTGGCTAAAGCCTTAAAAATTGACTCTCCTGCACAGAAACTGTACAGGGGAGTCCCACATCCTAGCTGGCTTGTGCCAAGAGGACGCTACGCGCGGTTCATCTTCACCTCGCCATCGGTACCATTCCAGATGCCGGTGGTCGTGTTGAAGTTGATCTCACCAAGGATCCACGGGAAACCACAACGCAGCAGGCCATCGTCTCGACGGAGAGGGTAGCGCATTCCATCGGTAGACGTCCAGATGCCTTCCGCCCCGGTCAGCACCTGCCCATTCTGCCGCTGTTCGTAGCGGAGATAGACGTCGATTGTACCGACGTCCGGGTGCCGCCAAGTGTCGGTCAGCACCGGGTCATAGCTGAGGTCGACGACCTTGATCCGACGATCCGTCGGGATGAGGTCGTTGACGACGGTGAACTCCACCTCTTCCCTGATGACATCGCTGGGGGAAGCAGGGTTCCACTTCTCCATTTCGTAATCCAGCTTGTCACCGTTGAGGGTGAAGTACCCCCCAGTGGCGGTTTCGCCAGACTTGGGGGAGACGAACCTCTCTCCTTCACGCTTGAGAAGCGTGAACTGCACGAAGCCACTTGCCGGCTCAGCCGGAAGAAAGTCAGACGACGACTCCATCAGCGCAGGAGCAAAGCCGTTCCAGCCGCCGGTAAAGACAGCTCCAGCCTCGAAGTCGACGACGATCAGGCGCTGCTGACCCGCCGGCTTGATCGCAAAGGAGTTGTCGGACAGCTTGTGGGTGGTGTACCGCATGAGCGCATCCCTTTCTAGGATGTGGGGTCGTTTCCTTATGTACTATCTTAATTTAATTTTCACACATCTACAAGAAAAAACGCCCCATAGGCGCGCTATTTTTGTCATTCCGTATGAAAACTACCTTCCCTATAACCATTTAAAGTTTCGTTTCGTACTCTTTTACTCTTCTGTAAAAAGTATTACTTTTCATCCCCACTATTTTCATCGCTTCCACAGCTGTTATTTCTTTTGTTTCCAATCCTGATAGACAGATTGAAATGTTTCGTTAATCTCGATTTTCTTCCTACCGAATTTCGTTCCATTCTGAATCGCTACCCGTATTCCTTCTTCTTGTCGTTCTCTTATTCTTTTTCGTTCATCCTCTGCCATATAACTTAATAGTTGTAGGATCAAATCAGAAATTAACGATTCAATTCCGTTCAGATCCTTATATTTCATGGTATTAAGCAGCGGCATATCTAAAACTACAATATCAATTTGTTTAACCTTTATCAGTTCCCTCCACTCGTCCAATATCATTTGTTTATTCCGTCCTAGCCGATCCAATGATGGAATGTATAAAACATCTCCATCTCTAAACATGCGCTTCATCAATTGATATTCTGGCTGTTTAAAGTCTTTTCCACTTGCTCGTTCTATGAATATGTATTCTTCTTCAATCCTGAGTTCTTTAGCAGCTGCGATTTGTCTTTCTAATGATTGATCTTTGCTACTAACTCGTGCATAGAAAAAATTTCGCATTGGCATCTCCTAGTCATCTTTCATAATAGAGCTATTATATTTTCCTTTCAAAATATATACAAGTTTCTCGACACATCTCAAATTGGATTATGTTATGATAATGAAACACAAAAATCACGGTTTATCGACCCTTTCAAAAAGTACACTTTTTGAAAGATATGTTGTCATAGGAAGTGTACATATGGAAAATGAAAAAACATGACAAGACAAAGACGGTTAAGAATTCTTGGTGAGGATGAAATAAAAATCATCTATGACAGACCGTGTTTTACCTATGAAGATCGTTGCCATTATTTCGCACTCTCCCAGCCCGAAAAAGAGTTACTACGTACATTACGTTCGATTAAGTCAAAGGCTTATTTTGTCTTACAATTGGGCTATTTCAAAGCGAAGAAACTATTTTATACCTTTGATCTTCATGAAGTGGGAGAGGATCTTCAATATATTTTGAAGGAACATTTCAACAATGAGGAGATCACGAATCTTAGATCCATTGATAAGTTCACCAGATTAAACCAACAAGGTTTGATTCTTCAATTGTTTCATTACCGAAGTTGCGGCACAGAAGAGCGGAAACAATTAGAGGAGAAAGCATATAAGGCTGCCACTTTCTGTGGGAAACCAATCTATATCTTTCGAGAAATCATGAATTATTTGTCTGAACATTGCATTATCGTTCCTGGTTATAGTTTCATGCAAGAAATAGTAGGTCAGGCCATAACCCACGAACAGAATCGATTAGTCACGTTGATGCAAAACCATCTGAAACAGATTGATACAGAAGCCTTAGAACGATTACTGGAAGATTCTTCAGGACTGTATGAAATTACGTTGCTGAAACGCGAACCGAAAGACTTTAGTGCAACCGAAATAAAACGAGAGATGAATCGAGGGAAACAAATACAGCCTTTATATCATCTTGCCCAAGAGCTGTTACCCGGGCTAGGCATCTCCAATGAAAGTATCAAATACTATGCTTCTTTAGTAACTTATTACTCTGTCTTTCGACTGAAACGATTGAATAAATGGATTGCTTACGTCTATTTATTATGTTTTGTCCACCATCGCTACCAAAGAATGCATGACAATCTCATTAATACCTTTCTGTTTAGTGTGCAACGTTACACAGACGAAGCCAAAGGAAAAGCAAAAGAACGGGTATACGAATGTTATACAGAGAGCAATCAAAACATGGGAAAAGCAGGGGAAGTGCTGAAACTATTTACGGATGAGGATATTCCTCCTGATACTCCTTTTCAGGATATTCGAGAACGAGCATTTGCTATTTTGGAACGACAGAAGTTAGCAACAATAGCCAATCAAATTACAACAGATGTTAAATTTGATGAAACCGCATTTCAATGGGAACATATCGATCAGATTTCTCAAAAGTTTAAACGATATCTGCGCCCCATATTCATGCAGATTGATTTTGCATCCTCATCGCCAAATGATCCATTAATGGATGCAATCCATCTTCTAAAAGCGCTGCTTTTATGAAAAAATAAAGCATTAGGTCAATATCACTCCGATGACCTACCAAATCGTTTTATGTCCAAAAGTGTGAAGCGTTATATGTACCAGCAAAAAACATTAGTAGTTGAGTTCTTATGCACGAAAAAACAAAACCAAAAGTGGTTTGTGGGAGTATGATAACATCATCAAAAGTCTTTATTTCTTGAATTATATTGATTCTCCTCCCTTACGTCGCAATGTGTACAAGGCATTGAATCGAGGAGAAAGTTATCATAAATTACACAAAGCGGTATCCTATGCGAACTTTGGGAAGTTACGTTTTAAAAACGAAAATGATCAACAAATATGGGGAGAGTGTAGTAGCTTACTCGCCAATTGTATTATTTATTATAATGCCAGCATCCTATCAAACATGCTTGCCTATAAAGAGAGCCATGGTCAAGATTCGGATGTGTTGAAACAAATTTCTCCCGTTGCATGGCAGCATGTGAACCTTTACGGGCGATATGAGTTTAACAAACAACAGGATTTTATTGACATGGATGCAATCATTCACGATTTGAACCAATCAAAGGCCATACCGGAAATAGAGTAATCATAGCAAAATCCCCCTCTGAATTTCTAAATATTAGGAGGGGGATTTCTTATTCCACCTTTTCGAGGCGTTGTGCAAAAACACCCAACATCATTATATCAATCGTAGCTTATAGAATAAATGGTATGGCTAATCAATGTTCGCAATATTCATAATTATGATTACTGACAGCGTTTATATTTTTTAAACAACAGTTTTATACGGGAAAGGAATATAGAAACAATTTCATTTATAATAATATTTAATGTCTTGAAAAAGGGGTTTATAACATCATGAAAAAACAATTGGATATGGAGAAATTGATCCAAGAGGTAATGGGGTTTCAGTCAAATAAAACCAATCTAAACATAGATCAGACTGCAATGGAGTTACTTGATGCGAGACAATATCAGATTGACCTTATACGAAAACATCTTCGTGGAGATTTGGCCAGAGAATTTGCCGAGCCAAAATTGCAAGAAATACAAGAAGAGACCCATCGATTAGAAGCAGAATTACAAGTAAAATCTTATTGGTGGTTAAATAAATCTTGAGTAGTAATGGGACTGTACGATCAGTCCCTTGATTTAGATGGGAGCTTGCAAGGATTTTTGTAAAGCTTTTAATTCTGTTTCTAGGCTGGGAAATTCTTTTAGTCGTGGAATCTGTTTCGTGGCAGGAGACTTTCCTCGGGAAACAGAGTGAGCCATTTCTTCATAAAAAATCAATATTGGAGCAAGTGCAGATTCTGGTAGAGTAAGAGTACTCTCTTTTTTTGTGTAGTTCTCCAATAAGTATTCGATTTGTTCCACAAAGATCACGATAGGCCAATAATACGCTAACGTTTTATGATTAACAGGGATCTCCCCAACAGCTGTATCGTATACGGTTTTTAGATTATGAATACTTGTTTGCAGTTCCTTGATTTCCCTGCTGCCAGCAAGTGAATCTATATTTTTATCAGAGAAGAGAGCATATAAAACTTGGGCTTGGCTGCGAAGCGTATTAGATAAGAAATACGGAAGTTTGTTAGAGGCAGAACGTCTCCCTATAAAAAATACTCCGATCAAGCCAAATAGAATCCCAATAAGAATATCAACTAATCGCGTTGATGCAAAATAACGGAAGTTTCCTTGACTCATACTTTCTGCTATAAGCAGTGCATTAGGTGTAAAAAAGACTACAGCAAGACCATAATTTTTTACAATCAATAACTCAGTCGCCATGGTTAGGAAGAAAATGAATAAACCAATGAAAACACCGTTGGGATGAATGGCAAAAAGGAGTCCTGCAATCAAAATTCCAAGAACCGTACCTAAGGCTCTTTGGACTGCACGATGATAAGTTGCAATAATGGTGAATCCTGACATAACAGCAACACAAGAAATAGGAATCCAAAATGGACGAGAGAAGCCAGATAAGTATGCGATCATCGCAGCAATAGTAGTGATAATACCGAACTTACTAGCAGTGGTAAAAACAATTGAGTTTTTATCAAAAGCTTCCGAGAAGATGGTTTTTAGTGGTGTTTTATGAATTTGAATATCTTCATTAATTTTAGAAATAGTTTCGTTCATGATAGCGTCTGCATCGGTAATTTGGGTGAAAAGTTCTTTCATAGAATCATTCATTTCTTTTGGCAGTTTTATGTTTTTAGGAATGGAATGCTGGTTTTTTTGATCGAGCGACTTAGCAATTTCCTGTAAAAAAACGCTGAACTCTATAGGCAATTTTTGTTTGGTTGTTGAAAAATTTTCAAGCACATACAAAAACATAGCCTTTGCATGCTGATTTAACACCATCAACCTGTTAAAATGGTCCGTCTGTTTCCATGGTATATATCCTGCTATTAGTGTTTCTTCAGCTTCTTTTAAGTTTGACATAACTTTGCGTCTTGTTTCATCAAATTCTTTTGTTCCCACAGTATGAAGTAGATTAGCTAATTGCAGATAAACTCTTTTTATCACTCCTGTTTCAGGACCATGAGGATCAAAAAACCATCCAATCATAGCAATTAACCAAGACAAGACTCCGCCTGAAAATATGAGGCCAGCTCGAAGCAGAGTTAGTTCGAGATGAATCGGCATGGCTGCTGTCATGGAAAAAACCAAAACAAAAAATAATGCAGACGGACCTTTTATTTTTAATGCTCCAAAAACGAATATCGTACAACTACTTATTACTCCTATAAGTAATGCAATTACAAGTGGATAAGGGGCAGCAAGAGACCCCAATATTGAAACGAAGGTCATTCCGAGTAAGACATAAAATATTTTTTTTGCTCTTTGTGCATATGGGATATGAAATACATACAAATAGGTGAATCCGCCCATTCCAGCAATAAGCCCATATGTGAGATTTCCAAACAACAATCCGATAAATACGGGAAGAGAGGCAGCAAAACCTGCACCACATGCTTTTCCCCACGGAAAAGATTGCTTGTTAAGCGACAAAGATTGTTTCATTAATGAATTCGATCGGAATGTCTTTTTCATATCTATTCCTTTCTAGGAATGGTGGGAAGTATTGGTTCTATTATTCGATAATTTGCTCTGTACCATGTACAATCAAAAAAAGCGGCCAAATTTGGCCGCTTTTTTTTAAGACTTGAGTCGTAGTAAAAGATAAAACTGTGGATGGTATCGTCTATCTTTCCATTTCGATAAGCTAAGATCAAGATTAAACCGTAACACCTTGATCATCTAAAATTTGACGAAGAACGGTTTGAAGGATACCACCATTGCGGTAGTATTCTACATCTACCACACTATCCAGACGCACGATTGCTTGGAAGGAAGTAGTGGTGCCATCTTCTTTTACCGCTTTTACTGTCAGGATATCTCCTGGTTTTACTTGGTCATTTAAACCAGCGATATGGAACACTTCTTCACCAGTTAAACCAAGCGAGCTTGCAGATTCACCTTCTTTAAATTGAAGAGGCAAGACGCCCATTCCGACTAAGTTACTGCGGTGAATCCGTTCAAAGCTTTCTGCGATAACCGCTTTGACACCGAGCAAATTGGTACCTTTTGCTGCCCAGTCACGGGAGCTGCCAGTACCATATTCTTTTCCAGCCAGCACAACAAGTGGAGTGTCTTCTTTTTGATAGCGCATAGCAGCATCGTAGATAGAGAGCACTTCACCTGTTGGAAGGTGTTTGGTCACACCACCCTCTGAACCAGGAACCATTTTGTTGCGGATACGGATATTAGCAAAGGTACCTCTTGTCATGATACGGTCATTACCACGACGGGAACCATAAGAATTAAAGTCTTTTATAGCAACATGGTTATCTTGCAAGTGTCGTCCTGCTGGACTGGATGGCGCAATACTGCCTGCTGGTGAAATATGGTCCGTAGTTACTGAATCACCTAAGACGGCAAGTGCTCGTGCACCGCGGATTGCTTCGATATTTTCCAAATTGGAATCCAGATTGACAAAGAAAGGTGGCTCTTGAATATAGGTAGATTTTTCATCCCACTCATATAACATACCTTTTGGTGTTGGCAGCGCATTCCATTCTTCATTTGCATCAAATACTTTGCTGTATTGTGTACGGAATTGTTCGCTGTCGATCGCTTTCTCCATTACTTGGCTGATTTCAAATGAACTTGGCCAGATATCACGAAGATAAACTGGTTGTCCGTTTTGGTCCTTACCAATTGGGTCTGTTTCAAAATCAAAATTGACTGTTCCAGCAAGGGCATAGGCGACAACAAGTGGAGGAGAAGCCAAGTAGTTTGCTTTTACCAATGGGTGAATCCGACCTTCAAAGTTGCGGTTCCCACTGAGTACAGAAGCAACGGTCAGGTCATTATCGGTGATTGCTTTGTTCACATCATCAGCAAGTGGTCCACTGTTTCCAATACAAGTTGCACAGCCATAGCCTGCGACATTAAAGCCTAACTTTTCTAACGAAGGAAGCAAGTTTGCTTTTTCTAAGTATCTGGTTACGACTTGCGAACCTGGGGTGAGACTGCTTTTCACATAAGCTGGAACCTCTAACCCTTTTTCTACTGCTTTCTTGGCGATAAGCCCGGCACCAATCATGACAGAAGGGTTGGAAGTATTGGTGCAGCTAGTAATTGCAGCAATAGCAACAGCTCCGTGAGGCAGCTCATAGGTTTTTCCATCTCTTGTTATACTTCCAGCTGCGTCTAATTGGTCTTTTGTAAGACCAAAACCACGTTCATCGATTGGTTTTTCAAGTGTATTTTGCCACACTTTTTTCATATCGCTGAGGTTTACACGGTCCTGTGGACGCTTAGGACCTGCTAAACTTGGTTTTACATCATTTAAATCCAATTCTACCGTATCACGGAAGAATGGATCTGGTGTGTTATCGGTACGGAATAATCCTTGTTTGATGCAGTATTCACGGATCAAATCAATATGATTTTGATCTCGACCTGTTTGAGCTAGGTAGTGAAGCGCTTCTTCATCAACTGGGAAAAATCCAACAGTCGCTCCATACTCAGGGGCCATATTCGCAACAGTAGCACGGTCAGCTAGGCTGAGATTGCTAAGTCCAGCTCCATAAAACTCAACAAATTTCCCAACTACTCCTTTTTTACGGAGAAGTTCGGTGACAGTTAGTGCAAGGTCAGTAGCTGTCGCACCTTCTGGTAATTTTCCGGTAAGTTTAAATCCAACTACTTCTGGAGTTACAAAATATAATGGTTGACCGAGCATTCCTGCTTCTGCTTCGATACCACCGACACCCCATCCGACAACCCCAAGACCATTTACCATGGTAGTATGGGAATCCGTTCCGACAAGGGAGTCAGGATAGAGAATGGTTTCTCCAGCTTCTTCTTTTGATGTAACGACGCTTGCGAGAAATTCCAAGTTAACTTGGTGCACGATCCCAGTAGCTGGTGGAACTGCACGGAAGTTGGAGAATGCTTCTTTTGCCCAACGGAGCAAACGATAACGTTCTGCATTGCGCTCGAATTCCAATTTCATGTTAGTAGTGAGCGCAGTTGCTGTTCCTGCTTCGTCTACCATGACAGAGTGGTCAATGACTAGATCGACTGGAATGAGGGGATTGATTCGTTTTGGATCGCCACCAACACGTGCCATAGCAGAGCGAAGAGCTGCAAGATCTACAACAGCAGGAACTCCTGTAAAGTCTTGAAGTACAATACGTGCAGGTTTGAATGCGATTTCTTTATCGCTTTTGTTTTTTGTCCATTTCAAGAGTTGATCAATGTGCTCAGTTGTTACCGATTTTCCATCAAATCCGCGGACAGCCGCCTCTAGAATTACTTTGATGGAAAAGGGAAGTTTAGAAACATCACCTAATCCTTGTTTTTCTAATTGGTTGATATCATACATCACATAAGAACGATCTTTGATTTTCAAGGGAACTTTTACTTTGGATAAATCCATAGAAAAGGACCTCCTTTATTGGTTGTTTCATCAGGCGGAACTCGGTTTCTTTTTTCGTACTCATTATAACGTGATTTCGTAATTCTGTAAATCAACTTATAACTATTTTTCTTCAGGGAATCTTAAAAATACCTTACTTTTCATTTCATTTTTCCTTGTTGAGCTGTAATCGAAAAGAAAGGAAGTGGCGGTATGCATTTTCAGCTGCTGGAACGTTTTCTAACTTCACCAAGGAGTATAGGTAGTATTGTACCCAGTTCCAAGTTTTTGGTACATGCTTTGGTTAATCCAATTCCTTGGGACAAGATAAAAACAGTAGTAGAGCTTGGGGGTGGCACAGGTGTAGTCACCAAGGAAATTCAAAAGCGGATTGCACCAGATGCAAAAGCCATCATATTTGAAAACGATCCTATTTTTAGCAGACAACTCAGAGAGCGGTTTCCACATTTTCAGCATGCAGAAGATGCGGAGCAAATGCGATATGTGTTTCAGAAAAATGGAGTTCAAAAAGTGGATGCAATTATATCGTGCTTGCCATTTGCCAACTTTCCCAGCTACTTAACAACGAGAATCTTACAGGAATCAAGTCGTGCTCTGCATGACGATGGAGTTTTTGTTCAATTTCAATATTCCTTACAAATGCGCAAACACCTCTTGGCACATTTTTCTCAAGTAAGTGTTCGCTTTGTACCTATAAATATACCACCGAGTTTTGTTTATATTTGTAAGCCGAATGGAGGTAGATCCGATGGGAATGGAACAGTTGATGCAATGGATCAGTGAATATGGTTACTTTGCCTTATTTTTCTGTCTCTGACTAGGGATTGTAGGGATGCCAATACCAGATGAAGTAATTGTAATGACAGGCGGTTTTGTTTCGTCTCTTGGAGTGTTGCAGTTAGTTCCTTCATTTATTGTAACTTATCTAGGAGTAGTATCAGGTCTATCGATCGGTTACACATTAGGAAGGCAATATGGAGTAGGTTTAACGAAGAAATTTCAAGAGAAAGAAAAGTGGCGTCCTTATCTATTAAAATCGGAGAAATTGGTGGACAAGTACGGCAAGTTTGCCCTTATTTTGAGTTATTTCTTGCCAGTTGTGCGCCATGTAATCCCATATGTAGTAGGCAGCCACAAAATGAAATTTAGACATTATGCTTTATACTCCTATTCCATTGGACTGATTTGGACAGCAGCATTCTTTTTAGTTGGATATCAATTTGGAGAAGCGATTCCAGCGATAGCTTCAGCAAGCCGTAACTGGGGATTTGTAGCCTTAGGAGTGATTTTTGTTAGTATCGTTATTTTTCAAGTAATCCGTGTTTATCGACAAAAAAAAGTTACGAAGTTGAGCAGTTAAATACCGATAATCATTCTTGTAGTGCATGAAACAAACGGTGGCAAAGGAAAAATAACATTTGAATTCATGTTTTCCTTGTGAGAGATCAGAAATAACAAAGGCTAACGTTATCAAAACGTTAGCCTTTCTATATGAATGTGCTTATTTTCGCTGGCGGTGCAACTACTATTGACAGATGCACCACCTTGGATCATTTGAGGAGTTCTTGGGTCGAGTTACCGCTGTTCCCGGAGGTCTTGCATCTCCCGGCGCTCACCATCGTGGTACTCCTGATTTACTTCTGCCCACATGTCCGCGACAGTGGGAAGGTCGTTGGTTGGGTCCACAGCGGACGGACGGTTCTCAGACTGGCTCATGATTTCCTCTTAAGATCACATGACCACAGAACTTCTGTGGATTATATAAATTTTATAGTAGATAAAATGCGAGCACAAGATTCATGTAAAGAATTGTTTTATGAAAGGCTGTAAGAGTGAGAAATAGTAGGATCAGAGGAGTATCATCTATTAATCTATAAAGACAAGCACCTCCATAAATGTGTTTTGTTATATAATAGACAAAAGACTTTGCGAGGGAGGTCTTAAGACATATTATGGATGAAAAGAAAAATACAGTACGGGCAGCAGAACGTGCTTTGGATATATTATTATGTTTTACCAACCAAGCAGAACTAGGATTAACCGATATAGCAAAAAAGACGGGTTTAAATAAGAGTACTGTTTTCCGACTCCTTGCGACTCTTGAGGGGAAAGGGTTTATCAAACGAGATTTGCGTTCGGATAAGTATCAACTTGGGATAAGAATATGGGAATTAGCAGGGCAAATTTATCAATCTAGTGACCCTGCGGTGTTATTTTTACCTGAAATGGAACAATTACGAGATACCTTAGATGAAACAGTAAGTCTTTACATAAGAGATGAGGCAGAGCGTATTCGTGTTCAAGCTGTTGAGTCCAATCAAGCGATAAGACGAGTAGCCCCAATCGGTGTACGTATGCCGATTCTTGTCGGTGCCTCTGGTAAAGTGTTTATGGCTTTTTTACAGCAGCATGATCGAAATCAGTTATTAACAGAATCCGGCATGTCTGAGGAAGAAAAACGAGAATATGAAAAACAGTTGCAAGAAATAAGACAACATGGCTATGCATTGAGTGTAGAGGAGCGAGAAACAGGTACAGCAGCAATATCGGTACCTGTTTTCCATCGAGACGGACATTTGCTAGCTGCGCTTGCAGTTTCTGGTCCAGTATCGAGAATGAGTATCGATCAGATGTCTGCCTTTGCTAGTAGTTTGAAACGTGCAGCAGAACATTGCAGGCAGATCGCCAAATAATTTCGGGAGGAAATGGGAAATGGGAGAACGAAAAGTCCCGTTATATCAATTTTTCCCTGCCCATACAGAGCCAGAAAAAATGGTTCGCTGGTTACAGCAACAGCTAGGCACAGGACTTCAAGTGGTTGACTTTATGGAAGTTGGAGTTCATCGTTCTAGTGGGTGGTTGTTTCATCTTGATGAAAATTGGATAGCGGGTGTGGAACAGCAGGTCACCTATATACCTGTTGGACAAGAGGAGAAAATGACACAGAAATTAGAGGGTAACTATTTAGATCGAATATTGGATGTAAAGACCGGCTATCTACTGATTTGGAGCGAGCAAAGTGCTTCAATGGTTGGTACAGAGGAGGGTTTTTTTGAGGTTTTGTTCGGTCGATGGATACCCAACTTGTGGCCAGTGTGGTTTCTAGCAACGATCGCATCGATTTACTTCTGGTTAAAAGGATAAAAACTAGGGCAAATGCCCTAGTTTTTAGGTTGTAGGAGTAGTAGATTGTGTTTGGTTTTGAGCAGGAGCCTGTGTAGCACCCTGCACGACTTCGCTAGGTATAACAATCGGAGAAGTATACGTACTTAAGTCCAATTCAACTGAGCGCAAACTACCAGCTTTTGATTCATAGTTAAAGGTGTATTTTTTGGGTTCGAATGTGTTGGCGTCTATGGTAAGTTCTGTTTTACGTTTGATGGTTTCAGCCTTGGATTGTGCATACTCAGCATCGGTCATTTGTGGATCTTTAAAAATTAAATAATCGATAGAAACTACATATTCATCTCCATTTTTTGTTACGGTGATTCCAGGGAGTGCATCTTTTGTTGCGAGATTTTCGATAAGAAAGTCTATGTTATTGGTAAATAAAACACTAACTAGAACTTTTCCATCTGAATTAGCCTGTTTGAGCCATTGTCCATCTTTTTTCATGTAAACATTCTGTTTATCATAATAGTATTCTACATTTCGAGAGTTGGTGAAATGAGCAACTTCAGGATTGAGTTGTTCTACTCCTGTTTCTGTATTGTTGTAATTCGATCCACTCGTTCCTTTTTCTAAAGTAGTACGAGTAAACTTATAAGCTTTGATAGTTGGTAAAACTTTTTGGGTTTCTTTCAACACTTGAAGTGGAGTTTTCTTTTCCTCGACAACTACAGGTTTATCAGTCTTTTTTGTGTCATCGTTTGTTTTCTTGTTGGAGGTACAACCAGTAGCAAGTAAAAATATTAGTGCTAAAAAAGAAGCGATAAATCCAAGTTTTTTCATCATATCACCATGTCCTTAGTAATAAATATCCAATAACATTATTTTATTATAAAATGAATCGAAAATAAAATAATTTTTTATTATTTTAATATAAATCACTAAATTGTAATTAAATGCAAATAAAGAAAACTCCACTTTTTTAGCGGAGTTTTCAGGTGTAATTATTTAAATTCACTTTTAACCGTATTTTTACCATTAAAATATTCATCAGTGGAATAATACTGATCACTTGTTGAGGTAATCAGCCATTTTTTTGTTTTTTCGTTATAAGAAAGGACAATTTCATAGTACTCTATTTTGTCTTCAAGCGGCTCGTTTCCAGATTCAATGGAATAATATTTTCGGTATTTGGCGTGTACTTCGACAGGTACAGCTGCTTGATATACTTTCGTTTCATCATCTTGTGACAAGGTGATATGATCAAAGTCGATTCGAGTTCCAAGAGCATTTCCTTTCCAAGTATAATTCCACTGAACGTCATTGTTGATGTTTTCGATATATGCAGCTTTTAAGCTGTCGCCAACCGTAGTCAATATATTTGCATTATGTTTCACTTTGGCCTCAATGTCTTGTTTGGAAAAAAGATTGATGAGATCAATAATCGGTTTGCGAGTTGCTTCTGTTGCAAATGGAACTGGAGAAATATCTGCACTGCTTGTATCATCCTCTACTAGAATATCAGGACTTTTTTCAAGACCCCAAGGAAGTTGCAGTTCTCCATGGACACGAATTGTGCCATTAAAAGAAATCGGACCAATTTCAGGCATGTCTTTCACTGTCTTGCTGATTGCTTTTCCGTTTACGAAAATATTGGTATTTTCGAAGTTACTTTCTAATTTGAGATTGCCGCCATTTAATTCAAGGTCGGACACGGAAGTTGCAGTTTTTTCGTCAAATGCACTGACAGTATCATCTTGGCTGAGCAGAGCATAGGGATATTTCTTTTCTGCATACGTAATATAATTTCCAGGCATAAGGGGTCCCATGGTATAAGTCTTTTCTTTATCTGTTGTTTTAAAGACCTGCTTGTTATCTACTTTAATGGTTGCGCCAGGTTCATTGGTAGAAATCTCAAGAAAATAAGGACGGATTTCAATCGAATACAGACTGTAGAATAGAGGGATTTTGGTGCGTTTGAGATAATAGTCATGGTCTGCCCCGATGTTTGTGATACCATTTTCCTCATCATTAATCTGGGTCATCATATTGGATATAAGCTCAGGTAAATAATCTTGATTTTCTTTGCTATATGTGATGAGATCTTTGATATGTTTTTCATCGATGTCCAGTTTGCTGTCTGGTGAGTGAAGCAAACTTGATAGTGTCTTTACATCTCCATCTCGTACAGCTTGTTCAAAGTTGGTCACTTTGTCTCTGGGGTCCATCAAATAAGCCCCTGCAATATACGCACAGATGATAATACAAATAACTCCAAGAAGGATGAAGCTTAATTTTTTATTCCTTTGGAAAAAAGGCACTACTTTACTTGTAGCTTGCTTCATCGTATTTTGAAAATCGGTCAGCTGTTGTTTTGGTTCCAATGAAAATTCCTCCATTGCGTATCAGACTATTACGTATTTTAACAGATTTAAATAAAGATGTCTTTCGATAATAGCTATCTTAAACAAAATGTAGAAGAAAAAGGAATTTAATATTGGCACTATTTCTTTTATGCTATAATGAATCGTTATATTTCGGACATCGGAGAACGGAGTGATCACATGAAATTGCCAATGGTGGAAATTTTTGAAACGGTTGAGGGAGAAGGTTTACGGGCTGGATTTCCTACTACGTTTGTAAGAGTATTTAATTGTAATTTACGATGTACGTGGTGTGATACTACATACAGCTATGCACCATCGAAAGCGGAGTTTTACGCGACCATTGAGGAAATTGTCCAAAAAGTAACAGATTTGGGAAATGTAAATGTGTGTCTCACAGGCGGAGAACCTTTGATGCATGGGGAGAAGTCATTAAAGCTAATTGAGGAATTGGCAAATTTATCATTCATTGAAGATATTCATATCGAAACAAATGGAGCAATAGCACTTGATCCATTTGTAGCGTTACGCAAAAAAAATGAAAATGTAGGGAAAAAGATGCGGTTTATAATGGACTATAAACTCCCGGCGAGTGGCGAGATAGATAAAATGATAGAAGAAAATTTTAATCTACTCGATCATCAAGATGAGATTAAGTTTGTCGTTCAAGATCGAAATGATTATGAGGTCGCTATTCACACTTATAAAAACCTTCACCGCAAAGGAACAGGGTTGTTTAGTCCTGTCTGGGGGAAACTTGCACCAGATACCTTGGTAAATTGGATTTTAGCTGATAAACTTACCAAAGTGAAATTAAACTTGCAAACACATAAATATATTTGGGATCCAGATTTAAGGGGAGTTTAAGGATGAAAGCAGTGATCGTTCTCAGTGGAGGATTAGATAGCACCACTTGTATGGGAATTGCAAAAGATGCAGGATATGAATTATATCCCATTACTTTTCATTACGAACAAAGACATGAACGAGAAGTAGAGTGTGCCAAACAAATTGCAGCTTACTATGGTGTCAGCAAGCATCATCGTATTGTAAATCTCTCTTTTTTCCAGCAATTGGGCGGGAGCTCATTGACGGATAAAACGGAAATGGTACAAACAGATGGAATAACCGATCAGATACCAAACACTTATGTACCAGCACGCAATATGATTTTCTTATCTTTGGCGACTGCATATGCAGAAGTGATCGGGGCAAAAAAAATATATACTGGAGTTAGTTTTGTGGATTACAGTGGATATCCTGATTGTCGTCCAGAGTTTATTGAATCGATGAATCAAACCATAAACTTAGCTACCAAAATAGGGGTGACGAGTGAAGAAAAATTATCGATTGAAACCCCGATTATTCAATTGAGTAAGGCAGAGACGATAAAATTAGGTGCAAAATTGCAAGTTCCCTATCATTTAACAACTTCTTGTTATATAGGTGCTAAAGCTGCTTGTGGAGTTTGTGACAGCTGTAGACTTCGGATAAAGGGCTTTGAAGAAGCTGGTATCAGGGACCCCATTGTTTATCAATAGGATGGTATGAACAAGAAGAAAAATGGTTAATAAAGGATGTCATTTACGTGAGAGGCAAATATCGTTTAGTGAAACATTTTTGGATCGCCTGTGCACATCAAGTTTATGGGGCAGGTAAATGCGAAAGAATTCATGGTCATAACTATAAAGTTACGTTTTGTATAGAAGGTACTCAACTAGACGAGAAGCATATGCTAATCGATTATCGTGATATTAAACATGCCATCGCAAAAAAGTATGACCATCATTTGTTAAATGAGTTCCCTGAGTTTAATCCGGAAATGGGTGGATTTTCTCCTACGACAGAGCGGGTAGCTGAAGTTTTTTTTCATGAAGTGGATCGCTTTTGTAGAGAAAAGGACAATCAACCAGCAGTGATGTGGATAGAAATCCAAGAAACAGATGAAGCTACAGTTCGTTTCGAAAGGATGTTGACATAAATGGAAGAGCATAATTTGCAGCACTTAGGAAAGGAGACAGTCTACTCTTTTACCTATGATCCTGATGTACTTGAAGTATTTCCTAATCGCCATACAGATACAGATTATTTTGTGAAATTCAATTGCCCGGAGTTTACAAGTTTATGTCCCATCACCAACCAACCCGACTTTGCTACCATTTATATCAGTTATGTGCCAGATGAGAAAATCGTGGAGAGTAAATCGTTAAAGCTATATTTATTTAGTTATCGAAATCATGGTGATTTTCATGAAAATTGCATTGTGACGATTATGAAAGATTTAAAAGAGATCATGGATCCAAAATATATCGAAGTTTGGGGTAAGTTTTTACCTCGAGGAGGACTTAGTATCGATCCTTATGCCAATTACGGTAAAAAAGGGACAAGATGGGAAGAAGTTGCGAATCAGCGACTGTTCCAACATGATATGAATCCCGAAGTAATCACAAATCGATAGGAATTCTCCCCCATTTACTCTCGCACGATAGTTGGTTACAATAGCGAGAGGAGCTGCTAAAATTCCTTTCGACAAACTGATCCATGACAGAAATGGTTTGTCGCAATCGCCGTCCCTAACAGGGAGCCGCAGATTGTGTCTGATACAGTAGGTACCTGACAAGTGCAACGCTCTTTCTGACGGAATGGAGTGAGAATCTCCACGGTATGTCATCTTTTACTTGGTTCGGTGGCCCTCTTTTAGATTTTTATAGATTTTAGTAACCAGGAGGTGAAACTGTTACGAAATAAATAAGGGATACATTTCGTAACGGAAATCGATGCAAAATTTCTATTTGGATCAAATGCGTATGATGACGCAGCATATGCGTGACGAACTTACGCAATTAGGAATAAAAGAATTACGTACTACAGAAGAAGTGGATGAGGCTTTAACTGGGGAGGCCGCAAAAGGTACTGCACTCGTTGTAGTGAACTCAGTTTGTGGCTGTGCTGCTGGGCTTGCTCGTCCTGCAGTAGGTCTTTCCTTACAAAATGAAATTAAGCCAGATCATCTGTATACGGTATTTGCAGGTCAAGATCGTGAGGCGACAGAACAAGCTCGTACTTATTTTGGTCAAGAACCGCCTTCATCCCCGTCTTTTGCGATCATGAAAGACGGGAAATTGGTTCATATGATTCATCGTCATGAAATTGAAAATGTCCCAGTAGAAAATATTACAGCTAATCTCACAGAAGCTTACAATAAACACTGTAAATAATAGACCCGCCCAACACTCTCTTTATCAGAGTGTTTGGGGTGTCTTTTTTTTAGCGGTTTGTGCCTTTGCACATTTGGACAAGTTTTCTAACATAGGAGAAAGGAGAATTTTTTTGGAGCTTTTTGCTGCGTTTTTGTTGTTTATTTTGATAGGTATGATGATCATGGGTATGGTCTTTTATCGACAAGCAAAGAAAGTAAATATAGAAAAAAGCTATGTAATGCCCAATCTCGGTACGGTAAACCATGGAGAAGAATACCAAATAGCAATGAAACATATGTTGCAACATTTAGAAGAATCTTATCCTAAAAACTATCCAGCCTGGATTCAAGAAAGAGTAATACGAGAGTATTACATTAATATGGTTGAATTTGAAAATAGATGGTTTGAGTGGCAACGATTTTTAATTATGGCGGCATTGCTCAAAACTGCTCCCATGTACAGCGAGGAAATAGACGTGATCTGGCATGAAATGCTGATGTTTACAAGGGAGTATGAAGAGTTTTCCAGTCGATATATCAAGACAACACTGCATCATTCACCTAATGTTTCTAGACCTCCAGAAGGTAAATCAGATATTGTTGAGAAACCAAAAACAGCGGAAACTCCCGGGGAGCAGCGAGCTTGGTTTGATTTAATCTATTTGCTTCTTTTTGAACCAACACCATATAGTATCACAGCTTTAGGGCCGTTTTTGCGCCATGCACTCTCGCAAGATGTTATTCACGATTTTCAAACATTAACACCTGATGAACTTGAGAAAAAATATTTCCATATAAATGTCATCACGCATTTTGCCTTTATGCAGGAGATTGTTCATACCTTAATTGAAAAAATACAATCAATGCTTGAGTTATTAGCAACCCATGTTGATGTTCACGGTATAGATGTGAAACGATTCCGTCTCAATACAACTGTCCAACCGAAAAACGAACATCCACTCCAAAATCATCTCGTTGGTACGTTATTTTTAGCGATGTATCACCGTGAAGATTTTTATGAGAAAAACAAAAGGTGGTACAAAGAAATAAAAGTAGGAGCTTAGGTTTGCATATTTATAGCATTGTATTTATCGTTTGGCTCATCGGGTTATTGATGAAATAACATTTGGTGGACTTATCCACTTGCTACTGGCAGTTGTTCTCTTCTTAACCATTACAACCTAGTCACTTAAATACGATTGATCCAAAACCCATCGCGATAAATAATTTGTTTAAAAAGGACTGGATGTCTCTAAAAAAGAGAATACAGTCCTTTTTTTGTCCTATTTTGCAAAGAAAAACTGTAAAGCTACAGGCAGTTCTTTTTGCCAAGTGCCCCACGTATGATCTCCATCTTGTTCTACGTAATGAACATTGGCTCCAGCTACTTGGAAAATTTCATGTACCTCCCGATTTCGTTTGACTAAGTCGACATTTCCAACATGTGTTGGTACACTTATTTCTTCTAGACCAATCGATTGGTAAATGGAAAGCCAGTCGAGTTTTTTACCAGAAAGCAAAGAAGTGGTCTGAGGTAGAAAAGCACCAGATTGAGACAATACCTTGTTCCACAAGATAGGGTCCTGAAGAGCCATATAT
This sequence comes from Shimazuella sp. NTD250, assembly GCF_059510375.1. NCBI lineage: Bacteria > Bacillati > Bacillota > Bacilli > Caryophanales > Thermoactinomycetaceae > Shimazuella > Shimazuella sp. NTD250. The sequence goes on along the minus strand of NZ_JCAJZS010000001.1, from coordinate 625,316 downwards.
AAGGATACAGTCCCTCCAAGAGAAGAACCCCCTGCAACTAAGTTTTCATTATTGATTGGATAACGTTCTTGTATGTAAGGAAGTAGTTCTTTTGTCATGAAATCAATGTGAGCTTGCTGTCGATCTCCAATAGGAGAGTATTCACGTGTTCGTAATTTTTTTTCTACAGGTACTGCAATCATGATAATAGGTTCTATTTTTTGCTCGTCGATGAGCTTATTTGCCTGAGTAGCAATTCTGCCCAATGAAAAGTAATCATCACCATCATGCAGGAATAAAGCAGGATATTTGTGATTTTTATCAAAGTTTGGTGGAAGATATACCAAAGCTTTCTTCTCAGTTTCTAGGTATCTGCTCTGTAAACTTTCTTTTTTTATGGTTCGTTTCAAATATTTCTGCTCCATTTTTACTTCTCCTTCGTAGTCAAGGTAGTACAGTTCCTATTATTATTCCACCATATCGTATCAATCCATGTCGTTTTTGTCAGCAAGATTAACAGGGATTAGGTAAAATGCAAAGAGTTTGATAGAGTAGTTATTATTATTATTTAAGGATGATAGTCTTTTTATTTTCGCAATTTTAATTTATGTCCTATTTTCAAGGAGTGTTTTTTTAAGATGAAACAATCTGTCTGGATTCCGAAACAAGAACAGATAGAACAAAGCAGGCTCTACTCATTTATGCAAAAGTTAGGCTATGATAACTGGGATGATTTTTATCAATATTCTATTGATGATGTGGGTAAGTTTTGGGCTGCCGTTCAAGAAGATATGGGAATTGTTTGGCATGAAAAGTATCAACAAGTACTCGATTTGAATCAAGGGAAAGCTTTTCCTCACTGGTTTGCAGGTGGGAAGGTGAATATTACCACCAATTGTTTAGATCGATATGTAGAAGACCCGAAGATGAGAAACCAATTGGCTCTTATCTGGGAAGGAGAAGATGGAAAAACGATCAAGTACTCCTATCGTGATCTTTTGTATGAAGTAAATCGATTTGCAAAACTGCTTCTTCAATTAGGTGTTGGTCCATCTGACCGAGTTCTCATCTATTTACCAATGATTGCGGAAAATGTGATTGCACTGTTGGCAATTGCTCGGATTGGTGCAATTGCTGTTCCCTGTTTTTCTGGATATAAATCTGTTGCCCTTCAATATCGAATCAAAGACTGTGAAGCAAAAGTCGTCATCACGGCGGATGGGTTCTGGAGATGCGGCAAATTAATACATATGAAAGATGAAGTGGATAAAGCAATTGAACAAACCACTATCGAAAAAGTGGTAGTGATAAAAAAATTAGGATGTTATATTGAAAAAAATGAGGCAAGAGATGTTTTATGGGATACTCCTGTGGAACAGTTGCCTCCAGCTGTTCCTTTTATCACTCATGCAGATGATCCTTTTATGATTTTATATACTTCCGGAAATACGAGTAAACCAAAAGGGACAGTACATACACATGCTGGTTTTCCGATCAAATCTGGGTTTGATGCAGGTTATGGAATGGATGTGGGAATTGGAGATATATTGTTTTGGTCAACAGATATGGGCTGGATGATGGGACCTTGGATGGTATTTGGAGCACTGATGAATGGAAGTACCATGCTTCTTTTTGAGGGAACTCCTGACTACCCTACAGCCGATCGACTTTGGGCCATTGTGGAGAAACATGGAGTAACACATCTTGGGATTTCCCCTTCTATTGCTCGTAGGCTTATGAAGCATGATCAATCTTGGCTCACCATGCATGACATCAGTTCATTACGTGTTTTCGGTTCAACTGGGGAACCATGGACGGAAGATTCTTGGTATTGGCTATTTGAGCAAGTTGGCAAAAAACAAGTACCTATTTTTAATTATGCAGGAGGAACAGAAGTATCTGGAGGAATACTCAGCAATGTTTTAATAAAACCACATGTGCCGTGTGGCTTTAACAGTGTCTTACCTGGGATGGATGCAGATATATTAGATCCATCTGGTACTTCCATCACTCAGACAATTGGAGAGTTAGTGTTACGACAGCCTTGGGTAGGAATGACGAAAGGAATTTGGAATAACAAAGCGAGATATCTGCAAGGTTACTGGGGAAGATGGAAAGACGTATGGGTTCATGGTGATTGGGTCAGTAAAGTAGACGGTCATTGGTTTACTCATGGACGATCGGATGATACGATCAAAATAGGTGGTGCAAGACTTGGCCCGGCTGAACTGGAATCTATTTTAATGAGGCATCATGCTGTTTTAGAAGCATGTGCCATCGGAGTTCCGCATGAGGAAAAAGGTGAGTCTGTTATTTGTTTTGTTATTTTACATCATATTTCGGAAATTGAAGATACCAGTGGTATAGAATCAGAGTTAATGAACTTTGCAGCAGATAAAATGGGCAAAGTTTTTCGACCAAAACGTGTGCATATTGTTCCTGATCTTCCTAAAACAAAAACTGGAAAAATTTTGCGATCCGTAGTGAAGGCTTCTTATTTAGGAGAGCAGCTAGAAGATTATGCAACATTAGACAAATCAAAGGCTGTAGAGGCTATCAAACAATGTCGAAAATTCTGATGAAGTACCCTTGTTGAAAAGAAGAAAAAATAGACGTTAAACATATCAAAAAAGCCATTTGATGAAGAAAATCGATGGCTTTTTTGATTTGTCCCCAGATTGTCTCATTTCTAACTTCGCAAAATTTGGTATGATAGAACGGATGGCAATGTTTGCATAATTAAATAAAGCAAAGGGGATGGAACATGAACGGCATTGGCATCATACGAAAAGTAGATCATTTAGGTAGAATAGTATTGCCAAAAGAATTAAGAGAAAAATTAAATATCCAACCTCAAGATGGGGTAGAGATATTTGTTGATGAAACTCATATTGTGCTAAAACGCTATAATCCTAGCTGTGTGATCTGTGGAAGTATTGAACAACTTTTTTATTTTCGTGAAAAAATAATCTGCGAAGATTGTGTAAATGAAACATCAAAATATGCAACATCACCTACAGAATAGCCGGTTCAACCGGCTATTTTTTATAGATAAATAGAATAAATAATCTTAAATTTATGTAATTTTATATATGAAAATATTGTCTGTTTTGCGAAAAGGCAGGTTAAATATTGAGTTTGTTTTTCCACGAACGCCTAACTCCGTGATGAATAGACTAATTTAACAAAAAGATGACGGGGTGGCTCAATGTTAATTAACCATTTATTGCCATGCGGTACTTTAACAGATGATGGAGCCTCTTTTTGGTTGACACTTAGGGAGCAGGAGAAATTAGATCTCTTACGTTTACTCCGTTCAGTAAGACTTTTTGATCGTAGAATGGTCTTATGGCAACGACAAGGAAAAATTGGTACTTATGCTCCAATTGAAGGCCAAGAGGCGGCACAAGTTGGAAGTGCTTATGCATTAGATAAAACGGATTGGATTTTTCCAAGTTACCGAGAACAAGGAGTAGCTTATACGTTAGGTATTCCTATTACCTCTATCATTCAGTATTGGTCCGGACAAATCGAAGGGTGCAAACCTCCCGCTGGATGTCGTTACGTACCACCAACCGTACCAATAGCAACTCAGCTGCCTCAAGCAGCAGGGGCAGCATGGGCCATGAAAAAAAGAGGAGAGACAGGGATTGCAATTGCCTACTTTGGGGATGGGGCTACTTCAGAAGGCGATTTCCATGAAGCGTTAAATTTTGCTGGTGTATATGACTTACCCGTTCTATTCTTTTGCCAAAATAATGGCTATGCGATCAGCGTGCCCTTTTCAGAGCAATCTGCCAGCAAAACGGTAGTAGAAAGAGCAGTTTCCTATGATATGGATGCTTATCAAGTAGATGGAAACGATGTATTAGCAGTATATGATGTTGTTAAGACAGCTAGAGGTAAACAAAGGCCTGCATTGATCGAAGCGATCACCTATCGGACTGGAGCTCATACTACCGCTGATGATGCAAGTCGATATCGTTCAGAAGAAGAGGTACGTATTTGGCTAAATCGTGATCCTCTTTACCGTTATGAGCAACTATGTCTAAGAGAAGGATTACTAGACGAGGATGAGCAATTACAAGGAGATGGGCAGGTGGCAAAACAGTTAGATCAAGCAATTCGAGAAGTCGAAAAATACCAACCTGACTTACCAATAGGTTTATTTCAACATGTTTATCACCAAATACCAGAATGCTTGAAAAAGCAGCAAGAGGAGGTAGCATCATATGCTAACAATGGTTCAATCCATTGCTGATGCACAACGTGTTGCCTTAGAAACGGATGAAAGTGTTTTGCTTTTGGGGGAAGATATCGGGAAAAATGGTGGTGTTTTTCGTGCTACAGAAGGGCTTTGGAAGCAGTTTGGAAGTGAACGGGTGATCGATACACCTTTGTCAGAAGCAGGGATTGTTGGTTCATCCTTAGGACTGGCTATGGGTGGTTTTAAACCAATAGTAGAAATACAATTTCTCAGTTTTATTACACCAGCATTTGAGCAAATTGTGTCCCATGTTGCCAGAATGCGTCTGCGTTCACAAGGTACATTTTCTAATTCTATCGTCATCCGAGCACCTTATGGAGGCGGTATTGGCGCTCCTGAGCTGCATTCAGATTCAACGGAAGCGTATTTTGCTCACACTCCGGGTCTGAGGGTTGTTGTTCCTTCTTCCCCTTTTACGGCAAAAGGATTGTTGCTCGGTGCGATTGAATGTCCTGATCCAGTATTGTTTTTAGAGCCTCTGCGCCTGTATCGTACCCAAAAAGAAGAGGTGCCTGCTGACCATTACACTCTCCCTATCGATAGAGCGAAGGTGATCAAACGAGGAGAAGATGTGACACTAATTGGATGGGGTGCAATGATTTCGATATTGAAAGAAGCAGATCAATTGCTGCTTGAACAAGACATCTCAGCAGAAATAATCGATGTACAATCGCTTTCTCCGATTGATGAAGTTACGATTTTTGAATCCGTTAAAAAGACAGGTCGAGCAGTCATTGTTCATGAAGCACCTCGTACATGTGGAGTAGGAGCAGAAATTGCAGCGCGCCTTGCCGAAGAAGTGATCGATTCATTAGAAGCCCCGATAAAACGTGTTACTGGCTATGATGTCCCCTATCCGTTATTTGCTTTAGAACATGCTTATTTGCCGAGTGTTGATAAGATTGTGCATGCAGTAATGGAGCTTGTCTACTTTCAATGAATCAAAATTATCTTCCATAATTTCTCATAAAAGAGGGTTCAATAGGAAAGAATGAAGCCAAATACGTTTTTGAAAGGGCTCGAAAAATGGATCAAACGACACTCACAAGAGCCTTCTTTGGCACTTCTTTAGCTTTTCATATCATTTTTGCCACTTTAGCAGTTGGCATTTCATTCATGATTTTGGTAAGCGAGATCATTTATCAACGAACAAAAGATAAAGATTATGAGCTAATGGCAAAACGATGGACAAAAGCATTTGCTATTTTATTAGGTGTAGGTATACCGAGTGGAACGATTGTCGGTGTTCAGCTTACATTGCTATGGCCTGGTTTCATGAAAATCGTTGGGCAAGTGATTTCGATTCCGTTTCAAATCGAGATTTTTGCCTTTTTTTTAGAAGCTTTATTTATGTCTATTTATGTTTATGCTGCAGATCGCTTGTCCGGAAAAATGAGAGTCTTATCCGTTTTTTTTGTAAGTGTGGGAGCTACTGCATCTGCGACACTCATTACTTCTGCAAATACGTGGATGAACACTCCAGCAGGCTTTGATATGTATGCAGATGGAACCATTAAAAATGTGAATACTTGGGCTGCCTTTTTCAATCCAAGTTATGGATGGGCAGCATTTCATGTAGCGATAAGCGCGTTTATGGCAGGTGCATTTGCTATTGCTTCTGTATCTGCCTATCGCTACCTCAAAACGCCGACACAAGATAGAAAAGTACTCACTTTTCATCGTAAAAGTTTATTTGTTTCGTTGGTTGTGGGATTCGTGATGAGTGCCATCACAGCATTATCGGGTCATGGCTCTGCTCAAGGGCTGCATGAACACTCACCAGAAAAACTTGCTGCTGCTGAGGGCTTATTTGAAACCCAGCGTTATGCCCCCTTGTCTATCGGTGGATATACTGACCCCGCTACTCATGAAGTGAAATATGGAATCGAGATTCCTTATGCACTTAGTATTTTGGCTGGAAATTGGCCGAGTACAGAAGTAAAAGGTTTATATGAATTCCCAGAAGAAACATGGCCGCCATTTTATGTTCATACGTTATTCAACATTATGGTTGGGATCGGAATGCTGTTGTTAGCTTTATCTTTTATTGCTCTTGTCAATTGGTGGTTTTTCCATCACAAAAGGCAGCGTGCTTTCCCAAATTGGTTAGTATGGGTTCTTGTGGCTTCTGGTCCCTTAGCGATGCTGGGGATTGAGTTTGGCTGGATATTCAGTTGTAGCGGGCGCCAACCTTGGACGATTTATGGGTTTCAACGTACTTCAGAAGCTGCGACTAGAGCTGCTCATGTAGGAAATTTATTTGTTTTGTTTGGTTTGCTCTATCTTTTGCTCAGTGTATTGGTCGTAGTAGTGATGCGAATCTATTTTCAACGAAATCCATTGGCTAAAGAATTGGCGAAGCGAGGTGATGGACATGCTACCTGAGGTGATTGCCAGTTTTATCGTTGGAGTGTTTTTATTTCTATATGCGATTTTAGGAGCGATCGATTTTGGTTCTAGCTTTTGGTCGATGTATTATTTTCGCCGGAATACAGAGGCGGGAGTCATTGCCAATCGATTTTTATCCCCTACATGGGAAGTGACCAATACTTTTTTGGTTTTATTGGTGGTTTCTTTTGTCAGTTTTTTTCCAAAAGCTGCTTTCACCTTAGGAACCGTTCTGTTAGTGCCTGTCAGCATTGTGCTCATTCTCATCAGTCTGCGCAGTGCATTCATGGTGTTTGCTTATTCCGTTCAAAGTTATCAACAAACTTTGCGTATTATTTCTGGAATTGCTGGATTCTTTATACCGATTCTCTTGATCAGTGCCTTACCAGTCACCCAAGGACCGTTTATTGGGATAAAAAATGGTGTAGAAACACTCTTAACTATGAAATGGTTGACGAGTATTTCCACCTACTACTACATGTTATTTGGGCTGACATCCGAGTTGTTTCTGTCTTCTCTTTTTCTGGCAGATTACGCGAAAGAAGCTGGAAAAGAGGAGACCTATCGCGTTTATCGGAAGAAGGCGATCATCGTTGGTCCTGTGACATTGGTCTCTGCAATGCTCACCTTGCTCGTTTTAGAACCAGAAGCCAAATGGTTACTAGATAATTTATTCGATCAAGGAGAGTGGTTTTTATTATCGATCTTGTTCTATTTGATCGGTTACAGCTCTCTCTGGTGGCCTGATGCAAGAAGTGATAGCATTGGCAAACCTCGCGTAGCAGTGCTTTTGATTGTGATGCAGTATATTATCGCCAGTTATGCTTATGCATCTGCTCACATGCCCTATATCGTCTATCCTTATATGACGATAACTACAGGATTTACTGGAGAGGTAACTTTCCGGGCATTATTCTGGGTGTATGTAGTTGGTCTGGCAGTGTTGGTTCCTGGGTTTTATTTATTCTGGCGGTTATTTTTAAAAGATCGCAGGTATTTGCGGCAAGAGGAGTAGTTTTTAGGTATTGGGAAGTATATGAAAACTAATAATTTTCTATTGACTTCGAAAGATAGATTTAATATATTGAAATTAGTCAAGACGAAAGGTACTTGTTGTGACCTGGCCGTAGCGTTCACAGGTTTGACGGCTCACCGAGTCTAAGTCTCTCTAGCGAAACAACCCTGCAAGAGTAAGGACAGCGATGCCCTGGCCCTAGCGGTCAAGTTCAGCGACAGCGAGAGAAAAGATCCCGGCGGAGCCGGAAACCAGCAAGGAGCGTCCATGCCCTGGCCGTAGCAAGTACAGGCACACTCTCGAGTGTGCCGCCGCAAACAATATCATTTCCATAGATAAAAAACTTGGGGAAACCCAAGTTTTTAGTTATGTTTTGAGACTAATTACTTAAAATATATTTTTGTATAACAAAGGTAAAGGCGGGAAACTCCCCATTGCCATCAAGCTAAGAAGAGTAAAGTTTATGAGGATCAAAAAAGAAGCAGCCAACTCTGTTCCATCAGTTGGCTTGAGCAATTGCGGGAAACTAGCTATAATGAAGAGAGTTATATCGTAGCTGACCCGAAAGGGAGAAGAGAAATGCTCTCTGCTATCATCATCCTGTCCTCCGTAGCCGCTGGCGCTGGCGCTGCTCACATGATCAACCGCCAGCTGAGCGAGAAGAACCGCTTCGCCACTCCCGTTGCTATCGTGGGAGGCGCGGTCGTCGGTGGTTCTACCGCTGGTGGCACGCTCATTGGACTCTCCCTCGGGGGAGATGTCACGGGTGCTGTTATCGGTGGCACTCTGGGGGCCACGGTCGGATCAGTCGCCTGTGTGGTGCTGGGCCTCTGCATCGGCGGTGCGTTCATCATCGGGATCATGAAGGCTGCTGGAAAGGCGTAACATCTTTTTCAGCATCATGAGGCGTGGTCTCCTTCCTCTGTAAGGGGAGGGAGACCCGTCTTAGCTGTAGTTGAGCTACGAAGCTGGGTAGAGTTGTATATGGAGATTCCTTGTCATAGCAATATGGCGATTGACTACTTCATCCAACTGCCCGGCGCCGTAAATAATGGAATACAACATAAAGAAAAAAGATCACTATTCGTTGTGGGGAGTGATTTTTTTGTGATGTATGGCACCAATTCATACATTGAGAAGGTATGGCGACATGCTCCTCAAGCTAAAAACAAAATAGTCCCTTAAAAAAACACGCTATTTTTTCTATAGGATTTGAAAAACGAAAGGATGGCGTGTTTTCTGTGAATGTATCCACCAAAGAAGAACTTCATTTGTTTTCACAGGTATTGCAAAAATATCTTTCTCAAATGGAACTCGAACAGTTAGCAATAGCAACGGAATTTGTGAGATGAACCAGATTATGCTATGCTACATTTGTGGTATTCGTAGACAACACCCAGTATGTCAAAGACTGTCTTTTTCTCATAGCGGTGAGACTTTCGTCCGTTTTTCTCTAGCAGGTGAAACAGACGAAGCAAGATCTTTGCATAGGCTTGGGTGTTTTCCTGTTGGATTGCTTGGTGAAACAAAGGAAAATAGGTTTGAATCGTGTAAAAAGCTTTATGTTCACCAAACAAGCCTAACTAGGCTTGTTTGGTGTGCCTTCCTTTGTATACGACATATGCTATTTCCTTCCTTTCCAACATTCGCTTCGCTTAACTTGATGGATATGGGGAAACTCCCGCCCTTTAACTTCATCTTAGGACAATGTTTGGAGTGCTTCTGGTGAATATGGAATCATTTCCTCTGTTTTTCCTGTATGCAATTTGCTCGCCCAAGCAGGATCAACTAATAGAGCTCTTCCAACTGCGACAAGATCAAATTCTTGTTTTTGGAGTCGATCGATTAAAGCATCAGTAGGAGCATTATTGGCTTTTATTCCTGGCGCGAAGACATCATCCAATCCGACAGAGCCTACGGTGATTGTAGGTTTGTTTGTCAATTTCTTTGTCCATCCTGCTAAATTTAATTCGGAATCTGCGAATTCCGGCTCCCAAAACCGACGAGTAGAAGCATGAAAAATATCTACACCAGCTTCAGATAATGGTGTGAGAAATTGTTCGAGTTCTGCTGGAGTTTTTGCAAGTTTCTCCGTATATGCACCAATTTTCCATTGAGAAAAACGGAATACGATCGGAAAATCAGGGCCAACAGCTTCCCGGCATGCTCCAATGACCTCAACTGCAAATTGAGTTCTTCCTACCAAATCACCACCATATTGATCGGCTCGTTTATTGGTTGCTTCCCAGAAAAACTGATCGATTAAATACCCATGTGCACCATGCAGCTCCATTCCATCAAAGCCGATACGTTTAGCATTTGCAGCAGCTTCCGCATATGCTGCGACAATGGTTTTTATTTCTTCTACTGTCAATCCATCTGCTACTTTTTCTCCTGTGGAAGTGATACCAGAGGGACTAATAGGTTTTACATCTGGGAAAGGGTGACTGCCGATAGGCCGCTGAATTCCCACATGCCAGAGCTGAGGGATAATTTTACCTCCAACCGCATGAACCGCTTCTACTACTTTCCCCCACCCTTGCAAGGCTTCTTTCCCATAAAAGAAAGGAACATTGGGATCGCTAGATGCAGCAGGATGGTTAATTACTGTACCTTCAGTAATGATCAAACCAACTTCATTAGCAGCTCGTCTTTTGTAGTAAGTAGTAACCTCTTCAGTCGGTATACCATTTGGTGAAAATGCACGAGTCATCGGTGCCATGACAATTCGATTGGCAAGAGTTAGTTTGTTGATTTGAAAAGGTTGGAACAAAGCTCCAACTGATTTACTCATTAGATTTCCTCCTGATAAACTATTATTATTTCCCTTGGTTTTCTCGGAAAAAGGATTCAAATTTTATTTTACCCTTTTTTTCTAACTATTTGTCAAAAGTCAACAAGTTAGGATGGAGTTTTCGTAAATACGATAAATTTACCTTACTATTACCTTTGTTGATCCATTCATAGACCTTAGCTATTTCCTCGTCTTGTTTACGCAATTGTTCAATCGGAAATTGCTTATAGATAATCTTTTTTCCAGATACCCGGGAAATAGCTGCTGCAATATTTGGCGGAGTTACGGAATCACTTGCCAATGAAAAAGTTTTTCCCAAGTACAATGTAGCACCTAAGACCAAAATAGTTTTATCTGAATTTCTCATCTGAGCTCCTTCTTTCTTGTGTTTATCTCATCTCCTTTGATGATAAGTCAAATGATATACTTTAGTAAGAACGCACTTTTTTTGGTATAAACTCGGAGAATAGAGTTACTGATAAATAGTAAGTAGGTGGGAAAACTGAGGAAAAAAGATATGCACCCCTGTGCAATTCCAATTCAGGCAGCTTTAGAAGTGATCAATGGAAAATGGTCCTATTTTGTCATTGCTCAATTGTGTGTTAAAGCACAGTGTTTCAATCAACTACGAAGAAATATAGGCAATATAAGCATAAAATCGTTAACCGATACGCTTCGCCATCTAGAAAAAATAGAAGTTGTCCATCGAGAAGTATATCCTACTGTTCCCGTAACGGTAGAATATTCACTTACCCAAAAAGGAAGAGAATACAGAACTATTTTAGTACAAATGGGGGTTTGGGGTGAAAAATGGGGTATTGTGAATTTGGAGGAAGAGGAAGTGAAAGTTAGATGAGGGTGATCATTACAGGTGCAACGGGCATGGTGGGGGAAGGAGTGCTGCACGAATGCTTGTCACATAAAGAAGTGGATCATGTGTTAGTCCTCAATCGAAGACCGTGTGGGGTAAGTCATCCAAAATTAGAAGAGATCATCCAACCTGATTTTTTCGATTTGTCAGAAATAGAAGATCAGTTGGTGGACTATGATGCTTGTTTTTATTGTTTGGGGGTTTCGTCTTTCGGTATGAAGGAAGCGGATTATGCGCATATGACGTATGATTTGACGATGTACATCGCAAATCTCTTCGTTAAACAAAATCCAAATATGGTTTTTTGTTACGTTTCTGGTTCAGGGACGGACAGTTCAGAAACGGGTAGAAGTATGTGGGCAAGAGTAAAAGGGAGAACAGAGAATGATTTAATGAGACTACCTTTTCGTCAAACCTATATGGTTCGAGCTGGCTATATGCAACCTATAGAAGGATTAAAAAATACGAAAAAATGGTACTATCTATTTAGTTGGATGTATCCTGCATGGAAACGAATTTTTCCTATGTATGTATCTACCCTTCGCGAAGTTGGACAAGCAATGATTCATTGTGTCCAAAAAGGTTATCCTAATCCCATTTTGGAAGTAAAAGATATTGTGAAATTAGCAAAAGAGTGAACTTATGCTTCACTCTTTTCACTGGTTTAAAATGCTTTCTTCTAACATACTTTCTTTATCTCCATAGACGCGGATAATGTGCTGTTCTCCCCAAGCGCATAATGAATTCAATATTGCTTCTAAACCATGACCATAGTCACTTAGTTCATATTCGACTTTTGGAGGGACTTGTTGATAAACAATGCGATTGATGACCTCATCTTCTTCTAATTCTCTGAGCTGTTGGATGAGCATTTTTTGAGTGATGGCAGGCATCAACTTTTTGAGTTCACTAGTTCGTTTTTTTCCCCGCATTAAATGGCAGAGAATTACACATTTCCATTTTCCCCCGATTACCTCTAGTGCAGCTTCAACTGAGACATTGTATTTCTTTTTTAGCATTTTTCTCTCTCCTTCTCCATTACTTCAAAGTTACTACATTACTTTTTGGTGACTATAGCACAATAAAGTGCGTACTTCCCGATTGTTCTTTTTTCCCTCATAATAGCATCTTGTGATCGACAAAAAAACACATTTTTTGTTGTATGATTTCCATTCATCTATCAGATAATACAACTAGGATGTTAGGGGGGAATAGTAATGACGATGCAAGGAAAAAGAAGTACACTTGCATTGCTCGCGTTAGCGATTAGTGCATTTGCGATCGGAACTACGGAATTTATCAGTGTAGGGCTATTACCACTTATTTCATCTGATTTAAATATACCGGTCACCACAGCTGGTTTGACCGTTTCCTTATATGCTTTAGGTGTTACGATTGGAGCGCCTGTTCTTACGTCATTGACTTCACGAATGTCGCGAAAATCTCTCCTGTTATGGATAATGATAATATTTATCATCGGAAATAGTATTGCCGCAGCAGCAACGAATATCGGCATATTGTTACTTGCTCGTGTGGTGTCTGCTTTAGCCCATGGTGTTTTTATGTCCATTGGTTCTACGATTGCGGCCGATCTGGTACCGGAAGATCGAAGGGCAAGTGCGATCTCCATGATGTTTACAGGATTGACAGTGGCTACAGTGACAGGTGTACCGTTTGGAACTTTTCTTGGGCAGCAACTAGGCTGGAGAACTGCCTTTGTAGCGATTGTCATCGTAGGGATTGTAGCATTGATTGCTACGATATTTCTTATTCCATCTGATTTACGCAAAGGCAAGCCAACGAGCTGGAAAGATCAGAAAAAATTAATTACCAATGGTCGACTTCTATTGATTTTTATCATTACTGCTTTAGGTTATGGAGGTACATTTGTTGTATTTACGTATCTCTCACCATTACTTCAAGAGATATCTGGATTTAAGTCTTCCACTGTAGCAATTATATTGCTTGTTTATGGTATTGCCATTGCGATTGGAAACACGGTCGGTGGAAAATTGGCAAATAAAAAGCCTATCCAAGCATTATTTTTTATGTTTTTGGTGCAAGCTATTGTATTATTCGTGTTTACTTTCACTGCACCATTTCCAATTGCATCACTTGTAACGGTATTCTTTTTGGGACTGTTTGCTTTTATGAATGTTCCAGGACTACAGGTGTATGTGGTTATGCTTGCAGAGCGTTTTGTGCCAAGTGCAGTGGATGTAGCATCAGCGATTAACATTGCGGCTTTTAACGCTGGTATTGCTTTGGGATCGTATATTGGAGGATGGATTACTGACAAAATGGGATTGATTCATACTCCATGGGTCGGTGGTCTCATGGTAGTTGTAGCAATCGTTTTGACAGCTTGGAGCTGGAGCTTGGAAAAAGACGATTCATCTTATAGTGAAGGAGTTAGGAAAAGTGCCTAATCATTTACAAGATACAACAACATTAAACAATGGGGTAAAAATGCCCTGGCTGGGACTTGGTGTATTCCAAGTAGAAGAAGGTCCGGAGTTAGTACATGCAGTGAAGACTGCAATTGTTCATGGTTATCGCAGTATTGATACTGCTGCAATTTATGCAAACGAAGAAGGAGTCGGACAAGGAATAAAAGAAGGATTGGAAGCTGCAAATATTTCCCGTAAAGATTTATTTGTGACCTCAAAAGTGTGGAATGCCGATCTTGGTTATGAAGAGACATTAGCTGCTTTTGAAACGAGTTTAAAAAAGTTGAATTTGGATTACTTGGACCTCTATCTGATTCACTGGCCTGTGGAAGGCAAGTATCAAGCTGCTTGGAAAGCAATGGAGAAATTGTATCACCAAAGAAAAATTCGAGCGATTGGTGTGAGTAATTTTCAAGTCCATCACCTAGAAAACTTGATGGAAAAAGCGGAGGTAAAACCAGTTATCAATCAGGTGGAGTTTCATCCTAGGCTTACACAAAAAGAGCTACGAGCATACTGCTCAGAACATGAGATTCAAATAGAAGCATGGTCCCCATTGATGCAAGGGCAGTTGTTAAACAATGAAGTACTCCAAGAAATAGGTGAAAAATACAATAAATCCACTGCACAAGTAATCATAAGATGGGATCTGCAAAATAAAGTAGTGACCATACCCAAATCTACAAAAGAACATCGGATTATCGAAAATGCTTCGGTCTTTGATTTTGAGTTGACAGAAGGTGAAATACAGCGGATCAGCGGGTTAAATCAAGATTTACGTGTAGGTCCAGACCCAGATAACTTTGATTTTTAATCAATTAGCAAAGTACTCCTTATCAATAAAGGAGTACTTTTTTTGTGTTAACTTTTGTAAAATCATTCGCATCCAATTGGTATTTTTAGAAATATCATTTTGAAAGTTGATATTTTTCTTCGAAAATCGGATTTTAACGATAAAGAAAAAGGGATAAATTATGGCTTTATATGTGAAAAAATAGTAAAATACGAAATGTTAGTTCTTTTCCTGAAAAGGAGATTATATAAAATGTTAAAAAATCATGGCAAAAATCACAGAGAAGTAGAATTATCTCATGGAAAGCTTCATATCTTTGCCAACGATGAAGTTTTCGCATCGCTTGAAGACAAAGTGTATCATATGGCGGATAATAATTTGCAAATACCGCGAAATGTACACATGAGTTACACCCCTGATGCCCATGTGGGAATCGGAACATGTATCGGAACAACAGCCGTGTGGAATATGCGAGATGGATTTGTCTCACCATCCATTGTGGGCTCGGATATCGGTTGTGGAATGCGTGTTCATTTGACCCCATTGAAAAAAGAAGATATTCAAGATAAAAAACTACGAAGAGAACTAATAAAATCGATTGAAAAATTTGTGCCAGCCAACGAAAGGTCGGCATCTCATTATAAAAATATTCGGGTGGAAAAGATCGTTTCCGAAGGTTTGCATGGTTTGCCGCCTGAGTATATACCAGATCGTTATACCCCAAAACAACGTAAATCGATGACTCATGTTGAACATGCTAAGTTTGAATTTAACACTGATTTCTTAGAACATATCCCAGATAAAATGTGGAGCCGCGCTTGGCAGCAAGTGGGAACACTTGGTGGAGGTAAAAGGATTGCCTCCCTAGCACAGTAATGTATTAGTTAAAAACTCGTCCAAAACGGGAAACCCTGAGATGGGAATTCCGTGGGAAGCGGTAATACGCCCCGTAGAGAGCAGAGGGACTTGGGCATCCTACTAGCTTATGCTAGGGATGAAGGTGTGCTCCGAACTACAGGAAAAAAGAACCTGTAGAGGTTGACAGAAATGATCAACCCGTTACGATATAGCTTCGTAATAGTAACAAATGAATCATTTTATTGAAATTCAAGCGATCCATATTCGGGAAGAAAATCGAGAAATTGCGGAAAAATGGGGACTGAAAGATGGACAAGTTGTCATCATGATCCACTCTGGTTCTAGAGCTTGGGGAGGAATGATGGGACCCAAGTATTCCAAAGATTTTAAAGCAGCGATGAGCAGATGGGGCGTTGGAACCCCTGATCCAAACCTCGTTTATGCGCCGATTGATTCCGATCAAGGGCAACAATACATTAACCTGATGTATTCGGCCTTAAATTTTGCGGTTGTGAATCGCCATATGCTTGCTTACGGCGTGCGGGAAGGCTTTAAAGAAGTGTTCGGATCAGACTTCGAATCGCCTGTATTGTATGATTTGATGCATAACTATGCGTTGAAAGAATTTCACCGTAATCAACCGATGCTCGTTCACCGGAAAGGAACGACCAAGGCTCTGCCTGCTGGACACTTCTTAAATACAGAAGCTTATAAAGAGACTGGGCACCCAGCACTCATCCCTGGATCGATGGGTACTTCATCGTATATCATGGTAGGAGCAAAAGGCGGAGAGAAAAACTTCTATTCTATCTGTCATGGTGCTGGACGTGTTCGTTCCAGACGTGCTACCAAAGAGTTGATCACTATTGACGAATTTGCTGAGTCAATGAAAGTAGGTACAGATGAAGAAGTATTAGTCAATCAACGTACATTGCAAAGTATTCTTGATGAATGTCCACAAGCGTACAAAGATGTCGATCAAATCATTGATTCGATCGAAGGAGCAGGGCTAGCTTCTGTTGTCGCAGAATGCAAACCACTAGCAGTCATCAAAGGAGTTTAGTAGTGAAAAGTCCCCTTCATTGTTGCTCGATACAATGAAGGGGCTTTAATATAATAATTTATATTTCCTGGTCCAATTCAAGTAAACTCGTTTTTGCTGCTTGTATAAAAGCTTTCACAGCAGGAGAGGCGTTTTTTAGAGATCGAACTGCTAAGCCAATTGGACGATATACGGCTGGGGTTAATGGAATAGCACATAGCCCTGATAACGGTTTCGGTAAGGCCATTTCCGGTATGATCGTAATTCCTAATCTTTCGTGAACCATAGAGATAATCGTATTGTTATCCAGTATCTCAAACTCTGTATTTGGACTTACTTTACTAGAGCGAAAGAAACCTTTTACCTGTGCGTCACATCCTGCTTTTGGCATAATAAATGGATTGCTGCATAACTGTGCTGCACAAAGCTCTGTTTCTTTCGACAAAGGATGATCTACTGGCAAGAGTGCAAATAAATGATCTGTCAGCAGCGAAATGGTTTCCAAATCTTTATTCGGTAAGACGACAAATCCTAAATCAACAGTACCCATTGCTATCAAGAATGAATGGCATTATAGCCTCCTTCTTGGATTTCGACTTTAATTCCTGGATATATGGATCGAAAAGAACGGATAAGTTTGGGGAGTAGGTTTGCTGAGACACTAGGAAAACAACCGATTTTCACCATTCCGGTTTTCAAACCATTTAGTGCTGCCACCTCTTGTTCCATATGTTCCACATGACGAAGGATTTCTCGGATATGGGAAAGTAATCTCTTTCCAGTATCCGTTAAAGATATCCCATTACGACTCCTTATCAACAAGGAAAGCCCCAAATCCGCTTCTAATCCTGCAATGGTATGGCTTACCCCAGACTGTGTTAAATTAAGGGACTCCGCTGCACGGGTAAAACTTCCTGTCTCGATGACTTTCATAAATACTTCCAACTGCAATAGTGTCATCGGGTTCACTCCATACATGAGATAAAACTCATATTTACGATTAATAAGATTCATTGTACTAATCATAGATTATCTTGTAAACTTTCTTTAACAACGAGAAAAGGATGAGGAAATGATGAGAAATATTTCCGTTTATCATGTGGACGCTTTTACCAATGTTCCTTTTGGAGGAAATCCAGCAGGAGTTGTACCCAAGGCAGATGGACTGACGGAAAAAGAGATGAAAAACATATCAAGAGAGCTTAACCTGTCGGAGACAGCATTTCTCTTTTCCACTGATCAGCCCGGGATCGATTTCCGTGTTCGTTATTTTACTCCTACAGATGAAATTGATTTTTGTGGCCATGCTACGATTGGTCTGTCTTGGTTACTAGCTACAAAGTATGGATGGAAAGATAAATCAGACAAAATTGTATTGGAAACTAATATAGGAGTAATTCCTGTAGAATTTACGAAAGAAAAGGAAGAACTCACTGCTGTGACAATGACACAAGTTCCTCCTAAACTTCAAAATGTCCAAATAGATGTGAAGGAGATCGTCCGGGTAGTTGGCATTTCAACAGAGGCTTTGGATCAGAGGTATCCAATAAAACTAGCATATACAGGGAACTGGCATCTTATCGTTCCTGTTAAGTCTCAAAAGGATATTGAAACTGCTCAACCACTGCTGGATGAACTCAAAAAATTAAACCAGTCACAAAAGGCCAGCACGACCCATTTGTTTACTTTTGATACAGTGGAACAAGGTTATGATTTGTACACACGTGATTTTGCTCCGGCAGTTGGTATTCCGGAAGATCCTGTTACTGGTGCGGCAAACGGAGCCCTTGCTGGATATCTTTTGTTAGAAGGAATTCTCTCGTTTGATCAAATGCAAAATCTCAGAATTGCACAAGGCCATGCAATTGGTAGGCCAGGGACTTTGTTTCTCTCCGTTACGAAAGGAATGTCTGACTCGGAACCTGTGATTCAAGTGGGTGGATCAGCTGTTGTTGTGATAGAGGGATCTTTGCACCTACCTGAGAGTGAATGACTTGAGTTGCTATATTCGCAATGTACTGGTCCCCATGGTTAGACAGGACATAAAAGAACGCTATTCTTTTGAGTCAGGAGTGTCTAACAATTGGGGTGCAGTTCAGAGAATAGCGTTCTTTTACAAATAGCACAAAAAAATCTGCCTATGGATACAAAAGTAGCAATTTATAGCTCTGCCACTTGTAAAATAATTTTCCCTCTTGCCCGCCGACTCTCACTGAGCGTATGTGCTTTTGCTGCGTCTTTCAGTTGAAAAATTTGTTCGATTTTCACTTTTACTTGTCCTTCGTCTATCAGTTTTGTAATTTGATTGAGTTTGGCTGTTTCCGCTTCAAACAAACTCATAGGCTGTATATTTAAAGAACGCTTTTGAACAATGGGAGAATCATAATTTCCCCAAGTGGAAGAAGTCAAGGTTCCATTTGGTTTGAGTACTTGTAATAAATTACTTCCATCTTCTCCTCCTACTGTGTCCATTATCAAATCGGCAGTTTGATCCATTTCTGCAAAAGAAGTTTTGGTGTAATCGATGAATACATCTACTCCTAAACTACGCAAAAAGGATTCATTTTTACCAGATGCTACTCCAATAACTTTGGCTCCTTTTGCTTTTGCCATCTGTACAGCAAAGTGGCCAACACCACCTGAAGCTCCATTAATAAGCACGGTTTGACCGGATTGTAAGTTACCTTGGTCAAATAGGCTATGCCAAGCTGTCAATGCGGACATCGGTACTCCTGCGGCTTCTGCATGAGGTAGTATTTTTGGTTTTGGTGCAATATGCGTTTGGGGTGCAATGGTAAACTCTGCATAAGCTCCAGGGATCATGCCGTAAACAGCATCGCCGCGTTTAAAATCGTATACTTCACTACCTACTTCTTCTACGATTCCAGATACGTCATATCCAAGTGTATAAGGCAGTGGGAAATTTTTTTTGAATTCTTCTCTTTGCTCGACAGGTACATTTGTCAAACCAGAACGAATTTGCCAATCGCCAGGGTTCACACCGGCTGTTTGGATACGGATGAGTACTTCGTTTTTGGAAATAGCGGGGATTGAGATATTTTCATACTTTAATACTTCTGGTCCTCCGAACTCATGTATCCGAATAGCTTTCATTTCGTTTGTATTTTGATTTACCATCACAATCTTCCTTTTCTTATTAGATAAAAAACAGATGTTGTGTAACAATAACTTGTTAAGAAAATGTTATGATGAAGCATCAATGCTTTCAATCGCTAAACTTATAGATTTGTTCGTTATTCAACACTTGCAAAAAAATGTTGAAGAAGGAAGATAAAATATGGAACAAAAGTTAGATCGCCGTGTTCGGAAATCAGTTCGCCTCTTGAAACAGGCGTTTTTAGAATTAATGGAGGAAAAAGGATTTGAAGCGATGACCGTTCAAGATATCGCTGATCGAGCGGATGTAAATCGAGGGACTTTTTATACCCATTTTTCTGATAAATATATGTTATTGGAGACGATCATTCGAGAACAATTTCAACACCATTTAGCTGAAGAATTAGCACCAGATGCTAATTGGGGATTGGAAAATCTCAAAATCCTCATCCAAATGACATTAAAATATTTTAAAGTCCATCTGTACTGCCGTCCAACGGAAACGATGAACCCACTGTTTGAAAGAGCGGTACAGGAAGAGTTGTACGACATATTGCTCAACTGGCTGGAGCAAATTCCAACTCCAAAAAACGGATGGAAAGTTCCGATAAAAACGATGATTTGGATGATGAGCTGGACCATATTTGGGGTAGCAGCGGATTGGAGTAAAGGGAAAGAAACATATTCTGAAGACGAAATGGCGGCTTATATTTTGACGATGGTAACAGAAGGAATAGAAGTACAATAAGGCAGCTCCCCCTGCGGACGTTATCTGAAGTCCACAGGGGGAGACGGAACTAGCGAATGGATTCCGCTAGTTCATGAGACCGGCTCTCACGAGAGCCTCTCGTATCTTTATTATTTCTCCACGGTACGCGCTGGTCAGGAGGTGCTGGATGATGCTTTTCAGCACGGGATCTTCACTGAGGTATACCTCACGCAGATCTCCATTGGCGTCACTGGGAGCCTCCAGTCCCAAGTTGGGGCTGGAGTTCTTCTGCTGGCACTTCTCCTCGATGAAGGCGATGACCTTGATCCATTCCTCCTCCGGAAGTTCTTCGATCAAGTGAGGATTGCTCACGAAGTAGTCGACCCTCTCGTTGATCGTTCGCCTGCGCAGAAGTTCTGCAATATGTGACACTTGTCCTCCGTTCGGGGGTGAGCAGTGCTTTTTTATTATAGATGAAATTTAGAATTTTAGCTATAGATAATAAAAAACTAGGATTTTTATCCTAGTTTTTCTATGTGAATACGTATAGGCATTCCATATTTCTCTGCTATGCGTTGCACTTGGATAGCGAATTTTTGACCGATGTCTGGTCGAACCATCTGCACATAACTCACATAGCCATTGATATATTCCCAGAAGTGAGGATGGTTTCGATGGTTTTCTTGTTCTAAACCATGGTGTTCTACATTATGTAATAAGGCACGAAAACTTCGGATATCTTTACGGGTAAGGTTGGCTTTTTCATTGACGACGATTCCAGTGACACGCTGCCGGCGTCCTGCACGGAGAACTCGCGTTTTTTCTTCGTTGATAACAAACCCTTCAAAGTCGACAATACTGCGTACACTGCTCATCAGTGAACCGATTTGCTGTAATGCTTCTCCATTCCCAGAGAAGGTGAGGTCGTCTGCATAACGAGTGTAGGTGAACCCTTTTTCCTTCGCTGATTGGCTTAGTTTTTCATCTAGCCTTCTGCATAATAAGTTGGTGAGAGACGGGCTTGTACAAGCGCCTTGTGGTAATTGCCGTTCATTGATGGCTATATAATACATTTTTCCATTGAATGTTACTTCTTGACGTGGAGGCTCCGTACAGATCAAAGCAAATAAAGTGCTGATTGCACGGCTGTAGCCAAAGGACTCAAACAAACCACGTACCCGTACAAACGAGATAGATGGGAAGAAGTCTTTTAAATCAAATTTGACCACTGCATCTTTACCAATATGAGATTTGGCATTGTCAACTGTACTTTTTCCAGTTACAAAGCCATGTGCGGCAGCATGAACCGCTAACTTATCCAAGATGTTTGTTTTTATCCAAGCTTGTGCAGAACGCAGTTTTGATTTTGGAGCTGAAATTTCCCGTTTTCCACCGCTTTTTTTCGGAATGGTAAAGTGTTGATAGTGATTGATGGTTGCAGTGTTCCGATGATATGTCAGCCATTTTAATTTGGATAAGGTGATACTCATATCATTCGCTAGTTGCAAGGCAGAGCGGATGAGCGGCAATTGGTACTGCATCATTTTTTGTTCATTTACTTCAGTGGAAGCAAGCCCGGCAGATACACCATCGCCAGCATGGATCACATGATTCTCACGATATACTCTCCACTTTTCTTTCGCTTCTGCCTGTGCTATTTTCCGGGCAGCTTTGCGTTCGGCTCGTCGTTTTTTGCTTTCTTCCATCCGGTGTTTTCTCGCTTCTTTTAACAAGAAGTCAATATCTTTTAGTTGTTTAGATTTTTTTTGTAATTCTTGTAATTCTTTCCGAACCTCTTTGTATTCTTCATCTTCCTTAGCTTGTTGTTCGTGCTCTTCCTCACTTAAATTCGGTGCTTCCCAAAAGCCAAGGCGAATCATTTCACTGCGTATCGTTTCTGCTTTACCTTCTGTACGAATTTTGCTAATCCATTCTTCTCTTGTCAATACTTTATTTTCTTCTGACATACAGTCCCCTCCTTTCCTAAATGGTTTGATGGATGTGTATCAAGGCCAACATATGCTCACATGGTCCCTGCATGAGCCGATTTTGTTTGTAAAAATAACAGGAACATTGCGCTGTTGAAACGCGGCCATCTTTATCAAGTTGTACCTGTATTTTATGTTTTTCACTTGTGCCTTCAAGATTCCAACCATTTGTCTGTTCAGAGCGTTTTTTCAGTACTACTTTGTTTTGTCTTACTAGTTCTTGAGCCAATTCTTCTCTTGGATTGGTGTAAGATAGTTGATCCATTGGTAAGGGTTCACGGGTAAGTTCACGAAGGCGATACTTGCCGATTTCCAAATCAAACATGACTCTGCCTGCACTACAGAGTTGTCTTAAAGCTGCTTGTACGACTTCAATCGGTAAATGAGTCCAACTTGCTAATTCTGTATCTGTTGCAGTCTTCTTTAATTTCAGTCCTGAAAAAACAAGGGAGGACTGACTAGGTGTTGCTTTTCCTCCTGTTCCGACTAACAGATCAAAGTTTCCGGCGTTGGCCCAATCGTTGCGAGTCCAACCAGATAAACCTAATGTAAAACTTAAATTCCCCATGTCTACTACATAAAAACTAGGCATGCCTGTTCCTAGTAAATGAACCGTAATTCGATCTGCAAGCGGCAGAAGTCTTTCCAAAAGAAACAGCCTTCTGCGACCCCATGTACGAATTTCTTGGGCTGTTTCTCCTAGATATACAGAACCAGCAAAGGTAATGGACTCATTCCATGGCTCAATAATTAACTCCACTGGTGCTCCAGGTTTTAGTTTGTATTTTAAAGAGCGCGGGCTGTCTTTTTCTTTGTGCTTACGAAGAAAGTTACATATGTTATAGAGATCAATCGGTTTTAACTCAAAGGAACTGGTAGGCATACTCATAGCTGATTGAACTTGCAAAAAGCCACGAATCCAACTAGTTGGGACATCAATTTTTTTCTCTTTGTATACTTCTCTACCTTCAGTCGCAACTTCAAATCCAGTAGGATCGACTTGAAATTCCGTAGGGCGGTAAGTTCGAATTCGTTTTAATTCTGCTAGTAGATTATCCGAAAAATCAATATTGGTCGTCCCATATTGAAAGTCTTTTACATCTGTGAAAAGTTCTTCATGCACAGCTAATCTCCCGTAAGAAGACTCATCCAGCGAGAATGCTTCAAAGAAAACTTGATCTGGGGCAACAGTGATAACAGGATCTAATACAAACCAAGCATCTTTATCGTTTTGATACAGCCAATTAAAGTATTCACGTTGGGATTTATAGTAATCACCCATTCTGGCGGTACGGAGTTTGTTTAGCTCATTCATACGCTTTTGCAATTGTTGAATACGAATAGATAAGTCTGCTTTTTCACCTAAAATACCAGCGATATCCAATAAATATTGTTGTTTCACCCACTCTTGATAAGCAGTGTTATCTTTTGGTTTATAGTTGAGATCAGACACGACTACATCACGCAAGGCGATCATGGCATCACGATAACGGATGGGGTCTGCGATCTTTCCACGAAAAAACGTAGGTTCTCTTCCTAAATCAGGTGCAAAATTGACCAATGTGTTTCCACCAGCATGACTGACACCGCTGGATGAAGCGTAGGTTTGTTGAAATAACATGCCAATTCCTCCTTATCTGAGTTGTATAGGGGACTCTATTTCTGGGTAGAGAGTTTTTATTTGCGTAAGCATAAATAAAATTTGTTCAAAATCTCGTTTTCCGCCTATGTGAGCGATGTCTGATAAAAGAGGAACAATTCTCTCAGCAGTGTCACGGTCTCTTTTTCCTAATTGAAACAATAGATTTAAGGTCATCTGCTTGGCTTTTCTAGCTTGATGGACTTTAAATAAGATCGTTCGGAAGAACAACTCCAATTTTGTAATGTTATCTAAGTTCCATTCAATTTTTTCTGCGAGCGACAGTGCATATTCCTGAACGAATAAATCGGTACTCTCACTGGCGCGAAGTAATAATTCGGCTATGTCCAAGTCGGAAAAATGGATTTCTACCATTTCCATTCCAAATGCTTGTACATCTTGGCGAGCACTGTCGATTAATCCGTAGATCAAAGTTGGGGTAAATTGTTCAACAGAAAGTGTCCGAATATAAGCAAATCCCCAATTTCTTGTATCATCCCAATGTGTTTCGACAAGATTGACCAGCCATTCGTCTGTAATCTGATCTTTTACTTGAATGATCATATTTCGAGCTTCGCTTCTACACAGTGCGATCTGATTGTGTGCCAATTGGAGTAACTGATCGAAGCTGAATTGATCTACTGCTGGTTTTTTGACGGCAAATATTCTCGCACCTAACTCTTGGTAACTCGTATCGGAATGATCGAGCAATTCTAGTACTTGATCCAATGGCGTATCTGTAAGTTCAGCTAAAAATAGTGTTCCAAGTAGATCATTTAAAATATAGTTTCTGCTGATTTCAGGAAGTTCATTTTGCATCATTTCTTCCCACAGTGCATCGAGAAACTTAGAGAGAATGGGAATGAGCCAATGCATTCGATCGACGAAAAATGGTGTGAGAAATACTTGGTTATCCTCATAGGGAATGGTGCACCATTTCACTAAAAATGCTGGTGTACAAGAGAGCGACATGTAATCATTATGTAAAATAGTTCGTGCCGTCACGCGAATAGATGCTGTTTCATTTTCCAAGAAAGGAAGCAAGTCATCTGCGGTATAGGCATTTTGATCTTTTCGGATAATGGGAAGAAGCAAGGAAACAAATCGCTGGATGGTGGTTTGCCCTGCATGTTTCAATAAAGAAGCAACCTTAGAAAGTGTTAGCTTTTCAGCGAGTACATCGCGTAAGTGATTTTCAAAAATATCCAGCCATTCACTGACATAAGGTTCATTAGGATATTTCGTTATTTTTCCTAAACATATGTTTATCAGTTTTGTTTTTGTCTCATCAGACCATGTAGCTGAATGCTGCTTTAAAAAATCATTTGCCAAGGTGCGGATTTTGCTGTTTGGATGGGTGGATAAAGACATCCAGCGTTTTAAATCTGGATGATGTTTGTCCAAACGGTTCAATATCTCTCGAATTGCAAATTCTTGGCGATAGGAGTCGGTGGATTGCAGCAATTGATCAATAATTGCATCCGATAACTGAGCGACAAAAGCAGGGTTTCCAAGGCGTAAAGCCCTACCAGCAAAGTGAATGACAGGAGGTGCTTCTGCTTTTATCAACAGCATAAATAACTCATCTGGATGTTGATCCCATAGCTCAGGAAATGCTTCTTCGCGTTCCTCTGGTTCTTCCAAGTAGGCATTTGGTGTTGCTTGCCAAGTAGAGCTGCTATAGGTAAACCGTGTACTGTGGTGATAAAGAAGATGATTTAGAACCCAGTTTTCTTTGTAGGACTCAACATATTTGATTTGATCAGTACTTGGAAGTTCTAGACGAATTTGTTTTGCATCGTGCTTAGAATATTGCAGCAGCACCTCGGTAGCAAAATGAATATAGTCTTTCACGTTATGTTTTCCTAAGTTTCGTAAGGTGCGCCATGTTCTTTTTGCTAAATAGCTTCTTGTTTTTGGGGAATAAGCAAGTTTTGTCTCTGTTTTTTGTGTTTGTTGAGTAGGTGAGGAAATACGCACATAGTAATCTCGATCTTTCTCAAAACGATATGCCAGTCGAGATAAAATCTCTATATCTTGCTTTCTTTCTGCTAGTTTAAAGATAGCTTTTAAATAGCGCAGATAGTTTTTGTTGAGAGCGCTGTAGAGATACTTATTATTTCGGTAATTGTAATAATAGTAACCGATATATACACCTGCTTCGTTAGTGTATCGGTTGAATTCTTGATAGTTATAGTATTGGAGTAATTTTTTCAATCCTTCTCTCGCCAGTGGGTGATCAGTTAAATAGAGAGTCCAAATCCAAGATCTGTCCCGTTTCAGGACCTGATGCATATTGATGTAATCATAACGCTGTGTTTTTTCATTCCATATGTACTGACTTTCTAAAAGAATAGCGAATTTGATCAGTTGATCGCTAAAATTTGGGTCATTTTTGATCAGTAATATTTGTAGGTCTGCTGGAAGTGAGGCGAGAGGCTGTTCGGCTTCCCACCAAGCTACATGATTCTGAAGTTGATCCCATTCTTGTTTGAATGTAGCATCCTCTTTTTTGCGGATCTGTTTTTTTAGCACAAGCTCGCTCCTTTCTATTGTAGATAAGGATGAGTTTTACCTTATCTAGCTGGACACTAGGTTGTAAGTTTATACCTTAAATAAATATAAAACCTGACCCATTGAAAGGTCAGGTCATATCACAATGGTTTCGATGCTGAAACATATGCTAAAAATGATGATTATAAATAAATATATATGATTTTGGAGAATTCCGTCAAGAATGAACCGAAAATATATTCGCAATAGTTTGGGGTGGATCTAAATAGGATGAACAAGAAAATGGTATATGGAAACTCATGTCATCTTTTTTACCTGTGTAGGTGTCAATGAAGTGGTCATAATAGCTTCTCTTGATAAATTTTCTTGTGATTTGATTTTTTTATATCTTCTTTACATAAATTTATTTTTAATAGTAATAAATATCAATATATTAGAGTGTGCAATATGTTAATAATATATATAATTAACTTTATATTAAGAAAGGGGTAGTTTAAATGAGTGTTCTTATTTTAAACAGATTTCCGTATATTTGGAATACTTATAATAATTTTAATGAAATTTCAAATAAGGTTGTTTTTATTAGCGATCAAAAAGTAATGGAGCCATATTTTGTAGATTCATTTGCACACTATGAAGAATTTACTAGCTTTCATAACAATGATGCTGTTTCTTTGCGTGCAATTGATTTGCATGCAACATACCAATTTGAACATATTGTTGCTGTATCAGAGTATGATTTGGTTCGAGCAGCTGAATTAAGAGAACATCTAGGAATTGATGGTCAAAAGGTACACAGTGCAATACAATTTCGCAATAAAATTAGAATGAAAGAAGCCCTGAGAGCGAAATGTCAAAAAATCCGTATTCCAATATTTAAACAAGTGGAAGATATCTTTGATCTCCTTCATTTTATTGATGAAGTTGGCTATCCCATTATTTTGAAGCCGATTGATGGTGCAGGAGCTACAGGAATCACTGTACTACACAACGAGACGGATCTTTTGGAGTTTGCAAAGAGTGGTCTTCATCACAAAATGGACGCAGAACAATTTTTTGAAGGAGAAGAATATCATATTGATGGTGTTATTGAGGATAATGAATTGAAGTTGATATGTGCTTCAAAATATTTAGAGCCAATGTTTCATTATCAGAATCAAACATTCATTTCTGGCAGTTATATGATGCACAATGATAATCCATATAAAAATCAAATAGAAGAAGCGATGGCAGAAGTCATTCGAATATTGGATTTTCCTTCTCATGCAGTATTTCATGGAGAATGTTTGGTAACCTCGACAGGAGAAATTATTTTTATTGAAATTGCATGTCGACCCGGCGGCGGACGTATATCAAAAACAATGGAAGTGGCTTATGGAAAAGATTTATTGCTTGTATCTGCAGAGTTGCAAGCTGGTATTGCTTTTGGGCAAAATTTGCTCGGACAAGCTCCCGCCCGACTGAGTGGTTCAGTGCAGGCGTTGTCAAAAGAGGGGGAATTGGTATCTTTCCCTAAGTGTGAACCGCCAGATTGGGTTTATGAATATATACAAGATGTACCAGAAGGGACATCTTTCAGTGATCCCAAAAATAGTTGTGATTCAGTAGCTTCTTTTGTAGTAATTGGAGAAACAGAAGAAGAAGTAAGGACACGATTACAAAACGTTCTGAAATGGTTTGACACAAATACAATATGGATGGCAGCTGGAAATAGATCAGAAGGAGAAACGAACGAATGACCATACTAATCCTTGAAAATCTACCTTATACCGCCTGTCCCTTAAAACAAGTATTCTCCACTACAACAGAAGAATTAGTCGTTTTGGCCTCTGATCATGTTAAGCATACGTTTGATAGAAAGGATTATCACCATATTGAATTTTTTCCAAATTATATTTCAAACGACCAAGTTATTCTTCGTGCCATTGAATTACATCAGACCTATCATTTTACTTCCGTTATCGCTTTACAAGAATATGATCTAGTAAGAGCAGCAAAACTGAGAGAATATTTAGGTATTCAAGGGCAAAGCGTTGCAAGTGCGATGGAATTTCGCAACAAATGGATCATGAAGCAAAAATTACGAGAGAATGATATTCCAGTTGCAGAGATGACCTTAGCACAAACCGGATTAGATATTTCCCGATTTGCCGATCAGTATGATTATCCGATCGTAGTCAAACCCATTGACGGTCTTGGTTCAGTTTCGACTTATGTTTTGCATCATCGGCAAGAACTAGAAAATTTTTTAGCAAACGAACAACTTTCGGAAGTATTAGTTGAGAAATATATTGATGGGGAATATTTTCATATTGATGGTTGGGTGGAAGACGGGGTCATTCAATTAACTACTGTGTCCAAATATTACAATGCACCACTTGCTTCGAGTTCGATGACATATCTAGGAAGTACGATGTTACATCCTCAAAATCCTTTGAGCCGGCGACTTTCCGCAGGAACCAGAAAAGTATTGGAGATTTTAGACACACCAGCAAATACCACATTTCATGCGGAATGGTTTCATACTCCGAATGATCAAATTATTTTTGGGGAGATTGGCAGCAGGACAGGTGGTGCAAAAGTATCTGACACACATAAACTTGCATACGATGTGTCATTGTTTGATATTCATGCTCAAATTTCTGTTGGACTTCCAGGTCCAGTATTGAAGGAAGAAGTGAAAATGAATCCCTCCCATTTAGCTGGATGGTTATTGGTGAACACTAAATATGGATTATTACATGTGAACTCTACCTTGTTTCCAGAATGGGTGAAAGTGGCCCAAATTACTGGAGAAGATGGAAAGTCATATGATCAAGCGCAATTAAGTGTCGATTCCATCGCTCAATTTGCTTTTGTAGGGAGGAATGAAGAAGAATTGTCGCAGCGGTTGAATCAGCTTATTTCTATTGTTGATGAGACATTTCAATGGGAGAACTAAATATACGCAAAATCCCTGTTTCCAGCAGGGATTTTGTTGAAAAAAATATAAAAATTTGAATCGCAGTATTAGGAATAGTTTGAGATAATTTGTTCAGGTGACTAATTGCTGCTTTATATATAGGAACCAAAAAAACCTAGCCAAATGAATTAGCTAGGTTTTAAAAAGTTATCTACGAAAACACCTTGATCTGGTAACGCCACTGAGCTAGCCCCCGTGGTGGGGGGTCGATTGTGGTAGCGGCTACGCCTACTTAGGCGGCCACAATCACCCCCCACCACGGTAGGGCTAGTATAGTAACGCGGGACCGGATGAAGTATGGGAATCTTACACGCAGATACGGCGTAACACCGTACACAAGAAAGCTAGATAACTTTTAGGTATATGTACACTGTTTGGAATACTAAAAAAATAGTAACATAGAATGTATGTTTTTGCAAATGAAAATATTATGTAGATAAATGCGATGCAAGTAGTGGGAAATGCTTCCACCCCGCTATATAACTAATAAATATTCGTTTTCGAAGCATCATTAAAATAAAATGAAAAAAAGAGTTGACAACAAACCTCATTACAGGTTAAGATAGATCTCGTTCCTGACAAAATCAAAGTGTTTTGGAGAGATGTCCGAGCTGGCCGAAGGAGCACGATTGGAAATCGTGTATACGTCACAAGCGTATCGAGGGTTCGAATCCCTCTCTCTCCGCCATCTTATACATAGATGGCTCGATAGCTCAGTCGGTAGAGCAGAGGACTGAAAATCCTCGTGTCGGCGGTTCGATTCCGTCTCGAGCCACCATTTGAATGTTTTTGAATATGCTGAAATAGCTCAGCTGGTAGAGCAACTGACTTGTAATCAGTAGGTCGCGGGTTCGAATCCTGCTTTCAGCACCACATATCATCATAGCCACCAATCCATTGTTGGTGGCTATGTTATAGGGGCGTAGTTTAATGGTAGAACAGAGGTCTCCAAAACCTCCAGTGTGGGTTCAATTCCTACCGCCCCTGCCAATACAAAAAGCCACTCTGCTTCTTGATGACAGGGTGGCTTTTTTCTGCATGAAAGACAGCTTAGTGACAAGTAATATCTTTTGTGGCGAACCTCTAGAGAAGTTATCTCTAGAGAAAATGGTTTGCGCTTTTTTATAGTTGGATTGTTTTCAACTTATATGTGTAACCCTTCCACTCGATTCACAATCTCTCTGGCCCTGTCTATCCATTTTTGATCAATGGGATGATCTTCTGCTGGGATAGGAGTTGTAAACTGATTCATCATTCCGCTAAAAACACCAGAATCCCCAGTAGGATCACTAGATTCATCTGTGCGAAATTCATGTTTGATTACAAATGGTTTTCCGATTCGAACGAGAGTATCTGGATCTCCGATATCACCTCGCACCGCAAATACAGGAATGCGAAGAAAATACCGGTTTCCATGTTCTTCTTCCCAGTCCAATGGTTTGTCGAAATAACCATGATCATATGCATAGCCGCCGCCTATGTGGAAATCTTCCTCTTCCAACTGATCAGAGAGACTGGCGAATTGTGTTTGTTTGTCTTCGATGGTAGATTCAATTGGTATCATGCTGGACATCCTTTTTTGTTATAGTGTTTGAGGTTTTAGGATTTCTCATTCATCCGAAATAATACAGCGATGAACAATAAAAGTTTAAACATGGCTTTGGGTGGAGTTCAAAATTTTATTATTGACTTTTGGTGGGATTATGTTAGAATATTCAAGTGTCACAAGATTGAGTGTTATGGCGGCATAGCCAAGTGGTAAGGCAGAGGTCTGCAAAACCTTTACCCCCGGTTCAAATCCGGGTGCCGCCTCCATTAAAAACTTTTTGTATAATTCCGCTTGCTTATGCGGGTGTGGCGGAATTGGCAGACGCGCAAGATTCAGGTTCTTGTGGTCATGATGACCGTGGAGGTTCAAATCCTCTCATCCGCACCAAAAAAGTGCTTGACTTTTATGTGTGAAAGAGTTATGATGGATTTCGTTGTTGCAAAATGAATACGGGCTCTTAGCTCAACTGGATAGAGTGTCTGACTACGGATCAGAAGGTTAGGGGTTCGACTCCTCTAGGGCCCGCCATTTTTTCAACAATGAATGATAACGTCTTGCAAAATGAATATGGGCTCTTAGCTCAACTGGATAGAGTGTCTGACTACGGATCAGAAGGTTAGGGGTTCGACTCCTCTAGGGCCCGCCAAACAAAAAGATGAAAGCACATGCTTTCATCTTTTTTGATCTTTCATGCAAGTTGTTAAATATAGTTACTATAAAATTTTGAATCCATTCTTTCAGTTTAATAGAATGGGAAAATGCAGTCCACTAGAGGAGTTATTTTCTTTGGAGAATTTCCCATTCTTTTTGATATTGTTCTGCAAGATTACATTTATTAGAAATGTACTTGCGCAAAGTGGCTGAATATTTATTTTTAAAAGTAGCATTGGATGGGTTAAATTCATATTCTGTTTTTGAATCTTCCATTTCTTTGAAGTAAGTATCACAAGCCAATCTTTTACTATAGGACGAATTTATATTGGTTAAAATAATAAAGTTATCTTCTGCACCGGGAATATACTTGATCATAAATCTTTCACCTTGGTTGGGATAGATATAACCATTCTCAGGGGCTGGATAAATGTTAAAGGCTGTGCTCTCAAATGTTGTTTGGATCGTTTTATTTGCTGTTGTAAGAATCAACAAGTAATAACGTTCAATTGGAATATCATTGTAAGTACTATTTGTCATTTCTGTTTTAGTTACCACTGCCTCAGCTATTTTCCCATTTTTATTCAAAAATACATTATTTAAATCGGTTCCCCAGATCACATTTACAATACCAATTAAGAAAAATAGAACAGAAATGACGACTCCAACAGTGCCCCGCTTGGAGTATTTAAATAATAAGGGAAGTACTATCCCGACGAAGATAAATCCAAAAAGTAAAAAAAATCGATAAGCCACCAAAAAATGAATAATATTTGAGAGAAAGCTCATGTTTCCACACCCTTGTTGTCTGTGTTAGACCAATAAAAAATTGGACTCATCATAAATATAATTTTATTTATTATTAAATTCAATTTTTTATTATTTATATATTTCAATTTTTCATATACATAATTTTTGTATTTGATAAGTCCTAAATTATTTGTAAAAAAGACTTATATTGCGATAATTTCGTTTCCGGCAAATAGACACAAAAAAACAGAGGAGTGACCTCTGTTAAAATGTTTTCTCGATAATTCCACCGCCAAGGCATCGTTCTTTGTCGTAAAAGACAACAGATTGTCCGGGTGTCACGGCCCGCTCTTTTTCGGCATAGTGTACGGTGACAGTGCCGTCACTGTTTGGGGTGACGGTCACAGGTACATCTACTTGGCGGTAGCGAAACTTCGCTGTACAGGTGAAGGGTTCTTGCGGCTGTTCTGCTTGTAACCAGTTGAGATGGCTGGCGGTAAGCCCTGCGGAAAACAGCGCTTCATTATTGTGTCCTTGGGCAACATATAGAATGTTGTTTTTAACGTCTTTTTTTGCTACAAACCATGGTTCCCCTGTACCCGTTTCTGATCCTCCGATACGAAGTCCTTGACGTTGTCCGAGCGTATAGTACATCAATCCATCGTGTTCTCCAATTCGTTTGCCATCCATAGTGTGGATTTCCCCGGGTTTTGCAGGCAAGTATTGGCTGAGGAATTGTCGAAAGTTCTTTTCTCCAATAAAACAAATGCCTGTACTATCTTTTTTCTTAGCAGTTGCTAATCCGGCCTCTTCTGCTATTTTTCGAACTTCTGCTTTTTGTAAGTGTCCTATTGGGAAAAGAACGTGATCGAGCTGTGCACGATGCACCGCATATAAAAAATATGATTGATCTTTTGTAGGGTCTATACCTCGTAATAAAGTAGAGCCTTGTTCACTATGTTCTACCCTTGCATAGTGTCCAGTTGCGATGTAATCTGCGCCTAACTGCTTTGCTTTTTCTTGAAAATCGCCAAATTTGATTTCTCGATTACACATCACATCTGGGTTAGGTGTTCTGCCTGCTTTATATTCATCGAGAAAATATTGGAATACTTTATCTGCGTACTCTTTCTCGAAATTAACGGAGTAATAAGGGATTCCGATTTGAGTAGCCACTCTGCGTACATCTTCGAAATCCTCTGTAGCAGTACAGTGACCAAATTCGTCTGTGTCGTCCCAGTTTTTCATAAACAAACCGACGACATCATATCCTTGTTGTTTGAGCAGGTATGCTGTCACAGAAGAATCTACTCCTCCTGACATTCCTACTACAACACGTATTTTCCTTTTATCCATTTGGTCATCACACATTCTATTTGTTAGTTTTTCTCATTATAAGGCATGTTGCTCTTTCG
Source organism: Shimazuella sp. NTD250 (assembly GCF_059510375.1). Lineage (NCBI taxonomy): Bacteria > Bacillati > Bacillota > Bacilli > Caryophanales > Thermoactinomycetaceae > Shimazuella > Shimazuella sp. NTD250. The sequence continues at coordinate 591,565 of NZ_JCAJZS010000001.1, read as the reverse complement.
CGCAAAAATGTGACCATAACAGGTAATCACGCTAAGGATGGTTGTCAAAGCGCAAGTGATCCAGTAAGCTTAGAGAAGCACTGTAGGGTGGTAGGAGGCATTATGAAATTTGTTAAACTTTCCCTTTTAGCTTGTTTTTTATTAGTGACCATAACTGGATGCTCATTGGTTATTGAAAAAATACAACAAGTTACAGGTAATGAAGTAGAGAATGTAAGTGAAAAAAAGACAGATACACGTGATAATGTAAGCGAGGAAAAACAGATATATGAGCAAGAGTTTGTCCCCCCAACTCCTTCACCAATTCTGCGGAATATTTTAGAGGATAAGGGCAAAGGCAGGTATGCAACAGAACCATATAAAGCAGGTAGTGTTGCTGAGGCTCTTAAAGTAATGCCAGAAGGTTTAGCAGAAGATGCAGTATATGCTTACTTGCTTGGTTTGGTAGGTCAAAATTACAAATATGACTTAGAGAGTTTGTCAAGTATGTTAGCTCCCAACTACCAAGCAAAGATCAGAGTATTGTCCTATGGGGAACCCGCGGCTGATTCGAAACCTCCAGCAAAACCTTTAAAACCGACCAATATAGCTGTTTTAGTAGATGCTAGCTCCACTATGGCAAATGAGTATAGAGGAAAATCACGTTATGAATGGGCTAAGCAATTTACTACTACTTATATGAAACAATTGCCTGTAAACGCTAATTTTATGGTTCGTTTTTTTGGTCATGAAGGTGGTCCAAGAAAGAAGGATAAAGAGGTTTCTTGTTCCAAAACGGAATTAGTTTACCAAGGTTATCCCACTCAACCAGCCAAATTGAATAAAAGTTTCAGTAAAGAGAAACCAACAGGCTGGAGTCCGTTAATAGAGGCACTACATAACACGATGAATGATCTGGTGAAAAATCAAAAAGCTAACAACGAAAACATCATCTATGTAATCGCAGATAGTTCGGATACTTGTGGAGCTGATTTGACTCAACAAATCGAGGCTATACGTTCGTCTAAAATGGGTGTAATGGTTAATGTAATTGGTATTGATGTTCCAACGAAAGATGAAAATGAACTCACTCAATTAGCGGAGTCCACAGGTGGAGAGTACCAGCCAATTGAAGATATAATTGATTTGGAGCAAATAGCCCGTGTGCATGCAAATGAAGTAAAACAAGTCAATGAACCTTGGCAAGTGAGATCGATTCAAAAAATGGTCAAGGGATATCAGGTTACTCAGCAGCGTCTTGATCGGAAATATCAATCGATCGTTACAAATTTGAATAATGAACACAAGCGGCTGACGGATGCGAATATACAAATCAAAAACGAAAAGAAAATCAACCCTACAGAATATAACAAGATAAAAGGTTGGATTGATAGTCGTTACGAAGGTGTACTAGGTTTTACAGAACAAAAAATGCACGCCAAAGAAGCAGAGTTAAAGCAGTCGTTTTCAGATGCAATGATAGACATGGATAAAAAATGGAAGCAAAATGAAGTGCAATTGAAACCGTACGAAGGAAAGAAAAAAGGATTGTTAAAGCAAGCGGAAAAAGTTATTCAAGATATTCCGGACAAACCTGAGGAGTAGACAGCTATGAAGTATACATTGCAGCAGGATGAGCGTCTTGGGATTTCAAAGCCAGTTCTTTTTGTAGAATACGATCAATTGAGTGATAACGAACAAGCTAACTTTGAATTATTATGTCAAACGGTCTGTGCCAAAATACCAGAAGCGATTAAAACGTTTGAACAACGATATATGGAGTACTTTGATCAGTTGGATCGGGTAGATGAGACAGGATTTTATGAGCTGATGGGAGAGATGACTGAAATCTCGAGCTGTATCTGTGATTTAAATCTGTTGTACCTTTGGATAGAAGGAAACTTTCTATCGAATAGTGTACATGCTTGATGTGAAAGCTACTTATAGGTAGCTTTATTTTTTCGTTATATTGGAAAGTTTATCGGCTGATAGGTTATACTTAATTTTTAAGTTTTTATTTGTTTATCCATTTTATTTCGACTTCTTCGATGTGAACCTCGAAAGAGTCAAAAGTCGCCTATTTTTGTGTGACAATGTTAAAAAGCGTTACTTGATACATATGGTGTAGTATGACAGGAGGAGTTCATGATGAACTGGATATCAGAGGCAGAATCAAAGAGGGATGTTTTTTTAGATAAATTAGTAGATTTTTTGAAAATTCCAAGCGTTTTAGATGAATCAACAGCAACAGAAGGAGCCCCATTTGGAAAATCGATTAATGATGCATTGCAATTTATGTTGAATCTTGGTCAATCAGATGGTTTCACTGTCAAAAATTTATCCGGTTACGCTGGGCATATTGAATATGGAAGTGGAGAAGAAATTGTTGGGATTCTATCTCATATTGATGTAGTGCCAGCTACCGAAGGTTGGACAACTCCACCATTTTCACCAGATATCCGTAGTGGAAAGCTGTATGCCCGAGGCGCTACAGATGACAAAGGGCCTACATTGGCAGCTTATTTTGCTTTAAAGATCATCAAAGAACTAAACTTACCTGTTTCGAAACGGGTTCGGTTAATCATGGGTACGGATGAAGAAACGCATTGGAGATGTATGGATCATTATTTGTCCCATGAAGAAATGCCTTCTGTAGGATTTACTCCAGATGCAGAATTCCCTATTATCACAGCAGAAAAAGGATTTCTAGATGTACAGTTAGCAAAAGATTGGACAACTGATTCGGTAGAAGACAGTCAGTGGATTTTAGAATCTTTCCAGTCAGGAAGGCGTGTAAATATGGTTCCTGAATATGCCACAGCTATTATTGGTGGGGCAGGAGACGTATTTGAGTTGAAAGAAGCTTACCAACAATTTTTGATGACTCATCGTTTAGAAGGGTATGCCGAAGAAGCAGATGATCATGTCAAATTAGTATTGCATGGTCGAGCACATCACGGCTCCGAACCGGAGAAAGGATTAAGTGCAGCTCTGGAATTGACGAGATTTTTGATCACTCTTCCCCTTGATTCCCATGGTCATCAATATGTACAAATGATCAATGATTGTTTCGTCGATAGTGTTTTCGGTGAAAAATTAGATATGGTGACAGAAGATGATATCGTTGGGAAACTCACTGTCAATGTTGGTGTTTATCGCTATGAACGTCAAAAAGAACAGTTCATTCGTGTCAATATCCGCTACCCTATCCACGCTGATGGGAAACAACTGGGTGAAAAGTTAGATGAAAAATTAGCTGCTTATGGTTTTAAACCGTTGTATACGGATAACAAACCAGGACATTCTTTTGATAACAATCATCCTTTGGTGAAAACGTTAGCGAGAGTTTATGAGGAGCAGACTGGATTGCCTTCTCAATCTTTAGCAGTAGCTGGTGCAACTTATGCCAGAGCATTGAAAAATTGTGTTGCTTATGGTCCTATATTCCCTGGAAAAGTAGAAACAGCGCATCAAACCGATGAGTATATCGAAGTAGATGATCTGATTCGTGCGATGGGGATTTATGCGCAAGCGATATATGAATTAGCAAAATAATTGATACCTCAAAAAGACTTGAACCTCGTGGTTCAAGTCTTTTTTTATGTTTTATTTCATTTGTTTGCAAATTGGGGCGGCGGCATGACTAGTTGGTTAAACTAGCCATGCCGTCGCTATGGAGGGTGATCAACCCTGTTGTCCATTTCCTCCACCGGTTCGCTTCTTTGTTTCGATCTGGTAGTCGGGATCAGTGGCCAAGATGTCGACCATGATATTCTCCCTTCATTCCGAATGGGTCAAATAGTACCTTTCTTGTCGGAGGGGAGCAGTTACACCTCTATTTTATTTAATTTTTTGATAATAATCAAGAGTTTAATTGGGATCGCTTTCATTTTTCTATGAAAAAACCTACTGTCTAAGGAGAAGTAGGCTTTTGGGAAAATAATTGGTACAAATAGGACCCTGAATCTTTTAATTCTTTGGGTAAAGGTTTCTTGATTTTGATTGGGATATCGTTTTTCTTTAAGACGGCGATGAGTTTTAAAAATTGATCTTTTCGATAGAGTGGAGAGTTATAGTTGTTTAAATCAATCGATGTACCATCATCAAAACGAAGCGTAAATAATAGACGTAAATCGTTTTGTGTATAAGTATTTTTATGTTCTTTGATTATGTAATCAAGTTCCAATTGATTGATTTCATGCCATTCTCTCACTTTGGAATCTTCGATATTAAAAAAGGTATTATACTGGATACCGTTTTGAGTAAGTAGTAGATAGTTATCAAATCCGAGCACTGTCAAAGGTCCCATGATGAGATAGAAGATGGAAAATAAAATGAATCGAAGACGGAGCTTTTTGGCATGAAACCGATTATGGATAAAGGACAAAACAAACAAAATCAAAACAAAGAAAAACACAAATGACAGCCCATAAGATAAGTTAGTGCCGATGAGATAAACCTGCTCTGGTTTTTGGTAATTCCACTGCTGGGTTAAGATGTAAAGTACCCACAAAACAGCAGAAATGATAGTGGTGATTAACAGATTACGTGATAACTTTGAGATATTGTTCCACATTTGTCAGATGGAAACCCTCCTAAATAATGGATTTCAAATAATGTGTAATTTTTTTAAGCTCGGATAAAACATAGTCGATATCTTCCTTTGTTGTATCTTTTCCGATCGTAAATCGCAAACTCTGGTAAGCATTATCCAGATCATTTCCCATAGCCATCAATACATGAGAAGGTAAATGCTTTCCAGCACTGCATGCGGAGCCGCTAGATACATAAATTTGTTTTCGATTTAGTTCAAGTAAAATGGCTTGTCCTTCTAATCGCTCGAAGCTCACATTTATGTTATTGGGCAATCGATCAGTTGGATGACCATTGAGTACAACATCTCCTAATTGTTGCAGCCCTCTCCAACAATAGTCGCGAATTTCTTCTTGTCTTGTTTTTTCTGGTGCTAATTCTTCTACAATTAACGAAGCTGCTTTCCCAAAACCTACAATCGCAGGAGTATTGAGTGTACTTGGACGCCAATTTCTCTCTTGACCACCGCCATGTAGAAGAGGTGTAAGTCTTACTCCTTTTCGGACATAGAGGGAACCAATACCTTTTGGTCCATATATTTTATGACTGCCAATCGACAAGAGGTCTACTCCTAATTCTTCGACATCGCAAGGTAATTTTCCAAAAAATTGTACGGCATCTGTATGCAAAAGTATCTCTTTGTCTTTTATCAACTGAGCGATTTGTTTAATAGGTTGAATCGTACCTACTTCATTATTAGCAGCCATCACACTTATCAAAATCGTTTTGGGAGTAATCGCTTGTTCCACATCGAAGACGCTGATTTGTCCAAATTGATCTACAGGAAGATAGGTGACTCCAAAGCCTAATTGTTCTAAATAACGACAAGCTTCTAAGACAGAAGGATGTTCGATTGCAGAGGTAATAATATGGTTACCTCGCTTTTGCTGATAGAGTGATGTGCCAATTATTGCTAAATTATTCGCCTCCGTACCGCTGCTAGTAAAAAGAATTTCCCTTGGCGAAGATGCTCCTATCGCATGAGCAATTTGTTCTCTTGCTGCTTGAATATGAGAATGGGCTTGTCTTCCCATATCGTGTATACTGCCTGGATTTCCGAATACTTCGGAGAAAAAAGGCAGCATGCTGTCTAATACTTCTTTGCGTACAGGGCTTGTGGCTCCATAATCGAGATAAAGAGACATCCTTTTCACCATCCTTTTTTTTGAGACGAAGACTTTTCCTTCATGTTTATCATTATAACGAAAACAAACGTCAGCGGAGATGTGAAATTTTTGTTGACATTATCGCAGATCCTGCGAAAATAAAAGTGATAGATCTGTGAACAAATGTATCTTATGTGAAAGGATGCACGATATGACAGCAAGAGAAACAGATTTCCTAGTTATTGGCAGCGGGATTGCTGGTTTAACTACTGCATTATCGCTTGCACAGCATGGAAATGTGATAATTATCACAAAATCCAGTGAAGAAGCATGCAATTCCTATCGGGCCCAAGGGGGAATTGCGGCAGCAATTGGAGAGGGGGATTCTGCTAGGCTGCATTTGGAGGATACACTGCGCACAGGCGTTGGCCATGCAGATGGTGATTCTGTCGAAATGCTTGTTCAGATGGGACCAGAGATAATTTCGCTGTTAGCAGATTGGGGGACACCGTTTGATCGCAATGAAACGGGATATGCTTTGGCGAAAGAAGGTTCACATAGTAAACCGCGTATTTTACATGTGACAGGAGATGCAACAGGTAAAGGCATCATCGATTCTCTCTTGCTCAAAGCAAATCAGCATCCATCGATTTCGTTTGTTTCTCATACTATGGTAGTAGACCTTATGATGGAGGATGGTGAATGTATTGGTGTCTACGCTGCTGACCTCAATCATGGTACAACGCAATACTTTGCGCACTATGGTGTCGTGTTAGCAACTGGTGGCTGCGGTCAAGTCTATCAGTACACTACCAATGATCTGGTCTCTACGGGAGATGGGCTGGCTATGGCTTACCGTGCTGGAGCAGTTCTCACAGATATGGAATTTGTTCAGTTCCATCCTACTGCACTTCATCTTGACCGAAATCCGATGTTTTTGATTTCGGAAGCAGTTCGTGGAGAGGGAGCTGTGTTAGTAACTGAAGATGAAGTACCCTTTATGAAAAAGTACTCGGATTGGGGAGATTTAGCTCCAAGAGATATTGTATCAAGAGCAATCTATCAGGAAACGATGCATGGCCATCGTGTATATTTGGATGCGAGACAACAAAAAGACAGCTTTGCCAGTCGTTTTCCAACCATTTTTGCTACTTGTAGGGAAGCTGGTATTGACCCGAGAGTAGATCTGATTCCAGTTACTCCTGCTGCCCATTTTGTGATGGGTGGAGTCAAGACAGATCGAAAGGGACGAACCACCATTCCCAGACTTTACGCCTGTGGTGAAGTAGCGTGTACGGGTGTACATGGTGCAAATCGATTAGCGAGCAATTCATTGTTAGAAGGAGCAGTATTTGCTAGAAAGGTAGCTCAGAGTCTATCTTCTTTGCCTAGAAAGACATTTACAGCTTTACAAGGTGCTGATGTATCGTTAAGATTGTGCAATAATAAACAAAATGAAGATCAGTGGAAACAACAGATTCAACAATTAATGTGGAAATATGCGGGAATAACACGGACTAAAGACGAGATGGAGCAAGGGCTAAAAGAATTAAAATCCATTTCATTACAATTGCCATCATCCTGTCTAGAATCCCAAAATATGTTACAAGTTGCACAAGTGATATTACAGTCAGCACTTTGGAGAGAAGAGAGTCGAGGAGGACATTTTCGGTCTGATTATCCCGAAACCATCGAAATCTGGGCTTCTCGACAGTATACAGTGGAGGAGAAACAACTGCATGAATCCCATTCAATTGCGTCAATCCATTCGTGAGATGTTGAACGAAGATATTGGAGCAGGAGATATTACAACCGAATCACTAGTGGAAGCAAACCGCCAAAGTTCAGCTGTATTATTAGCTAAGCAACCGGGTGTTATCGCTGGTTTGCCTATTGTTGCTCTCGTCTTTCAGGAATTAGATCCGCATTTAGAGTTCCAAGCTCAGGTAGCAGATGGTCAGAAAGTCGAAGCCTATCAAAGCCTTGCAGTCTTATCAGGATCGACAAGAGCAATATTGACAGCAGAACGAGTCGCTCTAAATTTACTACAGCGTATGTCTGGAATTGCAACGCTCACACGACAACTAGTAGATCAATTAGAAGGATTAGATTGTCGGGTCTTGGATACCCGCAAAACAACACCAGGCCTTAGACAATTTGAAAAATACGCTGTACGGACAGGTGGCGGAACCAATCACCGCTTTGGACTCAGTCATGGTGTGATGTTGAAAGACAATCATATTGCTTTTGCGGGTAGTTTGCAAAATGCAGTAAAAAAGGTCCAAAAAAGTGTTGGTCATATGGTGCAAATCGAGGTAGAAGCAGATACTTTGGAACAAGTTCAAGAAGCTTTATCACTGCCTATTCATGCTTTGCTGTTGGACAATATGGACGTCGAAACATTGCGCAAAGCTGTAGCAATGATCGATGGAAAAGTATGGACAGAAGCATCAGGTGGAATTACTCCAGATACCATTCGCAGTATTGCAGAAACTGGCGTAAACGCTGTTTCAGTTGGATATCTCACCCATTCAGCAACTGCGTTAGATATTAGCTTGGACTTTGTGGAAGAAGGGATAGAGAATCATGCTTAATATTCAAACTGATTTGCAACTACCAGAAGTGTATCGCGAGATTTCTGATGGAGAACTGGATGAGAGAATAAGAAGAGCAAAAGCAACTCTCGGACGCGACTTGGTGATTCTAGGTCATCACTATCAACGTGATGATGTGATCCAATACGCAGATTTTCGAGGAGATTCCTTGAAATTATCGCAGATTGGTGCAAGAGAGCGGGATGCCAAAGTTATTATTTTCTGTGGTGTTCATTTTATGGCAGAGACTGCCGACACACTTGCTGCTGATGATCAAATTATTGTTCTTCCTGATCTGCAAGCAGGATGTTCGATGGCAGACATGGCAGATATAGAAGATGTGGAAGAAGCTTGGGAGCTATTGGTTGAGCAATTTGGTGATACGATTATCCCTGTAACTTATGTAAATTCAACAGCTGCAATCAAAGCATTTGTTGGGAAACATGGGGGAACTACTTGTACTTCTTCCAATGCAAAAGAAGTGCTCACATGGGCGTATTCACAAAAGAAACGGATCTTGTTTTTACCTGATCAACATTTGGGGAGAAATACGGCTTATGGTCAGCTGAACATTCCTCTGGAGCAAATGGTGATCTGGAATCCACATACTGCAAGGTTAGAAGCAGTTACTGGAGAATTAGATGAGGTACAGATGATTTTATGGAAAGGACATTGCAGCGTTCATCAAAAGTTTACGACAGCACATATCGAACAAGTGCGTAAACGTGATCCCGAAATCAAAGTATTGGTTCATCCTGAATGTTCATTTGAAGTTGTTCAGCAGTCTGATTTTAATGGTTCCACTGATTACATTATCAAAATGATTGAAGCAGCCCCTGTGGGAAGTAAATGGGCTATTGGCACAGAAGTAAACTTAGTTGGGCGTCTTGCTAAGGAACACCCGGATAAACATATTGAATTGCTCAGTACCACGATGTGTCCATGTTTAACGATGAATCGTATTGACCGGCCTCATTTGTTATGGGCATTAGAAAGTGTTGTAGAGGGAAATCCAGTCAATCAAATTGAGGTGGCACCAGAGATCATTCATTGGTCTAAAGTCGCATTGGATCGCATGTTTCAAGCAGGAAAATAAAAAAGTTGGAGGACTATTCCCTCCAACTTTTTCAATCTAAATAATCAGTAGGATTAACTTCTTTCCATTCTATATTGCCTTGCGGAGTGTCGCTATCTAAATCTTTGAAATCTAAAATTTTCCAATCATCGCCTTCTTTGGTAAGGATCATATTCACATATGTGTCTTTATCCTTATTGAACTCATCTACTGCAATTGCATCTTTTGGGATTCGGACGATAATGGAATGACGAGTATCGGATTGGGGATCATTAAGGTTATCTGCAATATAATACGGTTTATTTAATCCTTTTGTCATTCCTTCTTGAATAATTTTGATGATATCGTCCCTATGTTCCGAAGGATTTGCATCAGCATTGGTGGAGATGGTGGAAACTATCTTTTGATATCTTTCCTCAGCAGATGGAGAATCAGATTTAGCATATAATGCATTTATATAGGTAGCAGCGATTTCTTGCGCATCATCTAAACCTCCAAAGCAGCCCGTCGTAAAACTAAAAATCACAAATAAGGAAATAAAAACAAGTCCGTAATGCAATCGTTTTTTCAAATCATACACCTCATGTACGTAATTTTGTCACTTTTTCATTATATATAAAAATACTTATCAAAAGAATAGTTTGCATTTATTCATATACGAAATTATTTATATATCAAAACGACAAAGAGCTGGAATTTTCCAGCTCTTTGTTAATCTAAAAAATCAGTTGGTTTTACTTCTATCCACTTCATTTTATTTTTTTGAATCTTTGCTTTGACCACATCTATGTTTTCTAAATCGATGATCTTCCAACTGTCTGATTCTTTATTTAAGGTTAAAATCGCATAAGATTCCGAATCTGCTTTATTGATTCCGATGACAGCATTCGCCTCTGTAAATGTTCCCTTCGGAAAACGAGCTATGATAGAACGCAGAGTTTCTGTTTGGGGATCATTTGGATTATCCGCTATAAAATATGGTTTGCTTACTCCATTTGTCATAAATTTTTGGATAAACTTCAACATGTTTTTTTTATATTCGGGCTGCAAGAGGTTATTGTCGAACTTATTGGAGACCAGAGAGGACATTGTTTGGTATCGCTCTTCAGCGGAAGGGTCTGTTGATTTGGCAAAATACGAATTTAAAAAGGTTACACTTGTTTTTTGCGCATCATCCAACCCGCTAAATAGAGAACAACCAATAGGAAGACTAGAGATGACAAATAGGGAAAGGAACAATAGGCCATATCTGAGCTTTTTCTTCAAGCGACCCACCTCAAGATGTTAGAGTTAATAGTATCGCTCTTTAGTATAATGCAAAGAATCCTAGTAATCCAAGTAGTCTGTTGGATTTATTTTTGCTGTTCCCTGCGTTCTCTAATGATTTCTCTACCATAGATCGCTAAGATCAACTAAATAAAAGATCTCCATTTATACAATGCAGATAATTCTGATATAATCAATTTAGTTCCTCAACAAGATAGAGATTCGAGAGGAGAGGACGTTGACCATTTCTATCCTTGGTTTTGACCCGGACACAGGTGAAATTGGAGGAGCGGTATATTCCCATAGCCGCACAGCAAGTCAGTTTTTGCATGTCTCCAGAGATGGAGGGGTTGCTACACAAGGTCATACAAATGAGCGATATGGTCCAGAAGGACTTAGATTGCTCAAGAAAGGGATGTCCCCAGAAGGCATTGTCAGGCATCTTCTGGACTCTGACCCTGATCTCCTGCCCGTTCGGTGGCCAAAGTCAGGGAGGCAGCTTGCCGTTATGAATGCCAATGGTCAAAGTAGTGTTCATACAGGTAAAGATGCGCCTGCTCCGGCTGGATATAAGCAAGGCGAGAACTGCACGGTGCAAGGGAGTTTTATGAGGCGGCGTCAACAGGTGGTAGACCTTATGGTCGAGAAATTCGAACAAACCGCCGGTTTTGCCAGCCTATCCGTCCGTCTTCTGGTAGCATTGGAAGTAGGTCGAGACAACGGTGGTGCCATTGATTTCACGGGTGGTTCTGCTGCACTCCTTATTGCAAAGAGAGAAGAGACCCCTAAAACGTACTATCAAAGCGGGGTTGTTGCTCGAATCACAGTGGATAATAAAAGAAAATCTCTAGAGGAGATGAAGCTTCTCCTCCTATCATCAGCCATAGAGAAAGAGGGTTGGTCCAAATTGGGTCTATGTTGGTCCAATTTGGGCCTACTACTCCGATAAGTAATCGTGAGGGGGACTCAGCGACCGGTACATGCAGATGTACTGGTCGAGTGTGCTTTGAATTGTAGCGGAATGAGCTTCAAACTCTTTCAGCAATTTTAGATTAGTTGGGAATTCTCAGCCTGAAGGATATTTAGAATGCATGATTCGATCTCTTAATACTTCATATATGTCTAACCATTTTTTACGTGTCAAGATTGATGAACTCCTTTACTGTTGATTCTATTTGTTTTGCTAAATGATGTAATAACAACTTACCTTTTTTAGCAGTAGCTCTTGTTGGAACGCCAATTGCTCCTGTTTCTGTATAGGCTTTCATCCCCAAAACGGATAACAGATCTCTCTTTGTTGATTCTACATCTATGTATTTTTCTGTTTTTACTACATTTTTCTCTTTGTATAAATGTAACAGTATAGAAGTTTCCCCCTCTCCTGCATGCATATCTTCTGATGTTGTGGATGAGATTCCAGATTCTCTATAAGCGATTTCCCAATGCTTTCGATTAGGAGTAATTAGTAGCCTAGGTCTATCAACATTCATTTCTTGGGCTATATTCCCCAAAAGATAATTTCCTCCATGACCATTTACAATAACCAATTTTTAATCCCTTTAAATCAGTCCAAGTTGAGAATTTGTCCATGTTTTTGTTCCCCTTTAACATGTGCCAAGATACCTATTACTATATTGTATGTCAAAATATATTCCGAATTATATCAATTTTACTTAAAAGAAAACGACGCCGTATAAAACAGCGTCGTTTACATCTTATTTTGCAACAGTCTTATGAATATAAGCGGTGGTTCCATTTGATAGACGGATCTTATGGAATTCTCCTGACATTCCTAACTTTGTCAGTACAGTACCTTTTGATACTTTTGCAACCACTGGAGCATTCATAGAAGCAGAAGCACGAATGTTAGCGGAACTTGCTGTTACGGTTACTACCCATTTCTTTGCGACCAAGTGACTGATATAAGCAACTTTACCGCTTGCAGTTTTGACTTGGTACCATTCTCCATTGTCGGCAACCAATAAGTAGTGAGAACCTTTTTTGGCCTTTTCCACCACAGAGGAGGAAAGGTTTGGTGAATTTCTTACATTTGCATTGTCTTCGGTTACTTCGACATAGCCTGATTCTGATTTAAAGGTAAGACCTGTATTGAGGTCACCATTATAAATAAATCCTTTACGGCCATTGGATAGTTTTACTTGGGTGTAGTTTCCGGAAGTTCCTGTACGAGTCAGCGTAGTATTTTTCGCTGCCGTCGTTATTTTGAAGGAACCAGTGGAAGGTCCTGTCCATGCGGTAGCATCTTTGGTTGTTTTTACATAACCCGTTGCTGGTTTTAGACCGACACTCATATCTCCACGCCAAGTGCCATTACTCGTTCCAGTGTGAATCCAAACAGGAACCCCTTCGTAAATGCGGTTATACAGATCGATTACTTGCTCGTTTAACATCCGAATACAGCCATGAGATGCATGGGTACCGATGGAGCTAGGTTGATTGGTACCATGAATGCCAAAAGATCTTCCATTATCCCCATTGACACTAAATCCGTTCCAGCGAGGACCTAATGGGTTATTTGGACCAGGTGGGACGTCTTTCCAACTTGGACCATTGATCTTTACCACAATTGGGAAAGTTCCCTCAGGGGTTAATTCTTTGGTTTTACCTGTAGCTACGCGATATGTTTTTACTACTTTTCCGTTCTCATATAAATATAGATAGTTTGTCGTTTTGTTTACTTCGATTTTTTTGGTTATTACCGATTCAGCAGCAAAAGATTTTGTTGGTAGGCCTATCAAAGGCAAAACTAGCGCGAAAGCTGCCATAATACCAATGAAACGAAACTTTCTCAAATTATTTCCCTCCAAATTTAGCTCACACTCTTCCAATAGAAGAGATATTTCCATCATATCGAATTGTCTATCTATTTGGATAAGGAAATTGTTAAAAATGTACTAACTTTTTTGTTCTTTTCATGATTTTGTATCTTTGCGAAAAGATGGCAGCGAAGTTTGCTTTACTCTCTAGGGAGACTCATTTAAGATAAAGGAATTAGGGGTTTTAAAAGGAGAGGGAATTTGATGTATCACATGATTTTATTTGATGTAGATGGGGTTTTATTGAGTGAGGAGCGCTGTTTTGATGCTTCTGCTTTAGCTGTGTGGGAATTGTTATATGGACCTCATTTTCTAGAGCTGACAGAAGGGAAATTTACGACGACTCCTGCTGAAGAGCAGATCAGATATATTCGAAAAGAAGTATTCCAAGAAGATAAGATATTAGATTGGATGAAAGATCGGGGAATAAATGCCAATTGGGATATGGTATACCTTGTTTTTAGCACGCAATTGATGCTGCTGCTGGATAAAATTGATCCAACTTTTGTGCGAGACTGGATTGCAAAACCAATTACGGAAGAATCTTTATTAGCCTTAAAAAAACAATCCCGTGAAATTAGGCCTGATTTTACTTTTTTCTCTGCTATATTTGATGAATCCAAAGGGAAACTTAATCGGGATGAGTTACTGGTCTATTTCAATCAATATGTACAAAAACAATTTGGTGTCGAGGTTGATTATTTCTCTCGCGTGAGCTCCCTGTGGGAACTTGGACGTTCTGTTTATCAGGAGTGGTACTTTGGGGAAAAATTATTCCAAGAAGAAGAAGGGTATGCTAGAACGAAAGGAAAACAAGGATTTTTATATCAAGAAATTCCATTGGCCCCAATTGAAGAATTACAACAATTATTTTCCGATCTTACGAAGCAAGGGATCACACTTGGAATTGGAACAGGTCGACCTTATTTGGAAATGGAAGTACCGTTACGAGAAATGGGATTGTTGGCGAATTTTGATGCCAATCGCATTGTGACCGCATCTGATGTTGTTTCAGCAGAGGAAAAGTATCCAGATGAAGCACCGCTTGGCAAGCCTCATCCTTTTACCTATTTGTTAGGATATCTTGGAGAGCGAGCAGCAGATCAAAAGGCACTGGGGCTGTCACTTCCGATTAAAGACGGGGAAAAGCTATTAGTAGTTGGAGATTCTGTCGCAGATTTTCTCGCAGCACAGTCGATTGGATGTCACTTTGCGGCGACGCTGACAGGCTTGACAGGGCAGGCTGCACGAGGAAAATTTGAAGAATTGGGTGCAGAGTACATTTTAGATGATGTAATGCAACTGAGAACGATCATAACAGCTTGACTAAAAGAAGATTTTTTTCGCATAATAGAAGAGAAAAATAAACAGCAACTTACTTTTTGGAGGGATTTTAGTATGCCTAAATATGAATTGCCAGCACTTCCATATGCTTTTAACGCTTTGGAACCACATATTGATGCACTGACAATGGAAATCCATCATGACCGTCACCATGCTACATACGTAAATAACTTGAATGCAGCTTTGGAAGGGCAAGATGTTGCAGATCAATCCATTGAAGAATTAGTTGCTAACTTAGATAAATTACCAGAAGGTATTCGCACTGCTGTTCGTAACAACGGTGGTGGACATGCGAACCACAGTTTCTTCTGGCAAATCCTCAGCTCAAATGGCGGCGGAGCACCAACTGGTGAAATTGCTAAGGCAATTGATGACACCTTCGGCAGCTTCGATGAATTGAAAGCAAAATTTGCAGATGCAGCTGTTAAACGTTTTGGCAGTGGTTGGGCTTGGCTTGTTGTGAAAAATGGTAAATTGGAAGTTACTTCTACTGCAAACCAAGACAGCCCGCTTACCGATGGTGCAACTCCAGTCCTTGGCTTGGATGTTTGGGAGCATGCATACTACCTCAACTACCAAAACAAACGCCCTGACTACATCGGTGCATTTTGGAATGTAGTGAACTGGGATGAAGTAAATAAACGCTATCAAGCAGCAAAATAAGTTTCTAAAAAGCAGCCATTAAGTTGGCTGTTTTTTTATTTGTCAAATCCAATTGCTGGATGGAAAGCTTTGCCGGTAGTTTGTGTATGGTGATGTCCGTATAATGGGACAAGTGTTCCGAATCCCATTGTCCCAAACAAGAAAGAGGAGGACATCATTTAATGCTTACCAAATATGTATTAGTTTTATCATCGTTATTTAGTTTTATTTTCGTACATGAACAATCGCCACGCTTGGCGTCTTCTACGATTCATCAGCAAACAAAACAGAGTATAAAAATAAAAGATGCTCAACAACGCTTACAAAAATTAGGACTGTATAAACAGACTGTCAGCAGTCAATATGATGCATATACACGTAATACATTTGCACAATTTCAAGCGAATTATGATTTACCGATCAATGGGACATTGGATCAGAAGACAAGTGAAAAACTTCATCAGTTAACAACTGTCAAACCAGCCCCAGTGAAAGTAACTGCAAAGCTTGAAAAACCGAAAGTGATCAAAGTAAAAGTAAAAGCGAAAAAACCGAAAAAATCTCATGTAAAAAAATATCCTGCTGTCCATGCGACAGAAGCAGAAGTAAGACTATTGGCAAAAGCTGTTCATAGTGAAGCTCGTGGAGAAAAATTTAAAGGAAAAGTAGCAGTAGCAGCGGTTATTTTGAACCGTACAGAAGAAAAAGGATTCCCGCACAGCATTAGAGGAGTTATTTTCCAGCCGAAAGCGTTTACAGCTGTCAGTGATGGTCAATTCAATCTAAAACCGAGTAAAGAAGCATACCGGGCAGCTCGTGAGGCGCTTGAGGGCTATGATCCAACTCATGGGGCGATTTTCTACTATAACCCTCAAATTGCAACTTCCGGCTGGATGATACAAGAAGCGAAGAAGCATGATAGTGTAAAAATCGGCCGACATGTGTTTTTTAAATAGATGGCAGGAGCAGATCCCTTTGGATCTGCTTTTTTTGGTATACTTTTTTTGTAAAGTTTGGATTTCAATATGGATCTTTTTAATTGTGTGACCTGCTAAAGAGAATGCTTATTAGAGCATCAAAACATGGGAGTGATAGGTAGTGCCTGTTATTCGATTGGAAACAATGATTGATGCACCGCCTTCAAAATGCTTTGATCTATCACGAAGTATCGATATACATATGCAATCAACAGCTCAAACGAAAGAAAGGGCAGTAGCAGGGGTAACAAGTGGACTTATTGATTTAAACGAAACTGTAACATGGGAAGCGATTCATTTTGGGATCAAGTGGCGATTGACTTCCAAAATTACAGCGTTTGAACCCCCACATTTTTTTGTCGATGAAATGGTGCAGGGGCCGTTTAAAGGGTTTCGGCATGAACATCATTTTGTGGAGCATGAAAAGGGGACAAAGATGATCGATTCTTTTGATTTTACATCTCCTTTAGGGCTACTAGGGAAGGCAGCAGATCGATTATTTTTAAAGAAGTATATGCGGAAGTTTTTGTTGATTAGAAATCAATATATCAAAGAGATGGCTGAAAAATATGATCATAAAAAATGAGCGTCCCCTAGTTCTAGCTGGTGGAGATGCTCTGTAATAAATTTGAGGTCAATGTTAAGTTGTTCGTGAAGTTATTGACTACTCATCCATGGTTGTCTCTCCAGTTGAAGTAGGATTCTTTCTTTGATTCCTAGGCGTTTTTTGATTGAGGCTTTAGCGCCATCATGTGCAAAATTCCCACTATAATCAAGTGCACCCTTGATCACCATAACTACCACATCCTATGGTCGTCACACGATCAAGGGTGCTTTCTCTCCGACACTAGGGATAAAAGCTAAAGTACATCCTTCTATGCTTTTTGATTCATATGTTTATTAAATTAGAAACAAGCAGATTATAAGGTCTGCTTGTTTCTTTATGGGAAGGTGATTAGTTTTCAGGCGGCCTCTCATCTCAGGGGATGGAGGCCAGTCTGTCCGAACTGTTCCCCGCTCAGTGGGGGTAGATGGAGTAGAGGGTGCCGAGCCAGATCAGCTCGGTGACAAGAACCACGCCGACGATCCAGGCGAAGACAGCACCAGACTGCTGACCCACACGAGTCTCGATCCGACGGCCGATGAGCTTCTTGACCCGGGGCATCACCATGAGCGTCACCAGCAGCGCGAACGAGATGCTGGCGAGCGGGAAGTTCCAGAGGATGTACACCTCGAAGACGATGAGCAGGATCGCGAACAGGATCACGCGGATGTGTTCATCGCGGTCGTACTTCTCCACGAGCTTCTTGATCATGTGACCGAGCCCGTTCAGACCCTCCCAGAAGAGGAAGATCATCAGACCGGCGCCCACGAGGGAGCAGGCGTTCACCAGGCTCACAGGAGTCAGGATGGGGGCCAGACAGAGGACGATTCCCAGCGCGATCAGGCTGTAGATGAGCCGAGCGAGAAATCGAGTCCTCCAGAGCTCCTTGATCCCAAAGTTGAGCAGGTAGTAGTTGATCTGGAGCTTGGCGATCTTACGGCTGCGGCTCGTGGAGTTCACGGCAACTCTCTTTCATGAATTCGGACAGGTTGATGTTTCTGTATATTATTGTACCGTAGTTTCCCTATATCAGGGAACAGAAAGGAGATTTTGTTTCAAATAATAGTAATCCTTCCAATTTGATTACACTCTTCTGCAAACCAAACACTACCGTCCTGTGCAACTGCAATACCATGTGGTTCTGCGTTAATAGTAGGGATGAGGTATTCGGTAATCTCTCCATTTAATGTAATCCGTCCTATTTTGTTGCTACCCCATTCCGTAAACCACAAATCTCCCTGCAAACCAGCAGTAATAGCATGAGGACGTGCATTTGCGGTAGGAAGCGGAAACTCTGTTATTTTTCCATCTACTGTAATTCTCCCGATTCTATTTCCGTTGATTTCCACAAACCAAATGGCCTCGTCGGTTCCTAATGTAATGCCCACAGGACCAGCTTGAGCGGTTGGCAGAGGGTATTCTGTTATGTCTCCATTTGAAGTAATTCGTCCAATTTTGTTTCCAGCATTTTCGGTGAACCAAACTGCTCC
The DNA here is from genome assembly GCF_059510375.1 of Shimazuella sp. NTD250. Taxonomy (NCBI): domain Bacteria; kingdom Bacillati; phylum Bacillota; class Bacilli; order Caryophanales; family Thermoactinomycetaceae; genus Shimazuella; species Shimazuella sp. NTD250. Next base: position 573,058 of record NZ_JCAJZS010000001.1, on the reverse strand, counting down.
ATCTGATCCAAGTGTCAAAAAGGAAGGATAAGCGTTAGGAGTTGGGATTTCGAACTCACTGATTTGTCCATTTGCAGTGATTTTTCCAATTTTATTAGCCAGCAACTCTGTGAACCAGATGTCTCCATGTAAACCTTCCGCAATCCCATATGGTCCTGCGTTTGCTGTAGGGAGAGGGTATTGTGTAATCTGTCCATTTGTTCCGATTTTCCCTAACTGATTGGCTCCATTCTCACTAAACCAAATTTCTCCATTCGATGTAGCTGTGATAATCATTAAACCGGCGTTTTCAGTAGGAATAGTGAATTCTTCTACTTGTTCATTTTTATCTATTCGTCCAATTAGGTTTCCTTTGTTTGCAGTAAACCAAACATCACCATTTTTTCCGATTGTCAGTCCATAAGGTGCGGCAAAAGTAGAAGGTAACGGTGTTTCTTGAACAAGTATCTGCATATGTTGTCCACTCCTCTATTGTTGTTTTAATTCGTTTCTTTGCTTGATAAGGGCAGTAAATTGTTGTTCTAATTCTGATGTAGGTGCAACACTTAGAAGACTCAACACTTCGGTTATTTTGGTCTCGATCAACAGACGTTTTTCTTCCTTTTTCGCAGGTATTTGCTGTTGTTGTTGAAGCTCTTGATAGGAGCCAGCATATGCATGGATAGTTTGCTTTTTGATTTCTACTATATCTGTTGCAACGTTTTGGATAAATTGTCGATCGTGTGAGACAAAAATAACCGTTCCTTCATAATGGGTTAAGAGGTGTTCTAAAGATTGAATGCTCTCCATATCTAGAAAGTTAGTAGGTTCGTCCATTAATAACACATTGATATCGCTCAAAAATATTTTAGCGAATGCTACTTTCACTTTTTCCCCGCCGCTAAGTACTCCAACGGATTTGAATACATCGTCACCACGAAAGAGAAGACGTGCTAACACCGTTCGGATCACTTTAGGAGGTTGGATCGCCGTAGTTTGTACATTTTCTAATATAGACTTTGATTCATCTAAAATATCGATGTGTTGGCTGAAGTATCCAAACTTTACCCCTAAGCTGATGTGAATATCATCAGATTTTGCTTGCAGTCGTTTGATCAAGGTCGTCTTTCCGCTGCCATTTGCACCGATAATGGCTGTTTTCGATCCAGTTTGAATGGAGAATGAAGCCTTTTCCCAGAGAACTTTTCCAGTGATTGAAGCGGTAATATCTTTGGCTTGGATTATGGTTTTGTTCAGTAAAGTGGATTCACTTGCCACATTCATTTTGACAACAGGCAAATCTTTTGGTTTTTCTACTTTTTCCAATTTACTGATCCGGGTTTCGAGTGCTTCGATCGACTGATGAACGCCTTTTTGTTTGGTTCCTTTTTGCATTTTCCATAACTTGGATTCGGAGGTACCCATTCGCTTAGAAGGTGGTTTGATCATTTTTTCTGCTTTTTGTTTTTTGAGCAAAATGGCGTGTTCCAGTTGTTTTTTCTTTTTTTGATATTGCTCGTATTCGATGGCTTCCCTTTTTCTTTGCTGTTCTTTCCAAGTAGTGTACATTTGATAGTTGCCAGAAAAAACGGTGACGGTTTGGTTTTCGACTTCCCATATTTTATTGCAAATGGTATCGAGAAAAGTTCGATCATGGGAAATGATGACCATTGCACCTTTGAAGCGCAGCAATTTCTGTTCAAGTTGTCGGACGTTTTCTATATCTAAATTACTCGTTGGTTCATCGGCAAACAAAATGTCAGGTGATTCAGCAAATGCAGCTTGAATGGCAGCATTTGTCTTTTCTCCACCACTTTGATTGGTCAAGTTTTTCTGTATTTGAGGGATGAGACTGATCTTTGCATGATTATGGATTTCGCCTTCATCGGACGACTCTGTTCCCATCAATATATTTAATAAAGTCGTTTTCCCTGTTCCATTTTGCCCGATCAATCCAATTCGATCTCCTTTGCCAATCCGAAGTTGATCAATCGAAAAAAGGAGTCGTTCTCCGATTGCTTTCTTTATATGATTTGCTTCTATCACTATCATAAAAAAACCCCCATCCATATTTTCTGGATAGAGGTTTAGGCGTAACAAAAGACCGTATACTCCCAATGTACGAGAGCATACGGTTTTATTGTATAAAAAAGCCTATACCAATCCTATCCAGACAAAAATTTCATATTGAAATGTCTTTTAGAGATAGGATTAGTAGATCATTGGCTTTTGGTTCACCCTTTCAAATTACAATCAAAGGAACTTTATCATAATGTTTTTATTTATGCAAGTGTTTTTGAAGAATAGCTTCTTTTCATCTGCTTTGCTATGAATTAAGATGAGATTAAGTGGTCGAACTTACAATGGCGACTCTCCAAACATCATAGCTGAGAGGAAAAATACATGATTCGTCTGTTTGTTACCGATTTGGACGGTACTCTTCTGAACAAAGATAACCTGATCGACTCGGATAATTTGAATGCCATTCAAAAGCTCCAGCAGGCAGGTATTCAAGTTGCTTATGCTTCTGGTCGCAATGAGTACGAAGTGGATTTGGTCGTGAGCACTGTTCCGGGTGTTTTCCATCGTATCTGTCAGAATGGTGCCTATGTCTATGTAAACGGTACAGACTGCATTTTTGAAGAATACTTCGCTGCCGATTTGGCAAAGCAGATTTTTCGAATCGGTCAGGCATCTAAAGCGCACTGTTTTATTGGTACAGCTCAGGAAATGATCACGACAGAGGCAGAGGACAGCTTCGGTTATCCAGAGCATATGATTCCCAAGGGTCTAGTGTGCGATATCGCTGTTGAGCAGCGAATTGGGGTAAATGTGCAACCGAGCAAGTTTTGTTTTCTTGGTAAGGAAAAGGACTTGCTTGATTTGCAGGAAGAGATGCTTGACAAATTCCGTGGCAAGATTGATACCTTTATCTCGGGGTCGTCCTATTTGGATGTGATGCCAACTGGTATTCATAAGGGAAATGGCATCCATCGTCTGGCAAAGCATCTTGGGATCGATCCCTGTTCAGAGTCAGCTGGTATTGGGGATTCAGCAAATGATATCCCCATGTTCGGTGAGGTTTCTCTTAGCTACGTGATGAGGGGCGCCAAACCACACGTTCGAAAAGCGGCAAAGCGTGAAGTCTCTTCTGTCAGCGAAGCAGTCGACTTGGTACTGGACCATAATGCGAGTCTGGCTTCGTAAAAAAGAGAAGAAGAAAAAGGTGAGCCAGACAGTTGGTATGATTCGCTGATGGGAAGGGTCTGGTCTTTTATAAGATCAGACCCTAAACATATTTTCTAACGTGCATATGATATTTAAAAATAAAATGGAAGACAAAATAAAAAACAAGGATAACCTTCCTTGTTTTTACATCTATAGAAAAGTTAGAATTTGCTGGGGCACGGCTCCCCCCTTACAGATGTAGGGGAGAGCCGTGCCGCCGCCCGTGTTACTGCCGGTGATACGGGTTGTTGGCGCCGGCGGTGCTGCCGTCGTACGTGCCACCGGTGTGGCCCATCGGCCTGTTGGCCTCACGCGCCGCCTTCGCGTCGGCGATGCGCCTTGCCTCGGCCGCTGCCTCCGCCTTCTTGTTGAAGTAGCGGACGAACGAGTAGATCCAACCGGCGACCAGCACGCTGATGATCAGGAACTGCACGAAGTACATGGCGGTGACGACCGCGTAGATCATGAGCGCCGTGAAGATCGTCATCACGATCGGCCCCGCGATGAGACCGAAGGTGTCCTCCACCGCTTCGAGGTAGGGCTTCCCCCAGGTCACGAACGCGAGGGCACGCTCCTTCAGCCACTTGAGCCTCGCCCGGAACTTGGCCTGCATCTCCTGCTGATCTTCCTGCATTGGTTCCTCCATGGAACGGACGGTACGTACACTTGCTGCTTTTATCATATCAGAATCTTTTTCTTTTGACATTGATTTTATTTAAAAAAATTAAATTTAAAGGAAAATTCTTTCTGCCATTATTAGAAATAGGTCATTTTTTCTACATTGTACAAAAAATCACTGGTGCATATTGTAAGAGAAGTTGTTGCTCTTTCTGAGGATGCTTTTGAATACATGATCCCAAAAGGAAGAGAGAAGTCTTAAAATTTATATAGAAAAACGAAAAACAAGACTCCAATAGAGAATCTTGTTTTTTGCATCTATAGGAAGGTTAGAATTTAGCGGCGGCCGATCTCCGTCTGTTTTCACAGATAGAGACCGGCCCTGTCCAACTAGTGGGTGTTTTACCGATCAGCCCTTGTCGCCCTTGGATGACTTACGCTGACGAACCAACGTGACGATGGCTGCGATGATCACGTTGAGGTCGATGATCATTTCCGCGAGGATCACATCGAGGATGTTGAGCAGTATCGAGTAGATCACATCGAGACCGATGAGAAGCATCCCAAGGATGATCAGCCAGTACTCGATGGTGCTGGTTTGCCATGCGATGACAAGGAGCATTGGGAGCAGTAGGACAAGTGCGCCCGTGTACTTCAGTACATGGTTGAGCTTGCCCAGCATCTCACCTAGCTTCACACCACCGATCAGGTACACGGCTGCGATCGACAGGTATACCATCCATCCACTGAGGTAGATGCTCACCAGTAACCCAGCACCGAAGGCGATGCTGAGCTGCCTCAGGTACGAGAGCCGGTTTACACCTTTGCCCATGGCTATGGGGATCATGATGATCCATGTGATTCCCATGATCCAAGGGGTCAAGTCGAGCATCATTATCCCCATAAAGGCGATGCTCATCGGGATGAGTCCGTAGAAAGTCCACCGCTTGATCGAGGGGAAGGACTCCTCTTCGACCCTCTTTTCTATTTGAGAGTCGAACTTACGCCTTAACGCTTCAAGCATCGTGCTGGTTCACCTTTCAGCGTGAACTGCTTTTCAGCAGATGTTGGACGGTTGTTTATCTCCATTATACAAATAGTGCAAAGAAGGAAATAGTATGTTTTCCTTTTCCTTTTCACAGACTATCATAAGGAGGTGTATCGAAATGTCTCGTCGAAGAAAGCGAAGGCCTTTAGTTGCCGATTCTAGAAATCAGTTGGATCAGTTACAGACGAAATTAATCAGTGAAGACTTAGGTCGATCTTTTACAAGTAAAGAAGAGGCAAAACTAGAACTCGCCAAAGAATTAGGGGTCCCTTTAAAGCCTGGAAGTAATCGTGATTTGCGATCAGAAGATGCAGGGAAAGTTGGAGGAGCAATGGGTGGACGGCTGGTAAAAGAACTTGTAGCGATGTCGCTGAAATCCCTCCAAAAAAATAATAGGTAAAGACAATCTTAATTTTTTTTTAAAACCAGTTCTTCTTTCCAAAAATCAGTATAATGGGGGTAGTATGGTTTCAAGGGAGGAATCAAAAATATGGAGCGTGTCTTGCTACTATCCCTTGGCTTTGGTACAGGACATAATGCCGCAGCTAAGGCATTGGAAAAACAGTTTCATCACCAGCCGGGGATAACGACGGATACGATAGACCTTTTGCAATTGATTCCAAAGACCTTTCACCCCCTGCTGCAATCAGGTTATCAAGGTATGCTTGTCAAATTTCCATCTCTTTATCATCTCTTATACGATTGGACGTATCAATTTAAATTGGTTCGGTTTGTATCCAAAGAGTTGGTAGAGAAAGTTGGTCTAACGATACGTTCGAAAATATTAGCGCGTCTGGAGCAGTTCCAACCAACAAAAATTATTACTACTCATCCTTTTTCACTATTGCTGCTGCCAACAGAATGGGAAAAGGTTCCTACGGTTGGCGTAGTGACTGATTATGAACTTCATCCTATGTGGTTAGTTGAATTGCCGGATTTACTGTGTGTACCGAAAAGAATGTTAAAACGAAATATAATTGATCGTCTGCGTTGGCGTTCTGGTGTCACCGTCATAGAGACCGGATTGCCGATTGAATCGAAGTATTATGAAGAGATCGGCAAGGGACAAGCACGATCTCGCTTATCTTTACCAGCAAATGACCCCGTTATTTTGGTAATGGGCGGAGGTCTGGGATTAGGACCTTTGGAGCAAGTTGTAGATGTATTAGATAAATTGACCCTTATGCAATTTGTTATTTTAACTGGTGCCAATCAATCGCTTTATGAACGCTTAGAGAGAAAAGGTTATCACTCTCATATACGATTAGAAAAGTTTCGACCTGATATGGAGTTATTTATGACAGCAGCGGATCTGCTCGTTACAAAACCAGGTGGAGTAACGATCACAGAAGCGTTAGCGAAAAAGCTTCCAATGTTGTTATTTGAAGCATTTCCTGGACAAGAAGAAGCAAATCAACAGTATTTGGTTCATCATCGTGTAGCATTTAAAACACGGCCTGATACGGTTTGTCTACAAATCGAAAAATTTTTCCGCTCACGGATATATCAGGAAAACATGGAGGAAAGATTTTATCCTCTCATCTCTCCTGATTCTGCTGAACGTATTGTACAAGCTACTTTGGAGGTCGGAAGATCAAAAGCATTCGTCTAATCCTTCATAAAAGATAAAAACCCGAGTTTTTAGAAATTCGGGTTTTTTACGTTGGATTACAAAAGGAAAGCTTGGACCAATTATTTCCTTTTGATAAAATGATGTTGAAATTCACATGGTTTTCATTCAAAGTAAAAGGAATATGTCATTGATTGTTTTTTCTTTTTTGTAAAAATTTAATTTTCCTTCGATCATGATATTTACATAATAATTTTTAAGATAAGGTTGATCATATAGGGATTTAGGAGGTTTTACGATTGGTTATCGAAAAAATCAGTTCTTTTGCAGGAAAAACTTTTACATTATGGGTTATTCTTTTCGCCATTATCGCCTATGTTTTACCGGATCAGTTCAAATGGATTGGGGGATATGTTGTTCCTCTATTAGGAATTGTTATGTTTGGAATGGGGCTCACTTTATCTGGAGATGATTTTAAAGAAGTATTTCGCCGGCCAAAAGATGTAGCGATCGGTGTTATCTGCCACTATATTATCATGCCGGGATTGGCTTTTTTATTGGCATGGGGATTAAATCTACCACCTGAAATTGCAGTAGGTGTTATTTTGGTAGGTTGTTGTCCAAGTGGAACAGCATCAAATGTGATGGTGTTTCTAGCAAGAGGGGATGTTGCCCTTGCTGTGTCGATTGCATCGGTTTCTACCATTTTGGCACCTCTTGTAACACCACTGCTTATTTTGGTTTTAGCGAGCAAATGGGTAGCTATCAATATGGCTTCTTTAATACTTTCGATTGTTCAAGTTGTAATTATTCCTTTAGCTCTTGGATTTATCATCAAGAAATTTTTTGGTAAGCAAGCAAAAGCGAGTGTTAAAGCACTGCCTCTTGTTTCCACCATCGCTATCGTCATGATTGTAGCAGGAGTAGTAGCTGGTAGTCAGGCAAAGATCGCCACCACAGGTCTACTTATTTTTGCTGTTGTTATCTTGCATAATGTACTGGGTTTTTTGCTTGGTTTTTTCCTCTCTCGTCTATTTGGCATGGACTTAGCCAAGCAAAAGGCAGTAGCGATGGAAGTCGGCATGCAAAATTCTGGACTGGGAGTAGCGATTGCCACAGCGAACTTCTCACCGCTAGCTGCTGTCCCAAGTGCTATCTTTAGCGTTTGGCATAATATTTCTGGTTCGATCCTCGCTTCTTTGTTTAGTCGAATGAAGGATAAAAAGGAACAAGTGCAAGAGCATACTGGGAATAAATAAGCAGATAACTTCATTTCTTTCCATAAAAGAATCCCCACTCATGTGAGCGAGGATTTGATTAGTTTGGATTTATTTGTACGGTAATATTCGATAAGCTGGCTACAGTGGTACCTCCGTTGTAACCATTGTTCCAGAAGTAGAGGCTGTATCTTCCACCGCTGACTGCATTTGGATAATAAAAATAATTATACGTGTAGGAGTTTTTTCCACAATAAACTGTTTTTTCTACCCCTGAATAATATTTTGGCTCAATGTATCGTTGCAGCTCCATTGTTTGGGTATTACCAGAACTATTTTTACACCAAACTTTTACTCCTAGTCCACCGCTATAGTAAGTAAAGGTAGAGGTATACGCAGACATTCTATAAGATGTATCTAAAATCTGATAATAAGAAGCGTATGCATTATTGGTGGAGAAAAAGAAAACAAACAAGGACAATATCGCCATCGCAAAAAATAACATTTTCTTGTTGAAATGATCCGTGATGAATGCCATTTTTAATTATCCTCCCAGTCTTATGTTTTTCCTTCTTATCGCTAATAATACTATCTTTTTATGAAAAAAATCTATATTTTATAAATAGAAAAATTTACAAAATGAATCAAAAATACAAGAAAGTCCACCATCTCTTAAAATAGGATAGTGGACTTTTGTTTATCGTTAAACTTTATCAAAGCGGATCGGCAATTCTTTAATGGAAAAGGTAACGGTGCTTTGATTTAATTGGATATCTTCGGTCTGCAGGCGGATATTTTTAATTCGCTGTAACAATTTTTTGATGGTAACACCAGCTTCTATGCGGGCAAGTGGTGCTCCTAGGCAAAAATGAATTCCATGACCAAACGCGACATGATCCATATTTTTCCGATCGAGATCAACTTGATCAGCATTTGGAAAAACACTTTCATCACGATTGGCTGATGCTTGCCAAGCGGCGACTAAATCTCCCTTTTTGATGGTTTGTCCAGCTAGTACCACATCTTGTTTGGCTTTACGGGTTTGATATTGTGCAGGAGATTTCAGGCGCAATACTTCTTCCAGCAGCAAGCTGACATCTTCAGGGTTTTTGGCTATACGTTCTTGAATATCAGGATTTTCTGCTAGCGTCAAGATGGTGCTGCTGAGCCAGTTAGTTGTTGTTTCATTACCAGCCAATAACAGTACCACACAAAATCCTAATAGTTCATCTTCGGTTAGTTTTTGACCATCGAGTTCCACTTGCAGCAAATGTGAAATGATGTCATTTTCTGGATTTTTAGAGCGTTCTGCAATTACTCTTCGGAAGTATTCTCCCATTCCTTGCTGTGCTTCAATAAATTCTTTGCCTTCCTCTGCGGTGGTAGGCTGTTTGACAATTTTAAAACTCCACTCTTTAAATTGAGGGTGATCTTTTGTTGGAACCCCTAGCATTTTTGCAATTACCTGCATCGGAATCGGAACAGCGATATCACGGACAAATTCTATTTCCCCGGAATCGGTAATCACTTCATCCAACAATTGATCTACATATTCTTCAATCCAAGGTTGTAAATCTGTCATCGCTTTGGGAGTAAATGCTTGAGAGACTAATAGGCGTAGTTTTCTATGGAAAGGCGGGTCATTGGAAGACATTGCTTTATCTAAGTAATTGCCTTGTTGTGCTGGCATATACTCCGAAGAGAAAATCTGATAATTGTTAAATACATATCTTACATCTTCATTTCGAAATACATGCCATGTCCCTATTGAACCAAACCACAATGGATAATCTTTGTCATAATAAACAGGATTGTTTTGACGGCTGTCTTTGAGCCAAGCAAAAAGTTCTGCGCCTACTTGTGTCAAGAGAAATCCTCCTCTAAGATGTTATAAAGGTAATATTACTATCGTACTAAATTTTCTGATTAAAATAAACAGTTAATTTCATTTTAAACAATAAATGTTTTTCAAATAATAGGATATTTTCAATTGGATATCTTCCGATAAATGAAGGCGAAACTAGGTGAATATACATATGAAAAGAAGAATTACAGGGCTGTAGATAGGAAACGCTTTGGCTTTTATCATAAGATGGCAGGTATTTTCCGGAAAATATAATAAATTTTCTTCGGACGGGAGAACTATCTTCAGTGATGTTGAAAAAGAGGATGGGATACGAGGGTGTATACTTTTTTCTCCGTATGTATGGCCTATCAGGGGATTCATTTCTGTTTCCTCATCAAGGCCAAGTAACATCTACTAGCAGATGAAAAGGGATTTTTTCTATCTGACTCCCATTGCTGAGTTGGATATATTTTTTTTCGGTATCTATTTTATCGATAAAGCCGCAGAAATCAGTGATCTCATAAGTTGTTGCATAGGTAGCTAGTATAGGTTGTTCATATTCTAAAGCTTCTTGGATAAGGTAAGTGATCATTTCCCATTGTTGTTCATCTAAAACCGGCGGCGTTATTTTCGTTGCTGATTTTCGCTGTTCAAGCAGTGCCTTTCGATGTTCAGGAAGAAACATACGACTTCCTTCCCATAGGAGATTTTTTCGATCCAGTTCGCTCATCGGTAATGACCTCCGATTTTCTTCGCTCGCTCTACTGCTTGACCCGCAGAAGTGAGAGAAACGGCATGAAGTATAGCTGTACTGCCATAACGTTGTTTGATTTCATCGACTGCCTTTCCAAGTGCTCGCTGCTTATTGCGATCCGCAAATAGATCTAGCTGTATCGGGGAATCGGCAGACAACCCACCGAGGCTGATGCCTAAGGATCGAATAGGAGCTCCATCCCAATATTGATGGAAAAGCTGTTTGGCTGCCTTGAAAATCGGCATCGTTTCATTTTGAGCATATCCTAAGTTTTGCTGTCTTGAAAATCCAGTAGGGCAATCAAAATCAGCACCTCTACAACCCACATGAAGTGTCATTCCAGCTAAATGGTGTCTCCGAACTCGTCGACACACTTCTTCACACAGTTCCAAGAGGATTACTTCGATTTCTTCTGTTGTACGATAATCACGCGGTAAAGTCATATGATGTCCAATCGCTTTTTGTTTTTGAAAGGAAGATCGAGTCACAGGGGATAAATCGATTCCATTGGCGGTCATCCATAACACATGCCCATTTATTCCCCAATGCTTTTGCAGTTTTTCCAATGGATATTGTGCTAGTTCACCAATGGTAGTGATGCCAATTCGCTGAAAATTTCTAGTCATTCTTCTGCCAACACCAAAACAATCGCTTACGGATAGCGGCCATAGTTTTTCTCTTATATTGGTTTCATCAAGGCGAAAAATGCCTCGTTTATTTTTTTTAGCAAAATTATCACAAGCCATTTTACTTAAAACTTTGTTAGGTCCGATGCCTACTCTAGCGTAAACTCCTGTTTCTGCTAAAATCGCTTGTTGAATTTTACTGCTGATGGTGTCACAGTCGCCAAATAATCGCTCACTGCCAGTGACATCGAGAAATTGTTCATCAATCGAGTAGGGCTCTACCAAATCGGTAAAGCGTTCTAAGATAGTAGTGATCTGTAGAGATATATTAAGATATAGTTCCATTCGCGGGCGCACTACTACTACTTCTGGACATGCTTGCATCGCTTCCCACAATGTTTCCGCGTTTTTGATTCCATAGGATTTAGCTATAGGACAAGCGGCAAGGATAACACCGTTTCTACGATTTGGGTCACCAGAAACGACGACAGGACGGTGTTTTAGCTCTGGGTTGCGGGCTTTTTCAACACTCGCATAGAAGGATTGGATATCGACGAGTAATATCATTGCGAACACTTCTTCCGGGAACATATGATTGTGATATCTATTATATGCAAATAGGAGTTCGCTTAGTAGGCTACAAATGTTTCCAGATAAATTTATTCCTAAAAGGGCTTTTGTGTATTCTGTCTTTAGCAAAATGGCACTTTTTTGTCTGGATGGAAATGATGCAAGGATAACTATTAATGAACGGAAACAGGGATAAAAAAATATTTATTTGCATAAGTTTTGCTAAGAGGTGATGACATCGTGGCCGTGATAAGGTATAAGCCAGAAGAGGTACAGCTCTTGGCTCGATTGATGCGGGCAGAAGCAGAAGAAGATGGAAATACAGGTATGCTGCTCGTCGGTAATGTGGGAGTAAATCGAGTCAAAGTCAGATGCTTGGACTTTAAAGACATCAATACCATTACCAAAATGGTATTTCAGAGACCTGGCGGGTTTGAATCGACATTAAAAGGATATTTTTATCAGCGGGCCAGAGATCGCGATGTTCGTCTGGCACAGCGGGTCATCGATGGAACACGAGTTGATCCAGCGTCAAATGCCCTTTGGTTTTTTAAACCACCTGGAAATTGTCCAGCTAAGTGGTTTGGTCAATCAAATAGTGGAAGATTCAAAGCACATTGTTTCTTTATCCCTACACCAGCAGATTGTCCCGATGTGTATTAAAAGCGGAAAGTGGAGGAGGTTATGTGATGTATTGGTATGATCCATATGGTGCATATTTGGCAAATCAGCCACAAGAACTAAGTTTAGCGCAACGAACAGAAAGGAAATACTCAGAAGATTTGCTGGCTAAAAATGTAGGGAAGAATGTTACGGTCTATTTGACGTATGAAAAGAATACAGAACGGAACAATCGGGTGGTGAATGGTGTTCTGCGTCAAGTTGGACGTGATTTTATTTTGGTAACAGATCAGGCGACGGGAAAAGATAATTTGCTGCTCAATATCAATATAGATTATGTCGAATTTAATAATCGAGCAAATTTAGCTGGAAAATAAAATTTACAAATGATCTTGTAAAAAAAGCAAATTATAGGTAATATAAGCTGATGGGAAAAAGAGCCGCTATGGCTCCTTTTTTTGAGCAGAGAAGAGGGAATAACATGCTATCTTAATCTGTATACTTCGAATCTTACTTTACAAAAATTTTATACAGTTTCAAAGGGTGTGATAACAATGGAAGAAAATACAAAATCCACTGCTTCTGTAGGGGTAATAGAAGCACCTATTCCAATGGAACCAACAGAAGTAGAAAATTCTACAGAGACAAACCAAAACATTCACCCTGACTTATTAGATCCTAAAAAATCGATGTGGAAGCCTATCATCGTTTTTCTTATACCATTGATGCTTAGCAATATACTCCAATCGCTAGGTGGGGTTGTAAGTACGATGATCATAGGTCAGGGTTTGGGAGAGACTTCCTTGGCTGCGGTCAGTACGATCATGCCTGTAAGCTTCTTCCTTATTTCCTTAGTGATTGGTCTCGGTTCAGGTAGTCTCGTGTTAATAGGACAGGCGTATGGAGCTGGGAAATTAAAAGAGCTGACGAAAACAGTAGATACCACGATTAAGTTTTCATTTTTACTAGGGATTGTAATGGCATTTATTGGAGTCTTTTTTATTGATGATATTTTGCAAATTATTGGGGCTGCTCCAAGTATTCAGCCAGAAGCCTCTGAATTTGGCAAGATTATTTTTGCCAGTCTTCCCCTCATCTTTATTTATGTAAGTTATACTACTATTTTACGGGGAACAGGAGATGCCAAAACACCTTTTGTCTTTTTGCTGATAAGTACGATATTAAATATCGTCATGACTCCTGTCCTTACGTTTGGTTGGGTTGGACTGCCTCGGATGGGTCTTACGGGAGCAGCAATTGCCAATGTTTTAGCGACCTTGCTCTCTTTTGTAGCACTCCTTTTCTATTTAAAATGGAAAAAACATGTGTTAGCACTAGATCGAGATTTCTTCCGAAATTGGAAACTAGACCTTACCATTTTAAAGTTGTTAATTAAAATTGGTATCCCATCCAGTGTGCAGATGATCGCTATCTCTTTATCGGAAGTAGCTGTAGTATTTTTAGTTAATCAGCACGGGGAACAGGCGACAGCAGCTTATGGAGCAGTGATCCAAGTACTGAACTTCGTTCAGATGCCGATGCTGAGTTTAGGAATGGCCGCAGGGGTGTTTTCAGCTCAGTTTGTCGGTGCAGGGGCGAGTCATCGATTGCAGGCTTTGTTGCGTCATTCGCTTGGGCTCAATTATTTGATCGGAATTGTTTTGATTGGGCTTGTCTACTTGTTTAGTAGTCCTATTCTGAGTTGGTTTCTAAGTGATCCCTCTACGATTGAGATGGCTGATGATGTGCTGTTCGCAGTGTTATGGGCGATGATGATTATGGGAAATGCGATGATTTTGTCAAGTGTCATGCGAGGAACAGGAAACGTGGTCGTACCGACGATCATTGTCATCGGTTGTATCTGGCTGATCATGGTACCAATAGCAGCTGTCTTATCAGGTCCATTGGGACTACTTGGTATCTGGCTCTCGTATCCGATCTCAGACACGATCATGCTCATTGTGTTATATGTGTATTACCGATATGTTTGGAAACAAAAACAGCATGGAAGTTTGTTTGCATAAAAAAGGGCCTTCCTAGGAGGCTCTTTTTTGGGTGCTGGTGCAAAAAATCGCTGTATAAATCGTGTAAGCCATTTCTTTATTCTGAAGGATTTCTTCTACCTTTTGAATTCGATAGAAGAAATCTGATCATCAAAATTACCACCACTTCTTTCGTCTATTACTTTTGAAAAATCAGAAAATTTCTTATTATTTCTAGCAAATATTCCAGCGCTTCCACCTGAACTTTTAGAATCTACCCATAAGGTAACTTCTTTCCCTTTTTTCACAATAAAGATTGCTGAAGAAGCTTTATTATTCCAATCTTTCCCTAAATCTTGACTTTTGCAAAATTTCTTACTTTCTCCTTGGAAATTTTTTTGCTTATACAAAATGACATAAGTTTTTGCACCTCTGCAAGAATCTTTAGCAGCTAAAGAGGAAGATGGTAATCCGAACGTACAAAGAAGTGTTAGGACAAAAACGAAGGAAAAGATCTTTTTCACAATAAAACAACTCCTTGAATGTTTTTTACTTTATGAATATTATGATATAACAATCAATTTAGAAATTGTTTGACTAAAATGAGTATTTTTCACATCTCTTGGACAAAACAACATGGAAGTTTGTTTGCATAAAAAAGGGCCTACCTAGGAGGCCCTTTTTTGTGTGTTGTGGAAGTCTCAAGTATGTTGACCCAATGTGATGATATAAAGAACAGGAGAGCTGTAATCTGGACCTTTGACAGGGTCAGAATAACCGTTGATGAGCAGTTTATTTCCATTAGGACTCCATTTTATCGGATCATGATCTAGAAAAAATCCAAGAACGTTGACAGCTATTAATTTAGGTTGAGGTTTATATACATCAGAGATATACAGTTCACTGGATGTACTTTTTCCGCCATCGTAAGCCACTTTCTTTGAATCAGGGGACCAACCTACTCCTCCTATATCCAAACTATTATCCACTACTGCTTGTATTTTTCCAGATAAATCCATCACAACAAGGTTTTCTTTTGTCTTTGTATTATCCTTTCCTTCGAATGTTTCGTTTGGATTAACTGGAATGATTTTCTCTGCTGCGATTTTGGTTTTATCAGGAGATATAGTGAAATTCTCAACGGGATTCATTAGCATTTTCGTTTTATTCGTCTTTTTATCCCAGACCATTAATTTATATTCGTCCAAGTAAAAAAATTTATCTTTTACTTGTGTGGTATTAAATGTGTCTTCAAAGTCTTCTACATCTTCGAGAGTATGTTTTATTTTGGCAGTTTTTCCGTTTACATAAACTTCGTATATTCCACCTCTATAGTTTGTAATAATCAATTTTTCGTTATCAGACCAAATTCTCGATTGAATAAATAGATCACTTGAGAATTCAAATGATACAGGAATTAGTTTTTTTGATTCTACATCCATCATAAACCAAAAGTTATTGGTACCATCATCACTGTTACTTGCTTCGATAAAGGCATGTTTCTTATCTGGAGAAGGGTATACATTCCAATATTTATAATTAGATTTGTTAGATTTGTAAATCGTTTCTGCTTGTTTGGTCTTTAAGTCATAACGAATTAAATCATTTTTCTCACTGGTAAAAACCTGATCATTATTCAGCCAATCAATCGCACTTACATCTTTGTATGTGTCTATTTTCTGCATCATCATTTGGTTGTAGGCAACCTCGTTATTGTCCTTTACCGTAATTTTTTCCAATGAGGTGTTCGCACTGCATCCCGTAGCTGTCAAAGTGAGGGAAACTGCCAATACAAATCCAATCCATTTGCCGCTCTTTCTTTTCATTTTTATTCTCCTCTATATGTTGTTAGGGCAATTTTATCGAGCGTATTTTTCAGAAAGATATAGGATTTGTTTCGAATATGTAAAATCATTTTCCATCATATAAAGGAAAGGTGAGACAAACTTCTGTACCATCTCCGTGCTCACTGTGGAAAACAATGGTACCTTGTTGCTTTTCTACTAATTGCTTAACTAACGCTAATCCCAGCCCTGTCCCGCCAGATGATTTGGCTCGATCTTGGTTTACGGTATAAAAGGGTTCAAATATTTTGTCGATCGCCTCAGGAGGAATACCAATTCCAGTATCTTGCAGCTTGATGTTCAAGGTATTTTCTTTTACTTCGCTGGTAAGAAGGATACTTCCACCTTGAACATTGTATTTGATGGCATTATCCAATAAATTGATAAAAATCAGATAAAAACTTTCCTTGTCCATCCAGACAAATGCTTGCCTAAGGTCGCATTTGAGATCAACATCAAACTTTTGTGCTTTTCCGCTCATTCGCTCACATAATTCTGCTAAAATATCACTTGATTCTATTTTTTCTTGTTGAATTTCAAAGTCATATTTTTCTACAGAAGCCAAGTGTAAAACTTTTTCCACTAGATTGTACAAACGCTCTGCTTCTTTTTTGATGTTTTCTCGTGCATCATCTATTAATGTTGGATCATCTCGGTACATCTCCAGCAAATCCATATAAGCTAAAATGACGGACAGCGGAGTTTTAAACTCATGGGTTATATTTCCAATGAATACTTTTTGTTGTTTCTCTAATTGTTTTAGTTTTTTTACTGCCATATTTAACTTTGCTTGTTCTTGCTTCATCGTAATAATATTTTGTTCGATTTGTTGGCTCATCGAATAAATTCCTTGGCTCAGTTTACCGAGTTCATCTGATCGTTTTAGAGGAGGATTGGTGATATATTTGCCCTGTTCGATTTGTTCGGTGGCTTCTTTTAAACGTAAAATCCCATTTGTAATGGGAAAAAAGTAAAAGTAGGAAATCAGAAAACTCAGGATGATAACAACGATGCCAAACTGAAGGAACAGGTTAAAAATGGTATGGTAAAAATAATTACTTTCTTGCAGCGAATAACCAAACCCAATAGCACCAGTGAAGCCGTTATTTAAGGGAGCAACATAATAAAACATATTTCCTGCCGTTTTGTATGCCACTTTATTTTTTAGTCCAAACTGGACTAATTTTGGATCAAAACTGCCAAAACCGGAACTGCCGATTTTTTTTCCTTTGTAATCATACAAAACGATATCCATTCCAGTGATAGTACCTAATCGCATAGCAATCTGTGGACCCATTCTTTGATAGATTTGTTGGTCATCTTCCCAATCAGAATCATCTGGACTGTTTGATTCTGCTAAAATAATCTGTTCCACATACACACTGGCGATATTGCTTTGTTCTCGTAAATATGTTTCTTGCTTTTTCTCTTGGTCATTTTTGATTCCTCTTAATATAAAAAAGCCTAAAAATGCGACTGTAGCGATTAATAGAATAGCTAAGAAAATCCCTGATTTTATTTTCAAACTATTCCTCATGATCGATTATCACCTAATATATTCGTACACTTATATCCAACCCCATGCACCGTTTTTAATAAGTTATCATAAGGGCTTCCTAATTTTTGACGAAGCCGGCGAATATGAATATCTACGGTACGCGTACCGCCTAAATACTCCATTCCCCATACCAAATCTAGTAACTCTTCTCTTGTAAAAACTCGTTCGAGGTGAGAGATCAATAAAAATAATAGATCAAACTCCTTTAATGTAAGCGAAATAAATGTTCCATTGACAACAACTCTCCGCCCTTTTTGATTGATCAACAGGTCATGAAGGGTATATTCTTCGCTCTCACTGGCAGGCTTTTGATGCTTGGATAAGCGACGGAACAATGATTTGACTCTTACTAGTACCTCCCTGATATCAAAAGGTTTGGTGATATAATCATCTGCTCCTAATTCCATGCCGAGTACCTTATCGACAATATCGTTTTTAGCCGTGAGTAAAATCACACCAATATGCTGGTCGGACTCTATTTTACGGCATATGTCATAGCCGCTCATTTTTGGCATCATGACATCTAAGATGACAACTTGAGGTTGAAACTGCCCAATTTTTTGTAATGCTTCTTCACCATCTTGTGCCAATTCAACCACATATCCTTCTCTGCGAAGTGCATAAGAAAGTATATCTCTCATACTTTTTTCATCATCAGCAACTAAAATTTTATTTTCCAAGGAAAAATCCCCTTTTCACGAATGATATAGACTATTGTCGCAAAAAAATAGTCTGATGGAAATTGAAAAAATCATTATATTCCGAAGTTGGCAGGCTGGAATTACCGCTTGACTTGTAATTCATAAGCAATATAATATTCAGCTAAATAGGGGCTTATTTATGCCTTGAAAGTAGATAAATATAATTACTTTTAATTGAGCTTTTGATTGGATAAGTATTTTTATGTAGAAATGATGATAACAATCAAATCTTACTTAAGAAATTATATTTATCGTTTTTTTATTTATAAAATTCCCCGGATTCAGGATTTATCTTAGTTTATACTTTTATTGTTTAGTCATGAGTGAAGTATTTATTTAGAGTGAGAAAAATGGAGGTTAAGACATGGATATCCACGTGGTTCAAGATCTTCTTAGCAAAATGGATATTGAAGTAGATGAATTAAAGATGAATGCTACTCTTGGGGATGATCTTGCAATGGATTCACAAGAGATTGTAGAGTTATATGGTTTGATTGAAGACGACCTTGGAATGAAATTAGAGGATGGAGAAATTGTCCGCACGAATACAATAGCTGAAGTGATAGAAGTGTTAAAGCAGAAGCAGTCAGATAAAAGCCCTTTTGAGTTTGAAAGAGCAGATGAAATCATCATAAACTGTGCACCAGAGCAATTTCGAGAAGCACTGTGGGATTTGAACAAATGGGAAGAGCGTTTGGAACACATTAAAAAGATTGAAATTCGTTATAATGATGGCCAATACCAAGAATTTTTAATGAACGTAGACACAGGTAAAAACCAAGTATCTGTGCGCTCTGTTCGACGAATGGAAAATAATAGAGTTGATTTCTTCCAACCTGAACCGCCAAAATATTTAGAACATCATACAGGATCTTGGATCATCAAAGGAATAGAAAAGAATCAAACACATGTTACCTTGATACATCGTTGGAATCTTAAGATAGATCGGATGGAAGAGATTTTTGGTACCGATGACAAAAATCAAGTTGCTTCCATTGTCAATGAACAATTACATGAACACGCTATCACGACACTAAACCAGTGGAAAAAGATTATGGAGGATGGAGGGGACAAGGGTTGAATGTCACAAAAACGATTGAAATTGGAGCCGCACTGGATGAAGTCTACGCTGCTTATGCCGATATAAAGAAGTGGAAAGAAGTACTTCCAGATTGTTTGGATGTGAAGGTTATATATGATGATGGGCGTCATCAGGAGTTTTTTATGGAAGTAGACCGTCCTACCGGATCAGAAACGGTTCGTTCTATCCGATTTTGTGATCCCATGAAGAAGATTGAAATATTTCAAACGCAAACACCGCCAGGAGTGAAACATATGAGTGGAGTTTGGACGTTTCAAACAAACGGCCAAACTGGTAATACACTTGTTCAAGCCTCTCGAAACTTTGAATTAAAATCCGAAAATTCCACCCTGAAAGATATAGCAGCATTTAAACAGAAAATCTCATTTTACCTAATACAAAATCTCACTTCCTTTAAAACATACATCGAACAAAAACAACGTGCTATTCAAGTATCACAGTTTATTCCAGCCAAAAAAAATGAAGTATTCGCTTTATTTTGGAATATTGGAGAGTGGCAGAAGGTTTGGGACCCCGTGGATAATGTATTGGTGTTGTATGATGATGGCCGTCATCAAGAATTTGCGATGCAGGTGTGGAGAAATGACGTGAAAGAATATGTTCGAACAATTCGTTTTGCTTTGGATACCAATGAAATTGTTTTCTTCAGTCCTGATCCGCCACTAGGATTGGCTTATCATACAGGATCATGGAGTTTTATTGAAGCAAATGATGGAACAAATGTGATAGCTTCTCGTCAGTTTCTTCTTTCCGAAAAGACAGGAGAAGAAAGGAATGATTACCAGTTACGAATGGATCAATACGCAGATGCTCTTACAAAACGGCTTGGGAAAATTCTAGAATCGTTTGCTGTTCATTTTAAACAAAAAAATTCAGGTGAAGCACGATGAAGTTTATTGATTTAAGTGTCACCCTAGAGTGGACTTCCAGCGAACCAGAACCCGTTGAGATTGAATACATCACTCATGAAGAAGGAGCAGAGATATTAGGAGCTCCAGCTGGGCTTTCGAAAGAAGATTTCCCTGATGGTCTTGGGCTGTCTCTGGAACGAATCAAGATAACCTCGCATTCTGGCACACATTTGGATGCTGCTATGCACTATGGCCCGATATGCGAAGGAAAATCAGCTAAGACGATTGAAGATATCCCGCTTGAGTGGTGTTACGGGGATGGAGTTGTCATTCGTGCCGACCCTCATCTTGAATATCCAGTTACATTAGACGAAGTAGTAACTTTTTTAGAGGGTATTGGATATCAGATTAAACCCTTCGATATTGTTCTCATTCAAACGAAAGCTGATCTTTTGTGGGGTAAACCTGAATATTTTACGAAGTTCCGAGGGGTTTCGGTAGAAGCAACACAATGGTTAGTAGACAAAGGTGTAAAGATTATTGGAGTGGACAGCTTTGGATTTGATCCACCGTTTGGGCGGATGCTGGAAGAATACCGATTAACAGGTGATAAAAACGTTTTATGGCCAGCTCATTGCTATGGTCGAAAGCAGGAATATTGTCAGATTGAACGATTGGCCAATCTGCATATGATTCCATGTGAATTTGGATTTAAAGTATCCTGTTTTCCCATTAAAATTCATCGAGCTGGTGCAGGATGGACAAGAGTTGTAGCAATGATAGAGGAGGAGAATCATTGATGGATGTCGTTCATCATGTGGCTAGTACAGAGATCCGTGCACCACGCAAAAAAGTAAGCGATTTTGTTTCCAAAGTGGAAAACTTACCGATTTGGACTGTTTTTTTTACTCGGGTTGTAGAGAAAAAAGATAATAAATATGAAATGGCAACAAAAATAGGGCATTCATTGACGTGGATTGATGTAAATAAAAAGGCAGCAGAAGATTATCTTCAAATTAACTCGATCTTTAGCAATAAAGAAGAAAAGGCTAATATTTCTATTCAAGATACAGATGATGGTTGCAGGGTGAACTTTCATTTATACCTTCCAAAAGACTCGCCTGAAGATTTTGTGAGGAAAAGCTTGAGTTTGTTGGAACAGGAGCTAGACACCTTAAAACAATATTTTAAGAAGGGGTAACTCCAGATGAAGAAGCGCGTCGTGGTTACTGGAATGGGGGTTGTCTCTCCAATTGGCATAGGGGTAGAGGAATTCTGGAGGAGTAATCAACAAGGAATCTCCGGTGTCAGGCATGTAACGAAGTTCCCAATACCTGAAGATTTTAGCCAAATGGCAGGGATAGTAAACGAATTCACACCTGAAAAATATGACTTTGATCCAACTATGGACCGCAGCTGTCAGTTTGCAGTAAAAGCAGCTACAGAGGCGATAGAACAAGCGCAATTAAAAGATTATAATCCGAGTAGAAGTGCAGTCTATATCTCCAGTGCGATTGGAAATATAGAGAGTATGGAACAGAGCTTTGAAAACCTTACCAAAAAGGGAACGCAGGAAATCTCAGCTTTTCATGCTGGACCTGTTGTATATGAATGGTTTCAATTTCAGACAGTCAGCCGGATATTAGCGCAAAAGTTCAACTTTACGGGTGGTCATAACGTTATTACTACCGGATGTACTGGTGGATTGGATTCGGTTGGATATGCGCTCCAAGCTATCCAAACCAATTGGGCTGATGTGGTTATCGCAGGTGCAACAGAAGCCCCTATTACGCCATTAGTAGTTGCATCTTTTGGGAAAATCAATGCCACTTCCAAGAGAAACCATGATCCGCAAGGAGCTTCACGACCATTTGATACAGACAGGGATGGATTTGTGCTAGCAGAAGGCTGTGGCATTCTTGTTTTGGAATCATTAGAACATGCGCTAAATCGTGGAGCAAACATTTTAGCTGAAGTGTTGGGTTATGGGAGCTGTAACAATGCGGAGCATATGACAGATATAGCAGAAGACGGAATCCCGATCGCAAAATCGATTCAATTGGCAATCGAGGATGCGGAAATCAATCAGCAGGAAATTGATTTTGTAAACTTACATGGATCTTCCACTCCCCAAAATGATAGAGCGGAAAGTAATGCAATGCATTACATTTTTGGAGAAAGGGCAGGAAATATACCAGTAACATCTGTTAAATCCCAAATCGGACATCCATTGTCTGCATCCAATAGCATCGAGTTAATCAGCACAATTCAGACGCTTCAAACTCATATTATTCCTCCAACGATCAATGTAAAGCAACAAGATCCCAAATGCGATCTGAATGTCATTACTAGATCCAACTATCAAGCTTCTGTACAAACTGCTCTAAAGGTGAGCAGTGGATTTTCAGGTATCCATTCCAGTCTAGTGCTTAGTAGATATGAGGGGTAATCAAATGGACAGAGAGTGCGTGATCACAGGAATCGGACTTATGACACCAGCAGGTATGGACAAAGAAGACTTCTTTCAAAAAATCCATACTGGGATATCCACTTATCAACAGCAACAGATTTTTAAAGGGGAAAATTCGTCCTATATTGTATCTCCCATAGATGAAAAAGGCTTGGCTGAGATTCCAAAAAGACAATTGAAGAAGATAGATCGTTTTACTGCAATGGCTATGGTTGCTGCTAATAAAGCATTAGATGACGCAAATTTTTTGCTGAATCCTACAAATCAAAGCGAAATGGGCATTGTTTTAGGCAATTGTTTTGGTGGGTGGAGCTATGTGGAGTCTCAACTTGCTGCGCTGCATCGTGAAGGTTTCTCTATGATTAACTCTTATGTAGCAACTGCTTGGTTTCCAACTGCTCCACAAGGTGAAATATCCATAAAAAAGAAAATCAAAGGATATAGTAAAACGATTTCATCGGATTTGTTAAGTGGAGGATTTGCCCTGCAACATGCGGTACAAACGATTCAATTGGGTAAAGCAAAAGCAGTTCTAGCTGGTGGTGCAGAAGCACCATTAACGCCATTGGTATACCAATCTTTGCAATCCAATGGATTTGTTTCTCCTGAGGGAGAATATCGACCTTATTCAGATCAAGCGAGTGGTCATATTGTTGCCGAAGGCAGTGTTATTCTGGTAGTGGAAGAGAAGGACTATGCGATAAAAAGAGGAGCTTCTATTTTAGGTACGCTAAAAGGGATTGGTCTATCGGACAACCTAGAGGATTCGTTGTCAATGGCATTAGGACAAGCAGACACACAAGTGGAGCAAATAGACTTTTTTATCCCTGACGGTCGTGCAGACGTAAAGCTAGATCAAGAAGAATTAGCGGCTTATCGGAAGTTAGGGATTCCTTTGGAGAAGCTAATAGATCAGTTTCCCAAGAAAAGTATGGGGCATTTATTATCTGCTGCCATCCCAGCGGATATTGCTTTTGGAATTTTTCGATCCCAGCATGATCAAAAGTCTCACTCTTTTATGGTGAATGCTCGAGATTGGTATGGACAAAGTATGAGTTTTCTCATACAGGTTGGTAATCATTAGTTTTCTAAGGAAAGAATTGTATGAATAGATATGATATGATGAAAATAATGTCGTTATCTACTACTAGGAGTGTAATCCATTGCCAACACCATTCATTCAGTGGATTCGTTTTCGGGATGATATAGGGAGTATTGGTCTGTTTTTTTATCAGTGGTTAAAGACGGGGAAATTGCCAGATATTCATTATATCCGTACAAGAAAAAGTCCGATTGAAAGAAACTTATATGTTGCCCTGACAAGGGCAGGTTATCGTGTGAAAGCCCAGTATGTCATGGGACCATATCGTTGTGATTTAGCCATCATTAAATATAAGCTGATCATCGAGTGCGATGGTGCAGCATATCACAGTTCGAAAAAACAAAAAGCTCGAGATCGTAAAAAAGCGTACTATATTCGCAAAAAGCACAAATGGAAGCTGCTGCGATTTAAAGGTTCACAGATCAACGCAGACATAGCAAAATGTGTAGAGAAAATTCATCTGACTACGGGGATGAAATGAGCTCCAAGTCCCATAAGGGAAGCAAGAAATTACAGATTTGAGGAATTATAAATGGATAAAAAACAATTGAGTTTTGGAAAGTCTTTACCTATTTCGGAAGAGAAGGATAAGCAAGATCCAACCGAGGAGCATCAATCATTAGCTAACCAAGTTACCGAAGACTTGGGAAAACTAGAAAGCGATGTGCGCGAAATCAAGCAAACATTACAGAAGATGGAACAGACCAGACTAAAGAATCAAGAAGAATCGAAACAGCGTCAACAAGCGATACTGGAAAGTCAGAAGAAACCGAAGTCGTTTTTAGCTAAAATGAAAAGCATGTTTACTTTTAAAAGTAAGACCAAAGGATAGTCACACTCACGCTCTGCGAAATTTTATTAAAATTATTACTTGTTATGGTTGCTAAATCCATGTAACTAAAAATACCGTGTGTAGGAGGACAAATCCTACACTTTTTTCATGTTCTTTAGCACTTCAGTTGGGATGAAAAATTGTCAGATTTGACAATCTATCCTAAACATTGAATATACGTTGCCTTTATGGTTAGGTGGGGGTATATCTTGTTTTTGATCTTGGCGGGCGTCTCGTCCCCAATCAGATCACTCCATGATGAAAAACAGCTTCATTTTAACAGTAATTAGCTATGACTGTTGGTTTAGTGTACGGTTGAACTCATTCCCTGCAAAATCAGACAAATAGTGATGCTATCTTGATGTAACCCCCTTTAGATGAAATGTTATCTGTCACTTTGACTCTAAACTTTTAGGAGGAATGATGTATGGAAGAAAAAGATAATAGCTCTTTCCCTGCTTCTGAGGAGATACTAACTGAGCAACATAACGTTACAAAGGATAAGTGGTCCGAAGAATACATAGAACTGAGATCCAGTGTAGCAGAATTGAAAGCCAGTACAGCAGAACTGGAAGCTAGTGTAGAAGAACTAGAAGTTAGTACTGAAGAACTGAAAGTCGATAACGCAAAAATGGAAGCACATGTCGTAGAAATGGAGGCCCGTACCCCGGATATGGGATCCGATGCTGCCGAATGGGAAGATATTATCGCAGAACGGAAAGTTATCATCGCAAATAGGGAAAACATTTACACAAAACTGAAAGACATTACCCCAAAAAGGAAAGCCGTGATTACAGAACTTAAAACTGAGATCATAAAATTGGAAGACATTATCGCTGATGAAGCACGTGCTACAGAATGGGAAGATATTATCACAGAACAGGAAGGCATTTTCGCAAACCTGAAAGATGTTATCACAGAAAGGAAAACTGATGTTGTAGAAATGAAAATCGGTACAACAGAACTGGAAGCCGTTGTACGGGCATTAATCCAATCATCAGATCCTGAAAAACCAATGCTTGTGCGCTTGACAGCAACGGTTTGGCAGTTAATCCGTAGTAATTTAGCTAAAATTAACAGCATCTTTGCTTCCAAAAAGTAAAACTTATGGGAAGATTGGAACACTCACGTTCTTTGAAAGAAATCTCATGATTAGTACATAACTTGTAAGAAGAAATACCAAGTGTAGGGGGACAAGTCCTACACTTTTTTCATGTTCTCTAGCACTTCAGTTGGTGACGAAAAATTGTCAGATTTGACAATCTATCCTTAATATTGAATATACGTTGCCGTTATGGTTAGATGGAGATATGTCCTGTTTTTGATCTGTTTTGGTTGAGTTGAATCGTTCCCGATTGGTTGAACGAATCCTTACCAGATAGGATCGCACTATAGTGAAAGACAGCTGCGTTAAGCGGGAATTAGCTATGGTACTGCTGGTCTTGTGTATGGTGAGTACCTCTGGTATTCCCTGCGGGATCAGCCGGATAGCGTTGTTATCCAAACAGAAACACCTTTTTTTCTGCCCTTAGGGGTGGATAATGTGGACGTGTGGATAAAAAATCGAATATACGTGTGGGCGCGATTGATCCTCCTTGTTCAGGTGAAACTTCTTGTCGCTTTGTTACTTTGACTTGAAATTTCATTTGACATTATGAGGAGACGATATGTATGAAAAACAATGTACAGTTAGATCAATTGCGTTTGGAAAAAACCTTACCTACTTCCGATGAGAAAGAACAACTGGATCAAACAACCGAGAAGCATCAAATGGCTCAAGAGCATCAAGTGTTAGTGTCGGTTATCCGAGAGCTTAACGAGAAGCTGGGAAGACTGGAAAGACTGGAAAGCGATATGAGTGAAGTCAAGCAAACATCGCAGCATACGAAACAGCATGTATTGCAGTCTGAACAGATCCAACAGCTTGTACTCTCGCATCTAGGAGAATCGAAACAACGCGAACAGTCCATGCTGCAAGGTCAGGAGAAATCTGAGTCGATGTTGAAAAAGCTTGGAGAAAATCCTGCATTCTTAGCAGTATGTGGAACCATTCTCGGTGATGTGATGAATGACTTCGGAAAGGAAGTAGTAAAGAAAATGGTTGGTGAAGGGAGATTTGAGGCAGCTGGTAATGCGTTCAAAGCATTGCTGGAGCCTTTGTCCAGTTCTGTACTGGAACTGATCACTCCATTACCGCTGTTATTAAAAATAGCTACCGCAGTAGGAGTACTGCTAGTAGCTAGGTTCTTCCTAAACCACACGGCTTCGGTTTGGCCCCCAATCCGTAGTGGTTTAGTTAAACTCAGAAGCTTATTTGCTTCTAAGAAGTAAAACCTGACGGGAGGATCGTTAGCGCTCACGCGCTTCGATCACCGTCCACATTATTTTATAAAAAACGAAGATTTCTGTCAAGAAATCTCATGGAATATATTGGCTTATAATGCGGTCTTGTAACCATGAAAATGCGTAGAAAAAATACCCCTCTTTTGAAAGATGGGGTATTTTTTCTATAGATATAAAACGAGTGCAAAAATAATGGCGACCGCAAAACGATAATAAGCAAATGGTGTTAATTTGAATTTAGAGATGAGATTTAAGAAGAAGCGAATTGCTAGTAAAGCAAAGCCAAAAGCACTTAAAAATCCGACGATAAACAGGGGAAGATCACTAGCATGAAGAGCGCCCATGTTGTCCAGCAAATCTTTGCCTGTTGCTGCTACCATCATCGGAATGGCGAGGATGAAAGTATATTCCGAAGCAGCTTTATGATTCATCCCAGCTAGTAATCCACCAGATATAGTGGAACCAGAGCGTGAAAAACCGGGCCAGAGTGCTAAGCATTGAAACAGACCAACGGTAAAAGCTTGTTTATACGTAATGTAATCTACATGCGTTGTCGTAGGACGAGATTTACGAAAAGCTTCTGCCACGATCATCAATATTCCGCCAGCTACAAGTCCAACAATAACAGTAGCGGTTGAAAAAAGCTTTTCCTTGATAATATGAGAAAAAAGTGCACCTAATATACTAGCAGGAATCATTCCTACTAGAATGTGCAATAGATTGAGATGGGGTTCCCGATCTTTTTTCACCCCATGCCATTGATCTCGAATTAATTCCCATTGCTTTGGCAGATTTAACACATTTAAGATTCGTTGTCGGAATACGACAACAACTGCTAAAATAGAACCGAGTTGGATCACAACTTCAAATGTAGAAGCAATTTGACCTTTAAAACCGAGTAAATCACCAACTAAAATCATATGTCCAGTTGAAGACACAGGGGCAAACTCCGTCAGGCCTTCCACCATCCCGAGTATAAACCCACAAAATATTTCCCACATCTTTTGTGTAGCTCCCTTCTGACTTATCCAATCTTACAATAGAAAACTAGACAAGGAAAGGAAGTAAACCCATCCAAAAATGTGAATTTTTTTATCTCTATGAGAAGGTTTCAAAAAAATAGATCACTGCTTCCTTTTAAAAAGGCAATAGATCATATAATTTTTCTGTATCTGCCATAGGTGAACTGTTGTCAAACTGGATCATTTCCACATCTCCCCATAAGCATTGTTTCTGTTGGATGCTCTGTACATAGGTATTCCAGTTGGCAAATTTCCATTTATCTCTCTCAAGTTCACGATCCTGCATTCTTTCTTTTTAAAACAGCAAAATCAATCGTGAAGGAAACTTCTGACAGCTTGTATGGCTAACCAACCTCGTTGAACGGGAAGGGTTCTGAAGTCCTTCGGGATGTAGGAATCCCCCACTTCAAGCTTGATAAGTGGGGGTAGTTCAATCCTATTCCTTATGTATCAAACATTAACACTTGTATCGTGCTGCTATCGCTCGCCTATTTTGCTTCTTCTGTTCCAACAGGAGTGATTTGGACATTGGCAAAAGATGTAGCACCAAAGAATATGGTAGCGTCCCTCGGCTCCATCCAAAACTTTGGCGGTTTTATAGGAGCTGCGTTAGCTCCAATTGTTACAGGTGCAATAGTCCAAGCTACAGGGTCCTTTGAATATGTATTTCTTATCGGTGCAGTCTTGTTAATCGTTTCCGCAATTAGTTATGGTATTTTCTTGAAAAAACCAATTACATCCTAACTTTTTATTTTATTGTTCGATAGAACCTATATTGATGTAGGTTCTATTTTTTGTGTCTCGATCTATTCATTGCGCAAAAATAGAGGAACTATTCCATTATTAAACAGCTCTATACCAATTGTAAACAAATAAAATTAAATAAGTTGACAATAAAAGTTATTAAAATTATCATAATAAAGAATGTTAATGAGAAAGGAATTATGTTATATGTCATCTTCTTCTATTTTGATTCGAAATATGGTACTAGCTGCTTTATTTGCAGCACTATTGGCAATAAGCGGCCAGATTGCCATCCCAATCGGACCTGTGCCTATCACTTTACAAACGATGATGGTTTTACTTGCTGGTAGTATTTTAGGTTCACGCTGGGGGGCAATTAGTGTACTCGTTTGGATTTTATTAGCAGCAGTTGGAGCTCCGGTGCTAAGTGGTGGGTCTGGAGGACTTGGAGTATTATTCGGGCAAACAGGAGGTTATATTTTAGGATTTTTGATTGCAGCGTTTCTAGTGGGATGGATGATTGAGCGATTGGGGAGAAATAAGCAAGTCGCTTGGTGGCAACTGCTTCTTGTATTTATCATTGGGGCTGTTGTCATTATTAACGCTATTGGTTTTCCTTGGTTTTTGTTTGTTTCTCATCTGCCTTTTAGTATGGATATCTTTAATAAAGTGTTTGTGGTGTTTTTACCAGGGGATATTGCCAAGGCGGTATTGGCGACAATTTTGACGGTTGCTCTTTATAGAGCAATGCCTTCTTTTTCACCACGGGAGAGAACAGCAAAATCTAAATGATATATTGACCTTGTAAAAAATGAATTTTAAAATAAAAGTAACACCCATCTACAGGAGGTTCCTGTGACTGCTGCTGTTGCTTCCGACTTCGCTTCCGAACTAGCTCGTGATGTGTGGTTCCTCTACGGAACCACGCTGACCTTTCCCATCCACGATGGCGAGGGGGAGCCTGCTCGCAGGACGGTCGATGTCACCGAAGAGGTGGACTCCCACGGGCAGGTCTACTACAAGGGCAAGGACGGATTGGAGTACGTCGTCGACTACCAGAGCAACACCGTGATTGGCTACCTCCTCGACGAGAAGGGGCAGCGAAAGACCGGTGTCGTCTCGAACGGAGAGGTCTTCGCAGTCCTTCGCGCGAAGTGATCACAGAGCCCGCAGGACTACTTCTGTAGAGGTGCTCCACATGGAGCACACCTGAACAACTGCTTCCGAGAAGCTGCTGTTCGGGCTCGAAAACCATATATGTTCACATATATAAAACGTATGGAGAAGGATTCCATACGTTTTTTTCATTTCTGTTTTTCATAACAAACATCGAGTTTGACAACGTATATTCTAGAAATTATCATAATATTAACCATAAACAGAAAGGAATTATGCCTATGTCATTGTCTTTTATCCGAAAGTTTCTTTTCTCTCTTGTATTTACTTTGCTTTTGATCATCTCTGGATTTATTGCGATTCCGGTTGGCGGGACTGCTTATTTCACCTTTCAAAGCATAGTTGTAATGCTGGCTGGAGGGCTTTTAGGCGCCAGATGGGGAGCGTTTAGTGTGCTGCTTTGGATTTTATTAGCTGTTAGTGGATTGCCAATACTAAGTGGAGCAGTAGGGGGTTCAGAGTTATTCCAAAGTCCTGCTGGGGGATATCTTTTAGGTTACTTGGTAGCTGCTTTTATTATCGGTGGCATGGTGCGGATAACATATAATCGTGTGTCATGGCTATCGCTATTTTTTATTTACGCAATCGGCGGGATTGGGGTTATCAACATGGTAAGTATTTGTTGGTTTTGGTTTGTCATGCATGTGTCAATTGATCTGAAAACATTTTTGCAATCTTTTGTTTCCTTTTTACCATATGATCTGATAAAGGTAGTTTTGGCTACTGTTCTTACGGTAGTGATTTATAATTCATTTCCAACATTGTCCCCTAAGGGGGGGCGACCGAGATAAGTCCAAAGGCGGCACGATAGATAGAGAAAAATGTAGACATTAGTGATGATACAGGTTTATAGCTCATGTTCAGAAAGATAATAAATTTTATTTAAAAAACAACCTAGTCATTATCATAAAACACTAGGTTGCTTTTGATATAAATGAGTACAATAACTCAGGTCTGTTGATTTACCAAAATTAATATAAAGATCTCTCACTAGAGCGTTCACGAGCCAACTTAAACAGAGCCAGTATCCATTCAGAAGAAAGCTGTCCAAGACAGAGCTTCCGCATGAATTCAAGGGTAGAGAACTTCCTTTTCGTTAATGTTTATAAAGAATTAGTTTCATCGTCAATCACAAACCAACCCTTTTAGCCATTTCAGGCGTATATCGATTCCCAACGATTTGAATTTGGTTCGCAGCTTCAGTGATTTGATTTACTGTTTCAGCTGATAATTGAACATCTGTAGCTCCGATATTCTCTTTTAACCGATGGAGTTTTGTTGTTCCTGGAATTGGAATAATCCAATCTTTCTTAGCCAATATCCATACTAAAGCAATTTGAGCAGGTGTACTGTTATTCTCTTTTGCAACATTTTTAAGTAAATTCACTAAAGCTTGGTTTTTCTCAATAGCTTCAGCTTGGAATCGAGGCAAAGACTTTCTGAAATCATTATGTTCAATTTCCTTTTCCGAGGTGACAGTACCTGTCAAAAATCCTTTTCCAAGAGGACTGAATGGAACTAGAGTGATGCCAAGCTCTTCAAGAAGCGGTAATATTTCATTTTCGGGTTCTCGTGTCCAAAGTGAATACTCGCTTTGAAGTGCTGCGAGCGGCTCAACTTCATGCGCGCGTCTGATAGTATCTGCTCCGGCTTCTGATAATCCCCATTCCTTAACTTTTCCTTCCTTTTTTAAATCTTGGATTACGCCTGCAACTTCTTCGATTGAGACATTTGGATCTACTCGATGCAGATAATATAAATCAATACAATCGGTTCTCAGTCTTTTCAGCGAGCCTTCAATCGACGAGCGAATCAACTCTGGTCTGGAATCAACCACTTGCTTGCTGTTTTCCATGTGAATGCCGAATTTTGTGGCAATGGTTATATTATCTTGATAAGGAGATAAAGCTTTTCCGACTAATTCTTCATTTTCATATGGCCCATAGATTTCAGCGGTATCAAATAAAGTAACACCTAAGTCTACTGCCTTATGCAATAAATGAATCATTTCTTTTTTATCCGGTTTATCTCCGTATGAAAAACTCATTCCCATACATCCTAAGCCGATTTCGGAAACCGAAATTCCGCTGTTTCCCAGCTTTCTTTGTTTCATTTTCACCATGTCCTTTGCTTGTTATAACTTAACTATCCCTTTGTACTTTACTCCAAGGCAAGTGAAAGTAAGTAATTAAACATCCATTTTGCGACCTGCCATCCAGCGAATCATTTCTGGATCAGCATGAGAGAAAAATTGGCTTTCTCCTTCGTTTAATGTTGCGATTTCTTTCTTGTCTTCTTCAGTTAATTCAAAATCAAATACATCAATGTTTTCTACCATTCGCTCTGATTTTACAGATTTTGCCAATACGATAATATCTTGTTCAACTAACCAGCGAGTGATTACTTGTGCAACTGATTTGCCGTATTTTTCACCGATTTTAACTAAAATAGGATTATTAAATATGTCGTTTTTCCCTTCAGCAAATGGTGCCCATGCTTCCGGCATAATGCCTTCTGCTTTTAACGCTTCAATATTTTTCACTTGCTGCTGGAATGGGTTGATCTCAATTTGGTTGACTTGTGGAGTTACTTTGTTAAATTCAGCTAAGTCAACAGCTCTGTCTACCGCAAAATTTGAAATGCCAATCGCACGAATTTTTCCTTTCTCCTGAAGTTCTTCCATTGCACGCCATGCACCATAAACATCACTATATGGTTGGTGAATCAATAATAAATCAACATATTTTAAACCTAAACGTTTCAATGAACGCTCGAATGAAGACTTAACGCCATCATAGCTGACATTTTCCACCCAAATTTTTGTGGTGATAAATAGCTCTTCACGAGGAACACCTGAACCAGCAATTCCACGGCCGACGGCTTCTTCATTCACATAGCTTTGCGCGGTGTCGATATGACGGTATCCAGCTTTGATAGCTGCTTTTACCGAAGCTTCGGCTTGTTCAGTGTCAGTGATTTGATACGTCCCAAATCCTAAAATTGGTACTTCTACGCCATTGTTTAATGTAACAGTATGCATTCAAAGTTCCTCCAATTAGCTATTTTTGATTACGTTGTTAACTATAAACTTTGGAGTTTACTCCATAGCAAGAGAATCACTTTTTCTTTCCCATAGTTTTTCAACGTTTTCGGAATTTATTTCACCAGTCTTAAATTTAGCGATATGTTCATCATAAGTTTCAATTTTATAGACGAGTAAATCTCGTACTTGATTCATTTTAGCTAATTTTTCATCCAACTCTTTCAATTGATTTTGCAATACCTGTTTTTGGGCTTTTTCAACTTTTTGCGTTTCTCGCAATTGTGCTAAAGTCGCAAACTCGATTAAAGACTCAACTGATAGACCTGCATTGCGCAAATTTTTAACTAAGTAAATCCAATTCAAATCACTTGTAGTATAGTCGCGATAGCCGCTCTCATTACGATGAACAGGCGGAATAACGCCAACTCTTTCATAGTATCGTAAAGTATCAACTGTTAAATCAAACATTTCCGCAGCTTGTTTAATATTCATAAATGTTCACCTCATATTCTGTTTGTATTCTGTTTCAATTATAAACCTTGGAGTAAACACCAAGGAAAGGCTATAGGCTATTTTTGGCCAACCCCCAAAAAGACTTTAAACGACCAGAATATCAGTTGATGAAGCGCATGTTTAGGGATGGGGATGTTTATACATTCAATCCTTGGATAGATTAGGTCGAAATAACCAAATGATATTAGACGAATGGAGGGGACTGATAAAGGTTAAACAAATTGTTATTGTTGTATTAGATATGGCTCTCCTGAATACCATGAAATAGAGGGATTTGAACTTTAAACGATTATTATATGTAAAACAAAACGCATCGAATCTATAGACCCGGTGCGTTTTGTTTTACAATTTCTTATACCTTTCATCATCTACAGGTTCTAACCAATCTGTTTCCCCTGGTGTAATGGCTAAATGCACAAGCCAACTATCTTTTGTAGCACCATGCCAATGTTTCACATTCGGTGGAATATTCACCACATCTCCAGTTTTGAGTAATTGAGCGGCTTTTCCTTTTTCTTGATACCAACCTTCCCCGCCAGTAACTAACAAAACTTGTCCAACTTTATGAGAGTGCCAGTTATTACGGGCTCCTGGAGCAAAGGTTACATTCCCGATTGGTGCATTCAATGGCGCATGATCGGTAAATATCATGTGTAAGTACGCATCCCCAATAAAGTTTGTTTCCACTTTCTGTCCCAATGGAAAGATGGTGCTATTGTTTAATTCTTCCTTTGCCATTTTTCATTCCTTCTTTCTTCTATTAGTTATAGATTTCTTTTGCGATGTTAAATGCAGACCAAGCTTTGGGCCATCCTGCATAAAATGAAAGATGTGTAATGATTTCCACCATCTCATCTTTTGTTATTCCATTTGCCTTCGCTTTCTGAAGATGTGGAATTAATTGTTCGAAATTACCTCCAGTAATTAATGCCGAGACAGTAATCATGCTACGATCACGAGGCGATAGTTCTTCCACTCTTGACCAAATTTCACCGAATAAAACATCATCGTTTAGTTCAGCAAATTTTGGTGCAAACTCTCCCAATAAGTCTCTTCCTGCCGTTTGTTTTTCTGCCATTACTATGATTCCCTCCATCCTTCTTTGTACATTACAGAATGCAGTATAGATCTTAAAGTACACTTTAACGCAAGTAACAATTCCTCAAAAAAGCTCAACAGCTTAAGAAATTTTTTTCTTGACTTAAAGTTAACTTTAAGTGATAGGTTTGATTCGTGAAAGATAGCGAGGTGAAGAACGATGAATATTGCACAGGTGGCAACACTGTTTGATCTAACAGCGGCAACGCTTCGATATTATGAACGTGTTGGCTTGATTCCACCAGTAAATCGAAGAGAAAGTGGCATCCGAGATTACGATGAGGATGATATCAAATGGATTGAGTTTATCAAATGTATGCGGGATGCTGGATTGACGATAGAGTCTTTAATGGAATATACAACTTTATTTCTTGAAGGAGATAGCACCATAAAAGCTCGTAAAAATATTCTTGTGGATGAAAGACAGCGACTGTTAGAGAAACGAGAAGAGATAGATGAAACCATAAAGAAATTAGATAGAAAAATCGAAGACTATCATGAGAAATTACTTGTAAGTGAGGCTGAATTAAAAATAAAACCTCCTGCAGAAAATAATCAAGAATAAGTACCCTCAGTGATGAAAGGAGTTGAATTATTTTGATTCAGATGGACAGGTTAAAAACATATGCCTTGCTGTCTGTTGCGTTGTTAATTTCTTCTGGTCCAGTGATTGCTGCAAACATTCCAGCAATCGCAAAAGATTTTCCGACAATAAGTCCAACACATGTAGGGCTATTAACAACTATTCCTTCCCTATTTGTGATTCTTGCTGTGTTAATTGGGAATTGGCTAGAAATGTGGATGGGAAAGAAAAAAATCATTCTGATTGGTCTAGGACTTGTTTTCCTATCAGGCATATTTCCCGCACTAAAGCATGATATTTTTTCCTTATTGTTTGTATCCCGTTGCATTTTTGGTTTCGGAATTGGATTGTTTAATCGCATAATCATTCAAATGATCAGTGATTTGTACCCAAACGAACCAAGTAAACAAGCAAGAATCATAGGAATGGAAAGCTCTTTTGAAGGACTAGGCGGTATCTTATTAACGCTTTTAGTGGGACAGTTGTTAAAAGTTAATTGGTATACCTCATTTCTTGTGTATGCGATAGCACTCCCGATTTTTTTCGCATTCTTTTTCTTTGTTCCAAATGAAAAGAAGCAATTGGAACAAAGAAAAGAAGAACAACAAATTCGGATACCAAACGGTTCTCACAATAGAAGTTCTTATGGTGGGATTATTGGTTTTGGGATTTTGTTATTTGTGATCGTAAGTCTTTTTATCAATTACAATATCCAAATTACTCCTTTGATTTTAGAAAAAAATATAGGTAATGCTACGAATGGTAGCAATATGATTGCTTTTATTGGATTAGGAGCATTTGTCGCAGGGTTTTCATTTGGAAAAATCTTTTCCGTGCTGAGGGATTACATTATGCCTTTTTCCCTGCTTTTGATGGGAATTTTTACGTATGTTGTAACAGTTTCGGAAAGTATCTTTCTCACCACATTTTGTTCGATGATCATTGGATTTTCTTTTCGATGTATGATGCCATATCTACTTCACATCTTTACTCGACAAACGGCTGCGATTGCAAAATTGGGGACAACGATGGTGTTGGTTGCTTATAACATAGGTGCTACCTTTTCTCCTTATGAGGGAACAGTATTTTCACAGTTACTACATGTGAATCGAGTTCAATCCCTGATTTTCGCAAATTCCATTTTGATATTAGTGATTGCTATTATTGGTTTTGGCGTTGTCTTGGTAAAAGAGAAAATGAGCAAGACTCAAAGAATTTATGCCAAATAATAAATTATTGACTTCGAGTTAACTTTAAGTTGTAAGGTGTATAAGAACTATTATGAAAAAGGAAAAATCATGTCAAATATTAAAGGAAAAGCAGTTATTGTTATGGGGCTTCTAGTGGAATTGGAGAAGCAACTACCAAGAAACTAGCAGAAGAAGGTGCAAAATTACAACCCTCTTAAGCGCGAGAAACATCTCACTGTCAGGAAGAGACCGATGTCCTAGTCATACTGCTGACTGTCTTAGATCAGCAATTCTAATTGGCTGAGCAAAGATAAGAGGAAACGACTTTTTCCACGAGCTGTTGCACGATCCACCGGAAATGGTCTTTGTTTCACAAGCTGAAAAAGTTCATCTGATTTCATTTTCCAGCGGTAGTTTTAGCAGTCTTGAAGAACCTTCTCCCTCCAAATGGTTCCTCGACTTGGAAAATGATTCTGGGGTTGGAAAAGCCCATAGAAACTGAATAGTAGATGGTTGGTTTAACCGACAAAAGCATTCCAAAGCCCCTGGATAGTAGCATTTTGAGGGATTGGTCTTAATTTAGCGATGATTGGAAATCTCGAGGAGTGATTGAATCTCCCCGATCTTCGCGTCGGGCAGTAAATTCTGACCTTGATTATACGCTACTACGTTTAACTTGGCTTTATAACCAGGAAAGTAACGAAGCATACGCACTGACTGTAAAAGGAGAACCATTTATTGGGGCACAGGTTACA
This sequence comes from Shimazuella sp. NTD250, assembly GCF_059510375.1. Lineage (NCBI taxonomy): Bacteria > Bacillati > Bacillota > Bacilli > Caryophanales > Thermoactinomycetaceae > Shimazuella > Shimazuella sp. NTD250. The sequence goes on along the minus strand of NZ_JCAJZS010000001.1, from coordinate 536,072 downwards.
CGTCAGGCCTAGCTTTAGAGTTTACTTTAAGTTTTATAATCAATAAGGAATATTTTAATGAAAAGGTGGAAAATTAGTATGAAAGCAAATATTATGTACGCTGCTGGTGATGTTCGCGTAGAAGAGTTACCGATTCCAGCATTGCAAGAAGAGACAGATGCCGTTTTGAAGGTAGTGGTTGCCTGTATTTGTGGAAGTGATTTGCATCCTTATCGCAGCATGCATGCCCATGAGCATGGCGAAGGGGAAGCAATGGGGCATGAAGTGATTGGAAGAATCGAAGAAATGGGTTCAGAAGTTTCTGGATTCAAGAAAGGTGATTTGGTTGTCGTTCCTTTTGCTGTTGGAGATAATACATGTCCATTTTGCCAAGAAGGATTAATGACTTCTTGTGAGCATGGAGCCTTTATGACTGGCTGCCAGGCGGAATTTGTTCGAGTGCCTCAAGCACAAGGAAGTATGTTTAAGTTACCTGACGAAATTGATGAGAACTCTCCATTAATGCCATCACTGTTAACATTATCTGACGTATATGGAACTGGCTATCATGCGGCTGTGATGGGAGGAGTGAACGAGAATACGACTGTAGCGGTTATTGGTGATGGTGCTGTTGGACTTCTTGCTGTACTGTCAGCGAAGAAATTAGGTGCCAAGAAAATCATTCTCATGGGTCGCCATAAGGAACGGACAGATCTTGGTATAGAATTTGGTGCCACAGATATAATTCCGGAACGCGGAGACGAAGGTATAGCGAAAGTCAAAGAATTGACTAATGGTGAAGGAACACATGTTGTCCTTGAATGTGTCGGGCTGATGCCTGCTTACAAGATGAGCATTGGAGTTGTCCGAGCTGGCGGAGTTATTAGTCGTGTTGGTGTTCCACAGTATGATGATGCTCCTGTTGGGTTTGCAAGTCTTTTTGGACGTAATATTAAGCTTACGGGGGGTCCTGCGCCAACGCGTGCATACATGGATGAATTATTACCGGATATTCTTGATGGAACCCTTGAACCAGGTCGTGTTTTTGACGTAACCGTTGATTTGGACGGAGTTCCTGAGGGATATCGCCTTATGAATAATCGTGAAGCACTTAAAGTATTAATTAGACCTTAATGAATAGTTTAATGGGGAATTTAATATGACAAAAAAGGAAGAAGGAAAAACTATTCAATTCTTAAAAGCAGGCGATGTGATTGTCACCTATGATGGTCTCAAACACTGGCATGATGCTACAAAAGATAGTTGGTTTGAACACATTGCCGTCACTGTCGGGGACTCTGGTATGGTTGGAGCCAATAACGGATGAAGAAAAATTATAATTGGACTTAACTACTAAAGTGTTGATTTGAGAAAAAAAGTTATAGAAGTGGGCTGTTAATAAAATATTCTAGGTAAATTGAGCTTAGAAAAGAAGGGTATCCAGTAAACCCAGAGGACCTAAGTGCAATTAGTCCTTATTTGACGGAACATATTAAACGATTTGGTGATTATGTCATTGATTTGGAAAAACAACCCCAACCTTTCGATGGGAAATTAAAATTAGAGTTGGAAAGTGCTTGATAGAAAAGGTCTCTGTTCCCTTTTTTCAATTTTTCCTATCTATCGTGCCGCTTTTGGACTTATCTCGGACGACCCCCCTAAAGGTCGAAGTTAACATAAAAAAACGTATGGGTTTTCCCCATACGTTTTTGTGTTCAATAGCTTACTAGTTTTGCTTTTTCATATGCTGTGATCTTATCTTCATGCTGTAAGGTCAATCCGATAAAATCCAACCCATTTACAAGACAGTGCTGGCGATAGGGATCGAGTTCGAAAGAATATTCCAATCCAAAGTCATCTCGAATCACTAAGTTTTCTATATCCACAGTCAATTGATAACCTTCATGCTCGGCTGTTCGTTCAAATAATTCCTGTACTTGTTCTTCAGAAAGCACCAATGGCAGGAGTCCATTTTGGAAACAGTTGTTATAAAAGATATCTGCAAAGGATGGAGCGATGATAACACGAAAGCCAAAGTCGGTTAAAGACCATGGTGCATGTTCACGAGAGGAACCACAGCCAAAGTTTTCTCTGGCTAATAGTATCGAGGTTCCTTTATATGCAGGTTGATTGAGCACGAAGGAGGGATTGGGCTGATCTGCTTCATCAAAACGCCATTCATAAAAGAGAAACTGACCAAAACCGGAACGTTCAATGCGTTTTAAAAATTGTTTAGGGATGATCGCATCTGTGTCGACATGTGCACGGTCAAGGGGTGAGACAAGACCTTGGTGTTTACGAAGGGATTCCATGTTTTGTCTCCTCTCTGTTGAATTTCCAATCGCGAATATCTACAAAGTGTCCTTTAATAGCTGCTGCTGCGGCCATGACAGGGCTGACTAAATGTGTTCTGCCGCCTCTGCCTTGCCGGCCTTCAAAGTTACGATTGGAAGTAGAAGCACATCGTTCACCGGGCTGAATGATATCTGGATTCATGCCAAGACACATGCTGCAACCAGCTTCACGCCATTCAAATCCTGCATCAAGAAATATTTGATGCAAGCCTTCTTCTTCTGCTTGTTCTTTCACTTGCTGTGAACCAGGCACAACCATCGCTTGAACAGTAGCAGCCACTTGGTAGCCAGCGACTACTTCTGCTGCTGCGCGCAAGTCTTCGATACGGGAATTGGTACAGGAACCGATGAAGACCCGGTCGATTGCAATTTTTGCCATCGGTGTACCAGCAGTCAATCCCATGTATTGTAAGGCTAGTTCAGCTGCTTTTTGTTCTGTGTTTGTGGCAAAAGAAGCAGGATCAGGTACCAATTGGGTGATGTCTGCCCCCATGCCTGGGCTTGTTCCCCATGTTACTTGGGGAGCGATTTCGGTGACATCGATTTCGACACGAGTGTCATAAGCCGCTCCTTCATCGGTCACTAATTCTTTCCAAGCGGCAACTGCTTGTTCCCAATCTTCTCCTTTTGGAGCATGTTTCCGTCCTCTTAAGTAAGAGAAAGTAGTCTCATCTGGTGCGATCATGCCTGCACGGGCTCCAGCTTCGATGGACATATTACAAATCGTCATCCGTTCTTCCATCGACATATTTTGGATTGCTTCCCCGGTATACTCCACTACATATCCGGTTGCACCAGCGGTTCCAATCTGGTTGATCAAGTGTAGAACAACATCTTTTGCTGTGACTCCATAAGGCAGTTTGCCTTTGAAATGTATTTCCATTGTCTTTGGCTTAGCTTGAGGCAAACATTGAGTGGCCATCACATGCTCTACTTCACTTGTTCCAATTCCAAAAGCTAATGCGCCAAAAGCTCCATGGGTAGAAGTGTGACTATCTCCACAGACAATGGTTTTACCTGGCAGGGTAAGCCCGAGCTCTGGCCCAATCACATGGACGATCCCTTGATTTCTGCTGTCCAAGTCATATAAAGTTATTTTATGATTTTGACAATTTTCTCTCAGCGTTTCAATCTGTTGACGTGAGATCGGATCAGCGATTGGCAGGGAGCGATCTGTCGTAGGAATATTATGGTCAACTGTCGCTACAGTCAAGTCTGGTCTGCGGATAGAACGCCCGGCTAGACGCAATCCTTCAAATGCTTGTGGGGATGTGACTTCGTGAATCAGATGCAAATCTATGTAGAGGAGAGATGGTTTCCCGCTTTCTTGATAGACAACATGTGAATCCCAAATCTTATCAAACATCGTACGCTTTGATGTCATTCTTTCTCTCTCCCATCTCTATAAATAATTGATAAAAATTATATAATTTCTAAAGAAGGACTTCAAGGTGAAAATGAAAAAAATAACCATCTTTTTATCGTTCTGAGGTATAATACAGCATGATAAATGCTGGTGAGGAGTTACACACATGAATGTTGAAAAGTATTACCCGCTCATGCGTTTTTGCATCGTCGGGGTTATCAATACAGGCACTTACTATGGATTATATCTCTTATTTTTGCATATATTTGGCTGGATTTATCTCATATCGCATATCAGTGCTTTTGTGCTCAGTATGATTGGCTCTTTTTTTATGAATACGTATTTCACTTATAAAACAAAACCCAGTCTCAAGAAATTTTTCCAATTTCCCCTCACCTACGTGGTAAATGTTACCGTGACGACAAGCAGCGTTTATTTATTAGTAGATCAATTAGGAATGGATAAAAATATTGCTCCGTTACTAGCATCGTTGATTGCCATTCCTTTCACGTTTATCGTATCGAAGAAAATCTTGGTCAATAAACCAAAGCCTAGCAGTTCTTCGTAGGGTGTTGCAGTATTCCGATTTGTCTAGATGTTTACAGAAATCTTATGATAAAATAAATGCAACGTCCGTAACGACGAAGGGAAAGTGATGAAGAAGATAGGTAAGAAGGCAGGAGAAGTGGGCGGTGGTGCGCTCGCGGCACTGATTCTCGGCGTGCTCTGGATATGGGGCATGTACGAGAACGCCAAGCCGCAGAGGGAGCAGCGTTCGGCGAAGAGCCACGGCCTGCGTGCCAAGAGCAGCAAACTGCTCAAGTGGCGCCGCCGCTGAACACAACTGCCTGAACTTTCTCTCACCCTCCTGAGGCCATGTCTCAGGGGGGTGCTGCTTTTTCCTAAGGGGATGAAACATAAAGTGAAAATTATGATACCATAAACGTACGTCCGAGAGACGAAGGAGGAAGTTGTGAAGAAGGGTTTCATTGCTGGTTGCGCCTTCGGCTTCTTCGTGGCTTCTGCTGTCATTCGATTGGCAGAGGTGGGCCAGAAGAAGGCGGATGCTGCACAGCAGCGTGATGCTGACCAGCGAGCCAAGGCTTCGCTGCTTCAAGGGAAGCTCTACTAGCAATTTCAAGAACTTCCCCCACCCCCTACGACAACTGTAGGGGGTGCTGCTTTTTTGTTTTGTTCATACTTGTCCAGATTCTCTTCCTCTGCTACAGGTGTATAAACACAGCAGTGTACATTTTCTTCCCCATTGATCTGAAAAAAGGATACAATCCGATATTCCACTATATTTTTCCCATCGTGACTGCGAATTTTCAAATGAACCTCTGATTTTTGTTTGATCGGATGATCTTCCCACCATGCAGCGAACTCTGGTGACTTTTCCAATAATTCTTTTGCAAATGTTTGAAACCAAGGGTCATTTTCATTTTGATCATAATAACTGCGAAAAACACCAACTGTATATTGGGCAAACTCTTCCCAGTTTACAATTTGTTTTCGCACTTGTTCATTCATAAAAACGAGCCATGTCATATTGCGGTATTTTTCATCTTGCCTTGTAAAATCTACTGGAAAGATCAGAGAGTATAAGTCATTCCAAGCGATAACATCGGTTCGAAATCCAACAATGAAAGTTGGATAGGGGATACTATCAACTACTAGTTGTAACTCCTGATTGATCACTCGTTCCAATGGCTGTGACGGCGCAAAAACCGGATATCCCCCAAGTCGAAATATATGGCGTTGTTCTTCTTCATTTAGTTGAAGTGTTTTCGCAATGCTCGCTAATACTTCTTGTGAAACATTGACGTCTCTTCCTTGTTCCAGCCAAGTGTACCAAGTGTTGCTCACCCCAGATAAATAAGCTACTTCTTCCCGGCGAAGCCCTGGAGTTCTGCGTTTTCTGCTGCCAGTGGAAACATGTAATCCTTCTGGCGATACTTTGGCACGCCTTGATTTCAAAAATTCCCCCAGTACTTTGATGTTCTTATTTTCTTGCATCCCGATCGCTCTCCTAAGCTGTTATTGGTACTAATAGTATAACGAAAAACTCGTACAGAATGATACAGCAGCTAAAATGGAATTACAGCACAAGGGACAAAAAGAAAAACATAAACAAAAGGGGATAAGAACATGAAAGCAATTATCATTCCACAATTTGGTGAAGCGTCTGTTTTAACTCAAAAAGAAGTAATAACACCACAACCGGGTCTAGGAGAAGTTACCATTGATGTTGCTTATGCAGGGATCAATTATGCGGAAGTATTATTTCGCAAAGGAGTGGTAGCAGACTTGCCATTGCCGTTTGTACCCGGGATCGAAGTATCTGGTATCATTCGCGAGATAGGAGAAGGAGTTACTGGATTTCAAATCGGTCAAGCTGTTGCTGCATTGACTATTGTAAATGGTGGTGGATATGCGGAAGTGGTAAAAGTAGACGCAGACCTCGTAATTCCACTAGATTTGGAAACAAATGCTGTAGATATGAAAGTCGCAGCAGCTTTTTCGTCCAATGTAACAACAGCGATGATGATCTTATCCGATGTGGCGCATATGAAAAAAGGCGAAACGGTATTGGTGCATGCAGCAGCTGGTGGTGTTGGCAGTGCGATTGGACAAATGGCACGTGCTTTAGGAGCAGGAAGAGTGATCGGAGTGGTAGGAAGTAAACAGAAAGTAACATACGCAAAAAGTTTGGGATACGATGAAGTATACTTGCGTGACGAATATGTTGAAGCGATCAGAGGCAGTGGTATAGATATTGTCATTGACCAAGTGGGAGGAGATGCCAGAGAAACAGGACTATCGCTCCTGTCACCACTTGGCAGACTAGTTGTCATGGGTAATGCGAGTGAAGCAGAGGATGTATCAGTATCTGCAAACGAACTCTGGTTTAGCAGCAAAGCTGTACTTGGCTTTAATCTCCAATTGATGAGTGTGTATCATCCAAAAGTAGTAGCAAATGCAGCAAAGAAAGCATTGCCATATGTGGCAAGTGGACAAGTAAGAGTAGATGTAACGGATGTAGTTGAGTTTGAAGACATAGCAAAAGCGCATAAAAGCATTGAGGATCGTTCATCAACAGGAAAAATGGTACTACAGGTGAAAGAATAAGGAAAGACAGAAGATATTAGATGATAATAAAAAGATCCTATTCTGTACTACTTGAATAGGGTCTTTTTATTTACTTATTATATATGAGCTCTTCCTTTGCTGACTTTTCCCGGACTCGCTGGGTTTGGATTCGTTTTTCCTCAATAATATAGTGAGGTCTTTTCTTGGATTCATAGTAAATTCTACCGATATATTCTCCGATGACACCGATGGAGATGAGTTGAATGCCGCCTAACAGTCCAACGGAAGAAATAATCGTAAAGTATCCAGGGATGACGACGCCATTCATCAAAATCTGAATAAAGGAGTACAAAATATAGAAAATATCAGTGATGGTAACAAATGATCCTAAATAGATAGCCAAACGAAGAGGTTTGTTGTTAAAAGAGATCAATCCATCCATTGCATAGTTTAGGAGTTGTCCAAAGGACCATTTACTTTTCCCATGATCGCGAAGGACATTGTCATATTCAATGACATATTCCTGAAACCCGATCCAAGAAAATAATCCTTTTGAAAATCGGTTGTATTCTTGCAAAGACAAAAGCGCATCTACTGCTCTGCGGCTGAGTAAACGGAAATCCCCCACACCATCCGTCAGCATCACATCGATCATTCCATTCATCAACCGATAGTATAACTTGGCGAACATAGTTCGTGTCCTGCTTTCTCCTTTGCGATTTCGTTTGGTGATAACTTGGTCATATCCATCTCGATATGCTTGTACCATATCAGGGATAAGATTAGGTGGATGTTGGAGATCAGCGTCCATGATTATGACGGCTTCACCAATAGAGAAGTTTAACCCTGCTAACATTGCAGATTCTTTCCCAAAATTACGACTAAAGGATATATAGTGAGCATGTTGATCTTTTTCTGTAATCTCTTTTAATATCTCAGAGGTTCTATCTCTGCTGCCATCATTGATAAAGATAAGTTCATAAGGAATCTGATTTTCTTGCAGAATCGTTGTAAGTTCCTTATGAAACCGATGCATAATCGGTTCTTCATTATAACAAGGGATAACAAACGAAAACATAGTAAAAGCCCTTCCTGTGGTGATATTTTATGAAAATTAAGTAAAATGAGTTCGGTGGATTAAAATGTCGATATCGGTATAGTTATGATTCTAAAATATCGTTTTATACGACGTCAACCAAGGAAAAGTTTTTTTTCTGATAAATTATAGGTACTGGTGGAGATACATAGGAACTCCTCAAGTGACTTGGTAAGAGAGTAACAAAATGGTACACTAAAAGCCAAATGAGATAGAAATCATTATAGAAATGATTTGGAGGACTTAAACTTGAAATTATTAAATCAAATTTTAACGCATAACAAAGAATTCATCGAAAAGAAGGGATACGAGGAATTTAAAACGGATAAGTTTCCTAATAAACGGCTTGTAATTTTATCATGTATGGATACACGTTTAGTAGAATTATTGCCAAAAGCAATGGACGTGGGGAACGGTGATGTAAAAATCATTAAAACTGCCGGCGCTATTGTATCTCATCCATTTGGAAGTACGATGAGAAGTATTCTAGTGGCCATTTATGAGCTCGGTGCAGAAGAAGTTTGTGTTGTCGGGCATCATGACTGTGGAATGGCAAAAATAAAAGCAGAAAGTACGCTGGAAAAAATGAAAGCCCGCGGAGTCAGCCAAGAAAGCTTAGATTTACTTTATTATTCTGGAGTAGACTTCAAAAAGTTTCTACACGGCTTTGACTGCGTAGAAGACAGCGTAAAACACAGTGTGGAAATGATTCATCACCATCCTCTTATGCCAAAAGATGTAGCTGTGCATGGATTGGTTATCGATCCAAAATCAGGAAAACTCGATTTAGTTGTAGATGGCTACGAAGCACAGCTTGTTTAAACGAAAAAAGAACAAAAAGCAATTTGAGACATGATGTACTCAAGTTGCTTTTTTTGTTATTTATGCGACAAAGGGTCGGTTCTCTTGTTACATAAAGGCTGATTATCAACGCATCAAATTCGTACCACATTTCGGATTATTAAAATATTTTTTCTTTTATAGTTCTATGTTAATTGGACTGTAAAGATATATGAAATCTATTTAAATCACTGTACTCCTGAATCATTATAAAAATAAATTTATAATTATATTGACAGTATGCCTTTTTATCTTTTAAATAGGAATATGATCTATTTTAGGAAAGCGTTTTCATAATGTGGAAACTTATAAATTTAAGCTATTTGAAGGAGGCTTTTTGATGTTTACAAGAGCTATTGTGAAGAAAATAAGTAAGAGCTATGTAAATGGACTAACTACATCTGATCTAGGAAAACCAGATTATGAAAAAGCACAAGCACAACATGCGCAGTATGTGGTTGCTTTAAAGGAATGTGGACTTGATGTTACGGTGTTAGAGGCAGATGAAAAATATCCTGACTCAACATTTGTAGAAGATACTGCTGTGCTGACAAGGGAATGTGCCGTTGTCACAAATCCGGGCGCACCTAGTCGGAATGGTGAAATCATCGAGATGGAAGAAGTTTTGAAACAATTTTATAGTGGCGCAGAAAAAATCCAAGCACCTGGTTTTTTAGATGGTGGAGATGTATTACAAGTGGACAAGCATTTTTATGTAGGTCTTTCCGCAAGAACCAATCGAGAAGGAGCAGAACAATTTGCCGCAATCCAGCAAAAATATGGTTATGAAACAACCATTGTTCCGCTTGAGAAGTTTTTCCATCTAAAAACAGGGATCGCATATTTAGGAAACAATGATTTAGTAGTTGCAGGAGAATTCATCGAGCATCCTGATTTTGAGGGGTATAACAAAATCGTTATTGATGCTGAAGAGGAATATTGTGCGAACTGTATCCGCATCAATGACTATGTCATTATCCCAAAAGGTTATGAGACTTCCAAGAAAAAAATCGAAGATGCTGGGTATAAGACAATCGCGCTAGACATGTCGGAAATACAAAAGCAAGATGGCGGATTGAGCTGTTTGTCCTTGAGATTTTAGACTAATCAAAATGGGGATGATCTCGTGAGGTTTGGATGTCAGAGTATGGTTGGAAGTATCGAACGAATCATGGTCAAACACCCGAAGGATGCCTTTATCAGTCAAGAACACTTAGAAGAAAACTGGAGAAAATTTATCTATATACGATGCCCAAACTATGAAGAAGCAGTTCATGAATATGATCAATTTTTATCTATCTTGCAAAAGCACGTGCCTGAAATTCACTTTCTCCCACGAAACGATACAGTCGGTTTGGATTCGATCTACGCACATGATCCCGTGAAAATCACAAATAAAGGTGCCATTTTGCTTAAATCTGGAAAGTATCTTCGCAGACCCGAAGCTGGGGCAATCAAAGATTACTTCAACGATCTTTCTATTCCGATTCTTGGAAAGATTACTGGCGAAGGCAGAGTCGATGGTGGTGATGTAGTCTGGCTGGATGAACGAACTTTGGTCGTTGGAAGAGGATATCGGACGAATGATGAAGGAATCCGCCAACTGCGGGAATTGACCCAAGAGGTTGTGGATGAGTTTATCGTGGTTCACCTTCCACATGGAAATGGCCCTGAAGAATGTTTACACTTGATGTCCTTTATTAGCTTTATCGATCAAGATTTAGCAGTAGTTTACTCCAAATTAATGCCAGTTGTGTTCCGAGAGTTGTTGATCACTCGAGGTGTGAAGTTGCTGGAAGTATCTGATCAGGAGTATGACAACTTAGGATGCAATATTTTGGCCCTATCCCCTCGGAAGTGTATGCTGATTGCTGGTAATCCTCAGATTAAGCAGTTGTTGGAAGCAGAAGGGGTGGAAGTTTTGGAATACAAAGGAAAAGAAATCTCCTATTTGGGTACAGGTGGTCCGACCTGTCTCACTTCACCTATTTTAAGACGATAAAAAGGCATAAAATAACCCACTCGGGGAAGGAGCAGTTCCATGAGACAGGAGAAACACATTCAACTTGAACGATCCATGAAGAGTCGGCACCTCTATATGTTGTCTCTCGGTGGGGTGATTGGGACAGGCCTGTTTTTAAACACGGGTTATATTATTAACCAGTCTGGTTATGGCGGCGCTCTCTTAGCCTTCTTGTTCGGCGGTCTGCTTTTGTATTTGGTAATGACATGTTTAGGTGAACTTGCAGTGAGAATGCCGGAAACAGGAGCCTTTCAAGTGTACGCATCCAAATATATTGGGCCTGCTTCCGGATTTACGGTAGGCTGGGTTTATTGGCTAGGGTCTGCTACTACTGCTGGTGTCGAATTTACGGCTGCCGGTATGCTGATGAAACGATGGTTCCCCCATGTAGATGTATGGATTTGGTGTGCGATCTTTATTGCTTTATTGTTTCTGTTAAATGCATTGACAACAAAAGGGTTTGCGGAATCTGAATATTGGTTTGCAGGGATCAAAGTAGTTGCCGTAATTCTCTTTATTATCATCGGTTGTGGTGCAATTTTTGGATGGATTCATATGGATGGCAGAGCAGCTCCTTTTTTATCCCACTTTACAACGGGAAGTCTATTTCCAGCTGGTATCTCCATTGTGTTTGTTACGATGATGAATGTCGTATTCTCTTACCAAGGATCGGAATTAATCGGGATTGCAGCTGGAGAAAGTGAAAATCCAGAAAAGCATATTCCAAAAGCGATCAGAAATGTATTAGTCCGCATCTTTGTCTTCTATATTGCCTCTGTTGTCATTCTTTCCGCTATCTTCCCAGCGAAAGAATTAGGTGTTCTGGAAAGCCCATTTGTCTCTTTATTTGATATGGTTCGTATTCCTTTTGCCGCTGATATCATGAACTTTGTCATTCTCACCGCACTTTTATCTGTTGGAAACTCTTGTCTCTATGCCTCTACTCGATTGCTGTGGTCTTTGTCGCATTCTGGTATGGCTCCAAAAGTATTTGGAAAACTATCCTCGCGTGGCGTTCCGATGGCTTCTCTTATCTTAACGATGATATTTTCCCTCTTGTCCCTCTTGACCAGTGTGTACGCAGCAGACACCGTATACATCGCTTTGTCATCCATATCTGGAATTGCCGTTACCATTGCTTGGATGAGCATTGCCTTGTCGCAGTATAATTTTCGGAAACAGTTTTTGCGCGAAGGTGGAAAAGTGAGCGATTTGAAGTTTGCCACTCCACTTTATCCGTTTCTCCCGATCTTATGTCTTATACTGTGTGCCGTCTTTTTGATCTTCCCTGTTTTTGATGCTCAGCAGCGAGCGAGTTTATTTTACGGTTTAGGATTTGTGGTTGTATGCTATATCTACTATTACTTCCGATATAGTAGAAAAAAGAAAAGAGTTTCTAACGATAATTGAGAGAGTGCCCCTAGCTTTGTTTCAAAGCTAGGTTTTTTTATTTTTATGTAGAAAAAGAAAATAAGATATAATGGAAATATTCAGTAGTAGATAGGTTGTGAATATATAATGAGTAACCATCCGATGTGAGACATCTTAGTAAAAGCAATGGAATCAAATGAAATGATCTCCATTTATACGGATATTTCTGACCAAGAACATTTTAATGCGGGATTTTTGGAGCAAATAACAGAGGAATATTTTTTGATGAAACATGTGACATCAGAAGGTATAGTGGATGGTCATATTGCGAGGAGATTAGTAGATATTTATCGGGTTGATCAGTACAGTCAATATGAACAGAAACTTGAAACGCTACACAAGATACAAAATCAGCAACACTACGATTTGTTTTCATCTCCAGTAAGAGAAGATGAAAATTTGTTAGCAGAAGTATTAAAAACCGCCGCAAAAACAGAAAGATTGGTATCGATTAAAATTAGTGATGAGAGCAGAGAAAGTACAGACTTTATTATTGGGTTTGTCACATCTGTCACAAATGATATCATCAGGATTGCTAAAGTTTCCAATTATGGTGAAAAAGATGGCACAGTCACTATTTTATTACGAGATATAGAAGCAGTTGATTGTGATAGGTTAGATGAACTTGCTATTAAAATCATGTATCAGCGTGTACATAGTAGATAAGATTGATAAGTAAAGCAGGTGGAGGCTTGCGTAAGTATTTTCGTGTTATCCTAGTGGCTGGATTGTTAATGGGCATTTTGATTTTCATTATGATCGTAATGGATAAAAACGATCATTCTTTTAGTACTCAAAAGTGGAAAAAATTTGAAGATAAGCGTGTTTTTATTGTCGATGATCTACTTCGTCATCATCCGTTGAAAGGTAAAACAAAAGCAGAGGTTATTAGGTTATTAGGTTCGCCAACGGAAGATGCCTACTTTAAAAAAGCGAATAATATGGTGTATTATTTGGGGGATGAACGATCGTACCCATCGATTGACAGCGAGTGGCTTGTGATTACGTTTCAAAAGGGAACGGAAAGAGTGGAGAAAGTGGAAATATTAAGAGATTAATGGTTTTACAATAAAAAAACAGCCCTGCTCCTAGTTGAGGCAGGGCTCAGCGAGATTGTCTAGGATAAATGATTTATCCGACCATAGAATTGTCACTTGCATTTATGTAATTTTATACACCTCTGTAAAATTTGACTTGACTTAAGGGGCATGATATTCTCATCTTATCTAGGACTTATCTTATATCGAGAGTACGGAATTTTCATTATTATATCTTTTAAATTCATTAGTGAATATAAAAAAGGAGGGTATCGGTTATGTCGATTCCTCGAAAAATTGATAAAAAAACTGCAAATGAACTTCGTTCCATCTTATCGAGATTAAATATCCCAAGAAGTAAGGTTACCATTGATTTAGAATATGATACCATTGAAGTTGTTGAAGATTATTCCATCGATGATATTCTGGAATCAGCAGGAGCATTAACACCAGAACGAGCAAAGGAAATGGAAGCAGAAGTCAGGGAAATGCGAGAGGAATGGAATGGTTGAAAATTAGAGGTTATTTATTTGATACAAATATTGCTATTGCGATCTTAGCCAACGAAGAAGCTGTCATCCATTTTATTCAACAGGCACATAAGGATAAAATTCCTCTTTATTTTTCTGTGATTACTGAATGTGAAGTACTCAGTGGTGTGAAATCAGAGTTGGAACTGCATAAAATAAAATTGTTTACTCCACAGCGGTGTATCGAAGTAGATTCAAAAATTGCTCGTAAGGCGGGTCATCTTAGACGAGAACAAAAAACTAAGGGTCGCAAATTAAAAACTCCAGATGCATTAATCATTTCGACAGCTATGGAATATCAACTGGCTTTAGTATCTCGGGATTCAGATATGAATTTTATTCAAGAAGCAGTTCAGATTCCACTCATCAAACTATGATAGGTTTTGCTTGAGAGATTCTCCTATTTGTCGAGTAAACAGGCTATAACCTGTTTTTATTATTTGCCAAAAATAAAAAGACAGCCCTGCTCCTAGTTGAGACAGGGTTTTTAGTATTTTAAATTTTGTCATTAGAGCAATACAAATAATATACATTTTACTTAAACGAAAATTGTCCTCTTGAGCATTTTTTCATAGTCTATCCATTTTACTATTCTGCTAGATCTTTTACCTCAACACTTTCCTTTGAAGGAACATCAATTAAATAAGAGGCAATGTAAAGCGTATTCAACTTCGGTACGGTGTGACATATAAACTCACCTGCTTTGAATTTTAAAATTGTATCTTAGGAGTATTTAGAGTGTTTGTAAAATAAAATAAATCTATTCTGGGAATATTATACATTGGTATGACAAAGTAGATTAAAATCTTTATATTAAGGATTGAATCAATCGGCGATAATGTCGGTCTTTGATTAAATCTGGCATTTATTTAAAAGGAGAAATACAAAATGAACAAAACACTTACTATCAACGCTCATCCAAAAGTAGATGATCCTTCTTCCTTTAGCTTGCAGGTTTTTAACCGCTTTTTGAAAGTATATAAAGAATTAATTCCTGAAAGTGAAGCAATGGAACAGATTAACTTGTACAGTGATGCAGTTCCTATGGTAGATAAAACAGTTTTAAGTGCATGGGAAAAACAAGGAAAAGAGCAGGAGTTAACTAGCCAAGAACAACAAGTAACAGAGCGTATGTCCGAGATATTACAGCAATTTAAAAGTGCCAATACGTATGTCATCGTTTTACCTTTGCATAATTTTAATATTCCATCAAAATTAAAAGATTATATAGACAATATCATGATCGCACGTGAAACATTTAAATACACAGAAAATGGGTCAGTGGGACTGCTGAAAGACGGAAGAAGAATGCTTGTCATACAAGCAAGTGGATCAATCTATACAAATAATGATTGGTATACAGTAATTGAATATTCTCACAAATACCTGAAGTCAATGTTCAATTTCCTTGGGATTGAAGATTATCAAACCATTCGGGTGCAAGGAACTGCATTACTTGAACCGAATGAAATATTACAAAAAGTATATAAAGAAGCGAAAGAAGCTGCTTCAAGATTAGCAGCTAAAGAAAAAATACTTTATGAAAAGTGAGGTAGAAATGACATAGGACAGGTTTGATGCGCAACTGTCCCAGTTACAATGGAATTTCTGTATGGGGGAATTGCTTATATAACCTGTTTTTATTGTGTGATATATTTGAATAAGAACTCATCTAGCACTGCAAAAGTGCATGCTACGCGTAACACATGCGTCAATGAGTCTGGTTATAGGAGGCATCCATGTCGGAGATCATCAAGAGTGAGCTCCAGTACGTGATCAACCGCGACGGCTATGTAGAGATCATCCTCGGGATCGGCTGTGCAACGTTCCTCACTGGCAACATCAAGGACGTCATCCCCCGCGACGACGGTAATCTCACGCGGATCGAGGGTGGCGGCCTCTCTTTGATCATCGACCGGGAGAACAACAGCTTCAAGGCCAACAGGATGACGCAGTACGGCTGCGTGGGTTCGATCACAACCCGACCGTACGACGCGGACGCCTGCGGACCGCAGAAGCTCGACGGAGCCGACTGGTGGACGTTCGACGGCGAGACCGGTAAGATGGTTCCCGCCGCCTGATGCTCATTTCTCCACATGGAGGCCGTGTCCTGCGCTACTCTGCAAAGAATTTGCGCAGGACAACGGGTTCATAAATAACTGATTATTCGAAATATACAGGCTTATATTTTCAATATATTTCAAAAAAATATCGCTTATAATCAATGGCTATTGCTTGTTTCCGCGTTTCATCTAAAAGTATATAATTTATAGCAAGAATGAAGGACGACCTAAGGGGAGTTATGGCAAAGAAGCTGTTCAAGAGGGCTTCGCTCGTTCTTGGAATTCTCGTGGGTGCCTTGACTTTGGGTGGTATCTCCTTGATGCTATTCGAAATGATTCGTTCTGCGATCGAATACGATTCTGCCGAAACGACGGAGGATCGAATCAACAGTATCGAACGAGCACAATGGGGATACCTAATGTTCATTGCTGGACTGGTTCTTCTCCTGATCATGCTGATCATTCAGGGCATTCGATACAGTTTCAAGCGACCTGAGCAGCACGTATCCGATGTTCAGTCTTCGGGGACTTCCAGCTGTAAGACCGAAAGTCCTCGAACCCGACGGAACGAAAGTTTCCAAATCCGAGGCATCAAGGGACAGGGAACCGAAAGTCCCCGCACCCGACGACTCCAGAGGCAGCGGGTTGAAGCCCAGGTTCGACGCCGGAAGCCGTGAATAATCGCTTCTAGTGACATACTCTGAAGTCGTCCTGGCCCCTCGCATCCATCCAAACAGGGTAGATGCGAAGGAGCCATGGATTCTGTTTGGATGGATGATTTCGAGAGCTTATTTTGTAAAGTTATGTAATCCTTCTTGCTCTCGATAAGGGAAATCAAATAGTTGCCGTCTACGATTGACCGATCTAACATACCTAATTAGGGCTTCTTCCTGTTTGTATGTAGACCAATACCAGTTGGCTGCTTCTACCATAATATATATAGAAATGGAAAACGGACGAAAACTCGTCCGCACTGTGGGGGTATTGGGATGTTTTATTCTTCAGGCCAACCACCATCAAGTTTCATCTTTGACGTCCTCCAGTTTTTTGTTTGCGCGTATCCGATAGGATTGTTCCAAACAAAGAAGAAAATTTTCTCTATCTCCATGTTGCTCATAACTATTACTTAGATTATCTAACAAATCGAGTTGGTGTTCATATAATTCATGTTCTGTTGCTAGATGGAATCCTGTTTTAAATTGTTCAATAGCATCATCAAAACAATTCTTAGAAAGGTAACAATGACCAAGTATTTTTAGTGAATTAATTTGTCCTAGAATATCCTTGTGTCTTCTACTAATAGATAATGCTGTTTTGATATGCTCATTAGCAAGAAATAGGTCATTTTGTTGTAATAATAGCTCTCCTAAGTGAGAGTGTACTTTAGATAATAAGACTTCTTGTTTTATCTTATGTTGGATATGTAAAGCTTGTAAAAAACAATTTTTAGCTGATAACAGATCATTTTTATTTACATAGATAGTACCGAGTGTTGTCCAAAGTATCAATAATGCATCATATTCATGATTTAACCAAGCTATTTTTTCTCCTTTTTGTGCATATTTTAATGCTTTATCAGTAAATCCCATTCGGTTTAGTAAAGTTGCGTAGGTGTCGTAGTGTTGTATAATAACTGACAGTCTTACGTTTTCTAGGAGTTTTCCTTCTTTTTCGATCTTGGAAATCTTCTCTTGAGTTTTTTCCAATGCTTCATTTATTTTTTCTAAGTTATGTGTATTTTCTAGGAAAAGTTCTTTGTTATATAAAAGAAAGTAATATACATAGACTCGTTTTCCTTCTGAAATAAATGATGCTAATCCTTTTTCCGTAACTTCAAGGGCTTGATTAAGATTATTTTGATAGAAATAAATACTACTCAAACTATTATAACAAGCAGCCAGTAGATTGGAGTTTCTCAGTTCTTCGTTTAGGTCAAATTGCTGTTCAATCAATTTGGCTGCTTCTTCAAGGAACTTTTCAGCTTGTTGCCACTTTCTTTTCTCAAAATAACATCTTCCCCACAGATAGTTAGCAAAAGGTAATAGTGTTTTGCTATTTTCAAAGGTATACGTTTCATTTAACCTTGTTAGTTGATTTAGTGCCTCATCTGGGTTTGCTTTGGTTATTTTCTCAATCTTCTCCAGTTCCCTTTTTACTTCCTGTTCCTTCTGTTCCGCTTCCGAAAGAAGTCCATATATATCCTCTGCAACACCCAACACCTCCGCACAGGCAGCAATGCTCTCTTCTTTTACCGTATGATTTCCTAATTCCAAATTGCTCACTGTGGAGATGGAAACTCCTGCTTTCATCGCAACATCTTCTTGGCGAAGGCCTAATTCTTTTCTACGCAAACGAAAGATTTCTCCCATTTTTTCTTTACTTACACTTCGGTTGGTCATTATTCTCCTGCCTTTCCAATAATGAAAATAGTTAAGGTTACATTAAATAGAAAGTAAGGATATTCCTTCTTTTTGGAAAAGAATAGGTGAATGTCTATGAAAAGTATGATCGGAACCAAGGGAGATCCACTTGTTTTCACCTTGCGATATGACCACAAACTCTACTTCTCCAGAAGAGAAATTGTTTTTTAATTATTACAAGGGATAGTTATTAGATTTTTCTGTATTTTCAACTCCATAATAATATAAACGTAAATGTTAAACAGCGATAAAAAATACACCTCGAAGGAGGTGGTTTAGAGGACAATAGCTGGTTCGATTGTTTTTACTTCGTTTTTATACTCAACTTCTACCTCAGCAAGTGGAGCCGGCACATTTTCCCATAACCATGAAGCGATTTCCTCTGTATCATCAATGTTTCCAGCGAATCTATACCCATGATATCGAAAGGCAGCACGTTTATCCTTAAGCTCTGGGTTATCATATACATCAGCAAAAAACTTAGCAGCAATAGGGGGGTATCCTAAAAACTTACCAGTGACCAAAATATTTTCCCTAAAATCTACATCTTTCATCTCGATTATGTACTGGGTTCGCATCTCTTCTGTTTGGAAGAAAATTGTTGAACCGCCAAATTCATGATCATCAAAATAATAGGCGTAGCCTTGATTCTTCAGTTTATTTACGATATGCATCTCATACATGTGTGTAACTAGGTAGGCTGGTTTGATTCCGCGTAGAAATGATTCAAGCGTTTCCAAGCTTTTCACCAACTTTCTAGGAGTGATCTTTAAGAAAAAAATTTCCTTCATTTTTCTTTACTTGCTTTTATATTCATTTATCATTTTCCTCCAAGTGCCCTTATTTTAACGATGACATTTTACATTCTTAAAATAAGATGGACTCCTAGAATAAACCTGCCTATGTCACAAAAGAATGTAAGAAAGAGCAAGAAAACAATTAAAATTGACAATATTTTCTAAATATTTTAAAATTATTACAAAAGTTGACAATGAGAGGAGATGGATGAATGAATTTGGTCGTTCAAATATCAGGTGATAAGGAGTCAGTTGGAGCGTTTCTTTCCTTTTTGAAAACCGATGAGAAATACTTTTTTTATACGAGTGCTAATTATTTATTTTCACCAGCAAGGAATGCAGTGGAGTTGACCTATCAACGTTCTTTTTGCAAGGAGGAAAAGGATGGAGAAAGGGAGACCTTTTGATACCTGTAAAAAGATCGCGGGGTTTTTTGTTTATGCTTGTGAAGGAGAGCCGTATTTCTCGTTGATCGAAGCTTTTCGCGATGCGCGATCGAGAAAAGAATGGATCGATGCGATTTGTAAGCTGATTCATTGTGGTTTATCCCAGACGGAAAATGCCCATCCTTTAGAGATCACCCAACAAGAATGGCATAGTGTCTGCGAGTTTATCCAGCATGCAAATATAGAAGAGGTTCGTCAGTTACATATGGAGACAGTGCAATATATTGCAACATTGGAGTTAAAGAAAATCCATGAGTTGGAACAGTACATAACGAGTGTATTATTACAATTGGAAAGGGAGGAAGAGGGATGAAGGAAGTATCCTATATTCATTTGGAAACGACAGATGGACAGAAGATCACATTGGATTTGGTTGATGTACGACAGGAGAGGTTGGAGGAGAATCTTGTACAGATAGTTGGGAAGAACTACGATATATTTGCAGTGCCTGTGAGGGAAGAGGAAGAAGTGTAAAATAGCAGGTTAAAACAATGCGACAAGAGAACCATCCCCTTGTGTCGCGGATTTTTTCTTGAATAAGTTCAGTTTGCTGCTTATTTTCTGATAAACTATATAAAATGGGAAGTACGTTCTATAGTTGTACTTCTCCACAACAGTGTAAACACACAGAAAGGCTTGCTGTATGCGACACCTGCACATCCCGCGCTCAAACTTCAGCCGTATCCCCGATTTTGATGACAGTCCCACTGCCGAGTTCATGGGATGGGACGTCGTCGAGATCGATGGCTCGAACTACGCGTCTGTCTACGCTCGTGAGAGGGTGGTGATCAAGAACGAAAACCTTTCACGCGCCGCCATGTCGCAGGAAGTGTCTGTCGGCCTCAACGCCCCTGGTGGTGTGGTGATCGGAACGAAGAAGATCATCTACGCTGGGATGGCGCTCACGTACGAAGACATCTGCTACGAGATGGCTGTGCGTGAAACTTGGTCTCATGAGTTCGTCGGCAGGAGCATCGATGGTGTGGAGGAGCTCGTGAAGATCACTCTGACGAGGATCTCCCCCGCAGAGTGGCGACTCGAAGATCCGTGGTTTGTCAACAAGGTGGAGCTCAATACCAACGGAGAGGGACTTAAGCTCACCAACCCCTCCGGCGAGCAAGGCACGACCAAGACGGAAATCCACGGTGGCGACCACATCGACTTCAGGGGTATCCAAGTCCGAGGTTCTTTCGTCGGTGTCGTGAAATAACTAAATAGTCAGCACTGTTGTGGGGACTCGTCTCGCGGACTAGCGGGATGAGTCCCCCCGCGATTTAGTGAGATTGAAATTCTTTTACTATGACTTTTTTCTTAGAAAATAATGTTGTCTTGTTAATAATGAACAACAAAAAGAAAAAAATCCTAGCCATTTGTAAGCTAGGATTCTCTTATTTTTAACTCGAGAACCATTCATATTGCGATTCTCAAGGCTATTTTCAATGATCCACACAAGAGTTGTCTCAATCGTATTTTGAGTTCACTATTATTTTAATGTTGAACCATTTCCCCTTATTTTCCCTCTAACCCAGTGAGTAACTGACTTAACTTAGTCTTCGCTTCTATCAGCGGTTTCTCTTCCATTTGCCCCTGTATACTCGCTTCAAGGCGCGCAAAGTGATCGGTGACTTGCTCGATCCATCGCTTGGATATTTGTTTGATATTTTGCTGCCATGTAGAAGTATAGGTAGCAGCGAATTCGTCAGTCATTTCGGCAATATGAGTGTTTAGTACTTCCTCTACCTGTAATTTCAACTGTTCTTTCATCTTATCGCGGCCATTTTGTTCAAAGAAGGACTGGCCGTTTTTATAGAGTTGGATTGCTTTATGAAAGTTTGGATCGGTTTCTTCCCAAACAGGCTGTGTCCATGTTAATTCTGGTTTTATGATGTCTTCTAGTTCTATTAAGGATAAACCAGAGAGCAATCGATAATGGTGATTATTTTGTTCTTTGGTAAAGGTTTCAAGGGTTGTCTGTATCCACTTTTCTAATCGTAATGAAGTAGCTCGATATTCTTGTATCAAATCATTGCCAATAAAGGCAAGTAGTTCTTTTGCAGCGGTAGTTAATTGCTTTCTGCCTGCTCTACCAGACTCCCGGATGGCAGATGGATTGATGTAGAATGCAAATTCATCATAGTATCGCAAACGGAGTCGTTCTCCTACATAGTAAAGCAATGTTTTGATTTCTTGAGCGAGATTACGTTCTTCCGTTGTGCTGATTAGGCTGGAAAATTGTTGGACCAATGTGTTTTTAGCCTGTTCCCATTGTTGCTGTTGTGCTGCTTTCTCCGATTCGCTGGCAGAAATGGCTGTAAGCATTTCTGTGATCCAAATGCCTGCTTGCTCGACATCAGAGATCATGCGGCCTATTGTCGCAGCACGAGAGTCTTCTTGGATAAAGCTGAGAAATGCTTGTTCAAATCGAGAAAATGCAGGATTGAGCTCGCGATTTTCTTGTTTGTCCGACAGGGAGGCCAAACTGGAAACAGGGAACATTCTTGGATGGCGAATGCCATATTGATTCAGCTGGGAAGCGACATAGTCGACTACTTTCTCCAATTCCGTCTGGGAAGCTGCCAAATCCGCTGCATTGACAATAAAGTACATCTTATCGAGAGAAAAGGAATCTTGTACCCTGCCAAGCTGAATCAGAAGTTCTCGATCAGCTCTGGAAAATGCATGGTTGTAATAGGTTACAAACAATAGAGCATCCGCTTGTTTCATATAGCGAAAAGCAACATCTGTATGCCGTGCATGCAGAGAATCCGCTCCAGGTGTGTCTACTAATGTGATGCCTAGTTTCGCTAAGATAGAATCATAGTACAACGCTACTTCTTCTACAAAAGCAGATTTTGCTTCATCCGCCATATAGGAGATGGCATCTGTTTGAGACATCGCAGTCGTTTGACCTAACACCTGTTTTACATCCGCAAATCCATTTTGAATCGCACGCAAAAAAGGGATGGCCATTTTTTGGCGTGTCGTTTCTAGCTTACGGCTAAGAAGCTTTGGTATTTCTTCCACAAGACCTGTGAAATCAGATGCAGAAGATTTTTGCTGAAACAGTTCAAAAAGATGATGCAGCTCTTGGAACAAGGTTGCACTCGATTTAAAAGTTACGGTTCCTGTACCATGTACATGCTCCGAAGTTGGAGGACATATACGGCAGACGGTAGCTGTTGTTGGATTTGGAGATACAGGTAACAAGGCGTCCCCTAATAAAGCATTAGCAAAAGAAGATTTCCCTGCGCTAAAAGCACCAAACAAGGCAACCGTAAATTGTTGTTGTTCCATCTGGATGCGTTTTGCTCGCAATCGCTCAAAAAAGGGCTGCAATTCGGGCAATGATTTCAATACTTTCTCCGCTTGCAGCAATAAGTTTTGTTGTTGTGCTGTGTTCGTTTCCGAAGTTGGGGCCATTGGTATCACTTCTGATGGAGAAGTTGTTTTTTCTTCTGTGATCAGAGTGGTAGATTGTACGATTTGTTCCTGTTGCAGCCATTTTTCGATCAATTCTGTTGGCGCTTGTTCTCGTCCATCTTTTATGATCGCAAGCAAAGCCTGCTGTTCCGTTTGGATATTTGCATGTGTCTGTATATCTTGTTGGATTTGTTTGAGGTCTTTCTGGGTTACTTGTAAGTCCATCTGCCCTTGTCGGATGTGCTGTTGAAGGCTGGTTTCCAGCTCGGGTAGATGATTGGTCAAATATTGGCGGACGTGTGCCCGATATAAGGATTTGATCTGTTCCGTTAAATCGGTTGTATATGTTAGAACATAATTTCCACTTAGTCCTGCACCTTGTTTGATCGTACTACGCAATAATTCAACGGTAATATGAGGAACAGCTTGATGCAGTTCATCGGCCAAAGATGGCTGGAAAATCATAAATTTTCTGGCATGTTGACTTATCAAATCGGTGATATGTCCGGTCAACTGGGTAGATACGGTTTCTGTCAGTGATTGGAGAAATTGTTGTTCCCGCTGATTTCGTTCTTGCTCCGTCTTGCTTTTCGCAAACAAAAGACCCATTTTAAAATTGGGCTGCATCGCTTCTAGATAGGAATTGGCCAGTTCTCGCAAATTAGCTGGCATTAAGTAAGCATTTTGCAACAGATGATCGAGGTCTTTCATCAATTGATTGGAAATTTGTTGTTTTTCGTATTTCCATTGTTCCAATTGTTGTAAGTCGTTTTGTTCTTTTTTATTCCATTCTTCACGCTTTAGCTGAAGTGTTTCCAAAGCCGGAAGCAGAGCCGTCTTTTTATGGATATATTGGTCAATGAGATAGCTGATTTCACGCTCCACATTTTTCTCCATCAGCTCATTTTTTTGCTCATAAAGCTGATGAAGGAGTGCTTTCACTTGTGTTAGTTGGTTATGAGGATGATCAGGCTGTTTCAAACTTGTAAAATAAATGCCAGCGACAGCAATGTTCCAAGCTGCAAAGGAGGCTGCAACTCCCCTTTGAAAATCAGCAAACGAGAGCTCTTTGACTCGATGCTTATCGATTTGATTGATGATCAAATAAACTTGCTTTCCTCGATCTGTGAGGTCTTTTACAAATTGCAAGTTCCCTTCTGCTTGGACATGGTTGTAATCCATCATATAAAAAATAACATCTGATACATGAAGGTTTGCTTCTGTCGCAATACGGTGAGCCTCATCGGTTGAGTCGACTCCTGGGGTATCGACGATTGCGACATGAGGTGGTAACGGTACGTCCAATCGCTCGATTACTACTTCTGTAGCTTTTTCTCCATCTTGACAAAGCGCCTGAAATGCTTCATCTGTATAGGCACCTATCACTTCTTGTGTTGTTCCGTTAAAGTAGCGCATTTGAATTTTATTTGGGCCGTGTTTTACTTTTACGACATTTGCACTCGTTGGAATAGGGCTTGTTGGCAAGAGAGACATCCCAAATAAATGATTCATCAAGGAAGATTTCCCTGCTGAAAAGTGACCACAAAAAGCGATAGCAAGTTCCCCGCGATCGAGCTTCTGCATAAAATCTATACATTTATGTTGGATCTCCTGATTGTTTTCGGCTGGTACAGCTCGCATGAGCAAAGCTAATCTGTTTATCCAGAGACTTGTAGGTGTCTGTAACATGTCATATCCCTTCTATTATTCGGAAGTAATCTTTTGCTATCGTACCACAAAATAATTGTTTATTTATAGCATAGAAATTAGGAAATGATAAGATAAAAGAGCATGAAAAAAGAAAGGTGAGAAAACATGAATCCAACAGATCAAGAGCGAGCAAAATTACTCAAAGAAGCAAAAAATATTGCCGTTGTAGGACTTTCCAGTAATCCTGAGCGAACGAGTTACATGATAGCAGAAGCATTGCAACAAGCTGGATATCGGATATATCCGGTAAATCCGATGTTGAAGGAGCCGGTTCTTGGAGAGAAACCTTATGCAAGTTTATTGGAAATAGAAGATTCTATCGACATTGTCGATGTATTTCGCCGTAGTGAAACCGTTTATCCAATTGCAGAAGAAGCTGTTAAAATTAAAGCAAAAGCATTGTGGATGCAGCTTGGGGTAGAAAATGAAGAGGCTGCTAAACTCGCTAGAGAAAATGGATTAATCGTTGTTATGAATCGTTGTATCAAAGTAGATCATGCTTTGTTGATTCGCTAGTAGAGAAAGTTTAATCCAAAAGAATGTATATTTTTGCTAAAAATTTGATAAATAACGGTCACAATATCGACAAAAATATGTCATTGTGATACAATGTGCTCTGTAGGTAGGGCTGACCTCCTTGCTTACATCTTTAAGCTGCTTTTTTAGCAGTTGTTAAGCTACCACGCTTCTATTTTCTTTTTTTGACCCTCTTTCATGTGACCAGAAAATCTGGTCTTTTTCTTTTGGAGGAAATATATGAACAGTTACCATCCCTTATATATTCAATTTTTTCAGCACTATCACCAAGGTGAGTACTGGGAAGCACATGAAGTTTTAGAAGAGCTCTGGCAGCAAGATCGAACCAATGATTTCTATCATGGCTTGATTCAGATTGCCGCTGTTATGCATCAGCTAAACCGCGGGAAAGTCCGTGGAGCGAGAAAATTATCAGAGACAGCTATCCGCTATCTTACCCCTTATCAACCTGAGCATGAAGGGGTATCGGTATCGAGTATTTTGCAATGGCTGCAACTTTGTTTGCAGAAGCTGCCAGAAGGAGTAACGATTTTAGAACAAGCAAAACTAGAAAAATTGGGCATTCCCATCTGTGAATTGCCAGAAATAAAATAAAAGTTGTAAAAACCCATGTTGCTTTAGCCCGACATGGGCATTTTTTATGAAAAAAAACATAATCAATTTAATAGGAATAGAAAGTTGCTTATAGGAGGAGGATGAATGACGTGAAAGGCAGACGTTGGACCTCAGAAGAAGATCAATTGTTAAGTGAGATGGTACTCCATACGATTAGTAAAGGAGGAACACAGTTAACAGCATTTTCCGATGTAGGGAAAAAGATAGGACGTACAGCAGGTGCATGCGGATTTCGCTGGAATGCAGTACTTAGAAGCCAGAATCCAACCTCATACAGTGAGGCAAAGAAAAAGAGAGTCTACACTCAGTTAGAGAAAAAACGCAAGTCGAAAATAGAAACATTTTCAGAGGCGATAGACCTTTTAAAACAAACAGAACAAACATGGGTGAAGCAGCAAAGAGAGATATCTCGTTTAACTCAGTCTATTTCTCAAATTAAGGATAAAGTAAATACATTAAAACAGGAAAATCAAAATTTTAAGCAGGAAAATAATTCAGTCGAATGGGTGCAGCAAGAGGTAAAAATTCGATATGAAGAACTCGTTTCCTTGATTGAACAGCTCAAAAAGGAGACAGGTGTAACTAAGAGTGAATCATTTATACCCAAGAGTATCGTTGGGAAAACAAATTCAGCTCCTCCAACATAATATAGAGAAGCAGGTGTAGAAAAGAGGTGGGAGCTATTTCGAAGAAAGAAGAGCAACTACAAAAACGCCTATTGGAGATTGAAGAGAAGTTAGCTTATTATGAACAAAAGTTCGACAACTATAAAGATGAACAAAACAAATTAAAAAACGAGATGCGCTTTTTTGAATCGATGCTGCTTGAGGAATATCATTTGTTGCTGCAACTTTTAGAAAAGGATAAAACAGGAATACGTTTGCATCACTTGCCATAACAGAAAGACTCCTTGAGCGATCAAGGGGTTTCTTTTGTATGTGATATAGAAAACAGCCTAGAGATAATTCCCTAGGCTGTGTCTCCTTATTAGAAGCAACCAGCAAATACAAAAATGGTAGCGATAACAAGTAAGAAGATTAACAAACGGTGCCAACCGAAGAAAGCTCCACCAAATCCACCCATTTTATTCACCTCCTTACTGGATTTCAGGAATTAACAACATCCTCCACTGAATCCAAAGCCACCAGCAAAGACAAAGATGGTAGCGATAACTAGTAAGAAAATTAACAGACGGTGCCAACCGAAGAAGCCTCCGCCAAATCCTCCGCCAAATCCGCTCATTTTGACACCTCCTTATTTACTAGACTGCGTTGATTAGCAGCAACCGCCGCCGCCAAATCCAAAGCCACCAGCAAAGACAAAGATGGTAGCGATAACAAGTAAGAAAATTAGCAAACGGTGCCAACCGAAGAAACCTCCACCAAATCCTCCGCCAAATCCGCTCATTCTGACACCTCCTTATTCACTAAATTGAAAATGATTAGCAGCAACCGCCGCCGCCAAATCCAAAGCCACCAGCAAAGACAAAGATAGTAGCGATGACAAGTAAGAAGATTAGCAAACGGTGCCAACCGAAGAAGCCTCCTGCAAAACCGCCCATTTTGACACCTCCTTTCTCAAGAAATAGGTTCAATTAGGTAAGAATTAACGAAATCTATCTGGTGTTATCCTAACAGCATCTTCCGCCGAAACCGAAACCACCAGCAAAGACAAAGATAGTTGCAATTACTAGGATAAAGATAAGAAGGCGATGCCATCCAAATCCGAATCCTCCACCGCCAAAACCGCTCATAGTGGAAACCTCCCTGGTCATGCTTACAATTTATGCACCGAATTGAATCGGAGCTGATTTACCTTATGCGGATATTTCTCGCTTTGTACAGGTGTTTGCCCTGTATTAGAAATTTAGGTTTCTGACTAAGGCGTTTATTTGGCAGAAGAGTAGATTATAGAGACACCAGAAAAGAAAAGAGTGTTGGTATTGTTTATTTGTCTCAGTTTATTCTGCTTTTTAGAGAAAGGATTAAACAAAAACCTAGATGGAAGCGATTTTAGGCTAAAAAATCGTACCCACTTTTTACAAGTAGGCATAGGATAGCCAAGGAGAATAGATGGAGGTGCAGGAATGAGTAATGAGCCAAGTTTAGGACAATTGACAAATATGATTAATGCAGTTATGGGACAAAAAGTGTTGAGTGAAGAACAATTGAGTCAGATCATGGGTGGAGCAAAAAGAGCTTTTGATCGTGGAGGTATGCCGCTTGTTATCGAATATTTAATGAAGGTCACACAAGCAGATGTAGACAAAGAAGAAGTGACACAATTTGCAGAAACGATAAAAGCAAATCCACAGCTTGGCAAAGATATATTAGAAGGTAAAAAAAGCTTAAAATACGGAAAGAAAAAGTAAAAAATGGATGAAAAAAACAGCTTTGGCATCAGAAAGCTGTTTTTTTCTGTATATTCATATTTAGCAGCTTCACACTGCTAAGCCGTTGGATTTTTGGGACGATAGCCTTATGGCTATTTCATTACCAAGCAAACTCTGTGTGCCCCACGGTTTTCGTCTGCTGCGATATACATATATCACCATGCGAATTGATTGTAAACTTGCTTTTTTCAAAGGTTGGACTGGTGAAGGAAAAATCCTTCTCCTCGTCCAAGGCTCGCTTTTATCCCACAATTTAAACCGTGGGTTTTCTCGCTCGTAATGTTGTGAAATTTTGAGATTCCAAGTGAATCACCATTGTTATTCCTTTTTTGACAAATGAATCAATATTTTGTATATTATTTTTAATATAGCAATAATAGAAGAAAGCGACGGAAGATGACCCCCGTCGCTTTTGTTTAAAATCCTTGCAAAGTATTCCACACTTCCAACTTGGTTTGTATCTTAGCGATGATCTCATTTGTAAACTCAGTAGTAGTAGCACTCCCAGACAAATCAGCAGTTCGAATGCCTTCATGTACAGTTTCAATGGTAGCTTCATAAATTGCCCGAGATGCAGCAGTTGCTTTTCGATCGTTCATGTAGGTGAGAAGGGATGCACCTGCCAGTATCATCGCCATGGGATTTGCGATATTTTTCCCAAATAAGGAAGGTGCTGTTCCATGGGGAGCCTCAGCCATGATGGTCTGTGGTTCAAATTGATCATTAAAGCTAAGGAGGATAGATTCTGCACCTGCAATAGAACCAAATAACTGCAAGACCATGTCACTTAAGCAATCGCCATCACGGTTTAAAGCAGGAATAACTAATGGATCACCTGCATGATTGAGTAGTAATGCATAGGTAGCATCAATTAGTTGAGGTTCATAGCGTACTTCTGGGTAACGAAGGCTTGCAGCATCCATCTCTTCTTTTAGCATTCCTTCGTAAATAGGACTGACGGTATACTTAGGCCCGCCAAATACTTTGGCTTTCATCTTTTTGGCATGACGAAAAGCGTATTCAGCTACTGCACGGCATGTTTTGCGGTCGATTGTTTCTGTGCGGTATGCTACTTCGTCCATGCCATCGCCTTCCCGCCATTCTTTGGCACCATAAGCATCACCTACAGCCATTCGAATGACGGAAATAGGAGCATATGTACCGCCAATTGGTCTGACACCAGGAATTCGACGACCAGTGCGGATAATAACTTTGCCATCGATTTCTTTGCGCAAAATGGCATTTGGACTACCGATATCTCCTTTTTCTTCTGGAGTGATAGTAGCAGCTTTTAGTCCAAAACCTGCTCGTTTCATTGCCTTTGCTGCATCATGTACCACTTGGTTTTTGGTAGCACGTCTATTTTCTAAACTGAGATCGTAGGTTTCAAATTGAAGATCAAATTGAATTACACTTGGATCTAAGACGCGAAGAGCTTCATCTAGGAGTTCTTGACCAGTTTGGTCGCCTTTCATAACAACGATCGTACGTTCCATTTATATTGTCACCTCATGTTAATATATTGTGCTCCTTTTCTATTATAGATGTGGGACACTGAAAAAGAAAAGTAATCCAAATTTATGCAGTTTTGCAAATGATAAAAGGGGAGTAGAGCGTGATTATCGAAGTAAGTGTAGGAGTAATAGCGGTTGCTGTTGTACTACTGGTTATTTATCTCATTGTGACCTTAAGACAGCTTAAGAAAACACTAGCTGTGGTCAATCAGACTGTAAGCATCTTGGAAAAAGATACCCATGAGCTGCTCACGAATACAAACGGGCTCGTATCTGAAACGAAAGCCGTTGTAGCTAATGTCAAAGATAAAACAGAAAATACGAAAACATTGTTTAAAGCGATTGATCAAATAGGCCAGCAAATGAATGAAGTCTCTACCTTTGTCTCAAAAGCAGCTGCTGAAAACAAGGAAAAGCTCGGTGGTATTCTTGCGATTGTTGGTGCTGCTATGAATCTAGTTCAAGAGTGGCGTCAAAATAATGAAAAAAGGAGAATGAAAGATGTCCAAAACTGAAACTCAAATGAACCTAAAAGACTTTATGATCGGTGCAGCATTTGGAGTAGCTCTAGGTGCAACATTGGCATATTTAACAGCTCCTAAAGCGGGAAAAGAAGTCAGAGATGATATCAATAAAAAATTCAATTATGTTCGAGATAAAGGTCAAAAAATTGTGTTGGATGTAAAAACACAGAGTACAGATATGATTGGGAAAATGGCAGAAGTAAAAGATAAAGTTCAAAACAAATTGACCTCCATAAAAGAAAATGTTGGAGAAGGTGTAACAGAGTTTACGATAAATGATGAAGCAGATGAAGAAAAAGATATATATACAGCAAAATAGAAATAAAAGGCAACTATTTTAGTTGCCTTTTTTTACGGATGGTAGATGACATATAGACATATTTCAGTTAAAATGAATGAATATTTTAGTAGAGTTGAGGGGAGCGAGTAAGTTTGAGTGATGCAAATGTGAAACAATTGCGTGATGAGCTAGATTCTATCAATCTGGAATTACTTACATTATTGAGTAAAAGAGCGAGTATTGTTCAAGAAATCGCTGATATAAAAACAAAGCAGGGTGTAACCAAGTTTGATCCTGAGCGCGAGAAACAAATGCTCGATCGCTTAGTTGAACATAATGAAGGTCCATTTGATAATGAGGCAGTTCGTCACCTTTTTAAACAAATTTTTAAAGCTTCTTTGCAATTGCAAAAAGATGATTCTAAAAAACATCTTTTAGTAAGCCGAAAAAAACAAGCTGAGGATACAGTTGTTACCCTTGGTACAACTCAAGTGGGTAATGGGAAACCAACCATTGTTGCAGGTCCTTGTTCCGTTGAGTCAGAAGAACAAGTCCGTGAAGTAGCCAAAGCATTGAAGAAAAATGGGGTAACTTTAATGCGGGGTGGAGCGTTTAAACCTCGTACATCTCCATACGATTTCCAAGGGCTCGGTGTGAAAGGTCTTGAGATTTTGCGCCGTGTTGCAGACGAATTTGGCCTGCAAGTAATCAGTGAAATTGTAAACCCAAGCGATATTGAACTCGCTACAAAATATGTGGATGTCATTCAGATTGGTGCCCGTAACATGCAAAACTTCGAGCTGCTAAAAGCAGCTGGAGACGTTAAAACCCCTGTGCTGTTGAAACGTGGCTTATCTGCTACGATGGAAGAATTTTTGCATGCAGCAGAATACATTGTTCATCGTGGAAACAAAAATGTAATTCTCTGTGAGCGCGGTATCCGTACGTATGAAAAATGGACGCGTAACACATTGGATATTTCCGCAGTACCACTGTTGAAAAACGAATCCCACCTTCCAGTAGTTGTCGATGTTACACACTCTGCTGGACGTCGCGATATTTTAGTACCACTTGCAAAAGCAGCTTTAGCTGCTGGTGCAGATGCAGTTATGGTAGAAGTACATCCAAATCCTGCTGTAGCTTTATCCGATGCACAACAACAGATCGATATCCCTACTTTTGATCAATTTATGACCGATTTGCATGCTTCGAAATTGCTTCCAGCTTTGGTAGAATCGAAGTAAGTTTAACTGAGATATAGAATAAGAACCCCCAAACCATTTGACGTGGTCTGGGGGTTTTTATTGTATTTCCAAGGAATATTACTCAGCACAATTAACAATTAGTGGCATATATATCATATATGCTATAATTATAACATGAATCGGGAGATTATTTTTTATAGCAGAAAAAATGGAGAAGTACCAGTTGAGCATACTTGTTATCAGTAGACAAAAAAATGCGAGCCAAGATTTCTCGTTCCATCGCTTTGATCAGTGAAATGGGACCAAATATTGGTTTGCCGCATACCAAATATTTACGAAAAGGAGTTAGTGAACTACGTATCGTGCAAGGTAATAATATTAGTAGGGTATTTTATTTTCACTGGTATATGAATAAACTAGTACTATTAAGCGCATTTACAAAGAAAACAAATAAGACACCTCCATCTGAGTTAGAACGAGCATTACAATACAAGGAAGATTTTTTTAGACAGCAAGAGGAGGGGAAGTATGAGAAAATTTAATGATTTTTTGGAAGAGCAACTGCAAGATCCAGAATTTCGTCAAGTTTGGGAAGAAACGAAGGTAGAATATGAAGTTGCTAGGCAGCTTATTCTATTGCGTAAGCAAAAAGGTCTTACTCAAGGTCAATTGGCGGAGAGATTAAATACTAAACAGAGTGTTATCTCCCGTATCGAAAATGGAGATCAGAATATTACGTTGGAAAATCTAATGAATATTGTAAAAGCGCTTGGGGGTCATTTACACATCAGTATATCTGGACTTGACTAGACGTACTTCCTTGGAAGTACGTTTTTTTGTTTAATTGGTGTGATTTTTCGAACAGGGCATGTAAAGGAATGTTCACCAAATTTCCTTTCCCATAGGTATACCCCAATCAAATTTATTTATATTTTCCTTCGTAACTTTAGACATAAGATCTTCAAATGTATATGTTCTTTTCTTTGATTTAGGCACAGCTTTTTCAATTTTGACTTCCCCTTTTTCTGTGTTGTCTTTATATTTTTTTGACTTTTCTTGTCCCATATTTATCACCTCCATATAGGTATATCAAGAAGTGAGTATCAAATACAATTTTTATTTTTTAGATAAATAGATTTAAATACTTTCCTTTGTACACGGTTATGCTTAACATAGATGGGTACTATTTTAGTACTTTACTTGTTACTTTTGTTTGTATTCTTTGGTTTCGCATAGTAGCCTCATTTTGGTATGATAAACCTACTACTACAGGAAAGTTGGATGGGAGAAGATTGTTCGTGAGTGCGAGAGAATACCTGGAAAAAGCGAATCGCTATCAGGTAAAACCGGAGGAATTATTTCAATATTTTGCGCAGTATGTTTTACAAATAACCGTTTTATATCAGAAATCATCAATGGGGAAAAAACCTCTTTTAGCTAGAAGTAATCGACCTGGTTCCAAATATATCATCGCTTTTACGGATCAAGAAGCCGCGAAAATAGTACGGGTCAGGCAGCCGGAATTTTTAGAGATGACCGAAGAACCTTCTTTACAATTTATGCTCAAAGCTTATCGCTCCAATGCAGAAGGACTGATGTTTAATCCTGGATTGGATTCACGATTTTTTGTTGTACGACATCAGCTTTTAGACTGGATTCGCTGCTATTGTATCAATAAGTTTTCCAAGCAATCCACAGCTTGGGTGATTAAGAACGGTTCGTCTGTATTGAAAGGTTCTTATCAACCAGGTTTTTCGACAATTGTGGTGTATACAGGAGAAGAAGAAGCTAGTAAAAGTGCGGAGAAGAGCGGCGGCCAAGCAACACCAGTGAGTTGGGAAGATATTTTCCGTTATTTGGAACGATTGGGTTCCAAAACGTTATATGTAAACTATGGATTGCCAGAAGCTTTTTTACTTAATCCCGAACAAGTAAATCAAATTCGGGATGGTTCCAAAACGGGATATGTGGAGCAAACCACCAATTCATACTCCTTTATTCCTGAGGTTTCGGATGCTGCTTTATCTCCTACTGCACTAAAAGAGGAAATAGCAGTAACTATCCCTGTGGAAATTCCAGTTGAAGAAGAAAAATCGGCATCAACAGAAGAAATTGGTGATTGGGAATCAGCTTTTCTAGAAGAAGAGTCCCTTACCTCTAACAAGGATAGAAAGCTTTCCGATACATATGTACTGACTGCACCTGTAGAAAAAGCAAAAGTAGAAGAGAGAGAAAGTCTTACGACTACTCCTTCCATTGGACAAGAAGAAGCTCAAAACGAAGTGGAAGCAAAGCCATTCGTAACCAAAATAAAAGAAGAAATAATAGAACCAACACCTGCCGTACCAGAGGTAAAGCCAGAAGTCATAGAACCGCTTGCGGAAGTTGTGAAACAAGCAGAAATCCAAAATACTGTACCACCTGTTGAACAAAAACATGCTTCTCTAGAGGAAAACCAAAAACCTATCCAAAAAATAGAGAATGCGGTTCCATCTACCGAGCAAAAAACATCTTCTGATTCACAAAAAACGTATTCTGCTTTTGACAATCCGTGGGATGACGATGATGATGGTTTTTCAGAAGCCGTTCCGCAAACGAGTTTCTTTTTCCAATCCAATAACAATGAACAGGGAGAACAAAATGTTACTCCGCCAATCCAAGAATCAAAACCAGAAGCCGTGGTGGAGAAACCGGTTCAAGAGACAGAACCAGAACCTGCCCCTCAGCAAAATCAGACTCCTGTTGAAAAACAACAGGTTATCGAGGAGCATGTAGAACCTGATCCAAATCCGCTTGCTCATCAACCGATTTCTAATAATCCTGATATTCCAGAAGATGTACAGTATGGCTTGCGGGTATTAGAAACAGCAACCAATGAAGGACAAGGGATGGCAAATGGTTGGGAAGTGTGTCGAGCACTTGCTGATTTGAGGAGAATATGGGTAATTGTAGATATGGAAGGGAAAATGGTGATTTTAGCAAGTCAAAATGAAAATCAAATTGCTGATTTCTTCACTTCCGAAGAGTATGCCCAAACATTGATTGATGAAGCACACGGGCGTAACAAAAGCCTCCCTCAGATGGTACCGAGATTAATATCAACTAAAAAATTATTTCGTGCCTTAGCACCTACTGGATGTGTGATTTGGATCAATCGAGGGTCTCCCAATGCATGGACAAGTATCATGGGAGATACTCTCCCGTATGTCCTGCAACTAATGGCTCAAAAATAAAAAGGAAGACCGACACTTTTTTGTAAATATCTTTTTCAAAAACGGAAGTGTCAGGTCTTTTTTTTGCTTAATTTGTTATACTAACTATGATACTTCTATTTAGTAGAGAGGCAGAGATTATGGATAAAAAGAAAGAGACTATTACAATTTACGATGTAGCACGTGTAGCAGGAGTTTCAATGGCTACCGTTTCTCGAGTAGTCAATGGGAATTCCAATGTAAAGCCAGCGACCCGCAAAAAAGTTTTAAGTGTGATCGAGCAATTAGGTTATCGGCCAAATGCTGTAGCTCGTGGTCTGGCAAGTAAAAAGACAAAAACTGTCGGTGTCGTCATCCCAGATATATCCAATGCTTTTTATTCAGAAGTGACACGTGGTATCGAAGATATTGCAACCATGTATCGTTATAACATTATTTTGTGCAACTCTGACCTCCAACAAGAAAGAGAAACGCAGTTAATTGAAACTTTATTAGAAAAACAAGTAGATGGACTCCTTTTTCTCGGTGGAAATGTAAGAGAAGAGCACCGTCGTATTTATGATCATACGAATGTCCCTGTTGTATTGGTTGCAACAAAAGTTGAAGATAACTCTTTACCTGCTGTTGGGATTGATCAGCAGCAAGCAGCCTATGATGCAACCGTTCACTTTATTGAAAAAGGCCATAAAAAGATAGCTTTGATCGGTGGGCCATTAACAGATATGGTAAAAGGATATCCACGTTATTTAGGATATCGACAAGCGTTAGAAGATCATCAAATAGATTTCGATGAGCGTTTGATTCGGATTGGGGATTACCGATATGACTCTGGTTTCCAAGCGATGACGACATTACTTGGTTTGAGTGAATTGCCACAAGCGGCGGTTGTTTTGAGTGATGAAATGGCAGTTGGTGCCATTCATGCTATTTTAGACAGTGGCAAAAAAGTACCAGATGATATGGAAGTAATTGGATATAATAATATTCCGGTTGCTTCACAAGTACGTCCTTTATTAAGTACAGTAGATGTCCCAATGTATGATCTGGGAGCAGTGGCAATGCGTTTATTGACCAAATATATGCATGGAGAAGAAGTAGAGACAGGGCAAGTAACTCTTTCACATTCGATCAAACTGCGAAATTCTACGCAGCCACTGGTAGAAGTTGAGGGCGAAGTATGATTGGAATTATAGGTGCGATGGATGTAGAAATTGAACAATTGTTATTGAATATGGAGCGGACAAAATCAGAAGAACGGTTTGGAAATAACTTTATTACAGGTACATTAGCAGATGTCCCTGTTGTTATTACCAAATCTGGAGTAGGAAAAGTAAATGCTTCGATTTCTGCTCTCAGCTTGATCCGAGATTATAACGTATCTGCTATCTTATTCATTGGTGTGGCGGGAGCTCTGCATCCAGAGCTGAACATCGGTGATATGATCGTTTCAACGAGTTGCCAAGAACACGATATTGATGCGAGTACTTTAGGATTCCCACGTGGTACCATACCATATCAATCCGTTTCTGAGTATCAGGCAGATCCAGATCTTGTTCAGACAGCTTTAAAAGCTGCTACAAAGCTAGAATCATTGGATTCGATAAATGTAAGATCAGGTAAGGTGCTTTCTGGAGACCAATTCATTTCAGACCGTTTCATTGTGAAATTTCTCCATCAAGAACTAGGTGGGGATTGTGTCGAGATGGAAGGAGCAGCAGTCGCTCATGTGTGTTATCAGACAAGTACTCCTTTTGTGGTGATTCGCTCTATGTCTGATCGAGCGGATCATGAAGCTCCAGTTGATTTTGTCAAATTTACGGAGTTGGCAGCAATTCGTTCATGTAATTTGGTAATATCTATGTTACATCTTTTGCAGGAAAACGGGGCAGTTTAACAACTACGAGCACAGCTCGTTTTCCATAGAGTGCATCAACAAGGTTTCAAAATCTACTCGGCAAGTAAGTGAGGAGGTGTTGTTGATGCCAAAAGATGTGATGTGTGAGGTTGACAGTTGTACCTACTGGGGGCAAGGGAACTCATGTCAAGCAGATCAGATCTACGTTGTTAACCAGCGTGAAGAAGAAGCTGAAACAAGTGAAGAGACTGATTGTCATACCTTTCAGCCCAAGCATCACTAAGATACCTTAGTTTGTATACACACGGGCTAAGTTATTTAGTAGATACTTCTACAAAAGAAAAAACCAGCTTCTCATTCTTACATCTGGATAGAAGCTGGTTTTTCCTATATCATGGATGTAAGGAGGCGATTTTTTTTGGAACATCTTGCATCTATTAAACCTATGACAACAGGAAATAATCTACTGGATTATGATAAAGAAAAAGAACTATTTCAGTGGTTTGATGTAGAAAAAGTATTTAGTTGGCATCAAACAGGTAAAGTGAATGTCGCCTATGAGTGTGTGGATCGACACGTAGCAGAAGGCAGAGGGAGTAAAGTCGCCCTTTCTTATAGTGACCCAGTACGTCAAGAAAATATTACGTATGAAGAATTAAGAAAAAATTCTAATCGATTTGCTAATTTTTTAAAACGCTTACATATTCAACAAGAAGATCGTGTATTTATCTTTTTGCCACGAACTCCAGAGTTTTATGCCAGTTTTTTTGGAGTTTTAAAAGTGGGTGCGATTGTTGGTCCGTTATTTGAAGCATTTATGACTGCTGCTGTGCAGGATCGTTTGGATAATAGTGAAGCAGTAGCACTTGTTACAACACCAGAACTATTAAAGCGTGTTCCTGTTGCGGAACTCCCTCACCTAAAGAAAATTATTTTGGTAGGCGGGGAAGATAATGAATCGTTAGGTCACCACTCTTATGAAAAAGGTGTGGCAGGTCAATCTTCGGATTTTTCGATAGAATGGGTAGATTTGGAACACCCGATGATTATTCATTATACTTCTGGCTCCACGGGAAAACCAAAAGGAGTTTTGCATGTTCATCATGCGATGATTCAACACTATCAAACAGGAAAATATGTACTTGATCTTAGAGAAGATGATATTTACTGGTGTACTGCTGATCCTGGTTGGGTTACAGGTACCTCCTATGGGATTTTTGCGCCATGGCTTCATGGGGTCACCAATGTTATCCGTGGAGGACGTTTTAGTCCAGACGATTGGTATCAAACTTTAGAATCTAATCAGGTAACTGTTTGGTATAGTGCTCCTACAGCTTTTCGCATGTTGATGGCTGCGGGAGATGAAGTGGTAGAAAAATACGATCTAAGTAAAGTTCGACATATTATGAGTGTAGGAGAACCACTGAATCCAGAAGTAATTCGTTGGGGATTAAAAGTGTATAATAGACGGATTCACGATACTTGGTGGATGACAGAAACAGGTGGAATAGTAATTGCCAATTATCCACAAATGGAAATCCGACCAGGTTCGATGGGACGCCCAATTCCTGGTGTTCATGCTGCGATCATTGATGATAATGGAAATGAATTGCCGCCAAATACAATGGGCCACTTGGCAGTAAAAACTCCTTGGCCGTCTATGATGCGAACCATTTGGAATAATCTGGAAAAGTATAAAGAATATTTTCGGATTCCCGGATGGTATTATTCAGGGGATACCGCTTACCAAGATGAAGATGGATACTTTTGGTTCCAAGGACGAGATGATGATGTTATCAATACATCGGGGGAGCGAGTTGGACCATTTGAAGTAGAAAGCAAATTGGTAGAGCACCCAGCAGTTGCAGAAGCAGGTGTGATTGGTAAGCCAGATGAATTACGTGGTCAGATCATCAAAGCTTTTATCGCTCTTCGTGATGGCTATATTCCATCAGAAGAGTTAAAACAAGAAATTGCTGCTTTCGTTAAAAGTGGTCTGGCGGCACATGCTGCACCTCGTGAGATTGAATTTAAAGATAAATTACCTAAAACGCGTAGTGGGAAAATTATGCGGCGGGTGTTGAAAGCATGGGAACTTGGACTTCCAACAGGTGATTTATCTACACTAGAAGATTAGTAAAAAGCCATTCATCTTTTGATGAATGGCTTTAGAAATATTTTGAAGATAGATTTTTATAGTAATTTTTGATTCTATTCTATTATTACTCTTCGATTTTATCATCGTCATCATCGTCATCATCGTGATGATGCTTGTGATGTTTGTGATGTTTATGATGATGGTGTTTATGGTGATGATGTTTATGGTGATGTTTGTGGTGGTGATCATCGCTGTCATCATCGTCGTCATCGTCATCGTCATCATCGTCATCGTCATCACAGTCGTCGCCAGAAACACGATTGTCATCATCATCGTCATCATCATCATCATCATCATCATCATCATCATCATCATCATCATCGTCATCGTCATCGTCGTCATCATCGTCATCGTCATCATCGTCATCGTCATCATCATCGTCGTCATCATCATCAGATGCAATAGTGAGTAGCTTTTCTTCCTGTTCTTCCTCTAAAGCGGATATTTTGATTTCTTTTTCCGTATCCTCATCCTTATAACTTATGGTTAGCGGAAGTTGACTGGTTTTTATTATTCCTGCACCATACAGATCGATGGTAATCTCTCCTTTATTTTCGGTTTCTGCTTTATTTTCGAGAACTCGATTCTCTTTTCTCACTGGTCTTTTATAAGATTTTTTATTCTTATGAATTCTTTTTCTCCAAGTCATTCAAACTACACCTACCTTATATAAAATAACTGATTTATTAGTTATCATATGAAATTGTTGAGATTTGGAGTGGTTATTTTATCTAGTTTTTATACCTATTTCTCAAAATAAAAACTCACTTCTACTTGTAAGAAGTGAGTTTTTGTATTACCCGGATGCATTCTCTTCTGATTTATTTGGTTTATTTGAAAATAGTCCATTGTTATCAGGAGAGGTATTATTTGATTCGTTATCGGAAGATTCTTCCTGTTTTTTGTGCTTTGAATCCTTTGGAGGAACAATACCTGTATTTTTATTAGGCTGCTGCTCTTCTCCGTTTTTCTGCTTTTTGTCTTTCTTTTTCTGTTCATCTTTTTGAGATTCTTGGTTATCATCTGATTCTGATTGTTCTGGAACTTGACGGTTACATTCAAAACATTTATTTCCAAATGAACCACCAGGATCTTGAAAGTCAGAGCCTTTTCGTATTAGGCTAGGATTAGTAGCTGCTGCTGCTTTAAATAGCTTCACCCATGCAGTTTTCGCTAGATCATGATCGCCTTTTTTATTGTAGTCGTATCCAGACCATACACCTAAAGATATTTCTGGAGTATAGCCTACAAACCATAAATCATATTCGCTTGTGGTCGTACCTGTTTTTCCAGCGATACTATATCCTTTAATCTGACCAATAAATCCTTCCGCTGTTCCTCCTTGTACTACTTTTTTCAACATCCCTGTTAATTGGTAAGCAGTCTGTGGAGTAAATACTTCTTTTGTTTCATTTTCTTTTGCATAGTCATAAATAACTTTACCTTGGGAATCAGTAATTTTTTGGATCAAGTGAGGCTTATTAAATTTTCCATGATTCGCAATCATGGCATACGCACCAGTCATCTGTTCCACCGTGTAACCATATGTAGCACCACCTAGAACTAGCGCTTCTCCATCTTTTTTATTGGGTGGCATGCCCATCTTTCTTATGTAATCAAATACTTTTTGTTTACTTCCCAATTTATCGACAGTCGCTCGAAATGCTTTGATTGCAGGTATATTATAGGAAAACTGCAATGCTCGAGTAGCAGTAACAGGACCA
The DNA here is from genome assembly GCF_059510375.1 of Shimazuella sp. NTD250. Lineage (NCBI taxonomy): Bacteria > Bacillati > Bacillota > Bacilli > Caryophanales > Thermoactinomycetaceae > Shimazuella > Shimazuella sp. NTD250. The sequence continues at coordinate 495,454 of NZ_JCAJZS010000001.1, read as the reverse complement.
CTGTATTTTCCATTCGCATTTTTATATACTGCTGAGCTGAATTCTTTATTGATGGGTTCATCTACAATAATTGAGTCTGGAGATAGAATACCTTCATTAATCGCAGGTCCATAAGCTAACAGTGGTTTCATCGAAGAACCAGGTTGGTTTTGTGCGTCAAAGGCATGGTCTTTTTGGTTTTCTTCAAAATCTGTTCCTGCAAAGAATGAAAGGACAGAACCGGTTTTGTTTTCTATCATTACAGAACCAATTTGTTCCCGAACCAAAACACCATTGATTTTTCGTTGAGGGAAGTCTATATTCTTCACTGATTTATTCATACTCTCATAGAGTGCTTGATCAACAGTAGAATATATCTTTAGACCACCGCCGCGTACTTTATCACTGTAGTACTTATAAGGTCTATCTTTTGCTTCTTCTGGATGGTATTTTTTATCCATTTCTTGCAAGACTTTGATTGCTTCGCTTTCTACAGCAGAGATAATGAAAGGATAAGTTTCGTATGCATTTCTAAAATCGCTCGGCTTGGCAAGAGATTTCGTAATGTCATATTTAGCAGCTTCATCTCGTTGAGCAGGAGTAATTTTCCCATTGGCAACCATGTAATCTAAAACCATTTTCATGCGTTTCATGCCACGTTTAATTTTTGCTTTTTGTATCTCTGGATCAGTGGAGAAAGGATTGTATTTGATAGGCTGCTGAACCATTCCAGCTATATAAGCTGCCTCTGGAAGAGTCAAATCCTTTGCATCTTTATTAAAAAGTCCTCGTGCTGCGGCCATCACACCATACATATGTTTCCCATTGGCGCCTTTAAAAAAATAAACACTATTGAGATATTTCACTAAAATCTCGTCTTTTTTATAATATTTCTCCAAGCGTAGAGCATTTACAATTTCTAAGGATTTACGTTCTAAAGATCGCTCGCGATTTCCTAAGATTTCGTTTTTTACTAGTTGTTGAGTTAAGGTGCTACCGCCAGTGACTACCTCACTTCCCATAGCTTGTTGAATGGCAGCGCGTAATACAGCTGTTGGTACAACACCATCATGGGTATAGAATTGTCTATCTTCAGTTGAAAATAATGCATTGAGTAAATTAGGGCTTACATCACTTGGTTTTCTGACTAAAACTCGGTCTTTCTCGTTGTTCATGGCTCCAATTAGTTTCGGTTTTCCTGTAGTAGCGTCGCGGAAGTAAGCATAACTCGTTTCAGACCAACCATTTAAGTCTTCGTCAAAATCTTTTTTCGTTCGAACTTTTTCATTTTTTGTATAAGCTGATACGATACCGGCTCCTACTCCTAGTACAGCAACGGCAACAACTAGGAAAAAAGTTAGTATGCTATAAAGTGTCACCAAGAATATTTTCTTCTTTTTTTGTTTCTTGGGAGGCACTTTTCTATTATATTGTTCCTGCATTTCTTTAATTTCCCTCCTCATGTATGTAAGAATTATATCATAGGAGGTATTGGTGAAATTTATAGATTCTTGTGACGATTTTATTATGAAATAGAAATGCAAATCTAGCATGATAGATGTTCATCAAATCGAAAAACCCGCTCTTCCAATAGAGAAGAAGCGGGTTTTTCGATGAATGATTAATTTTCTTTACGTTTATCAATCGTGCCAGGGAGAATACCATTTTGATTTTGTGTTGATTGATTGTTATTAGTGGTATCGGATTGCCCAGCATTCGTATTTGACTGTGTGTCGGCACCTGCATTGGTACTTGGTTGCTGCTGCTGTTCTTGTTGTTGCCCTTGTGTCTGTTGTCCGTTATTGGAATTAGAGGTATCAGGAGCTTGGCGATTACATTCAAAGCACTTATCATCGGACGAGCCGCCAGGGTCTTGGAAATCAGTCCCTTTTGGTATCAGCGTTGGATTAGTAGATGCTGCTGCTTTAAACAGTTTCACCCATGCTGTTTTTGCTAAATCATGGTCACCCTTTTTGTTGTAATCATAACCAGACCAAACACCCATAGATACTTCAGGAGTGTATCCAACAAACCATAGATCATATTGGCTGGATGTTGTCCCTGTTTTACCAGCGATATTATATCCAGATATTTGTCCAATAAATCCTTCTGCTGTACCATTTCTTACTACTTGTTTTAACATCCCTGTCAATTGATAAGCAGTCTGTGGTGTAAATACTTCTTTTGGTGCATTTTCTTTTGCATAGTCATAAATAACATTTCCTTGCGAGTCCGTAATTTTAGAAATTAAGTGCGGCTTATTGAATTTTCCTCCGTTTGCAATCATGGAATATCCACCAGTCATTTGTTCCACTGTATACCCGTATGTAGCTCCACCGAGTACAAGTGCTTCTCCATCTTTTTCATTTGGAGGCATTCCAATTGCACGTATATAATCAAAGACTTTTTGTCTGCCGCCTAATTTGTCTTCGGTTGCCCGGAAAACCTTGATTGCAGGAATATTGTATGAGAACTGCAATGCTTTTGTAGCAGTTACTGCACCATGGAAATTTCCGCCGTCGTTTTTATAATATTGAGAGCTGTATTCTTTCTTTATCGGTTCGTCGACGATAATCGAATTCGGTGAGATAACACCTTCGTTAATGGCAGGTCCATATGATAAGAGTGGCTTCATAGAGGAGCCTGGTTGGTTCTGAGCATCAAAAGCATGGTCCTTTTGGTTTTCATCAAAGTCTGTACCAGAAAAGAAGGAAAGCACATTTCCTGACTTGTTTTCTATCATCACAGCGCCAATTTGTTCTCGAATCAACTTTCCATTGATTTTACGACGAGGAAAATCAAGATTTTTTACCGATTTATTCATATTATCGTAAAGTGCTTGGTCCACTGTAGAGTAGATTTTTAATCCCCCAACGCGCACTTTATCGCTGTAATACTTATAAGATCTTTCTTTTGCTTCGTCAGGATGATATTTTTTATCCATTTCTTGCAAGTCTTTGATCGCTTCACTTTCAATGGCAGAAATGACAAAAGGATAGGTTGCATAAGCATTTTTAAAATCACTTGGTTTGGCAAATGATTTCGTGATGTCATATTTAGCAGCTTCATCTCGTTGTTGAGCGGTAATTTTCCCGTTGACTACCATGTTGTCAAGCACGAGCTTCATGCGTTTTTTACCAAGTTTGATATTTTGTTTTTGTTTCTTTTCATCATTTGTAGAAAAGGGATTGTATGCATTAGGACGTTGACACATTCCAGCAATGTAAGCTGCTTCTGGAAGGGTCAAGTCTTTGATGTCTTTGTTAAAAAGTCCGCGGGCAGCTGCCATTGCTCCATACATGTGTTTACCATTTGCACCTTTGCCAAAATAAACACTGTTAAGATAACTCACAAAAATGTCTTCTTTTGAATAATACTTTTCTAGTCTCAAGGCATTTACAATTTCTAATGCTTTGCGCTCTAAGGATTTGTGTCTGTCTCCTAATATTTCGTTTTTGACCAATTGTTGTGTTAAGGTACTACCACCTGTTGTTACTTCACTACCGGTTACTTGCTGCATGACTGCTCGTAAGATGGAACTTGGTACAATCCCATTGTGAGAGTAAAATTGTCTGTCTTCGGTAGACAATATAGCATCTAACAAATTTTGATCCACATCTGACAATTTACGAACGAGTACACGGTCTTTTTCATTGTGCATCGCACCGATTAGTTTGGGTTGTCCTGTAGTGGCATCTCGAAAATAAGCATAGCTTGTTTCTGACCAACCATGTAAGTCTTCATCAAAATCTTTCTTGGTACGGATTTTTTCGCTTTTTGTGTACGCTGACACAATTCCAGACCCAACGCCAAAAATTGCAACTGCCGCAACTAAAACGAGGGTTACTATTACATAAAGTGTAACCAAGATGATTTTCTTTTTACTCCGCTTTTTCTTGGTGTTCACCGGTATATTATTTTGCTCTTGCATTTCTCCGATTTCCCTCCTCATATGTACGAATTATAACACAGCAGGTTTGAAATAAGTTTATAGATTTCTTGTGACAATGTTTTCTTCGCGAAGGTAAATATACCCAAGAAGAAAAGCCCGTATAAGGGGCTTTTTAATTATTTATCACAGGGGAGTTGTTTCCTCCATCTGTTGGAGAACCACCCGAATTACTTGAACCACCGTTGTTATTACTAGTCTCACTACCATTACTGCTACCGTTGGATGATCCCCCATTATTAGTGGTTGATCCTCCATTAGAACCATTTGAGGAACCGCCGTTCGAATCTCCTCCGTTTGATCCATCACCTGAACTGCCACCATCTGAGTTGGGAGGCTTATCGCCATCATCTTCATCTTTGCTTGGCGGAGGAGTGGAAGGAGTAGATGGTTTAGTAGATTCGGATGATTTGTGATCATTTTTCTTTTTCTCTTTCGCTTTTCCTTTTGATTTATTTGCATCCTCATAACTTTTCTTTTTGTCACATTCAAATCCGCATTTTTCTGGCCCTATATCCCCAGGGTTAACGAAATCTGTTCCTCTCGGAATGATATCCGCTGCTTGTTCAATTGCAGCATTAAAAATGTTGATCCATGCTTTTTTAGAAAACTTATCATTTGAATCCATAGGGAAGTTATAGTCGTAACCACTCCATACCCCGATTGTTACTTCAGGAGTATATCCTATAAACCATAAATCTTTTTCATCTGAAGTGGTACCTGTTTTGCCTGCTACTTCATAACCTGAAGGAATCTGTGCTCCGATGTAAGCTGCCGTTCCACTGAGAACCGTTTTTAAGATGCCCGTCATTTGATAAGCTGTTTGCGGTGAGAAGACTCGTCTTGAATTTTGCTTTCTTTCAAATAACACTTTTCCATCAGCATCTGTTACTTTAGAAATCATATAAGGTTTGTTGTACAAGCCTTCATTTGCAAAAGTAGAGAAGGCAGCAGTCATTTTTTCCACGGTGTAACCATTTGTTGCCCCGCCGATAGCTGCGGCTTCTCCGTCTTTAGGAGAAGGAGGTAGATTTAATTCCTTCAAGTAATTAAATCCTTTTTGATGTCCTAAGGCGTTAAATGTTTTGATAGCAGGAATGTTATAGGACCATTTTAATGCATCTTGAACGGTTACAAATCCCTTATAACTTCCATTTGCATTTTTGTAATAGCCAGAACCGTCACTTTTCATAATAGGTTCATCGAGTATTTGCGAGTGAGGCGATACGACTCCTTCTTCAATCGCTGGCCCATAAACAAGCAGCGGTTTGATGGAAGAGCCTGGCTGTCTTTGTACTTGCAGAGCGTGATCTTTTTGGTTATCATCAAACGACTCTGTTCCCGAAACAAACGCTAAGACAGCACCGGTTTTGTTATTGATAATGGTTGCCCCGAGCTGTTCATGTGTTTCTTTTCCACCATACTTACGATTGTTGAATTCCAGTCCTTTTGTTGCTGCTTTATTAACGGCATTATAGAGTCCTTCATCAATCGTTGTATAGAAGCGATAACCTCCAGTAACAGCTTTCTTTTTATATTCCTCTAAAGTAGAACGATATTTCCCTTCTTTGCTGAGTTGTTCTATGTTGAGGTTATCCATTTCCATCAAAGTCTCTGCTGCTTCATCTTCCATTGCAAACATGATGAATGGGTATTTCTCATAACCATTATCAAAATCAGAAGGTTTGGCGAGTGATTTTTTGATGTTGAAATGAATGGCTTCATCGTATTGTGTTTTGGTGATTTTTTTATTTTGAAGCATTTCGGTTAATACTAGCTTTAATCGTTTCATGCCACGCTTATAATTTTTTGGATCTTCATCAAGCGGATTCAATGCATTTGGTCGTTGAACCATACCAGCTATGTATGCAGCTTGAGCGAGATTGAGCTCTTTCGGAGTTTTGTTAAAAAGTCCTTTTGCAGCGGCTTGAACACCATACATCTTCCGGCCGTTTGCACCTTTCCCAAAAAAGACGCTGTTCATATAGTAGACGAGAATTTCATCTTTGCTATACATCTGTTCCATGCGAAGCGCTAAAACAATTTCATTCGCTTTTCGTTCAATATCTTTTTTTCGGTTTTTTAGTACGATATTTTTGACCAATTGCTGAGTTAGTGTACTACCGCCAGTAGTGACCTCACTGCCAACGGCTTGTTGGAAAGCGGCACGGATGATAGATCGAGGAACAACTCCTTTGTGCGTATAGAAATCTCTATCTTCTACAGAGATGAATGCATTGACCAAATAAGGAGTTACATCACTGACTTTTTTGATCATACCTCGATCATTATCAAAACGCAGTGCCCCAATTGCTACTGGCTTTCCCTTTTTATCTGTGTTTTGGAAGTAAGCATAACTGGTTTGAAATAAATTGTTTAGTTCTTTGTCAAAGTCTTGCTTGGTTCGAACTTTCTCATCTTTTACAACAGCAGAGACGATACCAGCCCCTGCACCAATCACAATTGCTGCTATTGTCAATGTAAGGATTACAATAGTAATTACTGTTCGTATACTCCAACGTACAATTTGACTGGTGTCTACATGGGGTTTCTTTATCCATTTTTGTAGATTCACCTTGATACCTCCCTGGCGATAAGGTAATATTATATCATAATTTGAAAACAATAAGTGTTGAACTAAGCGAGTAGTCCCATGTTTGTATCGTTCAGAGAGCTGGTGGAAAACAAAATGTTTTTCGTTTTGTTAGGTGCGAACCAGTCGAACACATCGGATCAAATTACACTTAGGAAGCTTTGCGTTTAAACGCACGGGAGACCCGTTATATCTTATTCGAGTGGAGAACTTTTGGTTTTCAACAAGGGTGGTACCGCGGGCATAGCTCCGTCCCTTTTTAGGGATGGAGTTTTTTTATATTCTCCACTTGTATGGCTTGGTTACTTCACTGAAAATCTCCCAAAAAGGAGTGTGATACAGTTGTCAGACCCAAAAAAAGTAACACTTGCAGATGCGTTATCCAAATTATTGCTCACCAAAAAATATAAACGCGGTGAAGCAATTCCTATTACAGAGCTATTTGCTGAGAAGCAAAAACAGCAACAAGTACCTGCTGAAATTAGGAAGTAATCTTTCACAAGGAGTGAACTTAACAATGCGTTTACTAGAAGATTTAGCTTACAGAGGATTGATCTATCAAACTACCGATCAAGAGAAACTGGACCAACGACTAGAGCAAAAACCTATCATCTTATACGCCGGATTTGATCCTACAGCAGATAGTTTGCATATTGGACATTTGCTTCCTATTCTCACGCTCCGCCGTTTTCAGCAGTATGGGCATCAGTCGATTGCATTAGTGGGCGGTGGAACGGGACTCATTGGAGATCCAAGTGGTAAAGCATCAGAGCGGACATTGAACACCAAAGAAGTCGTACAGAGTTACTCTGATAGCATTCGCTCACAACTGTCTCGATTCCTTGATTTTGAGATGACAGAAAATCCAGCTCTATTGGTGAACAATTACGATTGGCTGGGTGAGTTAGAATTGATTCCATTCTTACGAGATATAGGGAAGCATTTCCCGCTCAATTACATGTTAGCAAAAGAATCGGTGAATTCACGACTTGAAAAAGGAATTTCTTTTACAGAGTTTAGCTACATGATTTTGCAAGCATTCGATTACTTAGAATTACATCGTCGATATGGATGCGAGCTTCAAGTTGGTGGCAGTGATCAGTGGGGAAATATCACTGCTGGCACAGAGTTAATCCGCAAAACTGGAAGCAAATCAGATGATTTGTTTGGTCTGACCATTCCATTGGTCACCAAAAGTGATGGCACGAAGTTTGGAAAGACCGAAGGCGGAGCAGTATGGTTAGATCCAGAGAAGACATCTCCATATTTATTCTATCAGTTTTGGTTAAATACCGATGACGCAGATGTTATCAAATACCTCAAATATTTTACCTTTTTAACCAAAGATCAAATCGAAGAATTGACAGAGGCAGTAAAAACTGCACCAGAAAAACGCCAAGCACAGCGTGCATTAGCAGAAGAAATGACAAAACTCGTCCATGGAGAACAAGCACTTTTAAGCAGCCAAAATATTACTGATGCATTGTTCCAAGGAAAAGTGAGTACGCTAAGTAGCTCTGAGATTGCGGAAGGTTTTCAAGATGTTCCATCTGCGTTGATCCAAGAAAACGAAATTCCACTGGTTGATGTTTTGATAAAAGTAGGAGCAGCAAAATCGAAACGAGAAGCACGAGAATTTATGCAAAATGGAGCAGTGACTGTCAACGATGAAAGAGTAACAGACACAAGCGTTTTAGTAAATACCCTAAAAGCAATTGATGATAAATTTTTGGTAATCCGCAGAGGGAAGAAGAAGTACTTCTTGGCGGAATTAGGTTAATCATGAACACCAAGTCACCTTTTGTAAGGTGGCTTTTTTTGACTAGGAAAATGAATAAATAGAAAAATGATAATGTGTTCCTATGACCAAGATGGTATGCTTACAATAAGTGTCAGCAATCAACCAAGGAAGTAGGACCTCATGGGTTCCATTCACTCCATCATCCATCCCGCCGACTCCGATGACCGGTCTGTCATCTTCGGTGAGATCGAAAAGGAACGGGACATCTCTTCGAAGAAGAATGTCTTCCGGCGCAGTGTGAGGATCTACACCCCGATCAAGTTCACCTACATCGCGGGAAGCGATCTCCACGTCGTGGACCCCTACACACAGATGGTGAAGGTGTTCAAGGGAGCCGACTTCGTCACCGTTGATGTCATCAAGCTGCTGTCGATTGATGGCTACAAGATTGAGTTGGTCACAGAGGTGACGGACTCGTTCCCGAACGAGTGGGAACCGGTGGACACCTCCAGCGACTACAAGTCTGCTCTGGTCACCGAAGAGAGCCCGCTGTCGAAGATCTGTGGTGCCATCGAGGGAAAGATGACCTATGACTCTCGATCGCTAGAAGGTGGCAAGCGCTGTAAGGTGGCGATCCACTGCAAGAACTCGTTCGAGTACACCGCAGGAAGCGACCTCAACATCGTGAATTCCAGCGGCGCGGTCGTGAAGAACTACGAGGAGGAGGATGTCCTCAGCCTCACGACCATCAAGACGACAAAGCGCGATGGCTACGACCTGGAGTTGGTCGTCAGGGTGCCTGAGCCTGACTTCCTTGCCAACGTGATGAAGCTGACGCACTGAGGCTAGGCAACTAGTCTCGCGCCCGGCTGCTCACTCAAGAAGAGTGAGTAGTCGGGCGTCGCGCTTTTAACAACAAAAAAATGGATATACATAAAAAGAAGGCGCCTTTGTCAATAAAGCACCTTCTTGTATTCATTAACCTGCTAGTTCCACCTTAAACTGTTGTTGAACCAATTGTTGATAGAGTTTATTGCTCTGTAGCAATTGTTCATGGGTGCCGGCTCCGGTTAATTTTCCTTTTTCTAATATTACAATTTTATCTGCGTCCACTACTGTGGATAAGCGGTGAGCGATGACAAGTGTTGTCCGGTCTTTCATTAAGTTTTGCAGTGCTTCTTGAACCACTTGCTCTGATGCGGAGTCCAAGTTAGAAGTTGCTTCATCCAGCATCAAAATTTTTGGATCATGTAAGATTGCTCTGGCAATAGCGATGCGTTGCCGCTGTCCGCCTGAAAGCTTCATTCCTCGTTCTCCAACTTCTGTTTCAAATCCGTCTGGTAAGTTCAAAATAAACTCATCTGCATAGGCTAACTTTGCTGCCCTGAGTAATTCCTCTTCCGTTACTTCTCTTGACATCGCGTAACAAATATTATCGCGGATTGTCCCAGCGAGAAGCGGGCTTTCTTGTGAAACATAACTGATGGCAGTGCGCCAATCTCGAAGGCTGAATTCGTGGATCGAATGGTCTCCTAGGCGAATTACACCGCTGGTTGGAGAATAAAAACGTTCCATCAACGCAAAAAATGTTGTCTTCCCACTTCCGCTGGGACCCACGAGGGCAGTAACTTTTCCCGGTTCAATCTGGAAATTCAGATTGTGGAGAATGGTATCTTTGCCTTCATATGCAAAAGATACATTTTCAATGGTAATAGGTAACTGTGGATTAACCGCTATAGCTTTTTCATGTTGTGCATCTGTTTCGCCTTCATATTCCAAGATTTCTGAGATGCGTTCTGTAGCTCCCATTGCTTTTTGCAGCCCTATAAAAAACTGGGTCATCATGGTGACAGGCATGAGAATTTGGAAGAGATACAGAATAAAAGCAACTAATTCCCCTGCTGTTAGTTCTCCAGATGCGACTCGCATCCCGCCATAACCGATGATGAGGACCAGCATGGACATCATAATAAGACCTGATAATGGCTGCAAAATAGAGGTTAAACGTGATTCTTTTAAACCATATTGAAATAATCGATCGATCTCTTCTTCGCCTTGTTTTCGTTCTACGGGTTCAGCGCTATACGCTTTTACTAAGCGGATTTCCGAGACTACTTGGGTTAGTAAACTGGTGAAAACTGCTGTTTTTTCTTGGATTCCTTTGGATATTCCCCTCATTTTCATTCCAATAGGCCGCATAACAAATACAATGATCGGAACCGCAATCAACATCACCAGTGTCATGGACCAATCCAAATAAAAGAGGATACATAGAGAGCCAACTAAGGACACAACTCCGCTAAACATCGATACTAATTGGTTGGAGATCAGATCTCGAACAATCGTTGTATCGTTATTAATTCGACTGACGGTTTCCCCAGAGTGATTTTTGTCAAAGTAGGAAATAGGTAAGGTCAATGTTTTCGCCCAAATCTTTTTCCGTAGGTTGGAAACCACCAAACCACCTAGATAGGCCAAATTATAAGTAGCAAAGCTGGACATCACCGCTTGGATTAAGATAGCTCCAACAAGCAGGAGCACGGTGGATATAGTTAAAGAACCAGCTGTCATCACGTTTACGGCATCTTTGGTAAACCAAGGCACGACAAGACCAGCAATGGTAGAAAGCAAAGATAATCCGAGTACAAGGGCAATTAACGATTTTGGTAACTTCTGAAATTGAACCAAATCCAAAAACTTTTTCCACTGTGTTTTTGATTTGGGGGGTGTATCTGTTTGCTTCACGTTTTTCCCTCCAACGTCCTAATGTGGTTCTATTGTAATGCTTCTTTATGAACGGAAAATGAACAGCGAATTATGGTTTGTATCACAAGTAAAGACGTGTGTGCAGAGAAGTAGTCAAAAGAATTATCTTGTGGATAAGGGAGAAAAAGAAGGGATAGAGAGGTTTTCTTTGATTTTATGTTTGGAGCCCGCATTTGGAAAATGATCCCAATCGAGGGCTGGAGCAGTCCTTCAGGACAGGTGTGTCTAATGACCGAGTAGTTGCAGCCAAGGTTTATATGTGCTGACTACAACTTCTGCGCCTGCTTCATGAAGCAAAGCACATTTATCAGGTGTGTAGGTGAAGCCGAGGAAGCGGACATTCGCTTTTTCAGCTGCTAGGTAATCTGTAACCGAATCTCCGATCATCAGGGTTCTTTCCGGAGATACGTCAAGCAGATCGATTGCTTTTACAAGCATAAATGGACTGGGCTTGAGAAATCCGGGGTAAGGATCTTCTCGACCAAAAATGTCTCCATGGAAGTATTGAGTTAGACCTGCTTCTTCCAAGTAGATCCCTACAGCTTTTGGAGAGTTATTGGTCGCGATTGCTTGTTGGATTCCCTTTTTGTCTAGTGCAGCAATTACTTCTTGTGCGTCAGGTGTGGGTCTGGATAGTCGTGCTGCTTCACATTCCTTTTCGGTCAGCTTTTTTTCTAGTTCAAAATAGGTATCACGATGGGTCTTATAGAACTTCTTTCCCTGCGATAAATGGCATGAGGATCATTGTCTGTTCGATCTTCTACCTGATCCAGTTGCCGTTCCCATAGATAGTCTCTTAGAAACTGAGCAACAGATGGAGCAGGCAAGCCAGCAAACATGTGAGCGATAGGAATATCAAAATCCCAGAGTACACACTCAATGTTATGTTGAATTCTTTTGAATGTGTTGATTGTGGGGTATCTCCAGTTTTGATATTGCTCTCTTGTAAGACTGAGATAAGGCATTTATTTCCTTCCGTTCAGGTATGCCAAATATATTATAGCAAAGTTGATCCTATTGGTCGATGGAAAATACATTTATTTACAAGTCTCGATCAATTTAATTATTATGCACAAGAATTTTCCCAAACAAACCTTTTACTTGTTTCAAGAAGAGAATTATTTATTTTGTTATACAAAAAAACTCCTCGAAAAGAGGAGTTTTTGCAAGAAACGATTAACGAGAGTAGAACTCTACGATAAGGGTTTCGTTGATTTCAGCTGGTAATTCAGAACGATCAGGTAGACGGGTAAAAGTACCTTCTAGTTTGTTTGGATCAAAAGAAACATATTCTGGTGTAAACGTACGGTCTTCTAAAGCGTCTTTTACAATAGTTAAATTGCGGCTTTTTTCGCGAAGACTGATTACATCGCCAAGTGCTACATGGTATGCTGGACGGTCGACTTTTTTTCCATTAACGGTTACATGACCATGTACAACCAATTGGCGAGCTTGTGCACGGGTACGTGCAAGACCAAGACGGAAAACAAGGTTGTCCAAACGAGATTCGAGCAACTTCATAAAGTTTTCCCCGTGAATCCCTTTAATCTTACCAGAACGAACAAACAAGTTACGGAACTGCTTTTCGTTCATACCGTACATCAAACGCAGTTTTTGTTTCTCTTGAAGCTGGATGCCGTACTCACTTAATTTTTTACGTTGGTTTGGGCCGTGTTGTCCTGGAGCATATGGACGACGAGATAATTCTTTCCCCGTTCCAGATAGTGAAATGCCAAGACGACGGCTCAATTTCCAAGTTGGGCCAGTATAACGTGCCATATTGTAAAACTCCTTTTCATTTGCGTTTTTCTGCAAATGACAGGGGCTGATCCGCTTATGCTTACCATACTCATCCGGATAGCGGCGGTAAGAGCAGGTACCTATATCCAATAGGGCGAACCAGTGAGGGTGATCCCTTCACCTATCGTTTGCGTGCTATCCTCATTTTCCCATAGGAGGGATATTTCTAGAGCCATACAAGCAAATATTATACAAGATATAGGTTCGGAGTACAAGAGATAAAACTACTTTTCCGGATTACCAATAGTTTCTGTTGTTCTTTTTGCTTTTTCCAATAAAAATTCCATGTATTCGATCACCAATTCTTGATAGTGGAGAGGTGATTTTTCAGAGGACTTTTTCAATTGGGTTTCTTTATTCATTAGCGTTTTTTCTGCTAGGAACTGCCTTCAAATAATAAATCTGCATCCCAAGACCTGCGAACTTTTCCTCATATTCGGTCGTTATATTCGTTTCTGCCCACTGGCTATGATGTAAATCGTCGCTCTGTTCGATGACATTCCATCCGGTTTCTTGAAGCTCGTTTATGGAAAACTCATACAAATTATCGCTGTCTGTTTTTAAAATAAGGTCACCTGTTGGAGAAAGAAGTGTTTTATAAACTTCCAAAAAATCTCGGTAAGTCAAACGGCGTTTATAATGTCTTGTTTTTGGCCATGGATCACTAAAATGAAGATAAAACCGATCTATTTCTCCAGGTGCAAATGCTTCTTGGATTTTCACAATGTCTAGCCATAAGTAACGGACATTTTCATTTGCTGTTTCTTCACCTTTTCGTGCTGCTAATAAGAGAGGTTCTTGAATTTTTTCTACACCTATCCAGTTGATCTCTGGATACGCAGTAGATGCTTTTGCTAAAAATTGTCCTTTTCCAGTACCAAGTTCGACATAGATAGGATGGGGATTTTGGAAGATTTTCTTCCAGCTTCCTTTTTGATCTTCGTAGTCAGTTACACTTAAGGAATGAGTGGTCAATAACTCGATTGCTTTGGGGTTTCTACGTAAACGCATATCTGCTAATCGCTCCATTTTTGAAATAAGCATTATTATAGCAGAAGGCGTGAAAATTAGGGGGAAAAAGAGTGAAATAGGAGTATGAAAGTGGGTCGGTGGTATTTTCCAATTTGGAAGGAGAACCCACCGACTGCCAGCTCCGAAGTCAGAGCTACCCAAGAAGTTGAGAGAGACCCAGCACCGTCAGAGTGACACCGATTGGTGTGATCGTCATACCGCTATAACCCAAGACCGTGTATACACGGACACGCTTATCTGTCGAACGCCTCTCTGTTTCAGTCACGTGCCAGGGTTGAGGACGGCCGGCACGGAGAAGCTTATCGAAGAAGAGCAGATAGGTGTACAGTCCAATCAGAACAAGAACAGGACCGAGAAAGAGGTTATTCATGACGTAAACCCTTACTTTTGGGAGGGAGCCGACTTTTTTTATTTATTATACCAGATTTGTGTTATTTCATGGAATGTTCAAATTATTTAAATTTTCTTTTGTACATAAATTTTCATTTCATTCCCCCTAGTTCTATCTTTACTAGGAGAAAATCGCTATACTAGAAGTACGCAACCTAGTGACAGGGGAAGAACATGGTTCACTCGATCGCCATGCAGATGGTGCTCGCGAGCAGGCGCCGCCACGGGAGCGGAGGCATCGACTTCGATGACTTCGATGGTGGGAGCTGTGCACCATCCTCCACCGGAGTGCAGTGGCTCGACTGGCTGCTCTTCATCGGTGTCCTCCTCTTCATCGTCTGCATCGGCTACTTCGTTCTTCGCTCGTTCTTCGGCGGCACGAGGAGGAAGAAGCCGGCGGCGAAGAGGCTCGTGTCCCGTCAGGTGACTCGGCCTTCGTTCGACGAGAGCGTGACGAAGTCATCGCTCGGTCAGCAGACACAGCCGCGGACGTCGCTCGATAAGGATCTCCACGAAAAGTAAGTGGGGAACCACCCTGTGCACAACCCGCCGATGCTCGGAGATTCCAAGCATCGGCGGCCATCGGTATCTCATATATAAATCAAATAAATGAACTGCAAAAAGTATTTTGGCTTTGATTGATTTAGGGTATCTTCTAGAGGGGATGCCTTTTTTGATGGATGTAGATTTCTGCACCATTTCTAAAAATAATATTTTATATATTCTAAATTAAACAACATATCTATAGATGGGGTGTAGAGTGGACGGAAAAAAACTATAATAAAGACGAGACAAAGATGAAGGACGATGAATATGACACTTGAGAAACTAGAAGCTGAAATTCGAGATCTATCAGAAGTAGAAATCAATACCATTCACAAATTAGTCCAGGCTCTAAAACGCACAAGAGTAAGTCCCCTTGCTTATATTGAAGAAATGATGAATTTCCAATTTATGAAGTATGACGAAGAGGAAGATGCATACATCCATCGGATGTGTGTAACAGATGAATTAAAAAATCGATATAAGATCTTGCATGGTGGTATTACCGCGACGTTTATTGATACAGCGATGGGAGCAACAGCAGTTCAAGCACTGGGATTAGAGACAAGCGCGGTCACTATTGACTTGCAGGTACATTTTCTCTCACCAGGAAAAGAAGGCTGGCTCTATGCTTATACCAAGTTTGTGAAAAAAGGAAAGACCATTATTACGATGGAAAGCAAGGTAAAAGATGAGCAGGGTAAAATAATCGCAACTGCAAGTTCTACCTTTTTCCGTCTGAATTAAAAGGCAGGTGAAAAAGTGAAGAAGCCAGTCAAGATTGCACCAAAGGCGATTATTTTCGATCAAGATAAGGTACTGATCCTAACTCGTTCTAAAAAAGAACGAAAAGATCGGCAATCACACGGTTGGGATTTTCCTGGTGGCGGTTTAGAACCAGGAGAGCAAATAATGGATGCGCTTGCAAGAGAAGTGAAAGAAGAGACCGGACTCTCTATAAAAGTAATTTCCCCAGCATATATCTATGATGAGATCATGGATGAAAAACATTTGGTTATCATGAAATTTGCTTGTTGTAATCCGATCGGAGAAATCGAATTAAGCCCTGAACATGATGATTTTCGCTGGGTAGAGATGAAAAAATTAGCAGATGAACCTTTTCCAGAGTGGATGAAAGAAGAAATGAGAAGGGCTTATCGCATGTATCTGGCTTATCGCGGGACAGAAAATAATATATTAATAGAAAGATAAAAAAGCATGGCATCTGCCATGCTTTTACTATATAGGGATAATAGCGGGCGGGTGATCCGGATCGTTGCCGATCGGATCACCCAAGCACTAGTCCCGACTAGTACGGTCGCTTTCCGAAGCTAAAGTGGGAGCCATCCTTGCAGTCCGAACATGTCATTCCAGGTTTAGGAATCGCGCTTTGGCAGGTACACCCGGGTTTGGGGCACTCACATCGGTCTTCATCGAGTTTCTTCACAGCATCAGCGTCGGGCTTCACGTAACCTACCTAATCGAGCCTATTACTTATGCTTTTATTATAGAGTACTATTCACGAAAATAATAATTGTAATTTTTTACACTGCACTTTTTAAAGATTGCAGATATTCTTTCCCTTTTTCCGAATCATACTGCTTTTCCCATTTGGAAATCACAACAGTAGCAAGAGAGTTTCCAACGACATTCACAACAGTGCGAGCCATATCTAAAATCCGGTCGATACCTGCAATAAAGGCAAGTCCTTCCATTGGGATTCCTACAGAACCGAGCGTAGCCAGCAAGACGACGAAAGATACCCCAGGTACACCGGCGATTCCTTTTGAGGTGAGCATCAAGACAAGTACAAGCATAATCTGTTTGCTGATGGGCATATCGATTCCATACATTTGTGCGATAAACAGTGCAGCTAATGCTTGATAAAGGGTGGAACCATCGAGATTAAAGGAATATCCCGTCGGAATAACAAAAGAAGTCACTGTTTTAGAGCAGCCAAACTTCTCCATCTTCTCCATGATTTTCGGGAGAACGGTTTCCGAACTTGAGGTAGAGTAAGCGAGAATGAGTTCGTCTTTTAAAATCCGGATCAGATGAAAGATGTTCACTCCAACCATTTTGGCTACCAATCCGAAGATGACGATGATAAAGAATATCATTGCCCCATATACACTTATCGCGAGTTTGCCAAGCGGAATGAGGGAATGGATACCAAACTTCGATATCGTAACTCCAATGAGCGCAAAAACACCAAATGGGGCAAACTTCATCACCTGATTGGTAACCCAAAACATTGCTTCCGAGATTCCTTGGAATATTGCCAAAACGGGTTTCCCTTTTTCTCCAATCGCAGCGATCCCAAGACCTAGCATAATAGAAAAGAAAATGATAGCGAGCATATCGCCTTTTACGAGGGATTCTACGATATTGGTGGGTACAATATTGACGAGAGTATCCACAAAACTATGGCTCTCTTGTGTTTTGGCTGTTGATACATATGAACCAATATCACTTTTTTGTAAGTGCTGCATCTGAACACCATGACCTGGTTGGAAAACGTTTGCAACAAGTAATCCAATTAAAATGGCTACCGTTGTTATAATTTCAAAGTAAAGAAGCGTTTTTCCGCCTAATTTCCCTAACTTTTTAAAGCTTCCTGTTCCTGCTACACCAACGACCAGTGTAGATACTACAATAGGAATAACAATCATTTTGATAAGATGAAGAAAAATATCACCAATCGGCTGCAAGTAGGTAACTACTTTTGGGTTACCATAAAAGACGGCGCCTATGATGACTCCTAACACCAAACCTATTAAAATTTGATAAGCTAAGCTAATTTTTTTCATAAATTCTCCTTCCTAAAACCAAGGTCTTATAAAAGCGGTTTCCAGTCGGTTGCTTCCATCAAAACGGCAGCAAGCTGTTCAAGGTATGTTTTATCAACGGATTCAAAGCGATTTAAAACAGGACTATCAATATCTAGTACACCGATCACGTTGTTTCCGACGACAAGAGGGATCACGATTTCAGAACGGGAATCTGCATCGCAAGCGATATGTCCGGGAAACTGGTGAACATCTGCTACGACTTGAGTTTGCTTTTCAGCGACTGCTGTTCCACAAACTCCTTTTCCAACAGCGATGCGTACACAAGCAGGTTTTCCCATGAATGGTCCCAATACCAACTCATTTTGTTTCATAACATAAAACCCAACCCAATTTATCTCGTGGAGCGCATTCGCTAAAAAGCTTGCCGTGTTAGACATATTTGCTAACCAATCCCGCTCATCTTCCAAAAGGGATTTCAGTTGTTTGATCATGGATGTATATTGTTCTTCTTTGGTGCCAGTTGGTTGCTGAACGCGAAACATTTATGTATCCCCCTAATTTTTTATTTTTCTTTACCCCGCGAAACACTTTTTCTGATAAAATGGATGGTATTGTATTACCTTACCTATTCTACCTGTGAATCTTAATTTGGAAAAGGGGTTTCTTAATTATGGTAAATGAGCGTGTGTCTACCTTAGCTCATATTTTGGTCAATCACTCCTGTAGAGTACAACCAGGAGAAAAGGTAATGATCGATTTATTCGGCCAAGATAAAGAACTAGCTGTTGCATTGGTGCAAGAAGTATATAAAGCCAAAGGACTTCCCTTTGTACAATTAACAGATCAACTTGTACACCGTAGTCTATTACTGGGTACAAATTCAGATCACTTGGATTTCTGGACCCAAATCGGATTGGAACAGATGCAAAAAATGGATTGCTATATCGGTATTCGTGGAAGCGAAAACATCAGTGAATATAGCGATGTTCCAGACGATTTGATGAGCCAATACAGCCGTACATACTCCCATGCAGTCCATACCGAAGAACGGGTGAACAATACAAAATGGGTAGTACTTCGTTATCCTTCAGGCTCTATGGCACAACTTGCCAACATGAGTACAGAAGGCTTTACGAAGTATTTCTTTGATGTTTGCAATGTTGATTATGTCAAAATGGAAAAAGCGATGCGTCCATTAGTAGCTAGAATGGAAAAAGCTGATCATGTACATATCAAAGGCCCAGGAACAGACTTGCAGTTTTCCATCAAAGGGATTCCTGTCATCAGTTGCGCTGGGGAACACAATGTTCCAGACGGAGAAGTTTTCACAGCTCCAGTGAAAAACTCTGTGAACGGGACAGTCCAATACAACGCACCAACCATCTACAATGGATTCTTATTTGACAATGTAAAACTGGAATTTAAAAATGGCAAAATCATCAACGCTACTGCCAATAATTCGGAGAAGATCAATCAAATCTTTGATACCGATGAAGGTGCGAGATACATTGGGGAGTTTAGCCTTGCAGTTAACCCAAATATTAACCATCCAATGCGCGATATTTTATTTGATGAGAAGATCAATGGCAGCTTCCACTTTACCCCGGGTCAAGCATACGAAGAAGCAGACAATTCCAACCGCTCGGCGATTCACTGGGATTTGGTCTGCATTCAACGTCCAGAATACGGTGGTGGAGAAATTTACTTTGATGGGGAATTGATCCGCAAAGATGGATTGTTTGTTGTAGATGATCTGAAGGCACTAAATCCGGAGAATTTGAAGTAGGAAAATTATAGTTCTAGTCTATGGAGTAGATAGTTAAAAATAATGGCGATCGTTACCTTTTGCAATTGGTGACGGTTGCCTGTTTTTTTGGAGTTCTCTCATTGTAGAAGTTATGCATTTAATTTATAGCTTCATGTACATGATGAAGATTCATGTTTTTACCCGTTTGTGAAAGTGTATAATATTGATTTATGTATTTATTTAGATATTAATGAATTTAGTGATAAAATAGAATCATCACCAAAAGAGGAGGAAATCATGAGTAAGTGTTCCTCTTTTGCGTGAACTAGTGGAATGATCATAAATGAAATAGTTTTAAGTTATACAGAGCATTTCTTATCATAAGAAATGCTTTTTCTCTTGTTTAGAATCGAACAGATTCTATAACGATAATAGTATATTCCAATGGGATATTTTTTTATTGTAAAACGATAAATAAAGTGGTAAAGTCAACTTATCGACAAACAAGTGAGGTGCTTTTCATGAATCGCGGGTCTACTCTTTTTCTAAAGCTGGCAGTTATTCTTATAGGTATTCCAATCCTTGCTTTGTGCATATTTTTGGTTCCAAAGATAGCGAATCTTGCAGCAGAATTATTTCCAGAAATGGCTTATATGAAATATCTTGTCTTCATCGATTTGTATGCCACTGCGGTACCTTTTTACATTGCTCTGTATCAAGCTTTTAAACTTTTAAACTACATTGATATGAATAAAGCTTTCTCGGAATTATCTGTAAGATCATTAAAGAATATAAAACACTGTGCGATTTCAATCAGTATCTTATATTTACTAGGTATGCCACTCTTTTATCTTCTGGCGGAGATGGATGATGCTCCAGGTTTCATCGTCATCGGGTTGGTCTTTATGTTTGTTTCCATTGTTATCGCAGTTTTCGCTGCTGTACTCCAAAGACTTTTACAAAATGCCATCGATATAAAAGCGGAAAATGATTTAATAGTCTGATCTGAGGTGAATAACATGGCGATTATTATCAATATTGATGTGATGCTCGCAAAAAGAAAAATGAGTGTCACGGAACTTTCGGAGCGAGTGGGAATAACAATGGCTAACCTTTCCATATTGAAAAATGGAAAGGCAAAAGCAATTCGATTAACAACGTTAGAGGCGATATGTAAGGCTTTGGACTGTCAACCTGGAGATATTTTGGAGTACCGAACAGAGGAAGAAAACCGGATATAAGATGTTGGAATAGAAAAGATGAGATGGGACAAGAAGATTCTCATCATTTAAGGGGAGCTACTCATGTATGTAACTACACACAAATGGAGGCATAAATCATGAGAGCGGGAAAACAACTCATTCGTTTTGGATGGGAACAAGCTTTATCCTGTTTGTTTCCTGTCGTTATTTTTGCTTCTTTGGCTTTTACAAAAATAATTCCCCTTCCCTTCTTGCCACGGTATGATTGGCTGCTTCTTATCTGCCTTTTGATGCAAGTCGGGATGGTGCGTTTTGGATTGGAAACACGAGATGAGTTAAAAGTTATCACCTTGTTCCACCTTATTGGACTGGCTCTTGAAATTTTCAAAGTACATATGGGTTCCTGGGCTTACCCAGAGGAAGGTTATTTTAAAATTTTGGGAGTGCCTTTGTACAGCGGATTTATGTATGCGAGTGTCGCCAGCTATCTTTGTCAAGCGTGGAGGAGGTTCAAGGTTGAACTGGTTAATTGGCCGCCGTTTTTCGTTGTTGTCTCGCTTGCAACGGCGATTTATGTGAATTTTTTTACTCACCATTACTGGATCGATGTTCGTTGGGGCTTATGCGGACTTGTCATTATCATCTTTTGGCAGTCATGGGTAACATTCGAGGTTAATAAAACTCGTTACCGTATGCCACTCGCACTTTCTTTTGTTCTCATTGGATTTTTTATATGGGTAGCCGAAAATATTGCAACGTTCTTTGGAGCATGGCAATATCCAAATCAAATCGATGCATGGAGTCTTGTTGATTTTGGAAAAATAAGTTCTTGGCTCTTACTAGTGATTATCAGCTTTCTTATCGTGGCGACATTAAAGCAAGTAAAGGGGAAATCAGTTAAGTTGGAAAAGGCAACATTTGAGTAGGTGATATAGCAGTACTCAGTTTCTATAATCCTACTAGGGTTATTCTGAGCGATTTGAGAAATGAGGGTCATATGATCCATTGGATCAGTCAACAGTAGTACACAATGGCAAATAAACCAATTGCTTGTACGTTAAGCGTCAGTTTATTTGTTTATATCTACACTTGTATAGCGGATTGACGTAACCAAGTTTCAAAATCCAATAGCTGTTTATGGAGTTGTCGTAGAGATTTTATGTCTGACTTATAACCTTCTCTCTCAAAGAACTGGGTAGCTTTTATTCCATCATGCTCATGTACGGATTCCGGAGCTGATGATTGGTATTGTGCAGGTATAGCAAAAACTTTATGAATTGTTTCTGTGATTTGTATAACAGTAAGCTCATCTCCAGCAATTTCAAGCTCTTTTCCAATATATTCACTGGGATTATCAAATACCTTCCTAGCGAGTACACCAATATCATGCACAGCAATCATTTGTACTTTTGTTTCAGGAGCACCCATATAGGGAAGATTAATTTGTCCATTCACTTGATGAAGAACAAACTGGAAGTTATCCATAAACATAACAGGTCGAAGAATGGTGGCTGGCAGATTCAAAGAGTAAATATATTGTTCTATTCTTCTCTTATTTTCAAAAGAGGTTATCCCTGTCTTACGATCTGCACCAGCAGCAGAACTGTAAACAAAGTGTGATACTTCCGCTTTTTTGGCAATATCAGCAACAGTTTTCCCATGACGCACTTCTTTTTCAAGATCATCAAAATCCAATGCTTGAACACTAAAAACACCGTAAACGTCTTTCATTGCTTCCAACAGGGAAAAAGGTTTGTCCAAATCACCTTGTACCATTTCGACACCTTGTTTCTGAAGAAATTGCGAAACTGTTTTATTAGGATCACGTACTAATGCTCTAACTTTCCATCCGTTTTCCACTAACTGTCTTGCAACTGCTCCTTCTTGTTGTCCAGTTGCTCCTATTACTAATATTGTTTTTGAAGATGTCATTTTTCTTCTCCTCTATGTTTTTGTTGTACTTGTCTAAGTATGTGTAAATAATCCATCTATTGATATTGTAGATGCTATGGAATACTATTTAAAGTAGGCAATAGTTTTATATATTGTTTCAAATAATAAACTTACTATATTTTTGTAAGGATGAATAACATGGGTACAAATTCAGAAGAGGAAAAATGTCTTTTCTCTATTCATCAGGCAACGCAAATCCTTGGTGGAAAGTGGTCATTCTTGGTTCTCGGCCAACTTTTTTATAATGGTCCGAAACGTTTTAATCAATTACGGAGAAGTTTAGACAGCATCAGTACGAAATCATTAACAGATACACTTCGCCATCTAGAACAAAATGGCATTATCAACCGAAACGTGTTTCCTACCGTTCCTGTAACCGTGGAATATTCTTTAACGGATAAAGGAAGAGACTTTAAATATGTTCTTACTGAAATGCGAAATTGGGCACAAAAATGGGAAGATAACAAAATCAAATAAATCAACTATTCTTCTCAATTGATTTGATTACTTCAACCCGTTCTGTTCTCTAGCAAAATGTGACGTGATTTATTTGTTAGGAGTGTATATATAAAGTCATATACTGGACAGCAGTTTAAAACCTGTATGTTCTACATAGAAACAGTAACGTGAGGTGTGAACGATGATGGGTCACCGTACGTGCCCATCAAGCTAAAAATAAAATAGTCCCGCAAACCGAAAAAAACACGCTATTCTTTCTTTAGGAATGAAAAAAGAAAGGATGTCGTGTTTTTTTCGGTTTGGGTGATTGCTCTATTTTATATTAATCGAACTTTTTAGACTGGGAATCGATTCAACATTCCAAATTTGATTTGTATCCGGCCACTCGCGTTTTAGCGAGTGGCCGGAGGACGGCCAAGACGGAGGGACTTCTACACCCTCTGCAGTGATGTAGACCGATACATCATTATTCTGCAAAATCTAGCTATGCCAGACGCCTCTTGACAGGTACTCTACCCTCCACCCATCCAATGTTAAGTATAGTATACGAAAACAAGAATTTTCAAGATAATTATTTAAGAATTCTAAAAATACATGTCGACAATGGGAAGTGTGGTGGTCAGACAGACTCTTCAAATAGATATCTAATAGGATAGCTATTTTACTTTTCTTAGCCTGATGGGTGTGTACGGGGACCTCCGATGAACGAATTATTTTACAAACCAAATGAAGGGGAAAAAGCTAATGCCTGAGGAAGAAACAAGATGGGGTTAGTAGGAGAATTGAAAAATTTCCGGATGTGTCCCCTCATTCCTCAAGTCTTTCATATCTTTACCAGAAGTTTTGGTTTATAATCTCGAACTATTTATTTAAGAGGGATAAAATTTCTGATTTTACAAAAAATAGAGTGTTGCCCCCCACACACCTAGCTGGAATGCGGAGGGCAAGATGGAGATATTCGGTTGTTTTGTTGTACTACTTCGCAGCCACAGTCTTGGCCTCGGCCGCCGCCAGTACGCGGTTGCGCCGGACGGATGACCAGAAGGACCAGCCGATCAGCACGACACCGGTGAGGCCGGTGATGACCTCGTTGATCTCGTACTGGATGGTGACCATCAGGATCACGGCCAGTGCGCCGATCGCGTAGTGAGCGCCGTGCTCCAGGTAGACGTAGTCGTCGAGCGTGCCCTGGCGAACCAGGTACACGGTCAGCGACCGGACGTACATGGCACCGATGCCGAGACCGAGCGCCATCAGCACGATGTCGTTCGTGATGGCGAACGACCCGATCACGCCGTCGAAGGAGAAGGACGCGTCCAGAACCTCCAGGTAGAGGAACATGAAGAACGCAGCCTTACCCGCGAGCATGACCGCGGAACGCGGCCTGCCGGTGCGCTTGGCCTCTTCCTCCTCCTCGCGCTCCTGCTCCTCTGCTGCCTCCAGCCTGTCCTCGAAGAAGCTGGACAGGCCGCCGACGATCATGTAGGTGATCAGACCGGCGATGCCGGCGATCAGGACCGTTTGCGCCTTGTCGACGTACGCGCCGCCGTGCTGGTGGGCGTGGGTCGCGAAGGTGAAGGAGGTGATGAGCAGGACGATCAGAGCGATGCAGGCTGACAGCATGTCGACCTTGCCGAGCTTGGCCAACGGCCGTTCGATCCAGCGCAGCCACGTGATGTCCCTGTCCTCGAAGATGAAGTCGAGGAAGATCATCAAGAGGAACATCCCGCCGAAGGCTGCGATGGCCGGGTGAGCGTCGGTGACGATCTGCTGGTACTGCACCTTGTGGAACAGCGCCAGCTTGACCGCATCGATCGGACCTAGCTTACCGCTGATCGCGACGACCACGACTGGGAAGACCAGCCGCATGCCGAAGACTGCGACGAACACGCCGACCGTGAGGAAGATCTTCTGCCAGAAGGCATTCATCTTCTTCAGGATTCCGGCGTTGACGACCGCGTTGTCGAACGACATCGAGATCTCAAGGACCCCGAGGATCGCCACGATGCCGAATGCCTGCCATCCTCCGTAGAAGACGGCAGCGATCAGGCCGATCACTGTGACAGCGAACGACCAACCGAACGTTTTGAGCAACACAATGTGCTCCCATCTAATCGACGATGAGGGTAACTACCCTCACTGACTTATTCTGATTATAGCATTGCGAGCGAGAAAATCCACAATTTGAATCGTGAGATCAAAATGATCGTCAGATGCGAGATAACTTTTTGTCATCTCGCAAGTCTAAGACTATTTTTTGGATATACTTGACAAATGGCAAACATACGATCTATAATATTCCCAAAATTCCAACAGGGAGGTGATCCCATGCATAAAGCATTTTCCTACCGTCTTCGACCGACTAAAGCACAAGCAACGCTAATCAACAAATCCATTGGCTGTAGCCGTTTTGTATTCAATCATTTTCTTGGCGAATGGAACAAAGTGTATCAAGAAACCGGGAAAGGGTTGAGCTATACCATCTGTTCCCGTTTCCTGACGGAGAAAAAGCGGGAGTTAACGTGGCTGAAAGAAGTCGATTCTACTTCCCTGCAAAATACACTCCAACATCTTGCCGATGCCTTCCAGCGATTTTTCCAAAAACAAAACAATGCCCCGCGTTTCAAAAGTAGGAAAAATCGGGTGCAAGCGTATACGAGTCAGTGTAATTATCCCAAAAATAGAAGATCGACCATCGAAATCGAAGGAAACAAAATCAAATTACCAAAATTAGGATGGGTAACGTTTGTTTCCTCCCGAGAAATAAGTGGGCGTATTTTGTCCGTCACGATCCGTCGAACACAGGCAGGAAAATACAACATATCCATTCTTTGCGAGGGATGCTACTTGCGATCCGTTCCCGCGAGAAAAGAAGCCATTGGCATCGATTTGGGGCTGAAAGACTTTGCTATTTTTGATGATGGAACGAAAATAAATGCGAACCGATATTTTCGTCAATATGAACAAAAGCTAGCAAAAGCGCAGCAAACGATGGCACGTAGAAAAAAAGACGGTTCCAACTGGCACAAAGTCCGCATCCAAGCGGCCCGCATTCATGAGAAAATCACCCATGCCCGCCATGATTTTTTACATAAACTATCCACGAAACTGGTGAACGAAAACCAAGTCATCAGTATCGAAAACCTGCAAGTGAAGAACATGGTGAAAAATCATAAGCTGGCGAAATCCATCACAGATGCTTCGTGGTCGGAGTTTGTTACGATGTTAGAATACAAAGCGAAAGAATACGGAAGAAAAGTAGTGAAAGTAGGAAAATCCTTCCCATCCAGCCAGCTTTGTTCGTGTTGTGGCTATATAAACAAAGAAGTGAAGCAACTTAAAATGCGGGCATGGACATGCCCAAATTGCAACGAGCACCATGACCGGGACATTAATGCTGCCAAAAACATTTTGCAAGAAGGTAGAAGATTACTTGCCGTGGGGCACACGGTCTAAGCTTGGTAAACTTCCTTGGAATACCAAGGATTACCCAAGAATCCCACGGTTTTAGACGTGTGGAGTTGTCAAACTACGTTTATCAAAGAATTTATATTTCTAAAAAAAAGAATAATCCCGTTTATTTGAACGATTTTTCTTATGGGAACCACGACACTTGGTTCGCTCCTTTTTGGATATTATTGATAGAATGAATCTGTATTTTTTTTTCGATTTTTTCACCAAAATTTTATTCTTTTAAAGTATGATGCTATTCTTTTAGTGGATTTTTGTTTAGAGGAGGTGGTTCTAGTGAAATTAAGGTTTTATCACCTACAGCTAGATTCCGCAACGTCTCATGCAAAGACTGTTATCGAGAAGGGCGATACTTTGCATGAGGGGGAGATACTCTAAATCGCCAAAGTAAACCTCTTCGATAATAGCTTTGCCCCTTATTTCCGATCATAAAAAATAAGGAGCTGGCATCAATGGCAAGCAGAAACGCTACTGCTATTCTACCGGAGAGACTGCTGACAGAGATTCAAAAGTATGTACAGGGAGAGACATTGTATATTCCGAAGACAAAATCATCCTACAAGAAATGGGGTACATGTACAGGTTCCCGAAAATTAATGGATGAACGAAATCAACTTATCAAACAATCGTTCCAAAAAGGAAAAACAATCGCTCGGTTATCCGAGGAGCATTTTCTATCGATAGAGAGTATTAAAAAAATCGTTTATTCCCGTTGAATAGAAGAAGCACTGATTCTTAAAAATCGGTGCTTCTTTTGTATGTAAAATTTATTTCCTAATTGTTCTCTGCATTTTTTATCCTTCATACAAAAGGTACGCTTAAAAAGAAGATAAAAAAGACAGGGGTAATGAGCAATGAAGAAAATAGAAAAAGGAACATTGGCGGTTTCAGGCTCTACTATCTACTATGAGAAACGAGGATCAGGACCGCTTCTCCTTCTTATCCATGGTGGAAATGGAGATGCAGATTCTTTTCCGATTACAGATGATCTTTCCGATCGATATACAGTTGTCACTTATGATCGCAGGGGACATCGCCGAAGTAAGCTTTCTGATGAAAATGAAGTTTACCAAATAAGAACACATAGCGAAGACGCAAGTCTCCTACTGGCTCATCTCACAGATAAACCTGCATACGTATTGGGATGCAGCTCTGGAGCGGTGATCGCCTTAGATTTAGCTGCTCACCATCCAAAACAAATTAAAGTTCTTATTGCATTTGAGCCGCCGATGCCAGAACTATTAACGGGATCGGAACGGATAGAAGCAGCAAAAACCTTACATGATTTAAACAAAGATTTCCAAACAGATGGCATTAAAGCGATGACAGACTTCGCGGATAAAATGGGAATAAAAGCTGTTTATAAGCCTGAAAGACCCATAAACCTCACAGAACAAAAATTAAAAGATATTAACTTTTTCATCTTGCATGAAGTCCCTGCCTTAAAAGATTTTGTGTTAGATATTTCTAAACTGAAATCTGCTCTAAGTCACTCATCCATGAAAATCATCTCTGCTGCTGGCTCAGAATCAAAGGGTTATTTCCCTTATCGATATACAGAAGCATTAGCAGAACTCCTCAAATTACAGGTAACTGAATTTCCTGGTAATCATGTGGGATTGGTAGCACATCCTCAGGAATTTGCAAAGAAATTAGATCAAACCATCCAAAATAGCTGATATTTCCCATTCATATGATTTTCGTAGTAGCCCAACATCTTGTTGGGCTTTTTGCGTGATAGGTCTTTAAATCTAAATGCATAAATTTCCATCAATAATGAATGTTTCAATCTATGCCACTATTAGAATTGAATATTTGTGTTGATGGAAACAAAAACAACTGGAAAAACCCTTTATCCAAAATCCTTTTCAATATAATTCATAATCTCCAATGAAAAAAGAATATTTGCCATTAAATGACCAATCCATCATAATATGGGATAAATTTATGAAAAATGATCGGGGCGAGGGAAACAAATGACCTTTCAAAACGATTTACCCCTTCTTGCATACATAGCTAGAAAGATCAGATTGGATCAAGGGCTTACGTTGGAGAACTTAAAAGACGAAAATATTTCGATGGGTACCATTTCCCACATCGAAAATATGGAGGGAAACCCATCCGAGAGTAAGGTATTCTATTTGTTTCAAACTCTTGGGTATGATCGAAAGGGAGTGGAGGAGCTAAAACGGCGGGAATTGCTGGAGATGGAGACATTGCGGCGAAAGTTGGAATGTGTAGAGAACATGTTAAATGATGGGGATTTAACACAGGCAAAAGACCTTCTTAATAGATATATGCCTAAGGAATATCACGCTCTATTTCCTTATGCTAATTACTTGAAGGGATTACATGTATTTTTTCTTCATAACATCGAAAGAGCACAAAAACTATGGACAAAGACGCTTGATCTTTGTAAAAAACAGGTATTTTTAGCGAAACAACACTTGGTTGCAAAATGTTATAACGAGCTAAGTACGTGTTTTTATAGGCAAAACGATATTCATGGTGCAATTCGTTATATACAAAAAGGTCTAAAGCAATTTCAAATAGAAGAACAAAATGAAATTAAATATGCCTTAATCTGTAACAACATATTTTATTTAAACAAATCAGGACAAATCAAAGAAGCATTCAAGTGCATAAAACAAATTTGGTCATCCATTCATCAGATTCAGAGAATACAAGTGAAATTACACTTATATAAATCTCATTGTTCTCTTTTGATAAAGAATAATGAACTAGAAAAAGCAGAACAATGTTGCAAGGAAAGTATTGAGATTACCCAGCGAAACTTATTGCCAAAAAGTTTACTGCTTGATTTTTTAAATATCCTAGGTAGCATTTATTTAAAACAGGGAAAATATGAACTAGCTCACGAATATTTTAATCTTGTTTTAGACATAGATGCTGAGCGAAAATCCCCTCGAAGACATGCAGATGCTTATACCTATTTGACCAATTTGTATACAACTCAACATGAATGGTCAAAAGCTCAAGAGTGTATGGAAAATGCTTTACTTATAGGTAGGGAAATCAATGATGATGTTCGATTAACAAAAATCTTGATTGTATCTGGGATTTGTACAAAAAAGCAAGAAAAATACGAGAAGTCTATCTCATTATTTAAAGAAGCAGTTGTACTCTGCGATAAACATGGATACTTAGAACAAAAGTATACTGCTGTGTATGAATTGGCTGGTTGTTTTGATAAAATTAATGACAGAAAAGAATTTTCTCAATGGGCGGAGAAGTTATATTTTCTTCAGAGAAAACTTGGTCAGACAATGAAGGGGGATTTTTATGACATACTTTAATTTTTCGATTACCTATATGGGTGATGATGATGAAACAGTAACTTCATAAGATCAACTACCATACCAGTCAAACTAGACTGGTTTTTAAGTCAGGAACATTTTTAATGTGTATAAAGGGTTATGATGATAAATCATTCACTTCAACAACTGGATCAAAATAGACACCTGTTCATCAGCGGAATGGTGTCTACTAGATTTTAATTACACTTTTATAGAATATTGTTTCCTATCTAATATATTTAC
The DNA here is from genome assembly GCF_059510375.1 of Shimazuella sp. NTD250. Lineage (NCBI taxonomy): Bacteria > Bacillati > Bacillota > Bacilli > Caryophanales > Thermoactinomycetaceae > Shimazuella > Shimazuella sp. NTD250. The sequence continues at coordinate 465,477 of NZ_JCAJZS010000001.1, read as the reverse complement.
TTGTCATATAAGAAATAATCATTATAGATGTTTACTTCAGTGCCTTTTTATTGGCATAAAAATATGATTGGAAACAATTTGCAATGGATTGGTTCCCCTCCAAATGAAAACCACCCGCGTGCATATCTCAACTCCCAAATTAATTTTACATTGAACAAAAAAATAGGTTAGATACCTTTACAAACTTAAAAACCACCACATAAGATATATAGCTACTGATACTCCAATGATAGGAAGAGGTGATTCGATGATAATCTTCTTAATCTTAATTGCCATTAAATTCATTTTACCTCGTCTTGGATTTGGCAAAGGTTTCATTTAATTGATGTTGTGTTGATATAGTGGTCTGTCATGAACTGAAGCCATCCAGTTGCATTACCTCTCACGCTATATAGAAGACATTTTGCTATTCCCTCAGTGGTCTACCTTTTTAAACGCTATACACATAAGAAAACGCCCCATCTGTGTGAGGCGTCCTACTTATTACTTTTTACTCTCTGGAGCAAATTTGCTAACAAACATACACAAATCCAAGTCAAGCGGCACAAAGTACCCGTTTCACTTCTGAGGTGTATTCTAATACATGGCCTCAGGACGAATAAGAAACGGGTTATACCTAAGTTATCTGTATAACACGAAATGACTTGAGTTCCATCGACTTAGTGGTTCTCAAGTCTTTTTTCATTTGTTGGGGTGTTTCCTATTAAGTCGATTGAGGCAATCTTTAGCTTTGGAAATGCCAAAGGGAAGTTGTATCTCTTGCATATGTACAAGAGCTTTTTCATAATTTCTTCTCGCCTGCAAAATCTCGTTTTTGGTTGTTTGAATATCCCCAAAACTAATGAAGGCATTGGCTAACAGTCTTTTTATTCCGAGTTCTTCAGCAATCGCATGTGCTTGCTGAGTATGAAACAAAGCTTTTGATGTATCTTCTTTTTTTAAATAGATATCACTAATTAAAAGATGATCTAAGGGAATATAGGGTTTAAATCCTTCTTCTTCACGAAAATTTAGAGCTTCCAATGCGTAGTGAAGTGCTTGATCTAAATCACTTTTCATTAATGCTAGATATGCTAGGTGACGGGCTGGTTCAGCTTTTTCAGATAGATGATCATATTGTTCAGCAACTCTCTTAGCCTCAATGAAGTTTTCTTGAGCTAGATCATATTGTTGTCTAAACTGATAGACATTCCCCATTAAAAAATGAGACTCGCTAATTCCTTTCGTATTTTGGGATGCTTTTCGAAGATTGAATGCTTGCTGGTAATACCTTAATATTTCATCCAATTTTTCGGGAGGAAAGTGCCCTAATGCACTATTATTGAGGGTAGAGAAATAATGTGCCTGTCCAAGCAAGCTTAAGGAATCTGCTAACCTTGGTTGATCATTTGTATCTTCCGCAATTTGTTTTGCATCGGAAATGACCGAAAACATAAGTTCAGTGTCCGTATTGTTAAGAAATTGATTAACAACGAGTATTTTACCGTATGCAAGTAATAGTTTAAGATGATCCTCTTGTAGTACTTCCTTTTTATTTATTAGTAAAAGTAATTGACGAATAACTTGTTTCGCATCATCAAATCTTCCTAAAGAATAGTACCCATTGGCTATATCTCTAAGTGCATGAATAGCTGTTGTATATTTTTCACGAATCGATACTGGTGGTTGCATATTTTTTCTCCTTTATACTTTTTATATTTCTATATCATTTCCTATCCTCTATACTAAGAATGAATACACGAATCCTCAATAATCAGATATGTGTTGATGTTGAATATTGAACATAATAGAAAACTTGTTGAGAAAATCGTAATGGATGGAAAGAGGAGGATAGTCTATGGAGAATTCAAAAAGGAGAGAAGATAGACGTGTTCAGCGCACGCGTCAATTACTACAACAGTCGTTTAGGGAAGTTATTCGTGAAAAAGGCTTTATGTCAATGAGCATCCAAGATATTACAGATCGAGCTAATGTAAATCGAGGGACTTTCTATCTCCATTTTGCAGATAAATATACATTACTGGATAGTTTCATTCGCAGAAATTTCCAACAATTGCTAAAGGATGCACTCCCTCCCGAACCCAAATGGGATAAAAAGACCTTGCATATAATCATCAGAACGATATTAGATTGTTTTGAGAATAAATACCATCATCAAAATCCGCCCTCAATTGTACCAGCTCCCCTTCTTGAGGAAGTAATCCATCAAGAATTAACTCAGTTCTTGTTTGAATTAATAAAACAAAGAATACATGATGACAGACAAGATATTAGTACTCTTGAAACAATAGTAAATACTGTGAGTTGGGCAATATTTGGACCAACTGTCCAATGGAGTCAAAAACCGATATCCATTTCTTCAGACCAAATGAGTAATATTATTTTACAAGTAATCATGGAAGGAGTAGCCTCATATTCTTCCGAATTATCACCGGAATGAATCCTACAAAAAGGATAAAGCTCTAACAAGAGATTTATCCAAAATATTACGTTATTTTGTTTAGCCAAGTTCTTTTATTCGTATTGGAAATCACAGTCTCTACAAAATAACTTTATAATCCTAAATAATGAAACTTCATACGGAAAAAATAAAAATACCCCTATCCTTCCTTCGAACTAATTCTTTCTTTAAAGCGCTCATAGATGAAATCCTGATCAAACGAGCTGTCCCATCGGCGGTTTTCGTGATCCAAAATACGGTAATGATTTGTTATCACATTTTTCTGTAAAACAAATCCATTCTGCTTTTCTTTTTCCACCCACCAAACTTTCCCGCCTAACGTTTTTGGTCTTTGCCGCTCATAGTGAGTGTGAGCAATTGTTTGAAGGACTTCTAGTGGATTACCGCCTAATGCATTTTGTAGTATGGTGCTGTTTTGGAAGAGAGCACTTAAGGAAACGATCTGTATCCATGTTGCCGTTTGACGGCCTTTTTCAATTTGTACCAGTGTTTTTTTAGAAATTCCAAGTATCATAGCCATTTCTTCTTGATGGTAGTCAAATTCGGTTCTTACTAATTTAAATTGTTCTGATAATACTTGTATAATTGTCTCTTTATCCATGAAATCACCTTGTATCCTTTACGTGTAACTTTATACGATTCGATTGTTTTGTCAATTTTCTTTATAAAAAAATGGAGTAATTTACGATAGATGCTATTTTTAAAATATAACCCAATGTTGTCAGGTTAGTTCAATCCCCTCATGAACACCGGACGGTCAGCCCCGCCTATTTCTTCAGCGATCACGGCAAGAAATTCAGTCAATCAAAGCTGATAAGTCATGTTCCCTAATAGATCTGATTATTGAACTTCTATTTCACTAGTGTTATATTACATATATGAACTATTAAAATAAAGGAGCTCTTTCATGCACCCAATTTCAAATGTAGAATTTATGTTGCTGCAAATGATTGAGGAATGTCGTCAGGCTTCCGGGTACGATATTAAAAAATTAGTTGATCAACGCGGTTATCGGGAATGGGCGAATATCGGTACGACTTCGATCTACGCAGGACTGAAGAAGCTGAGCAATAAAGGTTGGATTGTAACCGAGGAATCCGACGGAAAATCCGGCAAGGGACCTGTGCCGAATCGTTTTTCCCTCACCAAAGCCGGTATTGCCAAGCTGAAACAAGAAATACTAGACAGTTTGTCATCTGCACGAGAGCGCGACAGCCGTTTCGATCTCGGCCTGGCTGCTTTGCATCTTGTCAGGAAGGACGAGGCTGTGGAAGCTTTGCGAAATCGGTTGAATTTTCTTCGAGTGACTTCAAAAAAGATAGAGCTAGAGTATGAATTGCAAGGCGGCGTTCGATTGCCGCTGAACGTAAGAGCGCTATTCTTGCATCGGATAAGCCTCATCGAAAGCGAGCGAGCGTTTGTTGCTGATCTAGTTAAAGAATTGTTAGAGGAGACAGAGGAATATGACCAAAATCATTGATGGTTTCGTTTTCTATCAAGGCGAACATTGTGAAACGACCGCCATAGGGAATTTGCTGCAATTTAAGGGAGTCCAGCTGTCGGAACCGATGCTGTTCGGACTTGGGCAAGGGCTCGGATTTATATATTGGGACTCGAAGAGGATGGACTTTCCGTTCATCGGAGGAAGGGTGAAACCGGATGTATTGACGGCCAATCTTACTGCCCGGCTGGGGTTGACCGTCAGAATCCAAGAAACATCGTCTGTCGATAAAGCGTGGCAGAATGTACAAAGCTGCATCGGACACGGCATTCCGGTCGGGTTAAAATTGGACTCTTATTACTTGGACTATTTCATGAATAAAGTGCACTTTGCCGGTCACTATGCGGTCCTATACGGTATCGATGACGAATATGCCTATATGGCGGACACTAGACAACAGGGAGGATTGGTGAAGACGCGGTTGACCAGCTTGGCTGCGGCCAGAAACGCGAAGGGGTCCATGAGTTCCAGGAATCGTTCTTTTACACTTGAGCCGATCGACGCCTTGCCACCGCTTATTCCTGCTGTACGTGCTTCCTTGACCAAGAATTCGTATGACTATTTGAACCCGCCCATTCGCAATATAGGAAATAAAGGCATTGTTAAAATGAGCGCTGAAATCTTGAAGTGGCCATCCCGCAGTAACAATATCGAACATGATTTATACCTGACAGCTTTGTTGATGGAGCGTGCTGGAACCGGCGGTGCTTTGTTTCGGAATCTGTACAGGGATTTCCTAAAAGAATGTATTGATCTATTGGAAGACCCGAAAATCGAACAAGCCCACCATTTGTTTACGGAGATTGCTCCAATGTGGGTCAGTGTTTCTGCTTCGATCGACCTTATGGGGAGAACAGGTAACCAACAAGAGCTACAGCATGCGTCGAAACTTTTGCTTGAGATTGCGGATAAAGAACGCGCAGCCATGGAGCTGCTATCCTGACAGCATTGAGCCTAATCCTATCACTTCGTGAACAGGTTATCCATGTCTTCCACGACTGTCCTCCGAAATACAAAATACCCTACAGCCAAACAAAGAAAGACTAGGTGTATAGCGACTTAACGAGACTTGTGCTCAAGGCTTGGACGGGTATCTTCGCTGGGATTATTTGTTTCTCTTTTTACTCAACTGAAGTAGTAAATGAAATTTGCCTAGTTATGCAAAGCTTCATCTCATTTGGATGTATTTCATCATTGCAGCGATCGCTTCATATTGTTTTGTCAATTGATCATTTAGTTGTTTGATAGCACGTTGAAAGGAAATTTTGACGCTTTCCAAGTTTCTTGTGTCCAGATCATCGAGCAGCTGCTTCATGCTTTCTATGAAGTAAACCGTTTTTCTTAAACTGCTGATCACGATAATTTTTCTTAGTTCACGGGCTGTAAATATCCGGTATCCATTTTGAGTATTTCGTTCTGATCGAATCAATCCTTCTTTTTCCCAATGTCGGATGGCGGAGGGATTGACTCCGCATATTTTTGCGACTTCCCCAATTGTCATCGCATCGGTTATCTTATTATTTTTGTATTTTGCAAAATCGGTTTGTTGGATCATGTTTAGGATGGATTCCACTCGCTGTTTTTCCATATGTATATCGTGTAACTGCTGATTGATTAACCAAAGCCCGTCTTCTGTTTGCCCTTGTTTTATCTTTTTCATTACTTCATAGGCAGTAGGAATATTATATCCTTTAAGCAGTGCTCGAAGGCTGGTAAAGGCTTGCAGATGTGAAGGTGTATAGTATCTGCGGTTGCTGGCTGTTCTTGGAACATCGGGTATCAAGTCCAGCTCTTCATACCTTCGTAAGGTTGTCGTACTGACATTTAGTTGTTCGGCGATTTGTTTAGGTGTATAGAAAATATCCATCGGATTCCCCATTATTTAAAGTGTAAGCTTAAAGTCCAGCAACAATATTAAATGAAAAAAAACTAGAGAAATCAAGTAGTTTTTGTTTATAAACCGAAAGATTGCGTCAATGTAGTACGATTGTACACAGGTTAAAAGGAATAAGGATGAATGAAAAAAGGAGTGAATAAATTTGAACTCAAAGCAAGAAGCTGTAAAGGAGTCGAGTTTGGTCGGCAATCGATTCGTGCAAACAATTATATTATCAAATATACTTTTGCAGATTGGAATATGGGTGCGGAATTTCGCTATATTGCTGTATGTCGCAGATAAAACCCACAATGATCCATATTCGATATCGTTAATCAGTTTGGCTGAATTTTCGCCAATATTTGTATTTTCCTTTATTGGCGGAACGTTTGCAGATCGTTGGATGCCAAGAAAGACTATGATCTGGTGCGATTTGCTTTCTGCCGTCTCGGTATTTCTAGTTTTGTCAGCTATACACTTTGGTACATGGCAGTTGGTATATTTTGTAACGTTTATCTCGGCTATCTTGTCTCAGTTCTCACAACCATCGGGAATGCGACTTATTAAGGAGCATGTTCCTGAGCATCAGTTACAGCAAATGATGGCGTTATTTCAGTCGTTAATGGCAACTTTCTCGATTCTTGGCCCCATGTTGGGAACGTTTTGTTACAGCAACTTCGGACTGGAAATATCGATTATGGTCATGGGATTTGTATTTTTGTTTTCGGCTCTTGTCCTCATACGATTGCCAAAAGATAAGATCAAACCCGCTTCGAAAATGGAAAAGAACCAATTTCAAAGAGAATTTATGGAAGGTTTTCGTTATGTATGGAAGAGACCGTTGCTCAGAACCCTTGGAGTTACGTTTGCTTTGGCTGGTTTGGCTGTCGGCCTGATTCAAGCACTCAACTTGTTCATCGTCACAGAGAGATTGGGTAAATCAAAAGAATTTTTGCAGTACATGTTGATGGTGAGCGGGGGAGCCATGCTGATAGGAGGCGGGGTCATTGCGGTTATCGCAAAGCGCATCCAACCGCAATATCTGCTTGCATTTGGAATGATGACTAGTGCACTTTGTACGGTTATCATTGGATATTCAACAAGTGTGACACTAACGCTGACCATACAATTTATAAATGGGCTGGTAACGCCATGTATTCATATTGGGATTAGTACCATGATCTTAAAATGGTCCCATTCCTCTATTGTTGGACGAGTGAACGGATTGCTCAATCCGATGTTTATGGGAATGATGGTATTATCCATGTCTTTTGCTGGAGCTTTGAAAAGCACCTATTCGCTTGTATCGATTTACACGGGTGCAGGTATGCTCCTTTTGATCGGTGCATTGGTTATGATTCCGATTATGAAATACAAATCTTCCGATTCATTAGAAATAAACGCAGACAGTGTTTAATATAAGCCTATGAAAGTTTGCCAATACTATATAACGAAAGAAGAGGTTCACACATGTTCCATTCCTATTATGATGAGGACAAACTGACCTCGCAAAGTCTGAAATCCGAATCAAGCTCAGAAACGACTTCACAATTCCAAAATACTATGCGAAAAGCAAAGTCTGGAGAAATCATTATTTTCGGCACTTATCCACAGACGGCGGATGGCACGGACAGGACTCCAATAAAGTGGCGGGTGCTCCAAAATTCAGGGAGAGAGCTGTTTCTTTTGAGCGAGTACATTTTGGACTGCAAGCGATATCACGGTATGAGTGTGGATACTACCTGGCATGATTGTGTGGATATTACGTGGTGTGACTGTGATTTGCGCAAGTGGCTGAACGATGGATTCTACAACACTGCATTCAATGTCACCGAAAAGGAATTTATTAAGACGACTCATTGCACAGACAATGGAGAAGGAACTCCAGATACAAAGGACAAAGTTTTTTTGCTCAGCGTTACTGAGATAAAGGATTTATCTGATATGCACAGCAAGAATTTGCGGCAGGCAGTTGGAACGGAATTTGCCAAAACGAAAAAACCCGATGGATGCAGTTTATACGTATACGATAAAACGAACAAAGATAACTATATCATCAGAAATGATGAAGAAGCTGGCTGTTCCTGGTGGTGGCTGCGAACACAAGGAAACAAGTCTTCACGTGCGTTTTTTGTCGGTCCAAGTTACAGTATTCGCAGCTATGCAAATTTCAGTCTGGCTCGTGACGGCGTGCGCCCTGCTTTAAAACTGAAGCTACAATAGTAAAAAAAAGACATTATACGAATAGAGAACAGTAGTTTAACAAACAGCCTGTAATTGGTACATGAAAAATAGCATTTTAAAGTAACAGTAAAAAAGGCGATCATCTCCTTTAGTTCGGACAATGATCGCCAATTTCTTAATTTTTATACTGTTTCCAAGCTCGAATGGTGAGAGGCAAAGAGACAAAGGGAAATAAAAAAGTCCAGCCAACAATTAATATGGCGGTGACGAGATGTGCATTTAATAAAAACAAGAGGCAATAACCAACTGCAAAAAGGAAGATTAAAGCTAATAAGTGGATTACAAGCTTTAATTTAGGATTTTGTGGTCCGTGTTTATTAATGGTGTTGATCAATTTTTGATTCATTTTGTGTCCTCGTCTTTTCCAAATAAGGGAAATAAGAGGCACTCTAGGCCATTTCTATTTCTCTAATACCTCTTATTGGATTATCCTTATTCGAACCATCTGCAAAGTATAGAAGTGCAGGTCCACCTTCTTTGATCGGTTTTCCATCAATGGCAAAACAGAGGTAACTGGACAGTAGAGCTGCTAAAGGAACATGAATTTTTTCCCCGTCTTGAAGATGGCAGACAGCATGCGTAGTATCCTCAGCGGGTACTGTATTGTGGATGAAGGGTTCTATTTCAATAGCTAATCCATTGGTTTCTGGGATGCGGTCTTCGAGTTCAAAACGACGGTCATCAAAGATCCATATGGTTGGATCGAGTGTGATTTTAAATTTTACATTTCCGGTTACTAGAATGATGTCATGCATAAGCTTTTATCCTCTTCTCTATAGTCTTTTGCAAAAATGATCTTATTCATGATAAACTAATTGTAGCATAGGTGCATTACGATATTTATAATGAACATAGATATTCAAGAAGAACCGTGTACCTACGGTAGATAGGGGGTTTCATTCTTGACCGCTCCAATAGAGACTGATAGTAAACAGAAGGCATTGTTCCTTTTGCGAGAAGATGCAAAAAAAATAGAGCAGTTGATCGCAGTCCAACTCGCCAACTTAACTCTACCTAAGTGTCCTTTATACGAAGAAGTTCTAGATACGCAAATGTTTGGATTGTCTCGGGAGATTGATTTTGCAGTTCGAGTTGGTTTGATCTATCGAGAAGATGGTCAGCAACTTTTACATGAACTAGAACAAAAATTAGCAGATTTATATACGATTCTTTTAGAAGGTTAGCATATCCCCGCTATTTGTAGGGGATATTTTTGTATTTGTCTCTTCCATAATTTGCTCCAGCTTTCTTTCTGCTAAGATCAGCTCTCGAGTCAGCATGCGGATTTTGCTGCTAATTTGCAGCTGTCTTCTTCGATCTTGTCTTGCTTTGGACTCGTCTCCTCTTCTCGTAGCAAGTTGGAAGTCATCTTGTTTTTCATTCATGACCTTTTCCAAACGGGAAATCTCGATTTTTATATTTTCTACTTCTCTTTCAAAGCGCCAAACGGACATTTTCCATTCCTCCTATCTCCTCTTACTTCTTCTTTATCTGTTATTTTCCTATGAGAAGCAAAGAAAAAAGCCCACCTAGCAGGTGGACTAAACAACAAAGAATACCGTACCTAAAATAATATAGACGATTAAGAGCAGGGTTCCTTCATACCAGTTCGTCGAGCCGTCCCTGGAGATAGAAGATGCGATAATGGCTGATACGCCAATGGCAGTTAATTCATATGCTGTAAAAATTAAGTTCATCTGTTTATGAAACAAAAGGCTGACAAATACAAGTACTGGAGCTACAAACAAGGCAATCTGCAAACTACTGCCGATCGCAATCTCTACAGCAGCACCGATGCGATTTTTCATCGCTAAGAAGACAGCAGCACTATGTTCTGCGGCATTGCCGATAATGGCAATCAAGAAAGCACCAACAAATAATTCTGACCAACCTAATGCTTTTGCTACATGTTCAACCGTATGTACTAACCATTCACTCTGGATGGCAACAAACACAGTAGAAACGACGAGAAGCGAGATGGACATTCCCATGGAATAATCAGGCTCTTCATGTTCGCGGTTTGGGGCCCCATCAATGTTTTCGCCAAGTTCCTTTTTATGTGTAACAAGGGAGAAGTAGAGCCATAATAAATAACCGATAATAAGTACAGAAGCGATAATAAGGCTCACATTATTGATCTTAACAGCAGGCAGATCTTTAAGAAAGACAGCAGGAACGACTAAAGCGATGACTGCAAGCATCATCAAGGACGCATTATGGCCGGCCAGAAGCGGGTTAAAATTTTGAATTTTAAATTTTAATCCGCCGACAAAAACGCTCAATCCTAACACCAGTAGTAAGTTACCGATAATAGAACCGGTGATACTGGCTTTCACCATGTCGAATAGTCCTTCTTTTACGAGAAAGATGGCGATAATTAATTCCGCTGCATTTCCAAATGTGGCGTTCAATAATCCGCCTAACCTCTCTCCAGCATAATGTGCTACATTTTCAGTAGCCTTTCCTAGCAAGCCTGCCCAAAATAATAAGGATAGACAAGCGAGGGCAAACTGGAGGGATTGATTGCCGCCGAGAAATTTTGCTGCTGCGCTGGCGATGGTAGAAAGAATGAGTACAGGGTAAAACCATTTTTGATTCATAGCATTAACTCCTTTGCGTTATCATTTGCTAATTGGCAATGGACATACAAAAAACACGAAATTTGTCAATATGTTTCCTTCAAAAGTCGAATGATTATCACCAGAAAAAAGCAGGAAAACAATAAATTTCAGAGAATATTCCCAACATGCTTAAATATGGAAGGAGGGGCTGCAAGTGGATTATCGGAAGGATACAGCTATTTTCATCGATTTAGAAAATGTTTATTACGGGCTAAAGAAGTACCATATGGACCCCGACCATCCCGATGACTCCCATAACTTGTTTGTGCGATTAACTGAGTATTATGGTAAAGATTCGATTCGTATGATGGAAGCATATGCCGATTTTGAACAAGTCGACTTGTCCATGATGAGTTTACAAAAAAAACGAGTCCATGTAAATCAAGTATACAGTAATGGGCGAGAAGGTAAAGAACGTAAAAATGCTGCTGATATTCAACTGTGTTTAGATACCATGGAGGTCTTGTATCAGATACCAGAAATTCATACGTATGTTATCGTAAGTGCAGATCAAGATATGATTCCTCTTTTAGATCGCTTATGGTCAAAAGGAAAAAGGGTAGAGTTATTTTGTTTATGGGATGAAAGTTTATCCAAGTCGGCTCAACTGCATGAGTTCTGTGATCAAGCACATAACTTACTTGAATTTCTAAATGTCGAAAAATTAAGTACTCTCTCTCAGGTAGATCGTTTAATTCACAATACAGTTGTCCAAATTTATGAATGGTATCGTGATCCGAACAACATAGGAAAAAGTTATGGGAGCACATGGATTAAAAATGATATGTCACGCAAATTCCATCTTGATGAGTTAGAATCCAATCATTTGTTTAATCGATTGGTCAAAGGAAAGTATCTACTTCCTTATGAGATAGAGATAGAAGATAAAATATTTTATGGCTATAAAGTTAATTTAACTCATCCACAAGTTCAGATGATGGTAAAAATCGCTGGCTACAAAGTGAGCTAAAGCGTTTGAAATAGTACCGTAAATTGTATAAAATGTAACTGTAACAATTACTTGCGAATTTTCCGACATAGATTTCCTCGTCCACCATGACAACCAGGAAGGGGGATAACATGCTACTTGTAAGCATGCAGTAGCAAACAATATGGCAGAACAGAATCTGATTCAAATATCTAATGATGTAGTAGCCGTTATTGCTGGTTTAACCGCAAGTAAAGTAAATGGTATTGCCAGTATGTCTGGGGGTATTACAGAAGGCTGGGCCAAACGTGTTGGCGGGAAGAATATGCGAAAAGGCGTCTTAGTGGAAGCCGGTGAGGTGGAGACAGCCGTCAGTCTTCGTGTTATTGTAGAATTTGGTGTCCCTATTCATGATGTATGCCGCAGATTGCAAAAAGAAGTGAAACAAGCAATTGAGAATATGACAGGACTAAATGTAGTCGAAGTAAACGTAAAAGTTGAAGGCGTTGAAATAAAAGAAAAAAACAGTCAAAAAAGTGACAACCATTTTGATGAAGAAAGTTTAGAAAATGGTATAGGTTAGATGTTGTATAGGAAAGAAAGCTGCCAATCGGGTAGTTTTCTTTTTCCCTTTTTCCCTACATAGAACCGAAAAGAGGTGAAGGAAATCCTTCCACCTCTTCTCTTTTCATTTATGCTGATAAATTTTTTTCCAACTCGTTAATTTTTTCGTGAACTTCCTCTTGGAGTTTTTCTGGTACAAGGGTATCATTATCTAATCCATGTGGAAAGAAATGACGGGCAAAAACAGGGGTATCTGTTTCTACGACAGCTTTTGGATTTTCCAATTGTTTGTCATTTATCACACGACATGGCAGACGCAGGTAATAATCGACTCCATCCGCAGTATATTTGTAATCATATGTAACTTTTCTGTAATCCCAAGCCCACCGAGCGAAACCGAGTTTCTTCATCAGGTGCTCAATTTCTTTAAATTCTTTTTTAAATCCTTTTGTTTTTGCTTCAGGAAAAAGCATATATTAGTACCCCCTAAAGTGTATGTTGATCTCTACTTAAATCATGATAGTATGTTACCCCATCTGAAAGCAAGGTAACAATCTCGGGAATTTACAAGGAGGTGAAAACAATTTCCATTGGATGTGCTTGTACTACAAATCGAAAAAAATTCAAAGAAAGGCAGGTGTACACTGCTACAACTAGATATGTGTCTGAATGTTATGCTGAAAATAGGTGAGATGGAGGTATGATTTCTTAATACTCGTGCAGAATATTTTTATTTTTCCTTTTTTTATCTTATTTCGACGAGTGATTAGGAAACATCGAACAATTTTCACATGGACATGTGTCTATGTGTAAACGTAGCAGTACATATATGAAACAGTGGATCGAGGAATTGTTTCCGCGAGTAGTGACATGGAGAAGAACATTTCATCAATATCCGGAGGTTTCATTTCAAGAAAGAGAAACTTCCAAGCGTGTGGCAGCACACTTGGAAAGTTTAGGATTAGAAGTGCGGACAGGAGTTGGAGGCGGCGGCGTCACAGGTCTGCTTCGCGGTCGTCATCCCGGTCCAACGATTGCCCTGCGTGCTGATATGGATGCCTTACCCATTCAAGATGAGAAAGATTGTGTCTATCGTTCTCGTGTGCCAGGGGTGATGCATGCATGCGGACATGACGGACATATGGCAATGTTAATGGGTGCAGCATCTATTCTTACGACAATGAAAGAGCAATTATACGGAAATATCTTATTTATTTTTCAACATGCCGAAGAAATGCTGCCAGGTGGTGCTAAAGCCATGATTGAGGCGGGAGTTTTAGAGGGAGTAGACGCAATTTATGCTGTGCATCTCTGGTCCCCGCTTCCTACTGGATATATGAGTTTTCGTTCGGGGCCTATGCTTGCATCGAGCGATGTATTTACCGTCAACATCATTGGTAAAGGTGGTCATGGAGGGCTGCCCCACACGACAACCGATGCAATCGCTGTTGCCTCACATGCCATTGTCAACATCCAATCCATCATCAGCCGGCAAATCGATCCTGTTCGTTCAGCTGTTATTTCCATAGGAAGTATCCATGGTGGTGATGCATCCAATGTCATCTCCGAGTCTTGTGAATGGAAAGGGACAGTACGCGCTTTTTCCCCGGATATTCGTGAATTTTTGCTTCGCCGAATTAAAGAAGTAGTGCATGATACTTGCCATATGTATGGAGCTGCTTACGAAATTGAAATTCGCAAAGGATATCCCCCGCTTGTCACCAATCATATGGAAACAGCGCGTTTGTGGAAAGTCGCTGAATCGATTGTAGGAAAAGACAAAGTCGAAGAGATGGCCCCGATGATGGGCGGAGAAGATTTTGCTTATTATTTAAATGAGATCCCGGGAACTTTTTGCTTTGTTGGTGCTGGTAACGAATTAAGAGGAATTACAGCTCCTCATCACCATCCGAGATTTGATGTGGATGAAGAAGCGATGAAACTAGGGTTGGAGCTGCTGGTCAAAGGGGCTGTCCAGTACTTGCATGAAGCTTCTCTTGAAACGAATAAACCGACTTTACTTGCTTCCTTTATGTAAGATGCATGTCCCTTATGAAATGCGGTTATGCTAACCGCAAAAGGGGGCATTGATAGATGCATAAGGTAAGGGATATTATGTCAACAGATATCGCTCATCTATCTCCAGATGACAATCTGTTTGAAGCTGCTACAATGATGAGAAATGAAAATGTCGGAATGATACCTGTTTGTGAAAATGGGCAATTAAAAGGGATCATCACGGACCGGGATATCGTCACTCGTGGAATTGCAGAAAAAAAGCCGAATTCCTCTCCATTACAGGATATCATGTCATCTCAATTGGTATATGGTACACCGGAAATGTCAGTAGATGAAGCAGCTGAAAAAATGGCAGAAGCACAAATTAGACGTCTGCCTGTTGTTGATCAAAATCAGTTGATTGGTGTTGTATCTTTAGGAGATATGGCGGTCCGCTCACCATATCAAAATGAGGCAAGTGATGCCTTAAGTGAAATTTCTGAAACACATTATCATCATACTTCTAACGATTTATAAAAATTTATAAAGCTTCCAGTGTTTTATTGCTGGTAGCTTTTTTGACATCTTAATAAATTACAAATAAATTTATATTTTCAACACGCATTTCAATTGCTTTCATGATATACTGATTATGTCGAACCCGGGTGAAGGGGCGGCGTATCTGTAAAGCTGCACAACTGAGTGCGTACTGTACCAGAAGGTATAATCTGTGGAGGAATAACAAGCTTCTCATACAATGCTGTAGTCGCTGATTTGTTGAGGACATTAGTCCTTGATATTTCTGCGAACACAGCTGAAGAGGAGCCCACAGGTTTACTGACTGGGAATGTGCGCATGAGGAAGTGTAGTGTGTAGGATACGTCGTCCTGTGAACCGCTAGTAGGCGTGGAATATATAAAACTTCTGGTGGCTCAGAGAGCCAACGCAGTGGCGCGGATGCGCCACGACTCGGTGGCGGGAGAGTCGCCATAACTCGGTGGCGGGAGAGTCGCCACAAACTCAGTGGCGCTGAGCGCCACTAAGGGGGCGGGAGCCCCAAAATCCCGCCAGGGGCTTAGGCCCCAGCCTACCCGCTTCGGCGGGTAGGAAGGGCGGGATGCCAGCACCATAATTTCGGTCGTAGCCCTCCAGGCTGCGACCGGAGAGGTCCGTCCGTCTCATAGCTGAATTTTAGCTATGGGATGGACACCACTCACCGCCCTCAGCATCCAGTTGAGGGCAACCACTTTTTATAGGGTACATTTCGATCACTATTGCAGTGGTTTTTTTATTTTCAAGAGTGAAATCAATTCAAGACGACCATTGAATCTTGTATAAATAACCTCCAAACGCAAAAAATAACGTTGTTATTATTAGGAGGTTATTTCATTGTCCACTCAACAAGCTAGACAAATCCAACAAGATCAAGCTTATGATAAATTGGCGCAAAAACATCGTCCAAAACCAAAAGTTTTAGCAAACTGTTTAAAGGCATTTTTCGTAGGCGGTTTTATATGTATTATCGGTGAAGCTTTAAACATGCTTTATAAAGGTTTTGGATATCCAAAAGATGTAGCAAGCAGTATGACAGTCGCAACTATAGTCATCATTACATGCCTCTTAACTGGTTTCGGGGTATATGACAACATTGGGCAGTGGGCTGGAGCAGGTACAGCAGTGCCAGTCACTGGTTTTGCGAATTCGATTGCCTCTGCTGCTTTAGAGCATAAATCAGAAGGTTATGTGCTCGGTGTAGGTGGAAATATGTTTAAATTAGCCGGTTCTGTTATCGTATGGGGTGTATTCTCTGCCTTTGTAGTCAGTTTGATTCGGACATTGGTCATCATGGCGGTAGGAGGCTAAAACATGATCGGTAGAACTTGGGAATTCAACCCAGACACAAGAGTTTTAGCTTCTGCTGCTGTCGGTGGACCGATGGAGTCTGAGGGGATCATCGGAAAACATTTAGATCACACGTTTGATGATTTATATGCAGGAGAGGACACTTGGGAAAAAGCAGAACGAAAGATGCTTTCCACTGCGGTAGATGCAGCTATTCAAAAATCGGGAAAGCTGCCGACTGACATCGGAGTGTATTTAGCAGGGGATTTATTAAACCAAAATATCACTGCCTCTTTTTCCGCACAAAAATTAGGAATTCCCTTCATGGGGATATACGGTGCTTGTTCTTCGTCTATGCTATCGATGACAATCGGTGCTTCGTTTGTGAATGCTGGATATTCCCAGCATGCTATTGTAGGAGTATCCAGTCATAATTGTACAGCAGAGAAGCAATACCGCTATCCGACCGAATACGGTGGACAAAAACCAAGTACAGCCCAGTGGACCGTTACAGGAGCTGGGGCAGCGGTATTAGGGAAAGCCGATGCTGGCCCTCGCGTTCGCTATGCCACAATCGGAAAAGTGATGGAACGCGGAGTAAAAAATCCATTTGATATGGGCTCTGCTATGGCTCCTGCGGCAGTAGATACTATTATTTCGCATTTTCAAGATACAGGCAGAAAACCAGCAGATTACGACCTCATTGTTACAGGTGACTTAGCTACTGTCGGACATCCAATCGCAAGAGAACTTTTATTTCAAGCAGGTTATGACATGGGAGCGCAATTTTCCGACTGCGGGCTGATGATTTATAAGCCTGAACAGGAAACCTTTGCTGGTGGAAGCGGCTGTGCCAGCAGTGCAGTAGTCACCTATGGAAAGCTGATGAAAGAAGTGGAACAAGGTAAGCTAGAACGCATTCTTGTTATCGCTACAGGTGCACTGCTCAGCCCTGTTTCGTATCAACAAGGAGAAAACATCCCTTGTATCGCCCATGCAGTTGCATTTGAAAATGATTAATCCAGTACTTAGGCGTACTGGGTTTTTTACTTTAAGGTTAAGTAAAACGTAATCTGCTAATCTACGATTTATATTTTTATATACACTGACAGTATTTGTCATGGAACCTCTTTATCATTAAGAACAAAGACATTAGAAAGAGGAGTCGCATGGATGAGAATCGTAAATCAAACAAATCAGCAAGTAGGTCTCGTATTTATTCATGGTGCAGGTTTACACAGTGGAATCTGGTCAAAAGTCTCAGGGCAATTGAGTTATCCAGTCTTACAGATTACTTTTCCAAGGAAATCAAAAAAACAGCTGTCGCTTCAAGCTTATATTGAGCACATGCAAAAACAAATAGAAACATGGGAGGTTGATAAGTTTGTTATCGTTGTCCATTCAATTGGAGGGTTACTTGGATTAAAATTAGCAAATATTTTTCATAATCAGTTACTGGGATTTGTAGGAATTGGAGCAGCTATTCCAAAAAAGGGTGGATCTTTTCTCTCGATTTTCCCTTTTGCAAAACGTTTTATGATGAGTTTAATGATGCGTGTTTTTGGAACAAAACCACCAGCATCAGCGATTCGACAAGGACTATGCGACGATCTAACGAATGATCAAGCATCTGAGATTATAAATTCTTTTATTCCAGAATCCCTCTCTCTTTATACAGAAGGTATCGAGGTTTCTATTCCAGATGTAGCAAAAATGTATGTGAAACTTATGAATGATCAAGAATTTCCACCATTGTTACAAGATCAAATGATTGTCCATCTTAATACGCAGATAGTGAAAGAATTACATACTGGACATCTGCCTATGCTTAGTAATCCACAACAGTTAGCTGAGATAATTAATGATTTCATCGAATGTATAAGCAAAAACGAGAGTTAACCATTATTTGATTGTGGATTTTTATCATTGGAACTATCAATAAAGGTGGGTTTTTCGTCATTTATATTTGATACCCAGTGGATACTATTTAACACAAGTTTTTGAAATGCTTTTGGTGTAAATGATGCATTACTGTGGCCGGGTTGAAGATAAATCACTCTCCCAAGACCATAAGTTTTTTTCCAAGCAGCTGGATACAGCTTTCCATTGTATTCAAATTCCAAAAATACATTTTTGGTAATGGAAGGATCAAACTCTACCTGATAAGGTTCTTCAAGAACACTAAAATTATCTGTTCCTGTTAATAATGGATGATCCTTTATCACTCCATAATAATTTAAAGTTTGGGCAGGGGGATGACCTATAAATCTAGCAGCAATGCTTTTACTTTACGTTTAATCATTGTTAGCTCTTCCTTTCGCAGTAAATTGTTTCGTTTATTCTCCTTCAGAAGGATAGATTCTGTACATATCAGGCGGTAAATCTAATTCTGGAGAATTTCCTATTTCGTATAAGAAACCAAGTGATTCCTCTGTATCTAAATAAAAATGTAAGTCATCGCCCAATCTGCCATCTTGAATGACAGAGATTCCATTGTTTTTGTAAGAAGATAATACTGAATCTATATTTTCGGTCGGTATTTTTTCTTTAATATGATGCAAACCTTCTCCTTTTTCTTGAACAAATTTCTCAAAAATAGTAGGCCCGTATACTGGCTGTATCATTTCAAACTGAATATCACCAACTTGAGCAACGGCAATCAAAAATTTAAAAGGTTCATTTACTTCCACTTCATGAACATGTAAATAGTTTAATGTTTTTTCTGTCACTGTAACGACAATCCAAGGACCTATCCCTAAATTTTCTACCCATGCCTTCATCGATCGTTCTATATCAGGGGTTACGATTGCAATTTGGTTTATTTTTCTCCCTTTGTTAAACTCGATTAGTTCTTTGCTGTTCATCTTTATTCCTCCTAATTATTAAGTTCAATATGGATGACGTTGATAAATAAAAAAAGATGCAAAGAGGACGAAAAAAATTTATTTCTTTTTTGTTTTGTTGTATATTTTATAAATAAAATTCGAGAGTAGGAGTGTGTTTGCAATTGAATATGGAGAGTATTTGGTGTGAATTTCAAGCACCTCTTAAGCGATTCATCTCCCTGCGAGTTCGAGATCAATCTAAAGTGGATGATATTTTGCAAATGGTATTTATGAAAATCCATGAGCATCTTACGGACTTAAAAGAAAAGCAAAAGTTGCAAAGTTGGATTTATCAAATTACCCGGAACACCATTATTGATTTTTATCGATCAGAGAAACCGACAGAAAAGCTGCCAACCGAATTGGAAATAAGCGATACATCCATAGAAGAAGAAAAAAATTTTACAGAAGAAGTAGTTGCTTGTCTGGAGTCTACTATCCAAATGCTGCCAGAAAAATATCGTGAAGCATTGCTTTTATCTGAACTACAAGGATTATCACAAAAAGAACTGAGTAAGAAATTAGGTATTCCTTATTCAACAGCAAAATCAAGGGTTCAACGAGGAAGAGAGGAATTAAAAAAACTATTGATGGGTTGTTGTCATATCGAATCAGATAAATACGGAAACATTGTCGATTTTTATATTAAGTTCAAGTACTAAATTGGGTGTTTTTGCACAACGCCTCGAAAAGGTGGAATAAGAAAATCCCCTCCTGATATTTAAATATTTCAGAGGGGAAATTTGTTTCAACACATCTGTATCTTGACCATGGCTCTCTCTATAGGCAAGCATATTCGATAGGATACTGACATTGTAATAAATAAGGCAATTGGCGAGTAATCGATTACACTCCCTCTAACACCAAAAAATTAAGTTATCTCTGTTGGATTTTTTGTCCAGCAGTTTTTGCAACAGATTTTGTTGGAATAAACAAAAAGGCGGAAATCGTACCTACTGCCCCCGCTATTGTCATGATAAAAAAGTTCCACCTAAAATCAATCATTGTCACCAGAATGGTAAAAATGGAAAGTCCAATTGCCCCGCCTACATGACCCAACATATTAAAAACACCTAATCCCACTCCAAATAATTCTCTCGGTAATGCTAGACTAACTGCTGTCATTGCAGAAGATTGTACGGTACCAATCCCGATACCTAAAAGAATCATGGTAATAATCATAGAGGGGCTAAAAATTTTTCCTGGAAATAATACCAAACTCAAGGAACCCAAGGCGGTAAATAACATTCCAAGTGTTACCAAAGTTTTTTGATTGATCAAATCAGATAGTTTTCCAACTACTGGGGAAATAATCATGATGGCAATCGAAAGGATAAATAATCCAAGTCCGATCGTTTTCGTATCAGTTTTCATCACCACACTAAAAAAGAAAGGAAGGAGAAACATCGTTCCATTGTAGATCGTCATCTGTAAAGATCGGATAAATGCGATGGAAGTGAATATAGGGTAGCTGAATAGCTGCAACGGGATGAATGAATGTGTATTTTTCCTAGAGGAGAGGATAAAAGTAACGATCAATACAATCATAATTATGAATATTGTGATATTTATTATGCTACTCCACCCAACTTTTGCTCCAAGTGTCAAATAGAGCATAAACGAAATTACGGACCCAGAAAATGTTAGAGCACCAACTAGGTCAAATTTCCCAACAATTGTCCCCTTGGTTTTTGCAAAGAAGAACAGACCAAAGATAAATCCGATCAAAGCAAATGGGATGGAGAAATAAAACAAATACGACCAACTGAGATAACTGGTTAACAATCCACCTAATGGAGTCCCTATACCGGTAGAGATTGCCACGATCATTCCAAAAATCCCCATCGCCTTGCCTCTTTCTTCAGGGGAAAATGCTCTTGAGATTATTGCCATTCCACTAGGCAATGCTGGAGCAATGGTTAAACCTGCTAATGCTCTCCATATAATCAACCAATAAATGTTGTTCGAAATACCACATAGAAAGCTAGTGATGGCAAAAGCAACCATGCTATACAAATATAGTTTTTGGTGACCGATCATATCGCCTATTTTCCCAAATAGAGGTAGGGAAGTTGCAAATAAAAGGGCATAAATGGTAATGATCCATCCGCCTAATGAAATATCTGACCCTAACTCTTTGACAATCTGGGATAAGACAACGTTTGGCATGACAAGTTCCAAAGAGCCTATAAAACTACCAATCAAAACGGTTACGAGAACCCAGTATTTGTTTTTCATCGTTAAACCCCTATGCCGATAGATTTGTATTTTGTGAGTAATCAAAAAGATCGTGCAGTTTGGATCGCGAGTTCTATTTCTTTTTCATTTAACTTACTTTCGCCAGATGGAAATATATTGCTGTGATCGATCGCAATAGTTTCTATATCATCTATACCAAATTGATTGAGATTATTGATGAGAAAGGAAACAGCCATCTCTTGGTTACTAGCAAAATGTGTAGAATAACCTTCTTCTATCGCATGTAGAATTACTACTTTTTTATCTGTTATAAGTCCTATTGGACCATTTGGTGTATAGCGATAAGTAGTGCCTGGTCGATTTAAGTAGTCAATATATGTGTGAAGGACAGCCGGTACAAACGAGTTCCAAAGCGGAAAGCTAAAGACAATTTTGTCTACATCTAAAAATTGATCTAGATATTTTGTGGCTATGTCAAAAGCTTTTTGTTCGATGGGAAGTGGAGGAGTGCCTTGTCTCGTTTTTACTATTCCGGTAAAGGCATCATTACCGAAGTAAGGCAGAGATACATCAAACAAATTAAGTTCTGTAATAGAATCACTGATATGAAATTTTTTGTATTGGACGAGAAATATATCATATAATTGAGTACTAATGGATTGTGTGCTTGGTCGATTATTGGCATTTACAAATAATGTTTTCATGCAAGATGCTCCTTTTTTTCATAAAGTGTGATAAGATAATGGTGCATTTACAGAGTATACTCCGTAAATGTTTTTGTCAAGGAGGTTAACAGTTATGAGAGAAGATAAAAAAAAGGCAGATAAACTCCATGTTTCAGCTAGTGGACTATTGCGAACTGTTTTTCGAACATCACATTATTTACACCGCCAGTTTGAGATGCAGTTGGCGGAAGACGGTTCACCTTTGCAATTGACAGGACCGAGATTACGGGTATTGGTTGCCATTGCAGAGGCAGGGAAAATTAGGATCAGTGAGTTAGCACCGAGATTGGGGATTCATCCAAGAACGGTTACACAGTATGTAGATGCACTAGAAAAGGAAAAATTTCTTATTCGAGTACCTGATCCAGAAGATCGTCGAGCCACCTTACTACAAGTAACCGAAAAATCCAAACCTTATATGGAGAAAATCAGGAAGACAATGGATACAGCAGCGGAAAAAGTAATCGCTAATTTTCCAGCCCGACAGCGGAAGCAATTGATTACACTTTTATTTGATTTAATAGAAAGTGAGAATGAGCAGGAATCAATTTATCATGAGTTGAAAAGTACTTTTGGCAATAAAGAAGTATAAAAGAATAAATAACATTCTTTCATTCGTTATAAGAGAGAAGGGAAATTTTCGATTGAAAGACATGATGTGGTGATAATCTAGGAAAAAGAACACCAAAAATAATTGAGTATTTTTTCCTAACTCTTCAAAAAAGTCCATTAATGAAAAACAACCTTTTGTAGCCACTCCAATATCAAAGGTTGTTTTTCATATAATCGCTAAATATTTGATTCGTAATCCTTTACTCTTCTGTAAAACGTATTACTTTTCATCCCCACTATTTTCATGGCTTCTACAGCTGTTATCTTCTTTTGTTTCCAATCTTGATAGACAGCTTTAAATGATAGTAACTTATTACTCTGTCTTTCGACTGAAACGATTGAATAAATGGATTGCTTACGTTTATTTATTATGTTTTATCCACCATCGCTACCAAAGAATGCATGACAATCTCATTAAAACCTTTCTATTTCATATTGCAATAAAGGGCAAGTAGCGATAAAATGACTATGGTCAAATATGACTATGGTCATTTTTTGCGAGGAGGTTGGCAATGCTAAGGGAAAACCGAAAAAAGCAAACAAGAGAATCCATTATTAAACATGCCATTGCATTATTTAAACAAAAAGGCTATGAAAATGTAACGGTTGAGGAAATCACAGCAGCTTGTGGGATTGCAAAGGGTACATTCTTTAATTATTTTCCCAAGAAAGAACATATTTTATTGCATATAACAGATACATATATGAATCGTTTGGATGAAATCATAAAACTTCATCAACAGGGATCATTAAAAGACCGGGTGCTTCATATCTTTCGAGATTTGATGACGATTTATTACAAATATCCAGATTTACTCGGTCTAACATTGGAGGAAACTATTCGATCCACCGTTCGTTCCGAAACGGAATCAAACAACATTGGAAAATTCCAATCTACATTAGCTCAAATAATCGACGAAGAGAAAGAAAACATCAATCGTTTCAAAAAATGGGATAGTGACATGGTGGCTTCTATTTTAGTGGGAATATTTATTCACACACTTTTGACCCAGTCAGCTTCGTTGCATCTTGAAACAATGATGGAGGTATTGCAGCAAAAGTTGAATATCATCTGGGAGGGGTTAGTAAGTGAATAAATTAAAAAAAATAGCAAAAAGCAAGGTTTTTCTCCTATTGGTTATTTTGGTAGCTTTTATTTACTTCAATAATACTGCCATCTTTAGTAAGCCATTGAGTGAGAAACCAAAGCTATTAGCGCATCGTGGACTTGCTCAAACTTTTTCCATGGCAGGAATCCAAAATGATACCTGTACGGCTAAACGCATCTATCCACCAGAGTATCCTTATTTGGAAAACACAATTGCTTCGATGGAAGCGGCTTTTCATGATGGAGCAGATATGGTAGAACTCGATGTTCATGAGACAAAGGATGAGCAATTCGCAATTTTTCATGATTGGACGTTAGATTGCCGCACCAATGTCCATGGTGTGACAAAGGATTATACAATGGCTGAATTAAAAAAAATAGATATTGGTTATGGATATACTGCTGACAATGGTAAAACATATCCCTTTCGTGGCAAGGGAATAGGCTTGATGCCGTCTTTGACAGAAGTATTGGACCATTTTCCAGATCAAGAACTTTTGATTGATGTAAAAAGTAGTGACCCAAAAGAAGGAGAACTGCTGGCATCCTATTTATCCAAACTTTCAAAAGATAGACAAAGCAAGCTAACGGTGTATGGTGGTGATGAGCCTATTGCTGCTTTAAAAGAAAAGCTACCAAATATGCGAGTAATGTCCAAAGCAACGATGAAAAGCTGTCTGCTCCCCTATATCGCTTTGGGATGGACAGGATATGTTCCAAGTGCTTGTGAGCATACAGAGTTGCATATTCCTGAAAAAATCGGACCTTGGCTATGGGGGTGGCCAAACAAGTTTCTGAAGCGTATGGATCGAATAAATACGAGAGTAATGGTGGTTGGTGGAGACGGCAGTGAATTTTCCAGTGGATTTGATACAGCAGAGGATCTAAAACGCCTTCCTAAGGACTTTTCAGGCTGGATATGGACCAATCGGATTGATCGAATTGCTCCCATTTATAAAAATATTCCGAAATAAGGATAGATCGTGTATAATAAGTTGAATTCTCTGTGACCTTGATAAGAAAGAGTACGAATGAAATCAGAACTTCGCAAAAAGATAAGGCAGAAGGTTTCTGCTATCCAAATGATCCTGTTTCTCTGTGGAAATGGAATACTCTTTTTTGCGATTTATCCCCAATACCTTTTCAGCCACATCGGCCTGCTGTATGTTCTTATCTGTGTGGTGGTTGTGCTTGCAATGAGTTTGTTTTTCTTGCGCATGACCCGAAAGGTGAAGGTTGTTCGGCCAAATTGTTGTGGCTGTGCTGAGCATGATCAACACAAAGACTCCTAGCGTCCAAAATCAACGTCCAACTCTCGTCACAGAGTAAACCTTCCTTCTAGCGAAGGACGACCGGCTTTGTTTATCCTTTGGGTAGACATAGTCGGTCGCTGCTTTTTTTGATTTATTTTGATTTCCATTTTCTTTCTAAGTGCTCCACATATTCCTTTGCTTCTTTTAAACCAAAGTCATATCGTTCTCTCGCTCGTTTTATCGCTTGTATTTTTTTCCCATCTTGTACCAATTCTAAAAGCTGGGCATCTACTTCCTTCTGGTGTTTTATCCTCTCTTCTTTCCGGTCTTGCAACAGCTCAACTAGATCTTCATCATGGTAGTGGACTGGTTTTATTTTTTTGTTTTCAGAAGGATCAGAGTCCCATTCCATCGCTAAATTTGTGTCGATTCCTAATCGATTTACCAGGAGTTGGATAATTTTTTCATTTCGGTTTAATCTTTTTTCCAACTTATTATACTTTTGTATACTAGAGACAATCATCACTGTCATCAACAGAATTATGATCCATCCCAGAGTTTCCATTTTTATTCCTCCGATTTGCCTAATATTCCCATAATTCTTAAACCAAATAAAAGAGCTGATTATGTCTAATGCTGTGTGAGAATAAGCCGTTTGAATGAGATCAAACGGCTTTATTGTTTACCGACGTTTACTTCTAATTTATCTGATTCATTTTCCAGTGTATCTTCTTCAGGGGGGATTTTACGGACGACTAACAGGCGGGTGACGCTGTTGTGATCCATTTCTTGAACCGTAAATGTCAAGCCATCGTATTCTACAAATTTCCCCACTTTGGGTACTTCTTGTAGACGGGAAAAGACCCAGCCTCCAATTGTATCATTGTCATCGTCTTCAATATCCGTATGGAAATAGTCGTTTACTTCCTCGATCAATAATCGAGCATCAATGGAAGTTTCGACTCCTTTTTGTTGGAAAAAGGGTCGTTCATCGTCAAATTCGTCTTGGATTTCTCCGACGATTTCCTCAATGATATCTTCTAATGTAACAAGACCAGAAGTGCCGCCGTACTCATCCACAACAATGGCCATCTCTGTTTTGTTTTTCTGCAAGGTTGCTAGGATATCTTTGATTTCCATCGTTTCCGGAACTAAAATAGCTGGACGAACGATTTGCGATAGTTGGACATCTTCGGATTCAATGATTCGTTCATAGACATCTCGAATGTGAATAATTCCGATGATGTCATCTTTGTCTTTTCCGCATAAAGGAAAGCGGGTAAATTGACTCTCTTTTATAATTTCAATGTTGGAGGCTAAATCGTCTCCTACATAAATACAAACCATATTTACACGCGGCACCATGACTTCACGCCCAACGCGATCAGCAAATTCAAAGATATTATCAAAAAGGGAAAGCTCCGTCTGATCGATCATTCCACTCTTATGACTCTGCTCGACAAGCATGCGGATTTCTTCTTCCGTATGAGCTTGTTGTTGGTCTTTTTCTAAAGATACACCTAACAATTTTAAGATGAGGTTAGCAGAATGATTTAATAACCAAATAGCTGGCCGAAAGACGACAAAGAAGATTTGCATCGGTCTTGCAACAAGCAAAGTTGTGCCTTCAGCTTTCCTGATCGCAAGTGATTTAGGCGCCATTTCACCTAGTACAATATGTAGAAAGGTAATCACGATAAAGGCAATAATACTGGAAATGATATGTAAGACGCTGTTGGAAATATGGAAATTATCTAGTACCGGTTTTATTAACTCAGCAATTACACTTTCTCCAACCCAACCAAGACCTAATGAAGCTAAGGTGATACCTAATTGTGTAGCAGATAAATAGGCGTCAAGGTCGAGCAACACTCTCTGTGCTAATTTTGCACTTACGTTTCCTTCTTCGGTTAATTGAGCAATTCGAGTAGAACGAACTCTTACCATTGCAAATTCGGATGCTACAAAGAAACCATTTAATAAAACAAGGAAAAATACGAGTGCTAGTTGTAAGATGAGACTAACCAGGTCATGGTCACTATCCAATGATGGACAACCTCCTAAAAAGTAAGTATCAAATAAAATTATAACATAAGAAAGCTACATATCATCTGATGTTTTGATAAATTTTCTCATAGTTCGTGTTCAATAATTTCCAAATGTCACATATTAATTAGAAATATTATCCAATTCGATTGAAAATGCCTACCTTGTTGCATTTCTCTTTATTATGTGCAGCATAAATCCAACTTAATAGGAATATGTTGGGGATAATTTTGGATGGACGATCATAAATAATAGGGGAAGCGTTTTTTTATAGCTTCCCCCTTCCTTGCATATAGCCCTCCTGAGCGTTTTTAGGAGGGCACTTTGTGATACAATAAAACAAGTGGAGGGAAACAAGATGAGTACGTTTGATCTAAATGAATTAATGGAAGCTGCTGAGCAATTAGGCAATCAAATAAATGATTCAGAAGAAGTAAAGCGGTATCTCGAATTGAAAAAAGAAATCCATACAAATGCAGAAGCTCAAATGTTGATAAAATCTTTTGAAAAAGTAAAGGAAGACTTTGAGGAAACGAAAAGATTTGGTATTTTTCATCCCAATTATCATGAAGCAAAAGAAAAAATGGAGTATTATCGAGAAAAGCTGAATGGACATCCCCTGATCGGTGAATATCTAAAGACCGAGCAGCAGATTGAGCAATTGTTATTCCAAGTTTCACACCTCATTGCACGGTCCGTCTCCAAAGAAATAAAGGTACCAAATGATCTAATTACAAGAAAAAAAAGGTAATAAATTAACCTTTTTTGCTCCATTTACAGTCTACACATCGATTTCCACAGCAAAAACTTTTTTCATCAGGCGCGACAAAAGCAATCTGGTAAACCACAAAGTTTGCGTTTTTTCTAATGTACAGGCATTGAAAACACCAAATTGTACCTCTTACAAATAATTTACTTTTTTGATTGAAATAGCTCATCATTACGTTTGGAGAAACATGCAGACTGGTGTATAAAAAAGTTTTTCCAGCGAAAGTCTTAAGATCCAGCTGTTTGGATGGGCACTCTGGGTCTTTTAAAAGAAAATCGATGAAATCCGTTATAAGACTTGACATTCAAGAAGCACCACCTTTTATATAAAAGATAGGAAAGTGGGGTTTAGGTTAGTGAATTTATTTGAGGATTTGCGAAATAAAATTGGAAAAAGTGTTGCAGAGACGAGTCATGCATCCAAACGAATGATTGAGCTGAGCAAGTTAAACTACAAGCGAAAAGATAAGAAACGAGAAGCAGATCAGATAGCTGAAGAAATTGGGTGGGTAGCTTTTACGGAATGGGAAAAGGAACAGAATATCAGTATCAACAAAGCGCTGAAAAGTGGGTTAGAGCGTCTGCAATTTGTACAAAGAGAAATAAAAAGCATTGATATGGAAATAGAAAAAGTGAAGAATGAAAATAAGTTTTCTTATTCCGATGGTTTATCTCCAGCGGGTCATCATACTACCTCTTTTTCTGAACCATCATCTTTGCTAATTTATTTATGTCCTTATTGTGCCCATCAAGTAGGTGAAGATGATAGACAGTGCAGGAATTGTCAAAAAAATTATTACTAAATTTACCATTTTATAGAGGAAATAAACAATATTTGTCGAATTTAGGAAAAATCACCTTCTGGGCGAATATTGTGTAGGTCAAATTAATCAACCAAAGGAAAAATAACACTGACTTCTCCAGAAAGGAGTACGTAGATGAGCCAGCGATCAGTAGCAATTACTATTACTAGTGGAAAGGGAGGAGTAGGAAAATCTACTACAGTAGCCTCCGTAGGTCTAGGTTTGGCCCAACTAGGACATCGTGTTTGTTTGGTGGATACAGATATTGGATTACGAAAGCTAGATCTCATGTTGGGTTTAGAAAATCGTATTGTGTATGACATTGTGGATGTTATTGAAGGGGTTAGCAAACTTAGACAATCTTTGGTTCGCCACAAAGAGTATCCCGACTTAGCATTACTCCCAGCAGCCCAAACTCGCTACAAAGAAGAAGTATCTCCAAATCAAGTAAAACAAGTAGTAAATGAGTTGCGTAAAGAATTTGATTTTATTTTAATCGATTCCCCAGCAGGTATAGAAGGCGGCTTTCGAAATGCTATTGCTGCAGCTGATAGGGCAATACTTGTCGTAAATCCAGAAATACCGTCTGTTCGGGACTCTGATAGAGTAATTGGTCTTTTGGAATCAGCAAATTTAGATCAGATTGACCTTGTGGTTAATCGTGTGCAGCCAGATATGGTAAAAGATGGCGATATGTTGAGCGTAGACCGTGTCAAAAATCACTTAGCTATTAACTTATTAGGTGTTGTTCCAGAGGACCGCAGAATAATTCGTTCATCAAATACAGGAGAGCCTGTCATATTGGATGGTAAATCATATGCTGGTAAAGCATTTTCTAACATTGCTCGAAGATTGTCAGGTGAGGATGTGCCTTTCCTCGAACTAGAAGAAGGTACGCTTATTTCGCGGATTAAACGATTGTTTCACATCGCGTGAAAAGAAATCGAGGTGAAACAGCATTGACCTTATTTAATATGTTTAATAAAGAGAAAGAAGAACCAACAGCAGTGACTGCTGACGATCGTCTATCTCTTGTCTTGAGTTACCAGAGATCAGATATTGATGAGAAGAAATTAAAATTATTTCAGACTAAATTGATCGAGCTATGTGATGATTTTGGATACGATGTTGTGGGACAGGTTACCATTGTACCTCAATCCAAAGAAAGAACTACCATTATTAATGCAAGTATCCCAGTACGACCAAAAAATCAAGCAAAAGAATAGAAATGATGGTTTATCATCACAGATGCACGAAGAGTCTATCCCATAAATAGACTCTTTTTCCTATACGTTATAGTAAGTATTTTTATAATAACTTGCATTGAAAGCAATATATATGATAAGTTCATTTTTAAAATAATTTAGGTATCTCTTTGCATTTTCATGGCTAAGAAGTCTGCGATAATGCTTGGAAACGCTTTATCTTCACTTAAAGTCAGCAAAGAAATAGATACCCGAGTTCCCCCATACTGGCGCATTAGCAGATTTAACTTTTCTTTTGCTTCTGATGTCAAACGACCATAACGAGATTCAAAAGCTTGGTAGATCATGGTTTCTTCTGTCTGAGATGGAGATTCTTGAGTTGAATTTGTACTCCAGATTGAGGAAAAACTTGGCGCTTGAAATTGTTCATTGGTAGTTTCTGAGCGATCTAAATTGCGAATGACGGGTCGATTGGTTTGCCACTCAGGTAACTTTCTTTTCTTTCTAGGTCGTTCGGCAGGTAAATGGGCAAATCGTTCTGACTGTTTTCTTCTGAGGGTATAAATTCTCTGGTAGATGGCCCCTTGCGTACGTGAAAGTTTCTCTTCTAAAGAGGAAATCGCGGTAGATAATGATTTACCAGCTCCAAGATGTTGATTGACTGTATCAATTACAATATCTTCTTCTGCTTCTGTCCAACTATTTAATCGTGCTGCATTATCTTTATATTGTTCATCCATCACTTCAAAGCGTGATGATTGCTCTGATTTTAATTTTCTTACATGGGACATGATACCTGCATAGCCTCGGTTTAATGTATTGGCTATAACTTTGATGGTATCTCGCTCTCTTTCCCCTTTTTTTAATCCTTCATTTACTAATTCTATAATTTTTTCATTTTCTTCTATTGAATATTTGCCTTTTTTTGGGTCGAGCAGCATATAGAAACTCCTTTCAATGTTCACATTTTTATTACTTAACAATATAACAGAAAAGACACAAACTTTTCCACTATTAAGATAGCAATTATGAACATAAGTATTTTCCAACCTGTATTTAATCGGCTAAATTTAATAAAATATGCGAAATGAAGTATGAAAAGGAAATTATTGGACAAATGATAGAGATATAAGAGATTAAAGGAGTGCTTCAGTTGTTGTCTTTAAATCAAATTCGCTCCCAACTTACTTCCAGACTGGAAGATCCACCACATAAAAAATGGTCTGAACAAGCCCAAGCTGCAATAGTCATTCTTTGGGGGCTGCTGATATATCCTCAATTGGACAAGGATATAAGAAAACAGTGGAATGCAAAAGATTACATAGAGCTTTCAAAATTTCATGATCTATTTCAAACCTACAGTGAAGATCAAACAACAGAAACGTTATTAGAGCTTTTAACAGAGTATGATTATGTTCGGTTAGATGAAAAAAATCATATTCGGTCAGGAACACAACTGTTTTCAGCTGTACATGCATTGGGGATGTATCGTTTTTTTCGATCATCTGTAATTGCCAGACAGCTTTTCCAATCCTTACAAAAAACCAGCCACTCTTCCTGAGGGCTGGTTAATTTTTTTTCTCCAATAAATGTTCAATTTCTTTTTTTAACAATTCCAATTGATCTCTACTTAATTTAGGTAAGTCTTGGATCATAAGTTCAAATTTCATGGAGCGAAACTGTTTTAAAAAAGCAGGTATATGAGGTGTGTTTGCAGACATGATGTTATCCCACCTTTGAAATATAACTTTTTTAAGAATGATGTTACTATTCTATCAAAAAAAGTAACCCATTCAAACTAAATATATACTTTTTTCTATTTTGATATTTTATGTTTATCTTATGTACATAAAGGGTATATACCTGTGTGACAAGTTAATTCTTTTTATATATCTAGATGAATAGAGGTGCTGAGTAAGACATGATGGAAGAGCTGAAAGCACTGGAAAAGCAGATAGATCTATTGATGGAAGAATACTTACTTGCAAAAGAGCGACATGAGTTTTTGGAACAATATGACCTACACCAAGAGATGAAAAAACTTAGACAACAACATAAAGAAATGCGCAGGAATCTCATAAGTTAAAGAGCAAAAAGCACGCTGTATATAACGTACAGCGTGCTTTTTATTGTTTTCCAACAAATGACATTGAAATTCCAGTTTTTCACACGAATGTTCCAAAGCAAAAAGAAGCAATATAAGAGTACACCCAGCGGAGAGGAGGTGAAACAACATGGCACAAAATCGTAACAACAATTCTAACCAATTGTTAGTACAAGGAGCAGCTCAAGCTCTTGATCAAATGAAGTATGAAATTGCTCAAGAATTTGGTGTACAACTTGGTCCTGATACCACTTCTCGTGCAAACGGTTCTGTAGGAGGAGAAATCACCAAACGTCTTGTTTCTTTAGCTGAGCAACAACTTGGTGGTGGAGCTTACTAAGACTCTTACACAAATAGTTAAATATTTGGTGATATGAGCAGTGATTTCGATCACTGCTCATTTACTTGCTTTTTTTGATTTGAAATGAATGGTGCTCACTTTCCTTCCACTACCCCTACAGTGGGTTTTCTCGCCTCTTATGTTATAATCAGCCTGGGTACATACTTAAGAAATATAAGCGAGGGGTGAATTTCGTGAAAGTATTTACTCATGGGAGCAATGTAAATTTCCAAGCTTCAGCACGGGAAATGTTTTTTCCTGATTTAGAATCGCTGCTGAAGCGAAAAAAAGAACAGAGCAAACAATTCGTGATGGGTTTACTTAAACCGGACAAAGAACAGCTTGTCGTTTATGGTCTCCTAACAAGATGTAACTTAAACGACACGGAACATACATATGAACTGGAAGATGAGACGATAAAGTGGTCTCAAGATGAGTTTTTGCTCAGTCAGGAAGCTGCATTTACGATAGAAGATGCGCGTCTTGGTAAAGTGGACTACGACATTATATATCTGACTTATGAAGACAGCGAAGGGGAATCGGTATTATTTTTTATCGATGAAAGTAGCGTCACTCATCCATTGGCTTGTGTAGTTCAGTTCTATGAGCAAGTCAAAGACGTTGGTCGCGATGTGGATTTTTCATTGACTGGATGTTCTGCAAACGAATGGAAGCCTCAAAAATAAGATTTAAAAGCCTACGATTATGTAGGCTTTTTTCTTTATCATCTAAAAAGGGCACTTTCTTAGGTGATTACATATACCGTTGGGATTTCTTTCCCATATCTTATGTTAACAAGCTCACTACTTTTTTTTCTTATTGTAATGCTCTTTAATGATCGACATCATAGCAGGTGAATTGAACACATCATATATGAAATCACCTTTTGGTCCTGAGTCTGGAGCAGAAGTGGATGGATTACTGGGTGTAGCAGTTTTGGGTGCATCTGTCTTGGGATCATCGGTCTTGGCAGCATCTGGCTTTGGATTATTAAATTTTGCCATGTGATTGATAAGTTTCATCAACTTATCTCGATCACCAAACGATGTATTCACATTATAAATAGCCTGCATCATCTCATCCAGTTGACTTGTTTTTTTGGATAGATCACTTGCTAGCTTTGCCAATTCTGCAAAATAATCGTCACTCATTTTTCCACCATCCTAATGAGAATCAATTGTTTTATAGTCTATTCTCCATACAGCTTATGAGTGAGGGGGAAAGAAAATGGAACCAGAGAATGAGAACCCTCAAAATATTAGGAATAGAAGGATTTTTTATTTAAAAGAGGGAGCAGACTTTGTAAGATGTTCCAAAGAGTTAAAAAAACAAGGCATCACGCCAATCGAATATCTTCCTCATCTGGGGATGGTGATTGGAGAATCGGTAAATCCTCGATTAAGAGTAGATAATCATCCATATGTAGAGCATGCAGAACAAGACATACGTGTAAATATTACAGAGCCTTCGTATCACGGTAGTACGTATGCGGTTAAACCTACTTTCCCTTGGGGAATAGAACGTATTGGAGCACCAATGGTTTGGACGAAAGTAAAAGGACGAGGAATTCGTATTGCGGTTATTGACACAGGAATTGATCCAAGTCATCCTGCAATTTATCGTAATTACAAAGGTGGAATGAATATTTTGGCAAGAGGTTTTCCACCGATGGATTACAATGGTCATGGAACTCACGTAGCAGGGATTATTGCAGGTAGATCGCGAAATACGGGGCTAATTGGAGTTGCACCTTGGGCAAGTCTGTATGCCGTAAAAGCATTTAACAAAAATGGAAGTGCAAATTTATCTGATTTACTCAGTGCGATTAATTGGTGCATCGAGAAGCGAATGCATATTATTAACATGAGTTTTGGGATGGAAATGGTGAGCGAATCGCTAAAAAAAGCAATTATGATTGCTCATCGAAAAAAAATTGTAATGGTTGCAGCAACAGGTAATCAGGGGTTAAAAAATACGATCGATTTTCCTGCGAGGTTTCCCGAAACAATTGCAGTAACTTCTATCGGTATGAACGATAGAATATCGCCTTTTGGAAACAGGGGAAAAGGTGTGGATATCGCTGCACCAGGAGAAAAAATCCCATCTGCTTGGTTAGGGCAGACGACAAAAGAAATGAGTGGCACTTCGATGGCAGTACCTCATGTGTCAGGTACGATTGCATTGATGTTGCAGTTAAATCCAAATTTAAATCCAGAACAAATTCGGTATTTGTTATTATACACAGGCAGAAAAATGGACCGGGAATTTATTCGGACAGTAAATACGAGTCAAGCTATTCGTTACCTCCTGCGAACAAAAAAATAAAAACATAGTATTTCCTATATGTTTCCATAGCAATTGCTATGGATTTCGCATTTGAAGATAAAAAATATTCCCACTTCTTCTATCTACTGCGTTTGACGATTTTGTGTTACACTGTATCATGAAAAAGTAGAAAATCCCAACTTGAAAAAATTGGGATTTTCTACCTTGCTTAAAATTGGTTTTTACTTTTTTTGCTATGAGAACGAGCATTTTGAGCTCGTACTTGTTGTACATTGGTAGCAGCTTCAGAAGCGAATTCTGTTTTATACCCAGCAGCGCTGTTCTGAGCTTGAGCACCAGCAGAAGCAGCATTCTGAGCTCGTACTTGCTGAGCATTGGTAGCAGCTTCAGAAGCAAATTCTGTCTGATACTGACCAGCAGCACTGTTTTGAGCTTGAGCTTGAGCATTAGCAGAAGCAGCGTTTTGAGCTCGTACTTGCTGGGCGTTCGTAGCAGCTTCAGAAGCAAATTCTGTCTGATACTGACCAGCAGCACTGTTTTGAGCTTGAGCTTGAGCATTAGCAGAAGCAGCGTTTTGAGCTCGTACTTGCTGGGCGTTTGTAGCAGCTTCAGAAGCAAATTCTGTCTGATACTGACCAGCAGCACCAGCGTTTTGGCTTTGTGCATTTTGCTTACGAACATGAGCAGGATCGGTTTTGTATTTGTTGTTCATTCGATCACCTCCTAGAAAGTATTGTGCCCAAGTAGATTTTTTTCTTCCCATCCGTTTTTTTCCTTTTAATCGTTTAGAAGTGGAGGCATTTAATGAAAGACCGAGTTTCACGCTTTATTTGGAAGATAACACCAAAAAATAGCGTATCTAGATTTGTGGGAAGTATGGCTAAAAAACGTTTTAGTCGACATTTTATTCCTTTTTATATTAAAAAATTTCAAATAGATCTTAATCCAGTGAAAAAACCTGTCGATCAATTTGAAAGCTTATTGGATTTCTTTGTAAGAGAATTAAATGCAGAAGCACGACCAATTGACGCAGATCCAGATAAAGTAACTAGTCCTGTCGATGGCATTATTACACAGATGGGTAAAATAGAAGAAGGAACGATTATTCAAGCAAAGGGAATATTTTATCGTTTGGAAGATTTATTGGCAGGAGACAGTAAGACAGATCAATTTTTTAATGGACAATTTGCCACCATTTATTTAAGTCCCCGTGATTACCATCGTATACATAGTCCGATTTCCGGTGAAATAGAATCGCTGACCTATATTCCTGGTAATTTATATCCAGTTAATAAGTCAGGAGTTCGTTTATTTCCGGGTTTATTTACACAAAATGAACGTGTTATTTCTTATATAGATAGCGAATTTGGACAAGTTGCTTTAGTCAAGGTTGGTGCTACGAATGTGGGAAGTATTAAAGTTACTTATGATCAAGAAATTACGACAAACATAGGAAAAAAACAACAAAAAAATAAAAAGATATATCCAAAGGCAATTCAGATGAAAAAAGGCGAGGAATTAGGACGGTTTGAATTTGGTTCTACCGTTATTTTGATATTCGAACCAAACATGATCAACTGGTTACCTAACATTTCTAAAGGAATATCATTAAAGATGGGACAACCTATTGCAGAGGTAAGCCCAAGAAAGAAGGATTAATTTTGTTTGGACACACACACATTCCTCTCAAACAATTCCCGCGATTTTTTCCAGTGATTACAAGCCTGATGATTGTACATACGATATGCTACTTGATGCTCTTGTTTCATAGTGGGTCTGTGTCAGGGGAAGCGCTTGTGGTCCAATATGGTGCAGTTGAAGGTTGGCGTATTCAGGCAGGAGATTGGTGGAGAGTTTTTACAGCAATATTTTTGCATACTAGTATTTTTTCTTATCTGTTAGGATTGTTTTTTCTGTATATCCTGGGTCCTCAACTTGAATGGCTATTAGGAAGATTATTTTTTCTTCTCATATATCTGTTTTCTGGAATGTTGACTTTTGTAATTGTGTACATAACTGGAATGGAAGGAATATATTTTGGTTCTTTAGGTGCTGTATATGGCATATTTGGCGTTTACTTATATTTATTTGTGCGAAAAGCAATCCATCCGCAATTTGGACTCGCAGTATTGGTTCTCACCGTTTTAAATCTTGTTGTTGATTACCCGCTTACTGGAGTGTACTTTATATGTGTACTGGCAGGTTTTGCGTTATCTTTAGTCTTCTTACAATTTCGAAGACCTGATTCAGATTCATAATCCATAGAAGCTTGGGTAGACTATTTTTAGGTGAGGCTCTATGGACTTTTTACAAAAATTAAATCGTGAGGCATGGGTCTTACTGGGAGTCAGTGGATTGCATGCTTTTTCTTTTGCTCTGTCTAACGCCTTTTTGAATGTTTTTTTATGGAAAATTAACCATGATTTATTTAAGATTGCTTGGTACAATCTTGCCAATTATTTCGCTATCGCAGTTACTTTTATATTGGCGGGATGGATAACCAAACGAGTAGATCGCGTTATTTCTATTCGGATTGGAGTGGCATTGCAAGCTCTTTTTTATTTGACAGTTCTCCTTTTAGACACGAGAGCTATTGACTATGTAGTTCCACTTGGATTTTTTCTCGGACTCGGAAATGGATTTTTTTGGATGTCTTTTAATGTTTTGTATTTTGAAATCTCAGAGCGAGATAATCGAGATGTCATGAATGGAATAAGTGGTTTTATCACTTCATTATCAGGAATGATAGCACCATTAATTTCAGGATTTATTATTACACGTGTAGATCACTTTTTAGGGTATAGAATAATCTTTGGTATTTCGCTGGGAATCTTTGCACTTTCTGTAGTGGTCAGTTTTTGGTTGAAATTGCGAAAAGCAGAGGGTAAATTTCGACTAAGGGAAGTAATGGTTATTTCTTTTCAACCAAAAACAAATTGGTTTTGGATACAAGTATCCTCTTTTTTTCAAGGACTACGAGAAGGAGTTTTTCTTTTTTTTACTGGTCTATTGGTCTACTTCATTACACAAAATGAGTTAGCGCTTGGAACTTATTACACAGGTGCTTCTATTGTGTCCCTTATTTCTTATTTACTTCTAGGTAAATATTTAAAGCCGACATGGAGGGCGAATGCTGTACTTGTAGCTACTGTTATGATGGGGTTATTGATTATCCCGTTTTTAATCTATTGGAATACATGGACAGTCATGTTATATGGTATTGGAATGTATCTTTTTTATCCATTTTACTATGCTCCAAATACTTCAATCGCATATGATGTAATTGGTGAGCATGAGAAAGCTGTCGAACTAAGAGTGGAATATGTGGTGGTAAGAGAAATAGTCATGAACTTTGGGAGATTGATCAGCTTAATCATTTTCATGATTATTTTAGCGAAAACAAATACGATAACCTCTTTAAAACCATTGCTCCTATGTTTAGGTTTTATACAAGTGGGAACTTGGTTTGCAATACGTAAAGTACCTTTGATCGCGAAACTTTAGTTTTTACCCTTTTTTCATAGGAAAGGAGGGTTATTTTTTTTCAATTTATTTCTACCAGATTACATTTTGGTCACTTTTTATGTTTTTTTAAAGTTTCAATTATGACGCATAGTACAATGGAAAAGGAGGTGTCTGAAAATATATGATAGATTTATTTGTTTTTATATTCGTTCTTATTATTTTGTATTTCTTTTATAAAAGAAACAAAACATTAGAGAAGAAAATGGAGAATTTAGACCTTTCTTTACAAGTTTTAAAAAAAAGATTGGAAGATGTAGAGAAAGAGAGAGAGAAGGTTCAGGAGGAAGTCCAAGATCATTTATCAATTGATAAACAGGAGAAAGACAGAGATGCTCAGACTCCAGTTTTTCCTCCTCTTGTAAAAGAAGAAAAGCCAAAAATGCTAGAAAAGATATTACCAGAGAAAGGTTATGCACCAAAACGTAAATCCCGAACAAAAACGGAATGGGAATTATTAATTGGAGGCAAATGGTTAAATTGGATCGGTGCAGTTGCGCTTTTTCTAGGTACAGCGTTTTTTATGAAATACGCTTTCGATAATAATTGGATTAATGAAATTACAAGAGTTGCGATTGGAGCAGTATTTGGCTTCATTTTACTATTCATAGGTGGAATATTTTCCAAAAGAGGATTAAAAATCTTCAGTCAAGGATTAGTAGGGGCAGGAATTGCGGTCTTATACACGTCTGTATTTGCGACTTATAATTTTTATGAACTTGTACCGCAGTTAGTTGCTATTATATTAATGTTACTCGTTACCGCACTTAGCTTTGGGCAAGCGATTTATTATCAGTCATTACCAATTGCAATCATCGGATGGTTAGGGGCTTATGGAACACCGTTTCTTTTTCCTGGTGAGGGGAGCACTCTTGGATTGATGAGTTATCTCGCATTCGTTACCGTCGGCATATCTGCTCTGGTATGGAGGAAACGAAATTGGACCATTCTTTATTAC
Organism: Shimazuella sp. NTD250; assembly: GCF_059510375.1. NCBI lineage: Bacteria > Bacillati > Bacillota > Bacilli > Caryophanales > Thermoactinomycetaceae > Shimazuella > Shimazuella sp. NTD250. The sequence continues at coordinate 426,628 of NZ_JCAJZS010000001.1, read as the reverse complement.
CTGTCCTTTGTAGCTACTTATCTGATATTTTTTGGATGGAGTATCGCATCTGAGAGTGAGGAACATACTGTATTTCTCGTCTCGTTAGCGTTTTTTTGGTTACTCTTCTATCTGTCTGATCTTCGTTTTCTCTTTCACGAGCGAGCTACAAAGTATGAAAAAATGGTTAGTATTTTCAATACTGTACTTTTAGGTCTTGGGTTAGTCTGGCATTTTCCAAATACGGTGCATTATCGTCTCTGGTTTAGCACTTGTATGCTACTGATTGCAATTTTGTATCTCATTCCGATTGTATATTTTTATGCTCGTAAAACGTTATCAAAAGCAAATCAATGGCAAACAGCAAGGCAGAGTATTACATTTCTCCTTTTTCTATTGGCAGCAACAGGTGTATTTTTCCACTTTCAGACGTTTCTTTTTATTGCTTCTATCGAGATAGGGATAATGATTTGGTGGGGTTTACGTTATCAAGTGCGTTATATCGAACGATTTGGTCTAGGATTAATGTGTATGTCTACTTTTGTCATTTTTATTTATACGCTTGGAGAAATGGGTCAACTGAAACCTTTATTCAATTGGGTATTATGGAATGATCTCATAGGTGTAACCGTATTGTTGTGGAGTGCACATTTATATAAGCAACAAAATGCTATGTTTATCCGAAATAGCTTACATGCCATATGGGCTACCCTTTTAGCAGTAGGCATTTATGTGGAAAGCAAACTCTTCTTTTTGCATGTATATCCAAGAGAAATGTACGTGAAGCTCGGGAAATGGGATTATATAAGTCATGTCAGCTATATGGAAGACTTATCGATTGCCTTTTGTTTGCTGGTTTACGCTGTATTATTAGGCTGGTTTGGTTTAAAGAGACGGGTAAATTCTGTTCTCATCGCTAGCAATGTGATATTAGCTATTATGTTGATCCAATTAGCAATCCTTGGGAGAGCATATCCGGCTCTTGATTATTTCACGCCTGTCTGGAATATTCGTGTGCTCATTTTTATCCTTACAATGGGACTGATATTTGGATCATATCGCTTATGGAGAAAGCTGGGGCTACAGCATCCTTGGTACAATTGGTACCGATTATCCATCATTTTGTCTGTGGTTGTATTGTTGTTTGAATTGGTGACAGTAGAAATTGTGGATGGATTTACCAAACAGATTAATTTGCATCAATCTACAACGAGTTTGTCTCCCGCTTCTTATCTCGGAAATCTTGAATTTTACACTTTAGTATTGGTTTGGATCTTTTTGAGTGTTCCGATGTATATATTGGGAGTACGTTTGCGATATCGTTTGTTGATGTATTTTGGTTTGTCTGCCCTTGGGCTCGGAACAATTCCTATTTTATTTCGTGGGTTGACGTTTTACTCATATAAACATTTTATACCAGTAATCAATTTGCGATTTTTATCATTGATTTGTGCAATTGGTATACTTTTCTTCTTTTACCGGTATATGAAGAAAAACGAGGATACAAAGAGCAGCTTATATTTCCGCTACATTCGACAAACACTGTTTTTTATTGGAGTCCTGGCAGTTTTTCTCTGTGTGACGATGGAAATCAGTGATACATTTGAGGCTAATATACTGCGATACATCGCTGATAGGGAAGAAGTGATTCGACTTCAAAACTTACAACAGTTGTCGATATCGATTGCATGGTTACTTTTATCTTGTTTCTTTCTATGGGTAGGTATTTGGCAGAAAAAACAATCTGTTCGAATTTTGTCGATCTGTGTTTTTGGACTATCAATCTTAAAAATCTTCTTTTTCGATCTGTCATTTTTGACGACGTTATATCGTATTTTTTCTTTTATGGGATTAGGAATTATTCTATTATCCGTATCATTTATTTATCAAAAATATAAACATTGGTTTTCTGCAAATTAAAAAAAGTCCCTAAGTTTTTTAGGGGCTTTTTCATCGTGTAAACTAGGAAAAACCATTTGAATATCAAGTTTTAGCAGGGAATTTGTATAATTATGTCGAATACATAATTATATGTCATAGGAGTCTCTTTTGTATAGAAAAAAATTCTCGCCTTACTTCCGTTCTTATAAATATACACATCCAGATTGTATTTCTTTTTTTTTAACATGCGATTTGGAGTAAAGGTGGTGGAGTAAAAGTAGTCGAACAAAAAAATTATTAAAATACTTGGTTCATAAACATAAATATGCTAAGATAACTAGCAGTCCCTTTTTTGTAATCGGTTTCTTAATTTGATAGGTAAGGAAGAAATAGGCATAATGTATTTGGACGTGACATATCATGTAGCACGGTTGTACTAGAAAATAATGCTAACAAATAGAAAGCTATGGTTTGTGTCTTTTTAAGGAGGAATCGGCAATGTCTAATCAAAAAGAAGTTTTACTTACGGAAGAGGGATTACAAAATCTAAAAGAAGAGTTAGAACTTGCAAAAACAGTGAAACGTCATGAAGTAGCAGAACGTCTAAAAGAAGCAATTTCGCAAGGAGATCTAAGTGAAAACTCTGAATATGACGCTGCTAAAGAAGAGCAAGGTCTAATAGAAGCAAGAATATTGACACTTGAAAATATGATTAGAAATGCAAAGATCATAAAACCTGGTGAAACTGATAAAACGCTTGTTTCTGTAGGGGCTAAAGTAACCATTCAAGAAATTCCAGATGGTGATACAGAAACATATTATATAGTTGGTAGTGCGGAGACAAATCCTGAACTAGGTAAAATTTCAAATGAATCACCAATTGGGAAAGAGTTAATCGGTAAAAAAGTAGGCGAAGTCGTCAACGTTCCTGTTCCATCTGGAACCATCCAATTAAAAATTGTAGAGATTGATTAATTTCCCTTTCAAATAATCCCATCATCCTTCAGAGATGATGGGATTATTTGTTGTAAAAAAATAGATAGGGAGCGTTCCGTGTGATATTCTACCCAACTTCCTTGCGAATTCCGGATTAATAGCCGAGCTATTTCGCGATGGTTTTTAGGTATCGTAACAATTACAGATTGAAATGGATACTTAATGGGGGAGAAAGCTGAAAGAACAACTGGATGATGAAACTGAACCAGAATGTATCTAGTAGGCAGCTGAAAAGAAGATAGGCCTGATAGATGATCGATTTTATTTAACAGCTGTTCCATTTCATATTGGGAGGTAGTGCTCTCTTTTACTACATGCTTTTGACCGTCTTGGACATACCACATTTGAAAATTACCCATGGATGCTGTCTTCTGTGCATATGCAGTTGCAAAACTGATACCAATTAGCAGGAATGGAAGAATTAGGAGGAGAATTTTTCTAAGTAGATGTGTAGTTTGTTGCATAAGCGTCACGACCTTTTTTACGTTTATCGTTTGTCAGAATACAAAAAAACATACACGGGTGAGGAGTTATGCAGAATATTTCTTTTGTACATGTAGCAGATTTGCATTTAGGAGCGCCAATCAAAGGTTGGAAGTGGGAAAAAGAACATATTTGGATAAGACAGGAAGAATATTTACAAACATTTGAAAGGATTATCTCGTTTGTCAAAGAGAGAGCTGTCCCATTTCTATTTATTGCGGGAGATTTTTTGGAGCATGGATTTGTTACTTCTAGTTTGTACCAATTTGTTTTTGATCAACTACAACGAATACCAGAAACACGTATTTTTATAAGTCCAGGTAACCATGATCCATATCGAGAAGATTCTATATATGTCCAAGAAGTATGGCCAGATCATGTGTATATATTTTCCGGGCAGTGGGAAACACTTTTCTTTCCTCAGTTTCAATTACATATTTCAGGTAGAGGTTTCATAGACTTTTCTGAACGTCATAGTTCTCTGCCTACCCCTATGAAAGATGCATCTGCTCATATTTATGTGATTCATGGCGATTTTAGAGAAGAGAGCTCTTTGTACTTTCCGATTTTAGAGCAAGAACTGTTGGAACATGAAGTTGATTATGTTGCACTTGGGCACATACATAAACGTCAGACTTATCAGTTAAAAAATAACAAAAAAACAATCATCCATTACCCAGGCTCTCCAGAGGCCAGGAACTGGAAGGAAACAGGATCGAGATATCTTACCTTTGGTACGGTCGACAAAACGGGAGTTAACTTAGAGGCCATTCCTATACATACCCGTAAATATGAAGAACTAGAAATTGATATAACCAATCGATTGACGCTTGCTCATATAGCTCAACTGGTTCAGACAACAATAAGGGAGGAAGATATAAATGATTACCTCAGCATTCGATTAGCAGGTAGATCAGCTATCGGTCGAGAGGATAAACATTGGTTGCACAAGCTAGAAACAATGGTACAAGCGAATCACAAATGGCTTGTTTATGAGGATAAGACGCTGCCAGAATATAACCTTCAACAATTGCGGAATCAGCAGACTTTAATCGGCACATTTGTTCATATTATGGAACAACGTATTGCACAAGAAACAGATGAGAGACAAAAACGAATTTTAGAAATAGCTCTGTACCGAGGTTTAGATGCGATGGAAAGTGAAGTGATAAATCAATGATCATTGAACGTGTTCATTTTCATGGATTTGGTTGTTTGAAGCAGCATACCATTCCTTTTCAACCTGGCCTCAATATCATTTATGCTCCAAATGAATCTGGGAAATCTACCTTGATGCGTGGAATTTATGCTCTCTTATATGGAGGTGCTCAAGAAGGAAAGCGGGTTAGAAGAGAAGCGGATTGGTATGCGGGATATAGGCCGTGGTTATCAGACCAATATGGTGGAGAAATTGATTATCTTTTACATGACATCCCTTACCGTTTAGTACGAAATCTTTCCAAGGGAAGAGAACAAGAGCAGTTAATTAATCGAGAGACTGGAGAGGAATTGCAACAGCATTTTTTATTTGATCAAAGAAAAGAAAGAAAGATTTTGGAAACGCAAATAGGTTTATCCGGGGAGTTATTTAGACGAACAGCTTATATTACTTCTTATTCTGATATGGGATTACAATTCGATAAAGAAGAAATTAAATGGCAGCAGAAATTGGCGGAAAAATTAAACGGTTTACTTGACCAAGGAGAAGAAGTGGAATTGTCCGTAATACTGGGTTATTTAGACGACCAGTTAAAGGAAATGGGAAAGACGGAAAATGCCAAACAAAAACCTTTTGGGATGTTGATAGAAAAAGAGAAAGGCTTACAAAGTAAACTGGAAAAAAATAAGGAAACTCAAAAAGAATATTTACAGACTCGAGTAGAATTCCAATTTTTATTAAAAGAACAAGAAAGATTAGAGGATGAATACCAAGTTTTATCAGAGCAACATCAGCGAATATCAGTATCCCTACAGTGTAAGGCGGATTGGTATCGTCTGGATAAAATTCAAACAGCATTAGAAGAATGGAAATGTACTCAACAATTGCGTACGGATCAGGAAGAGATGATTCAAAAATTAGAAGAAAAAAGAGCAGAGCTAGAACCACCTTTTCGGATGCAGGCGGAAGATATGGAAGAGTGTGGGGCTCTGCATTACCAAGTCCAAACTCTAGATAAGCGCATTAGCCAGTTGGAGCAAGATGTGCAAAGTGAACAAAATGTCACTTCCTTATACCATCCATGGTGGAAACCAATCTATCCTATGATCACTTCTGTTAGTGCTCTCCTAACGGTTGGCAGTTTTTTTATTTCTACGATATGGGGTTTCCTATTTTTTATCCTCATGTGTTTGGTTTGGGTGATTCCTCAGATGATTTCTGTTTATACCAACAAGCAACAAGAGATGACTCGTCACCATAATATACAAATAAATCAAAAGCTTTTGTCCCAATACAAAGCGGAAAAAAGAGTGTGTCAAGAGCGTTTAGATTGGTGGGAAAATCGGGTTGGCACCAATGATGCGGGGATTATTCGTAAGTGGTGGGATCAAACACAAGCAGTAGAAAAAGTCGAATGGGAGTTAGAACAATTATTGAGAAAACAGCCGATTTTAAAGAAAGGAGAAGGAAACTACTTACGTCAAAAATGGGAAGATGGTAAAAGAGAGGTTGTTTTGCGATACCAAGGAGCTTTTTGCCGCATATCTGATAAGCAAATTGATAGTGAAAGTCTAGGGCTTTCCAGAGAAAGCGTACATAAGTCGATTCAAATTAACAGCATGCAAATAGGAGAAAAGAAAAAGACTGTACAAGAATTGGAGCTTCAACTGCATCGATTTCAACTGCTTCAAGTTGAATGGGAGCAAGTGAAGGAGCAGCTCGAGCAATTAAAAGAAGAGAGACGAGCTATTAGCGTTGCGAATGAGGTGTTATTAGAGGCATATCGCAGTCGGCAGGGAAATGTAGCTCCGATATTACAGCAGGTATCATCTTCGTGGATCAAAACAGTAACTAATAACAGATATGATTGCCTCTATGCTGACTTCTCAGGTGAAGGTTTAAGTGCACGGATTCCTGAGACTGGAAGGAAAGAGAAGATCGATCAATTAAGTACAGGAACATTGATGCAAATGGTTTTTGCCCTAAAAATGTCCATTATTCAATACATATCCGCTGAATCGAAACAACAGCTTCCCATTTTACTAGATGATTGTTTTGTTTACTATGATAAAGAACGTCTCACTTCTATCCTTCCTTTATTGGGTAAACTTGCAAAGCGCCATCAAATATTACTCTGTACTTGTCACACAAGAGAAATAGAACAGCTTGATTATTTAGGACAACCTTATCACAGCATTTCCCTTATTTCATAATAATGTGAGGCTTTACTCCTCGAAGTAAGGCCTCTACTTTTGCCATTTGAGGGATTGGTGTATTGTATTTCCTCATCGCATTTTTAAAATGCTTAACAGCCAATTCATATTCTTCAGAAGTAATGTACAATCCCTGATGGATTTTTCTCATATTTTTTCCGTGATAGCGATTTGGACCTCCAAATAGAAAACTCACAAGCATCGTGATGTGACTAATTCGAATTTGGTGTATGTTAGCATCATGGAAATAATGAGCTAGTTTTTTATCATTCACCAATAAGTGGTAAAATTCATGGACAATAGCTGCAATGGTTTGTTCACCACCGAGATCAGCATATACATTTTTATTTTCCATATTAATTCTCCAATCTTATAAAGGTACTAATAATTGGGAAAATTATGTACAATAGGAATAAAAAAGTCCCGTTTTAAGGGACTTATTCTATTAAGGATTACTATTCTTTTTCTTTATCATGATATCCTGCTTGTGCATACATTTCAAAAAGGGCATTTTGGACTTTTTTCACAGCATGCTCTTCTCCAGTTAGTTCCTCTGCAAACTCTGTATCGATATCTTTTTGTTTGGCTTCGTTTGCAGCCTTCGTATTATCCTGCATGCTTTCACCTCCATTTAGCGTTAACATTTCACAGCAAAGAAAAACTATGCACCTTGAAAAAGGAATAAGCTAGGAACATAATGAAGTAGTAAAACTGTAAAAGTTAGGAGTAGTGCTTGTGGAATGGTTATCTAATTTTTTCTATGCATTTATCGGTGGTTTTGCCCGCATTTTTATTAGTTCTTTTATCCTTTGGATGATAGGAATTGTCGGTCTACTATTTATGGAATTATTTAATAATGAGGAGTTTCAATTCCGTGTCTATCTTCAAAAAGTATGGAAGGTATTATTGATCTCATTTCAAATAGCAGCATATGGCAGTGTGGTAGTTGGTTTGTTTTTATTATTCAAAACAGAAGAGTATTTAACTTACACACTTTTAACAATTGATGGTATTTTGTTATCCATCCTCTACATTAGTCTTCGCCGTCGTCTCGGTAATTTTCGTTCCAAAGATAACAACCAAGGCGACAAAACATAGGATTATTCTTGAACGAAATGTTTATGTTTACATTTTTTAACCGTTATAGGATAATATTTTTTAAAACATTTTTTGGTTAGGGCTGAACGTAATGATACTTGTACAAGAGCTATTTCAAAAAGCGGCTACGTATTTACCTCCCGAAGAGGTGGCCAAGCTTGAAAAAGCTTATAGATATGCGGAGAAAGCACATGATGGACAATTACGGAAATCGGGCGAGCCTTACATCTTACATCCTGTAGCAGTTACAGAAATTTTGTTAGATTTGCAGATGGATAGTTCTACTCTTATTGCTGGTCTGTTGCATGATGTTGTGGAAGATACAGGGATAACCTTAGCGCAAATCCATGAAGAATTTGGAGAAACGGTTGCATCATTGGTAGATGGATTGACGAAGCTGAAAGGGTTTAAATTTCGATCCAATGCTGAGCATCAGGCCGAAAATCATCGCAAAATGTTTATTGCGATGGCAAAAGATGTACGAGTTGTTCTCTGTAAACTCGCAGATCGCCTGCACAATATGAGAACCCTGCAACATCTGCCAGAAGAGAAGCAGCGAAAGAAAGCGGAAGAGACATTAGAGATTTTTGCACCACTGGCTCATCGATTAGGGATTTCCAAAATCAAATGGGAATTAGAAGATCGGTCTCTGCGCTATATGAATCCTCAACAGTACTACAAAATTGTTTCCATGATGAAGAAAAAACGAACAGAACGGGAAGCTTTTTTGAGTGAAATTATTGAAATGCTGTACGACAAATTCACAGAGATGGATTTGCAGGTAGAAGATATTTCTGGTCGCCCCAAGCATATTTATAGCATTTATCGCAAAATGAAAAACCAGCATAAGCAATTTCATGAGATTTATGATCTGATGGCAGTTCGTGTGATCGTAAACTCTGTAAGGGATTGTTATGCTGTGCTTGGTATGATTCATACCATGTGGAAGCCAATGCCTGGTCGTTTTAAAGATTATATTGCTATGCCCAAGACAAATATGTATCAATCCCTGCATACTACTGTTTTAGGTCCTAAAGGGGAGCCGATTGAGGTGCAGATACGGACCATGGAAATGCACCGGATCGCAGAGTACGGAATTGCAGCTCACTGGGCTTATAAAGAAGGTGCAAATGTAGGAAAACAATCTTTTTCGGATAAGCTAAAATGGTTTAGAGAAATGATGGAATTACAATCAGAGTCACGAGATGCAGAAGAATTTGTGGAGAGTCTGAAGATGGATTGGTTCACAGATACTGTTTTTGTGTTTACACCTAAGACAGATGTGATTGAACTGCCTGCGGGTTCCGTACCGCTTGATTTCGCTTATCGTATTCATACAGAAGTGGGAAATAAATGTGTTGGGGCAAAAGTGAACGGCAATATTGTGCCGCTTGATTATAAATTACAGACAGGAGACAAAGTACAAGTTCTCACGTCGAAACATAGCTATGGACCTAGCCAAGATTGGCTCAAATTAGTAAAAACATCTCATGCCCGGAATAAAATACGCAGTTGGTTTAAAACCCAACGAAGAGAAGAGAGTATCATCAAGGGAAAAGAGATGGTAGAAGCGCTTCTCAAAAAGCATGATTACGATATTAATGAAGCGATGAAATCGGACAAGATGATTGAGGTTTGCAAGCGATTTAATTTCCCTAATACCGATGAGATGTTAGCAGCTGTAGGATATGGTGGAATCTCAACCGCACAAGTGGTACATCGACTGACTACTGGTTTGAGAGAAGAATTGCCGCCTATCATTCCCGAAGTGAAGACTACTCCCCAACGTCGCCGACGATTGGATGTAGGTGTGCGAGTAATAGGGGTAGATAATGTGCTCGTGAGATTGTCTCGATGTTGTCATCCTGTTCCAGGGGAAGAAATCGGTGGATTTGTAACCCGTGGAAGAGGGGTATCGGTTCATCGGGCTGATTGTCCTAATTTGCAAAGTGTGGAATTAGACAGACGGGTAGAGGTCGAATGGGAAGGAGAACCTGCGGCTTCATATCATGTGGATATCGAAGTATCTGGCTATGACCGCCTCGGATTGTTGAATGATGTGCTTCAAGCAGTCAATGATACAAAGGCAAACTATAGTGCAGTTAATGCAAAAGTTCATCCAAAAGGATTTGCGAATATCCAATTGACCGTAGCCATTCGTAATATTCATCATTTACGATCTGTAGTAGAACGAGTTAAAGGTGTACGGGATATATACAGTGTACAAAGAACAGTTGGACAAGGGTGATTGATTTGCGAGTATTGTTACAGCGTGTAAGCAAAGCAAGTGTTACAGTAGATGGGAACATCGTAGGAGCCATTGATCACGGGCTCCTTTTATTTGTTGGTTTTACAGACGGTGATAGTGAAAAAGAAATCGTATATCTTGCTGATAAGGTAGTGAACTTGCGAATATTTGAAGATGAACACGGAAAAATGAATAAATCACTGCTGGATGTGGGGGGCAGTATTCTTTCCGTTTCCCAATTCACGCTTTATGGAGATTGTCGAAAAGGAAGAAGGCCTAATTTTATGGCAGCAGCACGTCCAGAAGAAGCGCTATCCTTATATGATAAATGGAATCAAGAACTTCTTGCCAAAGGAGTTAAAGTGGAAACAGGAATTTTCGGGGCAATGATGGATGTGGAATTAGTAAATGACGGACCAGTCACCCTTATCTTGGATAGTTTTTAGTTTTGCGTGCTATAATGAGATGGAGTAAAAGGAGGATATTTTATGACAATCGATCAACTTTCCATTAATACTATCAGGATGTTATCCATTGACCAGGTTGAACAAGCAAATTCTGGACACCCTGGTTTACCAATGGGTGCGGCCCCAATGGCTTATACGCTTTGGGCTAAGCAATTAAAGCACAATCCTCAAAACCCAGATTGGTATAACCGTGATCGTTTTATTTTATCGGCCGGGCACGGTTCAGCACTGTTGTATAGTTTGCTACATTTATTTGGATATGGTTTGACTATCGATGACTTAAAAGAATTCCGCCAATGGGGCAGTTTGACACCAGGTCACCCAGAGGTGAAACATACAGTTGGTGTAGAAGCTACAACAGGTCCGCTAGGGCAAGGGATTGCCAATGCAGTCGGAATGGCTATGGCAGAACGTCATTTAGCAGCAACCTATAATCGTGATGGATATGATGTAATCGATCACTTTACATATGCAATATGTGGTGACGGAGACTTGATGGAAGGTATTGCTCAAGAAGCAACATCTTTGGCAGGTCATCTACAACTAGGCAAATTGATCGTATTGTACGATTCGAATAGTATATCCCTCGATGGCGATCTTTCCAAATCTTTTTCCGAACAGACATCCAAACGCTTTGAAGCCAATGGATGGCAAGTGTTGCATGTAGAAGATGGAAATGATATGGAAGCTATTAATCAAGCTATCGAACAAGCAAAACAAGAATCGTCGAAACCAACTTTGATTGAAGTACGTACGATCATTGGCTATGGCAGCCCTGGCCGCGCTGGAACATCCGAAGCCCATGGGAAACCACTTGGTGCGAAAGAAGTAGCAGGTGCACGTCTTGCTTACAAATGGACAGAGGAAGCTCCTTTTTATGTGCCTGCTGAAGTATCTGAAAACTTCTCTGCGATCAGAAATGAATTAGCGAAAGCCGAAACGCAGTGGAATCAAATGTTTGAAAGCTATGCAAAGGAGTACCCAATCTTAGCAAATCAAATCAAACAAGCATTTGCTAGGGAATTGCTCACAGATTGGGCAGAACATCTGCCAACTTTTGAAGCAGATGAAAAGGGAATTGCTACAAGAGCAGCATCTGGAAAAGCGCTGCAAGTATTGGCGAAAGAAATTCCAACGCTCTTTGGAGGATCAGCAGACTTAGCATCTTCTAATAGTACGACAATGAAAGACGATGCTAATTTTGGTGCCGACGATTATGCAGGCCGCAATATTTGGTTTGGGGTTCGCGAGCATGGGATGGGTGGAGCATTAAATGGAATGGCACTGCATGGAGGGCTTCATGTTTTTGGTGCTACTTTCTTAGTTTTCTCTGACTACCTGCGTCCGTCTATTCGGCTAGCGGCACTTTCGCAGTTACCAGTGACTTATGTTTTTACTCATGATAGTATTGCTGTCGGCGAAGATGGACCAACACATGAGCCAGTAGAACACATCCCATCTCTGCGCTTGATTCCTGGATTGAAAGTGGTTCGACCTGCTGATGCAAATGAAACCGTTGCTGCATGGGAATATGCATTAAAGTCACAAGATCATCCTGTTGCCCTTATTTTAAGCAGACAAAACCTGCCTGTGCTGCCTGGAACAGTTGGCAAAAAGATAGAGATCGTAAAACAGGGGGCATATGTTGTTTCGCCAGCGCAAGGTGAGGAAAAGGGAGTGCTCATTGCTACTGGCTCTGAAGTAGCATTAGCAGTAAAAGCACAACAAAAGCTGGCAGAAAAAGGCGTACATGTACGAGTAGTAAGTATGCCATGTCGGGAAAACTTCGATCACTTGACTCATGCGGAAAAAGAAAACATCATCCCAAGCAATCTCACCGCACGTGTTGCGATTGAAGCAGCACATCCTATGGGCTGGGATAAATATGTGGGAGAAAAAGGAACAGTAATCGGTATCAATCACTTTGGAGCTTCTGCACCTGGAGACCTGTTACTCAAGAAATTTGGATTTAATGTGGAAAATGTAATGGAACAACTGGAGAAATTACTGTAAGAAAGGTATACAAAAGCCTGATCCTTATCGATCAGGCTTTTTTTTATGAGGAATTATTGTTATCGTTGCTGCCTTGCCTGATCATCGTGATCAGGCAAGGCAGCTTTAGACCGTCTGCCATATTTCACATACAGTCTTGGGTTTCACCTTGGTTTTATCTTCATCTTGATATAATGCTTCCTTAGGTGGGAGATAGTCGTTGTAGAACTTTACCGTGCAGATAATAGTGGCTTTACCACTGTCTCCTTCTACCTCATGGTAGGTGAACACCTTCGTGACCAGAGGAGTTCCATTTTTGGTTGCTGTCGCAACAATGATGAAGCCATCCTCCTGAACGGAGATGCTGAAGTTGTCCAGTAACAGCCTTTCATCTGCATCGTCAGGGTCTGGATAGCTTTTGTTCTGCCCCAACTGTTGGAGAACATACCCCATCAATTGATAGTACCAATCCCGATCCTGTACGAATTCGTCTCTGGGTTCCACTGCTGCCTCGATTCTTCAGGTGACAAGGTGTTCCTATATATTATCACAAATTTGTTTATTTTATTTTTCTGCTTCGAAAACGTCGGACACCCCTGTCCTTGAAAGGGGACAGGGGTGCATTGTGCCGAAAGAACTACCTACCAGAAGCGGATGTCTTCCGGACCAACTTCATCAAAGTTCTTGGTGATGGGTTCGATGATCGGAATCTGCTTTCCCAACTTATTTCCATTCACCTCTCGGATGTATTCAGTGATACTCACGCGCCCCTCGGATGAGATGGAGATTCTCCGAACCCTTGTGACCTTGTGCATGTCGTTCTTCCATCCCTCTGCTGTGAAGAAAAGCTTGTTGCCTGCGAAGAAGATGGTGTAGTTGGTAAGAACATACGTCTCTAGTCCGTAAGTGACATGGTCCTCGGTGGGAGGTGACAAGGGAGTAGGGACCTCAGTATTCAAGCCTTGGTTTCGAAGCCAATCATTGATCGGCTCGACCTGATGAAAGACTGTTTGAAGTTGGTTCACCGTTATCCCTTCTGTCTGACGGTGTGGAGCTATTATAGCATGTGTTTAGAAAGTCCTCATGTAAAGAGATTGTTAATTTTATTATTTCCTATCGGATAAGTATATTTTAGATAAAACGCACGAGTGCCCAGTTAGTATTCATATAGAACACAAACTGGGCACTCACTCAGTTGCTGGAACTACAGTTCGAAGAAGGAGCGGAACTTCCCGAAAGTGACCTCTCCCAAACGGCAGGGTTCATTCTCCAGAATGGAGATGGGCTGTTCCCCTGTCACGTTTTCAACTGTGACAAGGAGGACAGGAATAGGGAGTTCTTCATCATCCTGAACCGTGAAGATCAACTTCCTCGATTCGACGGTTACAACCTCAAGCTTGCCTTCATTTTGTTCGGACTCGAAGGTGTGCTTGCCAGTCAGGACGATTTCCAGCGTCTTGGCATCCTCCGAAATCTTGACTGTTTCGATCTGGATTTCGTCACCTTCAAGCGAGGTGTTTTCCAAGACCAGCATCAACTTGATGCCGGAGAGGTGAAACGGAACCCTGTTGCCGAGCAACTGGTTGAAGCGTTCAGCCAGTTCCTTGATGTCTCGGATCATGGTGTCCATCAAACAAGGAGGCATTCCATCCCTTTTTTCTCTAGGGGACTTGATTATGAATAATCATACTATGGAGCTCATAAAAATACAATCACTAAGGAATTAATTTTGCTATTGCTACAGCATAAACAATCCAGCCAGCGATAAAGGCAACTCCACCGATTGGTGTAATGGCTCCGAGTACTTTTACATTTGTAAGCACCATGATATACAGACTTCCAGAGAAAAAGATAATACCGACGAAGATCAACCAAGCAGCAGTCGTGAGCAATCCGCTATTGCCAAATTTGGCCATGGTTAATGCGATAATGATGATGGCTAGAGCATGAACGATATGGTAATGAGCACCTGTTTGCCAATTGGCGAGCATTTTTTCACTTACTTTACCTGCTAATCCATGTGCTCCAAAAGCTCCAATTGCTACAGCAAGCGCCATTAAGATACTTCCAAGAATAAAAAATAGTTTCATTTTTAACCTCTCACCTTCGTATGTAATCGCAAATATTGTAGCACACTTGGGTTCCTATAAAAATGTTAGCGGTTTCACAAATACATCTATTCTGTCACAAAATAGACATAATTAAGAGCGGTTACATTGTAAATATTAGATGTTTATATGCTTGACACCACAACATAATCTTCATATAATCTTAAACAAAGATTACACTTTCTTTCACATACTTCATTGCACTAATACATTCAACTACATACGAACCACCAATGATGGGAATAGTAATCGAGTAACGAACTTGAAGAGAGGAGAACTCATAGGCTGTAAGGTTCTCCAGTTACGATTCGGCGAATGACACCCAGAGGTTCTAGTGCGAAACCAGTAGAGGGAGTAGAGCTAGACGCATATCCTGCGATAACGGACAAGAAGTGGAAAACTTTTTATCTGTTTTCAATTAGGGTGGTACCACGGGTTTTTTAAAGATTGTTTACCAATCTCTCGTCCCTGACAATAAGGTCAGTGGCGGGAGATTTTTTAATTTCAATAAAAGGAGGTCAGCAAAAAATATGGGTATTCCACGCGGTACATATGATATCTTGCCAAACGAGGTGACTACTTGGCATTACTTAGAAAAAGTAGCCAGAGAATTGTGTGTGCGATACGCTTATGAAGAAGTACGTACACCAATTTTTGAAGAAACGTCCCTTTTTGAGCGGGGGGTCGGAGAGACGACAGATATTGTGGAAAAAGAAATGTACACCTTTTTGGATCGAAAAAAACGATCTTTGACCCTTCGTCCAGAAGGTACGGCAGGTGTTGTCCGCTCCTTTGTTGAGAACAAAATGTATGGAGAATCGCTTCCTGTAAAGCTGTATTATTTTGGACCGATGTTTCGATATGAACGTCCGCAAGCAGGAAGGTACCGTCAGTTTCACCAGTTTGGAGTAGAGGTATTTGGAAGCGATGACCCAGCACTCGATGCTGAAGTCATTTCGTTAGGTCTCGCGTTTTATCGAACACTCGGGATTTCAGGTGTGCAAGTTGGGATTAATAATGTGGGGACTCCAGAGATCAGAGCTAAATATTTTGAAAAATTGATCGAATACTTTGCCCCTTTTGAAGCGGAACTAGATCCAGATGCGAAGTCACGTCTTTATCGCAATCCGATGAGGATATTAGACAGCAAGGTGAAACGAACACAGGAAATAGCTGCAAATGCTCCATCCATCTTAGATTCACTAGACAAAGCAAGCATGGAAAATTTCGATCGTGTCCAATTTTACTTACAAGAGCTGCAAGTTCCTTTCCAAGTAAATGATCGTTTGGTTCGTGGCTTGGATTACTACACTCAAACTGCTTTTGAGTTTGTGATCGAAGCATTGGGAGCGCAGGCTGGAGTAATTGGTGGCGGAGGACG
Source organism: Shimazuella sp. NTD250 (assembly GCF_059510375.1). NCBI lineage: Bacteria > Bacillati > Bacillota > Bacilli > Caryophanales > Thermoactinomycetaceae > Shimazuella > Shimazuella sp. NTD250. Next base: position 410,623 of record NZ_JCAJZS010000001.1, on the reverse strand, counting down.
CTACAATGGCTTAGTTCAGGAATTAGGTGGCCCGGAAGTTCCAGGCATTGGGTTTGGCATAGGTTTGGAAAGAGTTTTATTGGCTTTAAAAGAACAAAATGTGGCTATTCCATCCTCCAAACCGATGGATTGTTATCTTGTTACGATGGGTGAAAAAGCGCAAGTTGCATCTGTTCGTTTGCTCGGAGAGCTGCGTGAGGCAGGGTTAAAAGCAGAACGAGATTACTTAGATCGTAAGATGAAAGCTCAATTTAAAACGGCTAATCGTTACAAAGCTCGCTATGTAGCCATTCTTGGTGATGAAGAGTTAGCAAGTGGAAAAATTCAAGTGAAACAGATGGAAACAGGTGAACAAAAATCCATAGCTATGGATCAATTGGTCTCCTATTTATTGGAGGGAAAGTAAAAGAGATGTTTCGAACGCATTATATTGATGCTTGTGTACAGGCATTAGATGAACAAGTGACCATAAATGGATGGGTACAATCCCGTCGAGACCTAGGTGGAGTTATTTTTCTTGATATTCGTGATCGTACAGGTACGATGCAAGTAGTGTTCAACCCTGATATTTCTGCAGAGGCTGTAAGCATAGCCGATTCGGTGAGAAGTGAGTATGTTGTGTCCATCACAGGGAAAGTGGTAAAGCGCTCAGCTGATACTGTTAATCCTAATATTTCTACTGGTGAATTAGAAGTGAAGGGAGAGCAAATACATCTCTTTAATTCAGCAAAAACACCACCTTTTCCGATTCAAGATCGGGTCGATGTCGATGAGAGTGTCCGCTTAAAATACCGCTATCTCGATCTGCGTCGTCCAAAAATGCAACAAACGCTGATGCTCCGCCATAAAGCAATGCAAGTAGTTCGCAGATATTTGGATAGCCAGGGATTTGTAGAACTAGAAACGCCGATTCTTACCAAAAGTACTCCTGAAGGTGCGCGTGATTATTTGGTTCCAAGCAGAATCCACAAAGGGGAGTTTTACGCCTTACCTCAATCCCCTCAGCTCTTCAAGCAATTGTTTATGGTCGCTGGGATGGAGCGTTATTTTCAGATCGCTAGATGTTTCCGTGATGAAGACTTGCGTGCAGACCGGCAGCCAGAATTTACGCAAATCGATTTAGAAATGTCCTTTTTGCCTCTAGAAGATTTATTTACGATGATGGAAGAAATGTTTGTAACCCTTTGGAAAGAGACACTTGGTGTAGATATCCAAAGTCCTTTTCCGCGCATTTCTTATCGAGAAGCGATGGAACGATATGGTTCGGATAAGCCTGACCTCCGTTTTGGGATGGAATTAGTAGATGTTTCCCGAGCTTTGCAGCAGAATTCTTTTCAAGTATTCCAAAACGCTATCCAGTCTGGCGGTGTATTAAAAGCAATCGTAGTTCCAGGTAAAGCAAACTGGAGTCGGAAAGAAGTAGAGACTTGGGTGGGTGTTGCACAAGAACTCGGGGCAAAAGGGTTAGCTTGGCTAGCTTTCAAAGAAGAAGGAGTGAAAGGATCTGTCGCTAAGTTTGTCTCGGAAGAGGAAATAGCAAAGATCAAAGAGTTAACAGGAACATCAACAGGGGACGTCATCTATATCATGGCAGATCAACCGAAGGCTGTCGCAAATGTGATGGGTGAGCTTCGTTTGCGTCTTGGTCGAGCACTTGACTTAATAGATGAAAGTAAATATGCATTTGCATGGATTACCGAATTTCCGCTGTTTGAATTGGATGAAGAATCGGGTCAGTATGTTCCAGCGCACCATCCATTTACGATGCCAGTGGAAGAAGATATTCCATTATTGGATAGTGATCTTGGATCAGTCCGCTCCCAGGCACATGACCTCGTACTAAATGGATATGAATTGTCTAGTGGAAGTCAGCGGATCTACAATCGTGAACTGCAAATGAAAATGTTTGATCTGTTAGGAATTTCACAAGAAGAGGCAAAATCGAAATTCGGCTTTTTGCTAGATGCTTTTGAATTTGGTGCACCGCCTCATGGCGGCATGGCATTTGGTTTTGACCGAATCATCATGTTACTAGCAGGCGTAAAAAATCTGCGTGAATGTATTGCTTTCCCAAAAACTGCTAGTGCCAGCGATCTCATGACAGAGGCGCCTTCCGAAGTAGATGAAAAACAACTGACAGACCTCCATATTAAAATATCAAACAAACATGCAGTGCGATAAAAATTTAAAAATGGTTTATTATTTTAAAACGCTAAGATGAAAAATCTTAGCGTTTTCTCCTGTCTATAAAGTTTCGAGCTGTTTTATTTGGAAAAGTGTGAAAACATTTCAAAAAATAAACCGCTTTCATTCTGGTTTTTGTTGCCTTCTGGTAATCTTTATGCTACTATAAATGTAAGAAAAGACCCTGCGATGTGCGAGGGCCACCGAAGTTTTGAGCCAACACTTTTTCTGCGGGAGCTTGGGTCATCTGTTGGACTGGGAGCCTCTTTAAGGGGGATCTACGAATGCAGATGCAAAGCACCCACCTGCTTTTGAATACGGGCAGGTTCAAAACTTAGGAGCCACGGCATAACGGGGCTTTTTTTGTTTTATACTATTTACAAGTAGAAAGGGGTTAAGGTATGAAGTTGAGATTTGGCATAGATATCGACGGGACAATTAAAGATACCCATAAAGCGGCAATAGAAGTCTATAACAAAGAGTTCGGCAAAGAAGTACATATAGAAGATGTACCTGATTTTTATTTAGATAAACCATTTGGTCTTACACCTCAAGAAGGCCGTAAAACATGGCGCCGGTTAGAAGAGAAGATATACACACTCGGTTTACCTCTTCCCCATGCTTCTGAAGTGTTGAATAATCTCGTCAAGGATGGGCATGAAGTTTATTTTGTTACTGCTAGACCAGGGATGGAGAAAATCCGTCGTGTGACGAAACTCTGGCTTAAAAAACATAACTTCCCGTACAACGGGAGAAATCTTCATATGAACTCGATCAATAAAGCAAAGGTGGCAAAAAAACTAGGAGTTGACTTGTTTTTCGAAGATGCAGAAGAGCATTTAAATAAGTTAGTTGCTGGTGGAATCCCAACAATAGTCGTAGATGCTTGTTACAATCGTCATCTCCATCCTAATTTACCTCGTATTACAGATTGGCACGATGTATATGGGATTGTGGAAAAGTTCCAAGAGTTAAAAAAGTGTTAATGTTTGGCTGAGGATAAAATATGATAGAGAAAGATTTCACTCCATATTATTTTTTGAGGAATAAGTGAGGAGAAATTTGGTTTGGGACAGGCAAAACAAATTTATGCGTGTATGGTTGCTGGTAGATGATCATCCATTTTCTGTTGATCGTAAATATAAAGGGGATGGTAATTCCCCTCACTTATTTACTAGGATCGAAAGTATTTGTTCAAGATCTTTCTTTAGGGAAGGATCGTTAATATTACCTTCTGTATCAATCTTTAAACTAACTTGTGGAACGCTTAAGGCTGCTCCCTCTGGAATATAGGCGCTGATCATGCCCAGCGTAAGCAACAGCGACCTCACCGCCTCTTCTCCGCCAGTAGTCATAGGTGAGGCACTAATAACAGCAGTTGGTTTATCGATAAATTCACCTGATGAGACGATCCAATCCAGTGCGTTTTTTAATACTCCTGGTACTCCTTTTGCATATTCAGGTGTACTGATAATGACTCCATCTGCCGATTTGAGTTCTGAGCGAAATGCTTCTACTTCTGTATAAGCTTGATCATGGTCGATATCGGGATTGAAGTGAGGAAGTTTCCCCAATTTATCTGTAAGTGTAAATGTTACATTCTCTGGTGCAAAATTCCCTATGTGTTTTAATATTTTTGTGCTAAAGGAGCTTTCTCTCAAACTGCCGGAAATAGCTAATATTTTTGTTGGTTTATTCATGTTGTTCTCCACCCTTCCTTTTCCCTTTGATCCAATTTAGATGCTCGATTAATTTTCCTTCGTATCCCATTGAGCTAGGTTGATATATTTGCTTGTTCTTATGTTCCAAAGGTAAATATTGCTGTTCAACAAAGTGATTTTCATAGTCATGAGGGTACTTATATTTTTCTTGCTTATGATTTTGAAGGTGAGCAGGGACTTCTCCATCGTATTCTTTTTTTACGATCTCCATTGCTTCATTAATACCTTTGTACGCAGAATTACTTTTGGGTGCTGTGGCTAGGTAGAGAGCTGCTTCAGCAAGGGGAATGCGCGCTTCCGGCATACCTACATATTCAACAGCATGAGCGGCGGCTGAGGCTACCATCAATGCTCTAGGATCAGCAAGACCGACATCTTCCGCAGCTTGTATCAATATCCGCCGGGCAATAAATTTTGGATCTTCTCCAGCTAGGAGCATTTTAGCCAAATAATATAAAGTTGCATCTGGATCAGAACCTCGCATACTCTTGATAAAAGCAGAGATCGAGTCGTAATGACCATCTCCTTTTTTATCATAACGGATGCGCTTCTGTTGGATGGACTCTTCCGCTACAGCTAATGTTACATGGCGAATTCCTTCGGAATTGGGTCTTGTCGTGATGACAGCTAAATCCAAAGCATTTAAAGCATGTCTTGTATCCCCGCCAGATTTTTGTGCGAGGTGGGTGATAGCTTCATCCTCTATTTGACATTGGAAATTACCTAAACCTCTTTGTTTATCCTCAAGTGCACGTTTTAAAATCGAGATTACTTCAAGATCCGTCAGCGGTTTCAGTTCAAATACGAGCGAACGCGATAACAAGGCGGTGTTCACTTCATAGGAAGGATTCTCTGTCGTAGCACCGATGAGAATGAGTCCGCCATCTTCTACATCTGGCAATAGAACATCTTGTTGTGCTCTGTTTAGTCGATGTATTTCATCAATAAATAATATGGTTCTTACATTTTCCATGGCAAGTCGATGAATAGCATCTTTTGCAATTTGTTTGATGTCATTTGCACCAGTACCAACAGCATGAGCTTTAACAAAGGCAGCATTTGTGCTGTTTGCAATGATTTCAGCTAATGTTGTTTTACCTGTACCAGGAGGCCCATGTAAAATGAGAGATGTGAGCTGATCTGCTTCAATGGCACGTCGCAATAAGGTACCTTTACCAATTATGTGTTTTTGACCAACAAATTCTTCTAAAGTACGCGGTCGCATTCGTGCTGCGAGTGGACCTTTTGTCCGTTTTGCTTCTTCGCTGAGATGAGTAAATAAATCCATGGAAATCACTCCTTTTATTAAACCAAAATTATCCAAGAAAATTCGGAAATCATTTATAAAGAAAACTTGGCGATGTGTCTTGCCTTTCAAGGCGCAGACAGAGGCCTAGTTGCACTTATGCACCTCAGACATGGGCACAAGCCTCGCTACGTCGCTATGCTCCTAGTCTCGCTTTGTAGATAAGATACAATTTATACACTCTTATCTACTAAAAAAACAAGACAGGTAAGAAGATTTCTCGTATAGTAGAGGATAACTAGCTTTATCTTTAGGAGCTCACGTAAGAAGATATTGATTTATGAAATGTTTTCGTTATGATAAAAATGAATGAGGTGTTATTTTGAAGATATCGACAAAAGGGCGATATGGTTTAACGATTATGATGGACTTAGCAACACGATATGGACAAGGTCCGATCCCTTTAAAGCGGGTAGCAGAAAGACATGATTTGTCTGAACATTATTTAGAGCAATTGATTGCACCATTACGTAATGCTGGATTAGTTCGCAGTATACGTGGAGCATACGGCGGTTATAAATTAGCAAAATCTCCAGAGGAAATTACTGCTGGGGATATTATCCGTGTCTTAGAAGGGCCTATCAGCCCTGTAGAATTTACGGAAGAAGATAATCCGGCCAGACGCGATTTATGGAAGCGAATTCGGGATGCAATAGCAACTGAACTCGATTCTACCACACTGGCAATGCTTATCCAATTTGATTCAGATGGTAATACTGATAACTATATGTTTTATATCTAAAGATTGGTGGAAAACCTCCTGTTTCTTTGCTGTTTTATCAAAAGGAGGTGATTTTTGCTATTTGTAGAATATATGTTCTTAGGTGATCTAACACAATTTTTTGTGTGAAAAAGGATGATCCTAATAAATAAGCTCAGGAAAAAAATATATGGAATGTGATAGCATATGTTGATTTATTTGGATAATGCTGCAACCACTCCGCTTGATGCAGAAGTTCGAGAAGCTATGTTACCATATCTGGAAGGCCTGTTTGGAAATCCTTCTAGTATTCATGCTTTTGGTCGACAAACGCGGGCAGCTATTGACACGGCAAGGAGCCAAGTAGCAAGTGCTATTGGTGCTGAACCTAGTCAGCTTGTTTTTACAAGTGGCGGAACGGAAGCAGATAATCTTGCACTCATCGGTATTATGCATGCTCAACCAGCAGAGAAAAAGCATTTAATCACGACGCAAATCGAACACCATGCAGTGTTAGACGCATGCAAGTATTTGGAGCGTTTTGGTTATGATGTTACATATTTGCCTGTGGACAAGTTTGGAAGGATACAGGTAGAAGATGTAAGAGCGTCTATTCGACCGGATACAGCTCTTATTTCTGTTCTGCATGGGAACAATGAAATTGGTACAATCCAACCAGTGGAAGAGATTGGAGAGATTGCTAGGCAGGCTGGAATACTCTTTCATATCGATGCAGTGCAGACTTTTGGATCAGAGCCATTAGATGTTCAGAAATTGCCAATCGACTTGATGAGCTTGTCCAGCCATAAAATTTATGGTCCAAAAGGGATAGGTGCTCTTTACATTCGAAATGGAGTCAAAATATTACCACGTGCATTAGGTGGAGCTCAAGAAAGACGAAAACGAGCTGGAACGGAAAATATATTAGGCATAGTTGGCTTTGGAAAAGCCGCAGAGCTTGTAAAAAAACATCATATGCAAAGACGGGATCATCTTGTCCAAATAAAAAAGTCATTTATAGAAAAATTGCAAGCTGAATCGATAAATATAGTTATCAATGGGCACCAAGAGAAATGTCTGCCTCATATAGCAAATATTAGTTTTCCTGGAGTGGAGACAGAAACTTTATTGATTCAATTAGATATGGAGGGAATTGCAGCAGCTAGTGGTTCTGCGTGCACATCAGGTACATTGTCCGTGTCGCATGTACTAAAAGCAATGCAATTACCAGAGGAAATAACCATTTCTGCCATAAGGTTTAGTTTTGGAAAAGATAATACGATAGAAGAAATAAAGGCAGCTACAACCAAAATAGGAGAGGTAGTTCGCCGTCTTTATAGATAAGGAGCTGGAGAAAGTGGAAGATTGGGAACAGCGGGTAGATGGGATTAATTGGAAAACGATGTTGGCGGAGATCGACCAAGCATTGTTGGATAATTTAGCTGCCGAAATAGGCTTTCGCTCCTATGAAAGTTTAGAGAATGCGTCAAGTTTTGTAGCAGAGGATTATCATATTTGTTACTTATCTGATAATCGCTGGGCTTTCTGGAATCCACATACATATACCAGAGAAGACCCGTTATTTTTTGATGATAAAGATAGCGTTATTGATCATATTGCCACTATGTTTGGTTTAGAAGAAGAAAAAGTAGAACAGCTGAGAAAAGGGATGGACCAAGTTCACCAAGCGCACAACTGTCAATATTGTAAATACGAATTTTTGCCTGAAACCGGTACGATGGAGTGGGACACCAAAAAGTACTGCTCAGCTGAGTGTGCCATGGAATCTGTGTTACATGAAATGAAAGAAGACTTTGTAGAATGAGTAATAGTTTTGTCAAGGGGATGGTTCTTCAAGAAGTGTTTTTTAGTGAAGATACAGGATATGGTGTATATAGAATAGAAGTGCAAGAGGCTTCGGACAAATCAGTATCGGATGAGATAACGATTGTCGGTCATTTTTTGCGTCCTATTGCAGGAGAAAATTACTCATGTGAAGGAGAATGGAGAGAACATCCTCGTTTTGGAAAACAATATGTGGTCTCCAAAATAAACAAGGAACTCCCCAAAACAGAACAAGCGATCATCAAATATTTATCTAGTGGCTTATTTCATGGGATTGGAAAAAAAACAGCAGAAAAAATTGTCGCTGGGCTAGGGGGAAACGCTTTACACATCATTGCGTCTAACCCTGCTGCCTTAGCAGAAATTCCTGGAGTATCGAATACCCAAGCAAATACGATAGCAAACAGTCTAGGGGAGCATCAAGCTTTGGAAGAAGCGATGGTCCTCTTATATGAATACGGACTAGGTGCTGCTTTAGCACTTAAAGTAGTACAGCGTTTTAAACAAGATACAGTTAAAGTGATTAAGGAAAATCCATACCAATTAATTGATGATATCGAAGGGATCGGATTTTTTAAAGCAGATGAAATTGCAAAAGCACAAGGATTTCCACCCCATGCTCCCGAAAGATATGAAGCAGCTATTTTATATTCCTTACAAGAAGCATCCAATGAAGGCCATGTATTTTTAACTCGCCAAGAAGTAGAAACTGCGTCTCAAAGTCTTTTGGGTATCATGGAAGTTTCTATTTTTGAAGATGCTATTGGCAACTTATTGGAACAAAAGAAGGTCATGATGGAAGAAGATCGTGTTTACTTGGTGACCTTATTTTATGCAGAAGTAAATATGGCCTTAAAATGCCGCCAAATGATAAGTCAAAACATCGAAAAAACCTTTCCTGCCACTGATTTATATGAAGCGATTGGTGAGTTGGAAGAAGAATTTGAAGTTCATTATGCGGAGAGTCAGCGAGAAGCGATGATGATGGCTCTCTCCTCTCCGTTAATGATTTTAACCGGAGGTCCGGGAACGGGAAAAACAACAGTCATTCGAGGTCTGTGTCATCTGTTTGCGAGACTGCATGAACTAAATTTGGATGTAGATATAAACAAAGGAGAAAACCTCCCTATTCGTCTTGTAGCACCAACTGGAAGAGCTGCTAAACGCATGACTGAGACAACTGGAATACCCGCAATGACCATTCATCGATTACTCGGATTCCGAGGTGGTTTTTTCGATCATGATGCCGATAATCCAATTAAGGGATCTTTGTTAGTGGTCGATGAAACTTCTATGTTAGACATATGGCTTGCCAATCAACTTTTCCGAGCGATTCCTCCTACCATGCAAGTAGTATTGGTTGGAGATGCTGATCAACTTCCGTCTGTAGGACCTGGGTTAGTATTGGAACATTTGTTGCAAGTCCCCGATATTCCTAGAGTTCAGCTAACCGATATTTTTCGACAAGCGAAAGATTCATCCATCATTCAGCTTGCTCATTCGATTCGCAAAGGGGAGTTACCTGACAATTTACTTATCCCATTATCAGACAGACGTTTTTTTTCTTGTCATGTGGAACAAGTTGTTTCGATTATTGAACAAACGTATGAAAATGCCATTCGAAAGGGCTATACCCTTTTTGACATACAAGTACTTGCTCCCATGTACAAAGGGCAAGCGGGCGTAAATCGAATAAATGAAAAAATACAAACGATTATCAATCCAAAACGAGAAGGTGTCAAAGAAATAACATGGGGAGATACGGTTTTTCGTTTTGGAGATAAAGTATTACAATTATCCAATCATCAAGACCATCCGGTATATAACGGGGATATGGGACTTATTTCTGCAATCGATAATTCTGCTAAACCAGATGATCCTGTACTTTGGGTACAGTTTGATCGGCAAGAGGTTCCCTATAAACGAAATCAATTGGGACAATTATCTCTAGGTTATGCTTGTTCTGTACATAAAGCTCAAGGCTCTGAATTTCCTATCGTCATTTTTCCGTTCTTGCCTTCTTATCACCGTATGCTGGCAAGAAATTTGATTTATACGGGGATAACAAGAAGTAAATCTTACCTTATCCTATGTGGAGAAGTGGACGCGATGCGCAGGGGCGTAGAAACAACAGGGGAAGCGAGAAATACTGCTTTAAAAGATTTAATTCTCGATGAATGGTAATGGAAAGACTTCCTTCGTATTAACAAAGAGAATCGAGTTACACTAAGGGATAGCGGGAGGAGGATGAATACCTTGCGCAAATCCCAGGAAGTGATAGGACTTACTGTCACCGCTCAGGAGTCTGGAAGACAGTTGGGTGCGGTTGTCGATCTTTTATTTAACAACGAGCAATTTTTAGTTGGTTGCATGTTAGAGCATTGTGGTTGGTGGCGCCATCGACGGTTTCTCCCCGTCAAAAATATTATCCAAATGGGCAGAGATACTGTAATGGTGGAGAGTGCAAAATCTCTTGTCCCATTCACCAAAAAAGAGGAAGCGTTTACAAGTCTCCTCAATGGTGATAAGCGTTTAAAAGGACGTACCGTACTACTTACCAATGGAACTTTCCTTGGATTGGTAGAAAATGTCTATTTTTCTCTCGATATGGGAACATTGGTAGGGTACGAGTTGTCAAATGGTCTTCTAAATGATTTAAGAGAAGGCCGCAAATTGTTTCAAGTTGAAGAGCCAGTTGATTGGAACAAAGATATTTTGATCGCTCCAGAAACTGGCTATGTAATAAAAGAAATGCTTTAAAGAAGGGGATTATCCATGTTACTTCGCTGCCCCAATTGCCATTCTCACGACCTGGGAAAGGTAGGCACTAACCAACTATATTGCTGGCATTGTTATATAGAAATGACAACAGATGGTACAGATATAATTCAAAATATCTACCAAGTCGAAGAGGATGGAAGTTTAACCTCTCTTAATGATTTATTTCTGGAGGATCTTAGCAGGTCGTCTCCAGAATATACCGCTTCCTTATAAGGGGGAATAAGCATGAGAAGCATCTATCTGCTGACATTTATCGGTGCGATCATTACAGGTATTGCGTATTTTCGCATGGATAACCAGAGCATGAGGAAATTAAGACGCAATCTATTTGTTGGTGGTACCTTTTCACGCTTATTAGCAAAACAATTTCTGCGGAGAATTGGTTTTGCAAGGTAACACTTTTTTAGGGTAATAAAAACCTAATATAGCACGGCCTTACCAGTATAACCAAAGGTAAGGTCGTGCTTATTTTTGATTAATAAAGTGTAAATTTAGATTATTCCATATAGTACTTGTTATTGAAAAGTTATTCTTATATGATCATTTTAGACCATAGACCTTCCTGTTAGAAGTGAAGGTTTCTTCTCTTAGAGAATAGGTATAAAGGAAAATGCTGTTCGAGGTCAGATCATACTTCAGAGACAGAATTCAAAACTTCAAAGTGCTGTGGATCACACGAGCAGCGATCAAATGGATGCTTCTTGCAGCCGTGTTCAATGCTGCTGGTGGGGGATTTATTTCCTCTTCTCTCCCCCTGATCCTGGCTAGAAGAGAACAGAGCGAATATATTCCTGCTCTTCTGACTGTAATTAATTTGGGGTATCTTACTGGTATGCTGTCCTACACGTTGGTCAGTATGAAATGGAAGATTCCACATATCAAGGTAAGTTTCGTCTGTATCATCTCGTCTGCTCTGCTCATTCCTTTCTATGCTTCATCAAGCATGAAGGTAATGATCATGGTGGTCGGTTTGAGAACGGCAGTCGATGGAGTCCTTTTCATCGCTTCTAATACGATGTTTAGGAGTTTCTTGCCAAAGAATCCACAGGAACATATTGGATTCACCTTTGTGCGTTCTACACTTTGGGCGTTCGTTTGGGCTGTGATGAGAGCTGTTGGCTATCGTTATGTCCAGAGTGATTATCCACTGGTCATTTGGAGCTCTATCGGGGGTCTGTTGATTTTGATGGGCTTGATTCCCATGATCATCGCCTTTCGGGTTCAAGAGCCTGAGCCTATCCAAAACAATAAAGAGGATAGTGCTACAAGAAGCTCTTCTGTAAATCTTCCGACTAATCCTTTAATGATTGTTCTAATTGTTCTGTCCTCTTCAGCGATTGTAACTGGCCTTAATAAAGGCAGCCAAAATTACGTACCTCTCTATCTCGACTCACCGCAACGGGCAGGGGTAGTGATGACAGGAGATACAATTGGTCTAATTCTTGGCGGGATCTTGGCATCTTTCCTTTCTAGCCGGTGGGTAAATCGTGTCATCAAAGCAATCTATGTAGTCTTGACGACAATTTCATTGGTTTTTTCGATGACCAATAACGAAGTCGTCTTGTTTTTTGGGTTGCTGGTATCGGCAATGGCTTTTGCGTTGAACAGCCAAATTATCGGTCAGCGTATGTTTGTCAGCCTAAAAAATAAGACAATGGCGACAGCGCTTCCGATTATTTCTGATTTCTTGTTAATGGCACTGCTAGTTTGGGGATATGGTACCATTGGCGTCAAGTACGGGTACGGTACCATGTATTTGTGGATGGTGCCACTGGGGCTACTTTCTTTGATCACGTTTAAGTGGCTGAAGCCCTTTTTGGAACATTCGGATAAGTAGTCTCTCCTTCACCTCGTTCCAGTTTATAGGGACGAGGTGAATCCGTTTTTTCATGTTTCTAAAAACGTATTGGAGAATTCTGGACAAACTATTTGTTGGTAGTACCTTTTCACGCTTATTAGCAAAACAATTTCCGCGGAGAATTGGTTTTACAAAGTAACACATTTTTAGGGTGAGTTAATAATACCCAATAAAGCAGGACCTAACTGGAAACGGTAGGTCGTGCTTATTTTTTATGCCATGTGCCAGTATAAATTAGCATATGGTTGAAGTTGTTGATCAAAGCGTTAAATAAAAAAAGTGAATTCAGATAATTAATTAAACTCCTATTGTCATTGGAAAATAGTTCTTATATGATTATTTTAGACCATAGACCTTCACTGTTGAAAGTGAAGGTTTCTCCTCTTAGAGAATAGGTATAAAGGAAAATGCTGTTCGAGGTCAGGTCCTACTTCAGAGACAGAATTCAAAACTTCAAAGTGCTGTGGATCACACGAGCAGCGATCAAATGGGTGCTTCTGGCAGGCGTGCTCAATGCTGCTGGTGGGGGATTTATTTCCCCTTCTCTCCCCCTGATCCTAACTAGAAGAGAGCAAAAAGAATACATTCCTACTCTTATGGCTGTGTATATTTCTGGGTTTCTTATTGGCATGCTGTCCTATGCGTTGGCCAGTATGAAATGGAAGATTCCTCATATCAAGGTGAGTTTTGTCTTTATCATCTTGTCGGCTCTGCTCATTCCTTTCTATGCTTTATCAAGCATGAAAGTAATGATTATGGTGGTCGGTTTGAGAATGGTAATCGATGGAGCCCTTTTCATCGCTTCTAATACGATGTTTAGAAGTTTCTTGCCAGAGAATCCACAGGAACATATCGGATTCACATTTATGCGTTCTACTCTTTGGATTTCCGCTTGGGCTGGATTGAGAGATGTTGGCTATCGTTATGTCCAGAGTGGTTATCCGCTGGTCATTTGGAGCACTATCGGGGGATTGTTGATTTTGACGGGCTTGATTCCCATGATCATTGCCTTTCGGGTTCAGGAGCCTGTACCTATTCAAAACAATAAAGAAGATAAGGATACAAGAAGCTCTTCCGAAAATCTACCGACTAATCCTTTGATGATTGGTCTGATCGTTCTCGCCGCTTCAGCGGTAGTAACTGGCCTTGATGCATGCAACGTAATTTACGTGCCTCTCTATCTCGACTCATCGCAATGGGCAGGGGTAGTGATGACAGGAGGTACAATTGGTTATATTGTTGGCGGGATTTTGGCATCACTTCTTGCCAGTCGGTGGGTAAATCGTGTTATCAAAGCAGTCTATGTAGTTTTGATGGTGGTTTCATTGGTCTTTTTCATGACCAATAACCAAGTCATCTTGTTTCTTGGGTTGCTGGTGACGGCAATTTCTACTACATTGAACAGGCAGATTGTCGGTCAGCGTATGTTCGTCAGCTTAAAAAATAAGACAATGGCAACAGCGCTTCCAATGCTGTCTGAAGAGTTGATAACGGTGCTGGCAGTGTGGGGATATGGTACCATTGGCGTCAAGTACGGGTATGATACCATGTATTTGAGCATGGTACCAATGGGGCTGCTTTCTTTGGTTGCGTTCAAGTGGCTGAAGCCCTTTTTGGAACATTCGGATAAGTAATCTCTCCTTCACCTCGTTCATGATCCACATGAACGAGGTGAATCTATTTTCATGATGTAACTGATTTCATTTCAAGGGGAATGGAGATAAAACATGAAAGAAATCAATGCTTTTTGATTGTTTCGATGATAGAATTAAAATGGATTTCAGTGAGCGGATTGCAAACTGGGATCATCCCACAAGAGACAAGAGAAGGGAATAACGTGTTCACTGCTGTAGATATCATTCGCAAGACAGTAGGCGGTCAGCCGCTGTCCGAAGAGGAGATCGAGCTTCTCATCAGGGAGTACACCTCTGGGGCGGTCACGAACGAGCAGATGAAGCCGTGGCTCAAGGCCGTGTACCACAACGGGCTCAGCGAGGAAGAAACCACCTCTCTGGCCCTCGCCATGGCAAGGTCCGGCGACATGGTGAATCTTGCCAGCATCAAGGGAAAGACGGTGGATAAGCACTCCACTGGCGGTGTAGGAGACAAGATCACGCTGATTCTCCTGGCGATGGTGGCTGCTGCGGGTGGCAAGGTGGCCAAGGCATCTGGTGCTGAACTCGGACACACCGGCGGAACGCTCCGTAAGGTACAGGCTCTCGGTATGAGGACGAATCTGGAGGAGCAGTTCTTCACCAAGTCGGTCAACGAGATTGGTGCTGCCCTCACGGGACAGACTGCCAATCTGGCACCTGCGGACAAGAAGCTGTATGCACTGCGGGATGCCACAGGGTGTGTGGAATCCACCCCGCTGATTGCCAGCAGCATCATGTCGAAGAAGATCGCCTCAGGGGCGGATGCCATCGTTCTTGACGTCAAGTGTGGATCGGGTGCGCTCATTCCTGACTTGGAGAATGCCCGTGAGCTGGCAGAGATGATGGTGTCGATCGGCAAGCTGTCGGGTCGTCAGGTCGTGGCATTGCTCACCAGCATGAATCAACCACTCGGCCATTCCATCGGTAATGCGCTTGAGGTGTACGAAGCGATCGAAGTACTCAAGGGACGTGGACCGGCTGATGTGGTTGACCTGACGGTCGTCACCAGCGCCTACATGCTGTACTTGGGGAAAGTGGTTGGTTCTTACGAGGAGGGAGTGGAACGCTCTCGTCGGAACCTCGAAAATGGATCAGCTTTCCACAAGATGGTGAGGATCGTCGAAAATCAGGGTGGCGATCCAAGTCTGTTGCTCCATCCGGAAAAGATGCTTCGAGCTTCTCAGATGGACGTCCTTTCTCCTACGTCGGGCTTTGTCCAAGCGATGGACACCAAGGAGATCGGTTTCTGTGCTCGGGATCTCGCTGGAGGACGGGATAAGGAAATCACCGACCTCAGCGCGGGCATCTGGCTACACAAGAAGATCGGCGACGAAGTGAAGGCGGGAGAGCCACTGGCAACCCTGTACTACAACGACTCGGGACTCGGAGAAGTAGCAGAGCAGAAGTTCCCCGGTACGTACACGATCGGTGCGGAGTACATCACACCTCCTCCGCTGATCCACGATGTACTGCGGTAGTGAGCAAATCAAAAAAATAGAGAAACCCAAGACCCTGTAACAGGGCATGTGGCGGGTCATCCATGCAAATGGGTGGCCCGTCCGACGTTAGCAGAGGAGCGGATACATTTTGATACATATACCAAAGTTTGTGTTTGCGGCTACTAGTGACGCCAAAGGAAAAGATAATGAAGTAAAATTCGGCGGATTACCTGTTGGTTTACCTATAGAGAAATGGCCAGTTTGCAAAGAGTGTGAGGCACTCATGAGTTTCTTATTTCAAATGAAACACCATCCAAAGCGACTCCCGCTTGGGAAAGAAGGTCGTGTTTTGTATCTGTTCCAATGTGAAAGTGAAGAAGGATGCAGTACATGGGAAGCAGACGGTGGTTGCAACAAAGTTCTCATTCTAGAACCGGAAGATTGGAACAATAATCCGATCACAGAGTTACCAGATGAACACATCATGATGCTTCCTGATCTGTCTGTAACGGCTTGGGAAACAATGGAGGAGATAAGTCAGGAGAATTGGACGCATTTTGGAGGGACACCGATCTGGATACAATCTGATGAAGAAATGGGGGGGAATTATCAATTTGCTGTGCAATTAGATCACGGATTTCGTGTGAAAGCAACTGATCTTTCGGAGCTGCCGATTGGAGACACATCGGAATACGATGGAAAAAAATCGTACCAGTTACAAGTAGGAGAAGATGATTTTATTTGGATTTCAGAACTAGGTTCAAATGAGTATTTTTGTCCATTTGCAAACTTTGGAGACAGCGGATCAGGTTATGTCTTTGTAGACGCAGACAGCAAAAGTCCGTCTGGTAAATTGATTTGGCAATGCTACTAATAAATAAAATAAGTGCTTTGAAGATAAACCGACTTTTGGACATAATCTAGGGAAAATTTTCGTATCCTAACAACAATGAGGTGAACGGATATGGAGAAACTTTTACAGTCCCGTTTTTTCCAACTGTCGGTATTTCTGTTTGTTCTATTAGGTAGCGTTTATTTACTCATCCAACTAGGTTCTTTGTTTCACCATATCGGATTTTTTCTAAAAGCAGTTTGTGTGCCCTTTTTTTTAGCTGTCTTTATTGCCTACTTGCTGCATCCCATTGTCAATTTGTTAGCACGGCGAAAAATGCCGCGTTTTATGGCGATTCTGCTTATTTATGTTGTTTTTCTACTCTCGATAACGGTGTTGATTATAAATTTATTTCCCATTTTAGAGAAGCAAGTTTATCAACTGGTAATGCATCTTCCACAATGGAATGAGCAATTTAATTCGTTATGGCACAAATATCATGACCATAGTGAAGATATATTGCCACACAACATGCATATCAAACTAGAACAAATGGTTGCAGGAATAGAACAAAAAGTGAGCAATTGGATGGCTGGATTGATGGGAAGCTTGGGGGATCTGTTGAATCAGATTTTCTTGTTGCTCATTATTCCATTTTTGTCCTTTTACATGTTAAAAGATATTGATCGAATTGAAAGTTTTTTTCTAACCATGTTACCCAAACAGCGAAGAGGAGAGATAGCTCGGCTGTTTCGAAGTATTGATTTAGTTTTAGGAAATTATATACGCGGTCAGTTTATCGTCTGTTTTATCATTGGGATATTAGCTTTTATTGGTTACAAAATAATAGGACTTCCCTATGCCTTTTTGTTTGCCTTTTTTGTTGCTCTGTTTAATGTCATTCCTTATGTAGGTCCTTTTTTTGGTGTAATTCCAGCTATTTTATTAGCTTGTACCATCTCATTTAAGATGGCACTCGGGACAGTCATTGTCAATTTGGTCATACAAATATTAGAAGGAAATATCATATCTCCGCAAATTGTGGGAAGATCCCTTCGTCTTCACCCCTTAGCGATTATTTTTGCTTTATTAGTGGGAGAGGAGATAGCAGGTGTCTGGGGGCTATTACTAGCAGTTCCAACCTTAGCGGTTGGGAAGGTTGTCTTTGAATTTGTTGTCACCTCTTACCTTCATCATAAAACGGATTAAAAGAATAGACATGGATTTGCCCATGTCTATTCCTGAAAGTCCAGATATTTCAAATACATCATCTAAACAAAATGACGACTATCTTAGGTATAATAGGTAAAAGTTTTTAAGTCTTATGGGGAGGATAGTCATGTCGATGTTTACTAAAAGAATAGCAGCGAAAGATGATCTGCCAAGAATCGTAGAAATTTATAACAGCACTATACCAAGTAGAATGGTCACTGCTGATCTAACCCCAGTTACGATAGAGGAACGAGAGGATTGGTTTGCTGGGCATAACCCATACGATCGGCCATTATGGGTTTATACTACTGACCAAAATGAGATAGCAGGATGGTTAAGCTTTGAAAACTTCAATCAAAGAGCTGCGTATAAGAAAACTGCTGAACTCAGTATTTATTTAGATGAGAAATTTCGTGGGCAGGGTTTAGGAAGTATCATCTTGGAAGAAGCCATTCAAGCAGCATCTAGCCTATATGCAGAGACTTTAGTAGGTCGTATTTTTGGTCATAATACACCTAGTATAAAACTGTTCGAGCGCTTTGGTTTTGAAGAATGGGGATATTTACCACAAATAGCAGAACTTGATGGAGAAAAACGTGACCTTGTTATTATGGGCAAACATATCACAACATAGAGAACTAAATTTTCCAACAGAAACATCACCTAGTATATATACTAGGTGATATTTCTGTTAAACGACTTTATTGACATAAGGAATTTTCACGATTATAGATGCAAGTAAAAAACAAGTGATAGTTCCTAGGCAGCCTACTGTCAAAAATTTGAACAGAGGTTGAAGTGATGTGCCCTTAAGTAATAATGCATATCCTACTAAGATAATCGGATGAATGATATATACGGTAAAAGCTGACCTTGATAGATTTGCCCAAAGTGCCCCAGCTTCATTGGCATATTTTCGGAACAGGGCTATTAGTCCCAAACAAATACCGAACGAAATCAAAGCTTCCCACATCGCATAAGAAAATGCTAGAAGGTTGAATCCCCCATTTGTATTTCCTTGAAAAAAGAGTAAACTAAGCGGGAAGAGTGGAGAAACAATGGCAAAACACGATACCCATTGCTTTGTTGTCTTTTTTGGAATGTTCTTTAGCCAATGTTTTCTTCCGGCCATGATTCCGGTGTAAAACAGTAACAAATAAGATGGAAGATAAGCGATTTGGATGCCCCAAATCCAAAAACCAATGGGATATACCAGACGGATCATAAAGGTAATAATACCTAATAATATAGCCGTGAAAAAAAGCTTTTTTGAAGAAGGAAATGGTTGTTCCTCACTGGAAGGATGTTTTTTCCAGATTAATCGAAAGAATACATAGATTAGAGTAAAGATCAATAACACTTCTACAAACCAGATAGGACCCGTTTCTACACTTTGCAAACTTAAAATTTTTGTTTTATAAAAGGTCCAAAAATTAAGTTTTTCTTTCGAAGCCATATACTGGACAATTGGGCTTAGGATGAACAAATACACCAAGATAGGGATACCTAACCGGAGCAGTCTATCTTTTACAAATAGGCGGGGTTTCTTGCGGTCAAGAGAAACAGGTGTAAAATAACCAGCTAAAAAGAAAAAGAAACCCATGAAAAAGGCTTGATTGATAGCTATAAAAAAGGTGAGGATATAAGAGGTTACTGTTTGCTCATGTCCCATATCTGATACATACCATACTCCTTCTAGAGGAGTATAGGGTAGTGCTGCATGATGAAAGAGAACCAGAATCGTTAGAAATACCCGAATATGATCCAAATAATAAATACGATTTTTCATGATCACACATCCTTGGTGTCATACATCTGTTGATATTTTCTTTTTATCACAGTTGTGATAAAAAAATCAAGTAAAACCGATACAAAAACAGCAAAAAAGGTACAAACCAATGCTTACTGTTTGCATATCGATTTTAAATGGGTTTGAAGCGTTTTTTTGATAATATTTTTGGTTTTAGAATTTGGTTCTATGTTCCAATGAGTAGACAAACCATTTACTAATGAATGTAATCTTTCTATTTCGATTTCTAAGTCTAGATTTTCAGCTAATAAATTACACTGTCTTAATAAGTCAATATAAGTAGCTTGCATATGTCGCACAAATTGAAATATACGTATAGATATATCTTCTAAATTTGGTTGCTTTTTTGTATAGGTGATAATCTCGTACCAAGTAGCCATATTCCTCTGATCTGTTTCATCCATTGGCATTATCTCAGCTACCAGTTGATCGATTACTTCATCACGAGATAAGGACAAATCAATTTGCGATAAAATATGCTGATGTACGTTTTCTCCTGCCGAACGGATACAGGTTCTCAGCAATTCGCTTTGCGTTGGGAAGTAGTATCGGATAGAACCTGTGGAGAGTTTCATTACATCAGCAATTTTTCTCACAGAAACCTCTTCGATTCCTTTGTTTTGAATGATCTCCCATGCAGCTTGTACAATTTCTTTTTTCCGGGTATCATGATTTACCATTTTTGGCATAAAAATCGCACCTCCTCCCTTGTCCAGTTTACCATCATGCTATGTTAGATCTGCTAATAATACAATACAAGAGATAATAGAGAGACTCAAATTCATACCAGACAGTGAGATAAAAGAACATTTTTATCAAGGGAAAAAACATCACTAATAAATGATAGTATTTTTGTGCTTTTTGTGTATAATAGAAACGATAATTCTATATTTGCATACAAAGATGGAACCAAGCTCTATAAACAACTGTAAGAGAGGAGAACCCTTGGCTGTGAGGTTTTCTCAGTGAGATTATGGAGGTAGCCAGTTCTATGAGTTAGCAGTTAATAACTGCCGGCAAAAAGCCGTTATCGATACATGAAGTGACTACGTAAGTAGTAATTAGGGTGGTACCACGGGCCTGCTCGTCCCTTGTTTAGGGATGAGTGGGCTTTTTTTGTATCGATTTCGCTTAATAGGAAAGGGTGTAAAGCATGAAAGCAGATGAAATTCGTCGTAAATTTTTGGATTTTTTCGTGGAAAAAGGTCATCAGATTGAGCCAAGTGTATCATTGGTTCCTGTAGATGATCCTAGCTTATTATGGATTAATTCTGGTGTAGCAACGTTAAAAAAATATTTTGATGGACGTTTAGTACCAGAAAACCCCCGTATTGTTAATGCACAGAAATCAATCCGTACCAATGATATTGAAAACGTTGGTTATACAGCAAGACACCATACATTTTTTGAAATGCTAGGTAATTTTTCTATCGGAGACTACTTTAAAAAAGAAGCCATCGCGTGGGCTTGGGAATTTCTCACTAGCCCAAAATGGATGGGGCTCTCTCCTGATAAATTGTATGTTACGATTCATCCAGAAGACGATGAAGCTTACCAGCACTGGCATGAAGACATTGGATTGCCAGCAGATCATATTGTGAAGCTGAAGGAAAACTTTTGGGATATCGGAGAAGGACCGAGTGGTCCAAATTCGGAGATTTTTTATGATCGTGGAGATAAGTATGGGGACCTCAGTGATCCAGAGTGTTATCCAGGTGGAGAGAATGAACGTTATCTAGAGATTTGGAACCTCGTTTTCTCCCAGTTTAATCATAATCCAGACGGTTCATATACACCACTTCCAAATAAGAACATCGATACAGGAATGGGCTTAGAACGAATGGCTTCTGTGATGCAAGATGTGCCAACTAACTATGATACAGAGCTCTTCCAGCCGACGATCCAGACCATATGTAAACAAGCTGGTGTAACTTACGGAGCAACAGAAGAAGTGGACATTGCCCTAAAAGTCATTGCGGAACATGCGAGAACGGTTGTATTTGCCATTGCTGACGGCGTTTTACCATCAAATGAAGGCCGTGGTTATGTCCTCCGCCGTCTCTTGCGCCGGGCTGTCCGATATGGTCGCAAGCTGGGACTAAAAAGACCATTCTTATATGAATTAACGGGTGTAGTCGCAGAGATTATGAAAGATTATTATCCAGAACCATATGCTGGGCAAGAGTTTATCGAGAAAGTAATTCGTAATGAAGAAGAAAGATTTTTAGAAACACTGACAGATGGTTTGCGTATATTGGGTGAATGGGTCGACAAGGCAAAAGCGGAAAATCGAGATAGTTTAACTGGGTTGGAAGCATTTAAGTTATATGATACGTATGGATTTCCAATTGATTTAACAGAAGACTTTGCAAGGGAACACGAGCTTAAAGTAGATCGAGATGCTTTTGAAGAAGAGATGCAAAGTCAGCGAAATCGCGCGCGTGCTGCTAGATCAGAAGGTAATAGTATGCAAGTTCAAGGTGGTGCGATTGCAAATCTGGAAGTAGACACTGTATTTGTTGGTTATGAACAAGATACGAGTCTTACTTTGATTGCTGCCATTATCAGAGATGGGGAAGAAGTAGACAGCTTACAAGAGGGGGATAAGGGAATTCTCGTGCTGAAAGAATCTCCTTTCTATGCAGAAAGTGGGGGGCAAGTAGCTGATTTAGGCAGTATAAGGACAAAAGAAGCTTTGGCTGAAGTTACCGATGTGCAAAAGGGACCTCATGAAGAACACCTGATATCTGTCGTAGTCAGAGATGGTATTTTGCAGAAAAATCAAGAGGTAATCGCAGAAATAGCGAAAAATCTTCGCCAAGCAACAGTGAAGAATCATACTGCTACACATTTGCTACACAAAGCTTTAAAAGAAGTATTAGGAAACCATGTCAACCAAGCAGGATCATTGGTCGCACCTGATCGTCTGCGATTTGATTTTTCTCATATTGGGGCAATGACAGAAGCAGAAATTCAGTTAGTAGAACAAAAAGTAAATGAACAAATTTGGTTGAATATACCTGTGACGACAAGCATAAAACCATTGGACGAAGCAAAAGCAATGGGAGCTATGGCACTGTTTGGAGAAAAATATAAAGCGGAAGTTCGTGTCGTACAAGTTGGGGACTATAGTCTGGAGCTTTGTGGTGGCACACATGTGCAAAACACAAGTGAAATCGGTTTGTTTAAAATTTTAAGTGAAAGTGGAATTGGGTCTGGAGTAAGGAGAATAGAGGCTGCAACGGCGAAACGTGCCTTTGAATATTTGGAACAACAATTTACTATTCTCAAATCCAGTGCTCAGCTTTTGAAAACAAACCTTCATGATGTTCCTGCACGTATTGCTCAGCTTCAAGAATCAGTCAAAGATGTGACACGTACCAATGAATCTTTGTTAGCGAAGCAAAGTCAATCTGCTGCTGTAGAACTACAGAACCAGTGGATGGAAATCGATGGAGTGCCAGTTCTTGCGGCTAGGGTAGATGCTCCAGATATGGATAGCCTTCGTAAAATAATGGATGATCTAAAAGAAAAAAGAGATGGTATTATTGTACTTGGAGCCGTTCATGATAATAAAGTAAATTTTGTTGCTTCTGTTGCATCAAATTATGTTCAAAAAGGGTTCCATGCGGGTAAATTAATAAAAGAGGTTGCTTCTATTTGTGGTGGCGGTGGCGGTGGCCGACCAAACATGGCGCAAGCTGGCGGAAAGCAACCAGAAAAATTGCAAGAAGCATTACAACAAGTTAAAGTTTGGGTCACGGAAAAAAAGGACATTCGAGCTTAAAACCGAAAAAGGTAAATAGCTGCTGATCCACACAGAAAAAAGGGGCTGAGATGATCCGTGGATGAAACGAGAAAGTTTCAGTTTCAACTGGGAAATAAGTCGAGTGTAAAACAAATATTGACACTTGTTTACCATTCTTTAGAGGAAAAAGGATACAATCCTATCAACCAAATTGTTGGTTACTTGATTTCTGGAGACCCTGCTTATATTCCCCGCCATAATCAAGCAAGGTCGTTGATTAAGAGTGTAGATAGAGATGATATCATTGAAGAGTTGGTAAAATCATATCTAAATCCAGACCAGTAAAACGTTTGTTTTTGTAGTGAAAGTAAATTCCCTTTTGGGAGGATAGCGATGGTTAGGGTTATAGTCCGGCCATCGCTCCTAATAATAACTTTACAAACATATATTCTGTTGGTAAACTCAATAAATATGATGGAAAAATCCTACATAGAGCTCGACAGGGAACATTGCTCATTTTAGTCATCTAAATAGATGGAGTTTTCAATGGAGAGGGTTGTTTGGTAGTTTTAGCAAAGAAGGACCGTTTGTAATGGTGAGAATTTTAGCTTTAGATTTGGGTGAAAGACGTATTGGGATTGCAGTGAGCGATCTCTTAGGGTTAACAGCACAAGGACTGGAAGTTATTGACAAGAAACAAACCCCTGATTGGCTGCATCGTCTAGATACCCTTATCCAAGAATATGAAGTAGGAAGAATCGTTGTCGGTTTTCCGCGAAACATGGATGGCACCATTGGATCAAAAGGTGAAGCTAGCAAACAGGTTGCAGATATGCTGAAAGAACGTTATGCTCTTCCTGTAGACTTATGGGACGAGCGTCTATCCACTGCGGCTGCGCAAAGGTCTTTGATCAAGGCTGATGTGAGCAGGAAAAAAAGAAAACAAGTAGTAGATCAAGTAGCCGCACAATGGATATTACAAGGCTATTTAGATGCAAATAGGGGGAAATACCAATGACAGAACATGAAGTAGATATCATCACAATCTCACAAGAAGATGGCGGAGAAGAGGATTTTGAGGTAGTTACTTATTTTGAAAATCCATCTACAGGTATCAAGTATGTTTTTCTCGTACCAACAAGTGCTTCGGAAGAAGAAGAACAAGATGTGTATCCTTTCCGATACTCCGAAAATGGAGACGATCTCGTACTATCTCCTGTAGAAGATGATGCTGAATGGGAAATGTTAGAAGAAGTATTGCAAACCTTACTTGATGCTGAAGAAATCTAAGGAGTAAGTGGATATGAAAGAAGTGACTCATTTACGGGATAAGTTAGAAGATGGTATGTCCTATGTACATACCAGGTCTGCGGGAGAGGAGATCTTGCGGGTTCTTCACGAAGTAGAAGTAAATGGGGTACACTATGCCTTTATGCAAGGAACTCAGCACGGTGTTGGGGAAGCATATTTATATGAAGTGTTAGCAGATGGACAAATTGGTGAAATTGAGACGGCAGATGAATGGGAAAATGTACTGGATGCTGTTCATTACCATCTGAATACTTACTATGATTGACAAATAACGAGGAATATTCCTCGTTATTTTTATTTTTAAGTATGTTAACATAGAAACTAGCACTTTAATCAACTCCCATCCTAGGGTCTTGCATGTCAGTTTTTCATGTGGGAAAGGTTGTATGAGAGGAAGTTCTTGATGAAGTGGTTTCTTCGCATTATTCTAACGTTTGTTTTACTTGCTGGTTGGATCATTACAGGCTACTACTTTATTGATTGGACACTTGAATCCCCGTCTCGATCAAAAGCAGTGGAAATTGATATCGAGCCAGATTCTTCGTTAAAACAGATAGGGAGCATCTTAAAAAGTAAAAACTTAATTCGAGAAGATTGGTTTTTTCGTTATTATGCCGTTTACCGGCAGAGAACAAATCTCCTCGCAGGGTCATATGAGATTAAGTCTAATGAAAATTTAGATGAAATTTTAAATAAGATTGCTATCGGAAAGCAAGACCTTATTAAAGTAACCATCCCTGAAGGAAAAAACGTGAATGAAATTGCAAATATTTTACAAGTGAAAGGTTTTTCCAAAGAAGATTTTTTAAAGGCAGTTAATCGTCCGAATAATAAAGATCTATTTACTTTTGAGCAGGAAATTAAGAAAACGCCAGCTCGAAAATATAAGTTGGAAGGATATCTTTTCCCAAGTACATATGAGTTCCATCGAGGAGAGTCTGGTGAAGAAATCGTTAGTGAAATGGTGCGTCAATTTGCAAAACGAATGAATGAGTTGGATGCTAGGAATAAATTGATCAATTCGAATTCGAAGTACAATATTGATCAATGGGTTACGATCGCTTCTCTGATTGAAAGGGAAGGTCGAGTACGGTCAGAGTTACCGATCATTTCTGGGGTTATCTACAATCGTTTAAAAATTCATATGCCACTTCAAGTGGATGCATCGATCATATATGCCTATAGTTTAAATGGGATCATAAAGAAAAAATTAGGCCATAATGACACGAAACTGAGTAGTCCCTATAATACTTATTTGAATAAAGGCTTACCTCCAGGGCCGATATCCAATCCTGGTATAGAGGCACTGCAAGCTGCATTAGACCCTGATCAACATTCCTATCTGTACTATGTCACAAAACAAGATGGTACCAATACTCACTTCTTCAGTAAAACCTATAAAGAACAATTAGTAAAAATAGCACAGAGTAACAAAAATGAAAAATCAGCAAAGTAGATATACAGAACGGGTGATTTTTTGCCTGTTCTGTTGGTTTTTATTGATGAGATAGACTTAACGCGCTTGTTTGTTTCATAACTAAAAATTGTCTAGAAATGAGCAAATTAACTATCTATTTTTGGTCTTATTTTTATTCGTTTATCCCTGCTCTATATTGCCTAAGCTGGTAAGGTGGAGGAGTGGAAAGCAGATGAAAATTTGGCGTATATGGATAGTGCTTTTTTTGTTGGTAGGCTTACTCTCAGGCTTGATTTATCGACTTTACCAGATTCAAGTGAGTTCCACCCACTCTTTCTCTGTTGCCCAAAAAGATTTAGTAGCTCTTGCGGAAAAAGTCCAATCTAGGGAGATCATTTTGGATAGTAAGCGAGGTAAAATATTAGATCGAAATGGGAAGCCATTCGTCGGTGAATTGCAGTGGAGATTGTTTGTCTTTCCTCAAACTCGGGATCAGATTGACTTGAGAAGAGAACAGCTATCAAGACTGAGCTCTCTTTTGGGTGTTGCTTTTCAAACTTTTCAACAACAGTTGGTTTCGTTAAAAAAACCATCTGTATTTTCTCCTTATAAACTAACAATAGATCAAGTTAATATGATAGAATCGCTTCATATTCCTGGAATAATTGCAGTACAATCGGATAATCGAATGACAGAGGGAGAAGTAGCAAAACAAGTAATCGGCAGGCTGATTCGAAATGCATATGTGTTAAAAGATCGTTACCCAAAAGAAGTAGAGTCAGGCAAATTTTCGCTCCAATCTAGGTTTGGTATGACTGGTTTGGAATACGCTTTTGAGCGTTTTCTCCATGGTGAGGGCGAGAGCCTTGTTCGCTTTGTAACGGATGGCCGAGGGAAAGCGCTAAATGGTGTTCAGGTAAAAGTAACAGGTTCAAAGTCCAAACAAGCCAGCGATCCGAAAACGATTGTGACTACGTTAGATTTGACATTGCAAACCAAAGTGGAAGAAATAATAAAAGCAGCAAAAGTCGAAGAAGGCGCAGTAGTTGTACAAGAAATATCCACAGGAAATATACTTGCGATGGCAGGAGTTTCGGCTGCGAAAGATGAATCCCTAGCTCCATGGATCAATGAAGCATTGGTTGAAACAACACCTGGTTCTATTTTTAAAACGGTCGTTGCCGTAGCTGCTCTTGAAGAAGGTATCGCTTCACCAAAAACACCATATGTATGCAAAGGATCACTCGATGGTAAGTATCATCTGCGAGATGCAGATGGAGAAGTGCATGGCAAACAGACTTTTTCAGAGGCATATGCAAATTCTTGTAATATTGTTCTAGGTTCTGTTGCAGAAAAATTAGGTGGTGCAAAGTTACAAGCATACGCCAAGAGGTTAGGACTAGCCCAAAAAATAGGGTGGAGTGGTAAAATTCCAGGTGACGATAACTTTAGTCAATTACCGGAAGAGAGTACTGGTTTGATTTATGCGAAAAGCACTTCTTTACATGATCAAGGAGCAGCAGTACAGACTGGGATTGGACAGCGGGATGTTAAAGTTACTCCCCTTCAAGCAGTAAATATGATCACAGCATTGTTTCATCGAGGTATGCCGATCCAACCAAGATTGGTCACAGAAATTAAGGATGAGAACAATAAAAGTATCTGGAAATTTACCAATAAATATATACCAAATGCAAAAGCCCTAAAACCGAGTACGATAAATGCAGTAAAAAATATGATGCGGATGGTTGTTACAAAAGGGACAGCTCGTTCCCTATCACGAGATAACTGGCAATTGTCTGGAAAAACGGGGACAGCTCAAGTAGGTGTGGATAAATTGCTATACAACAAATGGATGATTGGATTTGCACCTTATTCCAAGCCTCAGTATGCCGTTTCCGTTGTTATAAAAAATGTCAAAGATTCGGGGGATAACCGAGCGAAGAAGATTTATCAGGAAGTGATGGATGTTTTACGTACCCTAACTCCGATGAAATGATCGAAGTTGCCGATGGGTACGCTTTCTCGTTTGTGTTAAGATGAGTAGGAATACATGAAGGAGGTGCAGGCTGTCCCACAGCCACATCGGTTTACAAAAGTTCCCATTGGCAACGGGTAACAGCAGGGATAGATGAAGATAACAGTCCATCTTAGTAAAGCAGAACTAGACCTGATTGAAGAAGCTTTATTGCAATATCAAAACTTATTGTTAAAATCTGATCATAATGATCCTTTGGTTGGTCAAGAGATCAGTTTATGCCGACGCGTTCTAGAAGAATTTGGGGTAGAGGAACTGGAAATAGATCAACAAGATACTAAGCCCGATTTATCAAATCCCAAACAGTACCCATTCTCCAATCCAAGATAGATAAAATCCCCGCTAATGTGCCGGGGATTTTCTATTTAATCTGCTGTATTTTTTCCAGCTGCATAGCCCGTACATAAGGCAGCTGTAATGTTGTAACCTCCTATATACTCCCACTTCTCTGCATCTTGTAACGACAATCCTTGCAATGTTTTAACGCGAATGAAGGTTTCATTAGAAGTAATCAGATCTTCTGTTTGGCGGGGAAATGAAACTCAACTTTTTGAATGCAGCATGCTGAGTTCGGAATTTATGGTATATTTAAAGTCCAACCATCATGCGGAAAAGGGAAGACTATGAGCTCTCTCGACAAACAGTCCAAACAGCCGTATGTCACGGACGAGCAGATATCCGCACAACAGGAGGAGCTTGTCCGTAAGATCCTCGAATACATCGAGCGAATGCATCACCTTCGCGGCGTGACGGAATCGTTCGCCTTCGGCTTGAACGAAATGATGTCGGATCTCACCAAGTCGCAGCGACTCCAAATCAGGAGCAAGGCTCTGGACTGCCTGCTCAATAGCTGATGGGCATTGGAACCCATAGGGTTTCTAGGGCGGACTGGATAACAGTCCACCCGCCTAATGTTATTGGTCAAGATTTAGAACAGAATAAATTAATGCTAATTTTATTCTTCTTACAAAGGAAGGCTGACTTTAGAGGATTACAAAAAACTTCAAATGAGATGTATCCAAATAAAAATAAAAGCAAAGGTTATAATTACAGTCAGAATTAGATAACTATAAGGACTCTTATTGTATGAAAACTAGTTTCATGATATAAAAAAACTATGTTCCAGCGAATGGCAGAGGAGCAATCACTGTGAAAACCCTCGATAACGAGGAGTGGAACGCTGAGGTTCTCAAACAGAATGAGAGTGGTGCCTTCGGACGTTTCATCATAGACCTTGCAGAGACCTGGGCCAACACTATGGAAACAAAGATGATTTCCGGAGCAAGGCTTGGAGCCATTGTTCTCACTTCCCTGAGGAAGGTGAATGACATGGACACTCTTTCTGAGCGTGCTTTTGTTGAGACCGTTCAACTTCTTGTAAAGCACTGGGAACACAGGGATCAACTGCACAAGTGGTACAAACTTTACTGTAAGTACAACTACAACAAGACCATTGTCCACTTGATTTGCTGGATGCGAAGAATTTGATAGCTCAAGCTAACGAATCTCACTTACTTTCGCCAAGAGAGTAGCGACCGATCTTGATCCCATTTTTGGTGTATCTAGGTCGGTCGTGTACTTTATAAAATTTATTCAATACATATAAATGTGGATCTCGTCGCAAATCTCTAAATTCTCCCTCAAAATGTAAAAATTTTAACCTTGTACGAGAAGCTTTCGTCTGAGAAAATAAAATAGCTAAATGGAAGAATGTCCACCCAACAACTAGGAGTGTTGGTAATGGGGCTTGTTGACAAGATCAAGGGTGCGGCCTATCAGGCTGCCACTTCTGTACACCAGGCGAAGCATGGTGACGGAAGCACCGAAGAGGACTTCCTGCGCCCGGCTGGAGACAAGGGGACCGAGATACTGGGGAAGATACGCGACGGCGAGAACCTTGACGACAGCCAGGAAAATGCATAGTTCCATTTAGTACCCAAGTGGTGTAGGTTCTCTGATCCCTATACCGGCTCCTGAGGGAGCACTGTGACCTGCTGATGTCTTTGGATGTCAGCAGGTCACCTGATTTTAAAGACGAGGGCATAAGTTCGTTCGTTATTGGATGTTTATGTGAGGACGAAAAAGGCTGAGATTCGTGTTTTTGGTTCTATCACACGGTTTGAGGAAAAGAAATTGCGACTGAAAGTAAATCAAGAGAAAAGTACAGTCGATTGGTCATGGAGGAGGAAGCTTCTCGGTTTCAGTTTTACCTTTCATCTCTTCCCCGCAAGAGAAGATACACAAGATCATTTCTCGTTCCAAACCATTCCCAATGAAATAGAGGATAGAAGCATTGAACCTGCTTATAGTAGGGTGGTGCAACTACTTTGCCTTACCAGGTAGGAAAACTCCATTTCAGAATTTAGATGGATACGTTGAAAGCTGAGGATGTATCTCTGGAAACATTGGAAGAAACCTCGAAGAAAAGTGAAAAGGCTTATTACTCTGGGGATACTAAAGCAAAAAGCCTATGAATGAGGATACTCACGCAAGAAATACTGGAGAATAGTAGGAAGCCCAGTATTACACCAAGCTTTAGGAAATTCCTTCTGGGAATCTTTAGGATTAAAAGTGTGGTACAACGTTACCAATTTCATCGTTAGACTCTGTATGAACCGCCGTACACCGAACGGTACGTACGGTGGTGTGAGAGCTCCTGGGGTTATTCGGTCCCTGCTACTCTATTGTTTTGCTCAGCCGCGCTTTTACCAGCAACATAACCAGTACAAGATGCAGCAGTAATGTTATAGCCGCCCGTATAACCATGAATATCTAAAATCTCCCCACAAAAGTATAGTCCTTGCATGAGTTTTGATTGCATGGTTTTTGGATCGATCTCTTTTATATGGACTCCTCCACCAGTAACAAATGCTTTCTCTATAGGTAAGGTTCCGTTTATTTCAACTGAAAATGCTTTACATAATGAAACAAGTGAGGATAGTTGTTCCATTGACAAATGGGAACAAGTTAAGTCTTGATCCATTTTTGATCGCTCGAGCAACAAAGGTATAAGTCGTTCTGGCAGCCACTGTTTGAAAACATTTCGTACTGTTTTTTTGCTTTGTTCTCTACTTTGTTTCGACCAAGATTGTTCCAAATCATTTCTATTTCGATCAGGGAATAAATCTATTTGAATCATAACGGAGGGAGTTCCGGTTTTTTTAATACTCTTTACAACGAATTGGCTGCAACGTAAGGCAGTCGGGCCTGATAAGCCAAAATGGGTAAATAAGAGATCGCCACGATGAGTAATTAATTTCTTACCCTTCGGATTTAATACAGTTATCGCTATATCTCGTAAAGCCAATCCTTGCAATGTTTTCTGTTGGATGAAAGATTCATTTGAAGTAAGGGGAACCTCGGTTGGAAATAGTTCCGTTATGGTATGTCTGGCTTCTTTAGCCCAAATGTACCCGTCACCACTAGAACCAGTATGGGAGGCGGCGATGCCACCTGTTGCTATTACTACAGAGGGAGCGAAAAAAGATTCCCCCGTATGGGTTTCTACTCCTTTTACTTGGCCGTTTTCATATAAAACCCGTTTAACAGGAGTATTAACACGAATTTCTGTTCTTACGGATTGCACTTTTTTAATAAGTGCTTGAACAACCGTTTTTGCGCTATCCGTAACTGGAAACATCCGTCCATTGTCTTCTTCCTTTAATTCCACACCTAAATCTTCAAAAAAGTGCATGAGGTCACGGTTATTGAATACGGGGAAAACACTGTATAAAAAGCGACCATTACCAGGAATATTTTTGATCAATTCATCAATTTCTTTGATATTTGTAACATTGCAGCGACCACCGCCAGAAATCGCAAGTTTTTTTCCTAGCTTTTCTCCTTTGTCTAATAATAGAACTTTTGCTCCATGCATCCCAGCAGAAGCACTTGCCATTAAACCAGCGGGACCTCCACCTATTACGATCACATCAAACATATTTTTCCTCCCAAACGAGCTTGTTTCTTATATGTGAAAAGGTTTCCTTTGTTATTATCATTTCACTACTTTACCATGATTGATGTGAAACAAAAAGAAAACCAGCATTATTACAAGCTGGTCATGACACTTATTGTTTATATTTGTTTGTCATCTGGTCTTTTTCAATCTTAATTTTTTCCTCTATTTCTTTTCTCGCGTGTTCCAATTGGTCTTCTTTGTCTTTTGCTACTCGATCGATTTCATCGGAAATCATGTTATATCTCTTTTGGGTGAGGTTATATAGTTGACTATATCTATTTCCATCTAGTATCCCTTTGTTTTGCAAGTAGATCATTGCTTCGGCATAACGTTTATTTTCTTGGAGAATTTTTTTGATCAATGCTGTTTTTTCGTTTGTTCGATCCATCCATTTTTTCGACCACTGTTTTTCAATGCTAACCCAGTTGTTATCCCCCCATCGTGTCCACTTTAGCCAAAGGTCAAATTGAGCCTTCTGCATTTCTCTCTGTAATTCTTCCTCTGTTTTCACATCTACATATGTTCCACCGCCAGCTTGTGAGATCTTCTCTAAGGCTTGTCTGTCTTTAGAAGGGATGTCGAATCCGATAATATTGACAACTGCTTTAATATTGGATTGATGAATCGATTGTGCTGCTTGGACTGGATTTCCACCACAAGTTTCCACTCCATCACTCACAATGTAAAGGATGTTTTCTGCATCGGTTTCCTTTGTCTGATTGATCTGTGCTTTTGCATCTTCAATCGCTTTGGCAATGGGAGTCCAGCCAGCAGGTTTGGCTTGCTGCAAAGCAGTGGAAAAGGCATTGGCATCATAGGCAGAAGAGGGATAGACCACTTCTGTTTGAGAGCAGGACAACTGCTTGTCGCTATTGCTCCCGCTTCCTTTGTTTCCATACAGACGCAAGGAAATATCCGCTCCTTTTTGAAGGGAAGAAGCAAATTGGGTCACGGCTGCTTTCGCTAATTCCATCTTGGTTTTCCCACCGATTTTTCCATTCATACTGCCACTAGCATCAAGAAGAATTTGCACATGAACCTTCTTCGTTGTCTCTCCTTGGGATTGGGCAGATTCCCCAGGGCGATTTGTATCATAAGTGTAAATAGGGCTGATGGTATTAATTTTTTGTATACCGTCTTCATAATTTTCAGCCAAGTTGTAGACAAGTTGATTATATATGTCTTGGGCAGAAGTATTTTTTGTAAACTTGTTCAATACTTCTTGCTCCAATTTTTCTTTATCATAATTGTTGCCCGCATAAGGCCCTGGACCTTCTTTCAGCATTCCAGAAATATCCGTTGCTGCTTGATGACTTTCTGTTTGGTTTTGGATTTGCGTGTTTTTTTCATTTGTAGTATCCGACTTTGAAGAACAAGCTCCGGTAAGAGCTAACATTGCTATCAAGATCGTGTAAGAAAATTTTCGTATCAGTTTGATCACCTCAGTAGGTATTGTATGAATAAAATTTATTTTATATCAAGTAAAAAGAATGAGATACACAAAGAAATTGGAAGATTCACAAAGACATAATGAAGCGTATCAAAAAAATGAAGGAATAACAGAAACAGGATTATTACAATAAAATGGATATCTGTTTGTTTAAGTTGAGTTTTCTTCGATTTATACATACAATAAGGACAGTGAGCATAATACGTTCGGAGAATTGGTAAAAGGGGTACCTCCAACTATGTCCAAAGTAATGGAAATCAGATCAACCTTGATGAAAATGAGAGTAGGAGAAGCAGTTCGCTTTCCGACAAATAAGCCAGATCATTTTGTAGAGATAGACCGAGTATTCACAGGAAAAAAACAGAGTTGGGTTGTTTATGTCGATGGAGAACGAAAAGTGATGAGAAAGATAGATGAAGTTGTTGAAGTAATTCAAACAAACTGGAATCCAAGCTTGAAGAAGATCATGGATGAGCAGTTTTCTGAGTTAGAGGAGATCATTGATTTAGGCGAGTTTTAATGAAAAGGGCTGAATCCATTTGGAGGATTTGGCCCTTTTTGTCCTTTTTAGGTAGTTTTTTATGAATTTTCTCTAATAAGCAATCCTTGCGCTTATCTTGACAATCTATCTATTCCTAAATTATGTTTAAACAAAATATTATAGTTTTATATTTGTTTAAGTTTTATATTGGATAAGTAATCTTATAAGAGGTGTAGAGAGTGAAAATGAAAAGAATAAGAAACATTATTTTTCTTATGGCGATCTTAAGTTTTTTAACTGCTTGTTCTGCTGTCGAATCTATTTTGCCTGCACCAGGTGATGCGCAAAAAGTAGATGAGGTGCTAAAAAAAGTTGAACCAGTGATGCAAAAGGCTTCATCCAATATTGATTACAAATTTAGTGTAACTTCCACTGCTAAAACCAAAAGGAATACAGATGAAGAATATAAAATTCATTATGTTGACGATAATAATCTCCAAATCCAAAAAGTAAAAGGTGAATATAAGGACGAAGATCCGATTGTTTACATAAACGGTACCGAATGGGTATATGATGATATTCTCGATGAGGTTATCCCACAAGGTAAAGAAGAAAATGCTGCTAAGGCGGAATTGAATGAAGATAATTATCCTGCAATTACAAAAACATATTTCATTGAGCGGGCGAAAGCAATGGGGGATCAAGTTGTCGTAAAAGACGAAGGGAACTCTATCGTACTTTCTGGTGAATTAAAGGAAAGAAGTCAAAAAGAGAATGAAGATACAGAGTTAGAAAAGTTATTAAAACGTGAAAAACGTCTAGTTATATTTGATATCCAACTAGATACGAAATTATCGACGAATGGTATTCAGCTGGATTCTTATCAGTTCAAGATGTGGATAGATAAGAAAACCAATCGCATCACAAAGGTAGAGAGCACAACGAATGCAGAAATCATGGTTATTCTGAAAGAAAAAGATGGATATGTGGAAGACCAAAAGGGTGAGCCTGTTGTAGTAAAGGAAACTTTAACATTTTCACCAGCATCGAATACAATTGCCAAGCCAAAAGATAAAGTAACAGCAGAAGAGAAGAGCGAAGCAGAATATCACTAAACAGACCGATATTTCGAACGGAAAGAGGTATGAAAAAAATATGCCGAGAAAAGTACTCCTTTTAGGAATCATAACAATACTTAGTATGTTTGTAGTTGCATGTTCTTCCAAAACGAACACTACTGCCACTCAATCAAAAGAAGACAACACTACCAATTTAAAAAGTGCAATGGAAATAATAAAAAAAGCGAAAGAAAAATGGAATACAATGAAAGGGGAATCTTTCACCGAACAGTACAAATTGGAACATACGTTTCAATCAGAAGCAGAAGATGGAATGCCGATTAATTTTACAAATGTTCGAATAGGCAAATTTGAACATGATCGTATATTTACCCCCTATGCCAGTCATATCACTGGACAATACGAATCGAGCTTTAAGGTGAATTTAAAAGGATATAAAGATGATGGAGGGGATACAAACGTCTTCCAACAAGAGGAATACGATGTAAATGGCAAAATATATTACAAAACAAAGGAAGACAAACAGTGGAGTGTTTCTCCTCTAGGTAAGGTATCTGCACCTTTTCGAGCGAAATTTTTAGATGAGTTGCTTAAAATCAATAATGATAAAAATATAAAAGTAACCCAAGAGAATGGTTTGTATAAACTTATCTTCGACAAAGCGTATTTTAATGAAAATAAACAGCTCTTTGATTTTTATAAGAAAAATTACCCCTACTATCATGCTACGGAATTTTTGGAAGGCAAACTAAAGAAAGATTCTGGACAAACCATTTTGTATGATCAGGCTCAATTTAAAAATCCGATCATTGAGATATGGGTAGATCAAAACAACTTTATGATCAAAAAGTTTTCCGTTGTATCATCTATTCGTATTCCCACCATATCTACTGAGAGAGGGAAAAATGGGAAAATAAAAGAGTTTCCTCCGTTTTATATAGAGGAACAATGGTCGGCGGAAACAACAAAGGAATTCACTGGTACAATAACCCCGCCGCCTGATGCCAAATAGAAAACACATAAATTGGATAAGGCTAAAAACCGTCAGACCACTGATCACATTTGTGAACAGCGGTCTGATTTTCATCCATTCTCTTGATTGAATCAGAGATGGATTTCAGGACAGGGGGAGAGTACGCTTGGACGCTTCCGAGATCTCCTTGAGAAGCGCGGGAAGTACAAGCACGGGGAGTCGCCGATCGAACTCTGTGGGGACCTCCATTGCAGTCATCTGCGGGTGTTGCCTTCTTGCGGCAGTGAGCATCCTGCTGATGACAGACTGCCGTATCGAGGTGTACACCGTCGAGCTCAGCTCCGGCAGCCCGGTGTTCGGGTTGGTCTGGAGAAGAGGAACCTGGGTCAGGTTCTGATGGACGAACTCCTTCACCGTCTCGTTGACCGTGTCTTCCAGCTTGATCGGGGTCTTACCGTTCGACATCTCAACCTCCATCCGGTATTTACCTAATTTTCATTCTATTATGTTTCATTCTTCTATACAAGAAAAGAATAATTGTCATTTTTATAAGCAAAAGAACAGAGAGCCATTTATGGCTCTCTGTTACATGTATATCAATAAAATTACCATTCGACCGGCGGCCAACTGGTGCATCAGCTGGCCGCCACCGCTAAGGGGAAGAAGCGTCAGCCGCGAAGCTCGTTACGCCTATTGAGCACCTGGGAGAGGGGCTCCTCTATGGAATTGGGGAAGATCACCGTGGGAGGATTGTTCCCATCGAACTGAATGACCGCACCAGAGGTTCCCGGGAGTGCTCGGAACTCCGTCATCGTTTGCTTGATTCGGAAGCCCAACTCGTTGCCCATCTCCTTGACGAGGAAGACGAACTGCTTGAGATCGTTGAGGAGAAACATGTATGTTCCGTCTTCCTCCCGACGCTGAAATTCCATGTAATGGTCCGTGCTCCTAGCCATCTTAGCTCTATTCTCCTCAGTGGTGTATAAAACACAACTTTCGTTGTTATTTTCGATAATAATTTTAAAATTTTAATTTGTAAATACGTATAGCTATTGTAGAGATAAACATTTAATTTTATGAAATTTTAAATAAATAAAAGAAGCCTTATGGTTACATAAAGCCCCTTATTTGCATCTATAGGAATGTGATAAAAATTTGACCGGCGACCATCTGACACACGTCAGTTGGTCGCCATCCCCCAAGGGGTGTCAGCTGGTCTAGTAGATTTCCTCCAGGATCTTCGAGAGCGGGGTGATCCCACGATTCAGGCCCTCCGGGAACTCCACCATAGGGGAGTCGCCGCTTCCGTTGAAGACCACCTTGGCGTTCTCGGTACCTGGAACGTCTTCCCACTTCTCCATGATGGTGGGACAGCGGTGCTGGATACGACTGTTCGCCACCCTGGCGTCGATCTTACGCCCATGGGGTGCACTGATGCCGAAGCGGTAGCGAATCTCCAAGAAGGTGCCGATGTGCTCTCCCAGCAGCTGTGAGAGCTGGATGCTCTCCTTGTTCGAGTCCTTCGAGAACTCCACCATGGGGAAGTTCTCATCGAAGACCACCTTGGCGTTCTCGGTGTCTGGAAC
The DNA here is from genome assembly GCF_059510375.1 of Shimazuella sp. NTD250. Taxonomy (NCBI): domain Bacteria; kingdom Bacillati; phylum Bacillota; class Bacilli; order Caryophanales; family Thermoactinomycetaceae; genus Shimazuella; species Shimazuella sp. NTD250. Next base: position 373,236 of record NZ_JCAJZS010000001.1, on the reverse strand, counting down.
GTCGCCCCAGTCCTTGACGTTGGCGATGCAGTACTGGATACGGCCGTTCGCCACTTTGACGAAGACCTTGTACTCGTCGATTTCCTGGTGGCTGAAGACGTAGAGAGGCTCCGCAAAGATCAGGCTGAACCCGTCGACCATTGCTCACTCCTTAGTGGTGCGCAATTAGCGGTTACCATTGCTTATCATTATCATAGTGGAAAATGTTGTGAATGTACATGAGCCGTTTGCTCTTTAGTCTTTTAGGAATCAAGCATATAAATAATTTCCCTTTTATTGTTGTCATTCTATTTCGTGAAAAATGGGGAGATGTGAGTTTATCAGCAGTTACATCTCGAACAAGTTGTACCCAAAAACAATTATAATCCGATTGATAAACTAGGTTATAATGATTGTAATTGATGAAAGGAGATGATCTCATGAAAGGGATTCCTATTCCATTTGTACGTGCGAATCAGTGGTTCATTTTCGTTACAGTTGTTTTATCCTTAGTTATAAGAGAGTACTACCTGTTATCAATTCCACTATTTGTAGGTCTTTTCAGCATTCTTTTTAAGAAAAATCCCATTTTCTATATTGTTGCTCCGTTTTTGAAAAAGCCGCTTACTTCGTATTTGCAAGAGGATCGCGATCAACAACAATTCAATCAATGGATTTCTGTTATTTGCTTAGCTCTCAGTCTGCTTGGATTTATTGCTGGTTCTCCTATTACCGGATATATTTTTGCTATTATGGTTGCGGTTGCCTCATTGGTGGCTATTTTAGGATTTTGCATTGGTTGTTTCATTCGTTTCCAATATCTAAAATGGAAACACAGACAGAATCAAAAAGGTACTTATATGTAATTAGGATTGATTTATTTTTTAAGATATGTTTTGTTTGTTGATATCACAGAGCTATGTCCTCAAGTGGGAGCAGTAGACATGGTGTGATATAGGGAAAAGCAGGGAATGAAGAAGTGCGTTTGGTCTTTCAAAAAGGAAATGGTAGATTTTGCGGTAGAGTGGTTTAATAAAAAGTCAGAAGTATATGTACAAAAATGGTAGGTTTAAAGAAATGAAACCTACCATTGTTTTGTGGAAAGAAAAGATTTGGAGGGTTATTTTTGGCGATTGAATATGAAGCAAGGGTTTTGGATATGGACCCTAAGCAGATCAAACAGAAAATTATTGCTTGTGGAGGAACGGAAATCCGTCAATCATTGATGCGGAGATATGTGTACTCTGTCAAAAAGCAAGACTTAAGCCAATTTATTCGTCTTCGTGATACTGGATTTGAAGTGACACTTACTTATAAAGAGATCAAGCACGATGGAATCGATGGAACAGATGAAACAGAGCTCATTGTCGATGATTTTGATAAAACAGATGAGTTTTTAAGCCGGTTGGGATATCAAGAGAAATGGTACCAAGAAAACTATCGGAGCAGTTTTCAATTGGAAGGCGCTAGATTGGAAATCGATCGTTGGCCGAAGATACCTCCTTATCTAGAAATAGAAGCCGATTCATACGAAGAGGTGATTCGAATCGCAACATTGCTTGGTTATTCAAAAGATCAATTGATCGGAGAAAATACACTGAAAATATATGCTCATTATGGAATAAACTTAAAAGAGATAAAAGATCTGCGGTTTGTTTCATTTTCAAGCTATACTTGAAGAGAAGCTCCTAAGAAGGAGGTAAGTGATGCATTTATTCATTGTAAATCCACATGCTGGTAGAGGAAAAGGCCTTGCAGCTTGGAAGCAGATTGAGCTGCATCTGGAGCAGACAAAAGTAGAATACCAAGTGTTGTTTACACAGCACAAAGGAGAAGCAGTCCAATTAGCGAAAGAGGCAAGTTTAAAAGGAAATTGGACTGCTGTTATCGCTGTTGGGGGAGATGGGACAGTGCATGAAGTAGCCAATGGTTTACATGGCACAGATATCCCACTGGGTTATATCCCAGCAGGTACTGGAAATGATTTCGCCCGTGAATGGCACATTCCTTTTGATCCTTTACTTGCTTGGAATCGAATCGTTCAACATGAGGTAAAAAAGACCGATGTCCTCTTGGAGCAAAATAGAGTGATGCTCTGTTACATCAGTGCGGGCTTTGATGGTTATGTATCTCGAAGAGTGGATGCTTCCAGTTGGAAGAAATTTTTAGGGAAAGCGAGTTATTTTGTTGGTGCATTGCTGGCGCTCAGAAGGTTTAAACCGTTTACGTTAAAGCTTCGCTTAGATGAAACCGATTACGATTTTGAAGATGTCTGGCTGGTGACTCTGTCCAATGGTAAAAGCCTTGGAGGGGGTATGATGATTACCCCGCATGCAGATGCAGGGGATGGGCAAATGGATATCTGTATTGTTCATAAATTAAAGAAACTATCCTTTTTGAAAATTTTCCCTAAAGTATACGCAGGAAAACATGTTGGACATTCTGCGGTGACTTTTTTACAAGGGAAACAAGCAGTTGTGCGGACAACACCTAATATGTGGGCTTTTGCAGATGGTGAAGAAATTGGAAATCATACTTTGCATGTATCTATCATTCCCCAAGAGCTTTTTCTATTATAGTTTCATTAATAGATAATTATTTTACAAAAAATAATTATTATGTTAATTTGATTAAAACATATATTCTTAGATTAGAAAAATCTCGTTATAAAGGAGGGGGGAACGAACGTGATTATTTGGCGTGGCTGGGGTATCTTGGTATTATTGATTGCGGCATTATTTCAATGGTTAGGCTATGCGATTATTTCTGGCTTGGGTTATGGTCCACTAGAAGGGGATGCACAAATTATCGGTTATCTCCTATTTTTGCCTGCTGCTGTTGTTATTTGGTTTGTAGGGAAATATTTGAATAAACCAAAAGTATATACAGATAAAGCAACAGGGCAACAAGGATATTCAAAAGGTGGAAGACATGCTTTATTTTTTATACCGATTGAATATTGGGCATTTATTTATGTGATATTAGCTATCGTTTTAACGATTATTAAATTGGTACAATAAAAGAGCTCCCTTTTTGCGTCAATGAGTGCGAAAGGGAGCTTTTCTTTCACATAGAGCCTAATGCTCGCTTGATTTCTACTACACAAACAACAATCGGAGTAATGATGAAAGCAATGCCAACGATCGCAATTCCAAAACGATATGATCCATAATGCTTATCACTTTCTGGCAGTGATTTGTGAATAGCCCAACGGGTAAAAATGCTATAACGCCGTGCATATACATCTCTAACACTTCTTGTAGATAGGGCGATATTTAAATATTGGAAACCTAGCACAAACAAAAATAAGAAAACAATGATTGCTGTGATGACATTTAATACAGGGATTTTTGAAAATATTTTGATGACTGGTTGGATTAGTTCGTCAGCTAATAAGGGGTAAGCCATAGTTATCTCCTTTGTGTACAATTTTCTTTTATATGTAATCACACTTCTGTTTTATATACAAGATTTCTCTTTAGGAAAAACATATTAAATGATTGTAGAATCTAGGAATGTTTACTTGGGACGCTGGCGCTTTAAGCTGCTTCAGTCGATTCTGAATTGTAATCAGACAGAAATAAAAGTGCAATCTTTAATTTCATGTTAATATTATGAGTAAAATCCGTATTTCTTTTCTTTTATGAATGGAGGGCTTGTGATGGTTTATTTCCTCTTTGCCTTGTTAGTACTTGTTTTCTTGGCAATTGGTTTATTTGTATTGATGCACTTTATTTCTCGAAAACCACAGCATTCTATTATTCGTTCTCATCCATTTTTGGGTTGGCTTCGCTATTTTCTAGAGAAATTAGGTCCAGAGTTTCGGCAGTACTGGTTTGACGACGATCGATCTGGCAAACCTTTTTCTCGATATGAATTTATTGGACTTATCTTCTCTGCAAAGTATCGCACGGACATTCTCGGGTTTGGTTCCAAACAAGATTTTCAAGAGCCTGGCTATTATATAGCAAACTCGATGTTTCCTTTGTTACAGGATGAGTTAAAAGTAAATAATGCCGAACTGGTCGATGCAAAGAAATATCAAATAGAAAAAGAAGGTGTCTTTACTCGTAAAGAGAAGATGATCGACGATAAGACTTATACATGGGAGTATCCAGAAGAAGATCGTACGATAGTCGGTCCAAACCGCAAACGTCCATGGAAACTCAGTGGTATGTTTGGCGCGTCGGCAACATCTTATGGTTCGATCGGGGAAAATTACATCTTATCAACTGGATATGGTGCTGCAATGGCAGGTGGCTCATGGATAAACACAGGAGAAGGCGGGGTTATTCATGAACATTTGCAAACAGGTGCAGATGTAGTAGCTCAGATAGGTCCTGGACTTTTTGGATATCGGGATGAAACAGGAAAATTTTCATGGGAAGTGTTTGAAAAAAAAGCAGCAGAGCCCAATATCAAAGCGTTTGAATTAAAATTTGCCCAAGGAGCAAAAATTCGTGGAGGTCACCTCGAAGGTAAAAAAGTAACCGAAAAGATCGCAGAAGTACGACATGTTCCGGTAGGGAAAACGATCAATTCCCCTAACCGTTTTCCTTTTCTAAGGAACCCCGAAGAAGCACTCCTGTTTGTCAAGGAGTTGCAGGAAAAGGGCGGTAAACCAGTAGGATTAAAGCTCGTAATTGGACAACAGCCTATTTTAAACCAATTTTTTGAGACGATGATCCGACTGAACATTTACCCCGATTTCTTTACGATAGATGGTGGAGAAGGTGGATCAGGGGCAACGTATAAAGCAATGGCAGATTCCATGGGTTTACCTCTTATCCCAGCTCTGATCACTTTTGTGGACACTGCTTACCGCTTTGGGGTACGGGATCAATTTAAGATATTTGCTTCTGGAAAACTGATTTCACCTGATAAAGTAGCGATTGCTTTGGCGATCGGAGCAGATGCAGTAAACTCTGCTCGCGGCTTTATGATGGCCAATGGCTGTATCATGGCACTGCAATGTCATACAGGTCATTGCCCAGCAGGTGTAGCGACTACTGATCCAAGATTTCAAGATGCACTTGTTCCAGAAGAGAAAAAATGGCGGGTGATGAATTACATCATCAGTATGCGCTTCGGCTTATTTGCACTCGCTGCTGCAAGTGGCTTGGATAGTCCAAAGCGGTTTACGAGAGATCACATCGTTTTTAAACATGAATCAGGGCGTACGGTGACATTGAGTGAACTATTTCCTATCCCAAAGGTTGAGCCGGTAAAAACGGTTGTACCACAAGGAGAAAATGTTTCCTAGCTCATTTTCAAAAAGGATTACTCCAAGGTTTTTAGCGAGTAATCCTTTTTTTGTTTTCTAATTAAAATCAAATTTATATCTAAGGGAAATCAAATCCTTATCCAAAGAGAATCAAATTTTTGTCTGGCATAATAAGCATTGTAAGACAAACAAACAAAAAAACATTTCCAAGGAGGAATTCATTATGAATTTCAAAAAAGTATTGTTCAGTTCATCTCTAGGAGCAGCGATCGCATTTGGAGCTATCACATCAGCATTTGCAGCGGAGGCACCTAAAAGTCCAACACCAAAAGCTCCTACTCCAACAAAAGTAGTGCAACCTGTAAAACATGCGCCGAAAAAAGTAAAATCGATCACTCAAGATCAAGCAAAAGCAATTGCTTTAAAAGCACATCATGGAACCGTTAAAGATATTCAATTGAAGAAAGAAGAAGGGAAAGACCTCTATGTTGTTCTTGTCCAAGCACTCAATCATAAAAATTATCTTGTGAAAATCGATGCGAAATCAGGAAAAATTGTTAGCGATACAGAACAAAAACCAGCACATGCCAAAGCACCTGCTAAAAAAGCGCCAGCTAAAGCACCAGTACAAGCTCCAGCAAAAGCACCAGTAAAAAAATAATCGATATTGGAACAAGTATAGGGAAGTTGTACATAGGTAACAACTTTCTAGGTTACAGTCTAAAAAATATATTCTCTTGGTACGGGAATCCACTACACCTCACAAAAACATCCTTTTTACATTAGTAAAAGGGGTGTTTTTGTATTTCTGTCAGGAGTGTTCTAATAAAAATCAAATCTTTATCCAATCAAATTCAAATCTCTATCCAATGTGATTCAAAAGATTGGAAGTCATAATAACCATTGTAAGACAAACCAAACAAACATTAGGAGGAATAATAGCATGAAAAAATTATTATTCAGTTCAACCGTAGGCACAGCACTTGCATTTGGAGCGATTACCTCAGTGTTTGCGGCGGAAGCCCCAAAATCTGCACCTGTCGTTGTCAAACATGTTCAATCTCAGCAAGCGAGTATTATCACACAAGCACAAGCCAAAAAGATTGCTTTGAAGAAATATAATGGTACAGTGAAAAGTATTCAATTAAAAACGGAAACAGGTAAGAAGGTATATTCCATTTATATTGAAGGAAAGAGAGATCATAAAACATATTTGGTAAAAGTGGATGCAAAAACAGGAAAAATAGTTTACGCACAAGCACAAAAGGTTTTATATATCATCTCAGAGTCAAAAGTAAAACAAATTGCATTGCAAAAAGTACCTGGCAGCGTAAAATCCGTTAATCTAAGTAAAGTTTCTGGTAAAGATGTATATGCAGTAGAAATTGTCAGTAAAAGTGATGGACAGACCCATACAGTCAAAGTAGATGCAAAAACAGGTGTAGTACTGAGTGTGCTGTAGCAAATATAAGCAAAAATGTGTACTCCGGTATACATAAGAGTTTGGTTTCCATTATTCGATAAACTCCCTATTACATAAAAGGTAAAGGGAGTTTGCTTGTTTCAAAAATAATGTACAAACCACAGGGCAGAATAACAGTAAATTTTCAAAAGGAGGCCAAAGATGAAAATTTTAGTGGTGGAAGATGATAATTCCTTACGAGATGCGATTGTCAGGATATTAAAAGCAGATAACTACAAAATAGATCAAACTGGGGATGGGCAAGAAGGACTGATTCTTGCGGAGCAAGGGGAATACGATTTGCTGTTATTGGATATTATGCTGCCGGAAACAGATGGATTATCGATTATCAGAGCTCTTCGCGCAAAGTCGATCATGACACCAGTATTATTTCTGACAGCTAGGGATTCAATTGAAGACCGGGTAAAAGGGCTTGATTTAGGGGCAGATGATTACTTAGTAAAACCATTTGCTATGGACGAATTGCTAGCTAGAATCAGGGTTGTTTTGCGCAGGCATGGAATCTCACCAGTAAAAAATGAATTAGAGTATGGTCCGATTACATTAGTCAAAAGTAAATACGATGGCTTTATTGGAGAGACTAAGTTAAATCTTACTGTAAAAGAATACGAGTTATTGGAACTCTTTTTAACTAGTCCAGAGCAAATATTCACTCGTGAGCAAATTTTTAACCGCATCTGGGGTTTTCATTCCGAATCAAATGTTTCTATTGTTGATTTATATGTGCATTACCTCCGGAAAAAACTAGCTGAACATGGGTGTGATTCCTATATTCGTACTGTGCGTGGGATCGGATATATGCTAGGAGGGGAGTGAGTTGTTCCAACATACCCGAATGCGATTGGTTTTGATTAATGCAATTGTCTTTATCATTATATTTAACTTATGTGGCGCTTTATTGTATTTTTATGCCAAATATAATCTGTTCCATCATATCGATATTACGTTGGAACAAATAGGTGAAAGTGTAAAACATAAAAGCTTTCAAGAGTTTGAACGGAATTGGGAAGATGAGCGTAGAGGAGATCAATTGATTTTCTTCTTGTTGACAGATGATAAGGGGAATATTTATCAATATCCTCCAGATGTGAGTCCAGAAGATATTTTACCCAAAAACATACAGCCAGGGTCCCCAAGCAAACAAACGATAACGAGTTTTCAAAAAGGTCCTCGTCAATATCGCATCTTAAACATACCAGTGAATATGCAAACAGATGGGCAAGTGATCAAAGGGAAGATTGTATCGATTCAGATTATCCGTAGTCTTTATCCAGAACAAACGCTATTGGGACATCTCAGCGAAGTGATGCCCATCGTCAGCATTATAGGTTCGATTATTGCGATCCTTGCTGGATTTTTCTTGGCAGGAAAAGCTTTGGTTCCTATACGAACTGCATGGGAAAAACAACAGCGATTTGTAACCGATGCTTCTCATGAGCTTCGAACACCACTAGCAGTCATGCAAATGAATACAGAGCTAATGTTGCGTTATCCAAAACATACGATTGAAGAAGAGAGTGAGACCATTTCTGCTATTTTGAAGGAATTGAGAAGAATGAGTAATTTGGTATCACATCTGCTCACATTAGCTAGATCAGATACCAGTCAATTGCAAATCAAACACGAGAGATTTGCTTTCGATAAAACAGTAAAAGAAATGGTGGAACATTTTCGGTTATTTGCCCAGATGAAGCATATTACGCTTCATGCTTCGATCGACAATGATATTCCGTTTATTGGTGATGAAGAGAGGATTCGCCAGTTGCTCGTCATATTATTGGATAATGCGATCAAGTATACACCAGAAGACGGAAAGATATCGGTAAGCTGCAATAAGCGTCAAAATAACATTGAATTAGTGATTACAGATACAGGAATTGGTATTTCGAAAAAAGATTTGCCATATGTTTTTGATCGTTTTTACCGAGGAGATAAAGTACGATCCCGCGCAGAAGGTGGTACAGGGTTGGGATTGTCCATCGCAAAATGGATTGTTACGGTGCATCAAGGAAAAATAAATATGTTGAGTACATTGGGAGTAGGTACAAGTACGTATGTGACATTCTCACAAAAAAGTAAGGGCTGAATTCATTTTCAGCTTTTTTTCAGGTTGGATTCATATTGGATTCAGGTAATCCGATTAATATGTATGCTAAATCCAAATGAAAAAGGGGAAGCAATAGTGAAACGTACAAGACAATGGCATTTATGGATTGGACTAGTTAGTTCGTTTTTTATCTTTATTCAAGCTGCTACGGGGTTAATTATGTCAGAGCCATGGATTGTGGGTCAGTCTGAAAATGAGCGAGGGATCATGCAAAACGGTCAAAATCTTCCGAGCAGTACCGACACAAATAGTGGTACAAACAACAATTCCAACACCCAGAACGCAAATACCTCAAATACTGCTAGTAGTAATAGTTCTACCACTAACTCAAGCAGTAACACGAATGGACAAAACTCGCAGAATCAAAATGGTAATTTTCAGCCCCCAAATGGATTCGGAGGTCAAAACGGACAAGGTGGTTTAAGTGGCAGAGGTGGAGAACAAAGCGGGGTTATGGGCTTTATCAAAGGGTTGCATGAGGGACGGATTGGCAGCGTCAATTTGAAAATTTATATTGATATATTAGCCATTTGTCTGATGATTCTTACGGCGACTGGGATTGTTTTATCTTTCAGGGTATTGAATGCACAAGCGAAAAGAAATAAAAAGCTAAAGATGGCTTCCAATCTCGAATGATGATAAGGTATAGTTGTTTCCGATGGAGCATACACTCTCGCATCACGTTTTAGAAAGCAGGTAACACTATGCAATCTCTAAAAGGCATTAAAATATTGGTAGTCGATGATGAGCCAAATATCGTTCAATTTTTGGAACTTGGATTGATAAATGAAGGCTTTGATGTGAAAACAGCCCAAGATGGAATGGAAGCCCTGACACTTATGAAACAATTTCAGCCGTCTGTTGTCGTTTTGGATGTGATGATGCCAGGAATCGATGGCTTTGAAGTATGTAAAATGCTAAAAAAGATGGATAATGTAGCAGTGATCATGTTGACAGCAAAAGATGAAGTGGATGATCGTGTGAAAGGGTTAACCCTTGGAGCAGATGACTATATGGTCAAACCATTCAGCTTTGAAGAACTTTTAGCGCGAATACAGGCGAGATTGCGCAATCAATTTCCCGATTTATTTGGAAAAGTTGTCATCGGACCATTTCACATCGATGACCGCCGGAAAGAAATAAAATTCGAAGATAAAATATTGGAGCTATCCCCTACGGAATATGAATTACTGAAGTTTTTGGTAATCAATCATGGACTTGTATTGAGCAAAACCATGATATTGGACAAGGTTTGGAATTATGATTTTGGAGGAGATGAAAATATTGTGGAGGTGTATATTCGTTTGTTACGTGGGAAATTGAACGATAAAAATCATCGTTTGATTCGAACTTTACGGGGGTCGGGTTATCGAGTGGATTTACCATGAAATTAAAATCACGTATCCGTTCTCTTTTTTTACCACATTCCCTTCAAATCCAATTATTATCCCGAACATTGTTGATCCTCGCTCTCGTACTAGTTCTTATTGGACTATTGCAATATTTAATTATGCGGAGTGTTGTTTACGATAGCAAAGCGACAAGCCTCGAATCGCAAGTGAAGGCAATCCCCCCATTTGCTTGGGCAGGACTTGGTGTTTACTCCAACGATCAAGGAGAGAAACACCAAAGCAACTCTTTCTTTATACCAGATACTAGTTTAGCTTTTATTGATAAAAATGGAAACTATACAGTACTTTCAAAGGGTAGAGATGGTGCGGATCCACCAAAACTCGAAAATAATGTGTACCTCAATGAACAGCGTATGGAACATCAAAAAATAAACCAAATCGTTGCAGATGATAGCAAAGGGAATGAGCAATTAGTTATTTTTGTGAAAATTTCCTTTGATAAAGGAGATACCATTAATCTAGTTCAGATCAGCACGCCAACAGCTCCATTAAAAGAATTATTAATGAGACAACTGCTCACGTTTTTTGTCCTTTCCTTATTGGCTATGATTATCGGTTTGTTTGGTTATTTGCCTATTTTGCGAAAAATACTTGTTCCGTTGTCGAATATGGTAGCAACAACAGAACAAATAGACGTTGGAAATCTAGATCGACGTTTCCCGACCAAGCAAGGACAGATAGAGATCGACCGATTGGCGGATTCGTTTAATGGTATGTTAGAAAGACTAGAAGCTTCCTTTGAAGCCGAAAAAGAAACACAAGAGATTATGCGACGATTTGTAGCAGATGCATCGCATGAATTACGTACTCCTTTGACATCCATCCATGGGTTTTTAGAGGTATTGCTGCGAGGTGCAGCAAATAAACCAGAACAGCTAAACAAAGCTCTGCAAAGCATGTATAGTGAATCAAATCGCCTCCATAAATTGATAAAAGATTTGTTGCTTTTAACAAAGTTGGATCAATCTCCACAGATTGTTTTAACAGAGGGTTATTTAGCTGAGCTGATTCGCGAAATGGAAGCTCAAATACAAATTCTTCTTGGGGAAAGACAACTTATTTTAGAGTTGGAGCCAAATCTGAGGTGTTTGTTTGATTCAGATAAACTCAAGCAAGTTATATTAAACCTTATTCATAATGCTGTACAATACACAGATCCGAAAAAAGGTGTTATCCAGATAAAACTTATTTCTTACTATAAAGGAGTCCAATTATCGATCCAAGATAATGGGATTGGCATCAACAAAACTCACCTCCCTCATATTTTTGACCGGTTTTATCGGAGTGATTCTTCCCGCACACGTAAGTATGGGGGCGCAGGATTAGGATTATCTATTACCAAGTCTATTATAGATGCTCATGGCGGGACAATTCGTGTTGTGAGCACAGAAGGAAAAGGAAGTACCTTTTATATTTGGTTCCCATGTTAGTTTTCTTTAAGGTTTAATAAATAAAAGCACTCTTACGTTGGTATTACATCGTGAATGAGTGCTTTTATTTATTTTTTTATGCATATCGATTATTTTCAGTTAATACTCAAGGAACATTCAGGATAAATTCAGTTGTAGGAATTAGTCTAATAAAGTCTCAGCTTACAACTAAAATTATATTCTTAAGGAAGCGAAAGGGAGAACAAAATGACATCAGAATTAAAACAAGGAAAACGGATCGATTGGATTCTGGTTCTTATTCTATTACTATCTGGGGTTCTAAATTTTTTCAATATTTGGAATCAAAATAGTGATAATGACTATTACACTGCTGCTGTCACTAGTATGTTGCAGAGTTTCCATAATTTCTTTTTTGCATCCTATGATCCAGGCGGATTTGTAACAGTGGATAAACCTCCTGTAGTTTTTTGGATACAAACAGCCTTTGCTTTTGTTTTTGGCGTTCATGTTTGGAGTGTGGTTCTTCCACAGGCTTTAGCCGGTGTAGGTTCCGTTTTACTCGTATATTTCCTCGTTAAGCCAACGTTTGGAAAAACAGCATCTAGATTTGCTAGTTTGATCATGGCATGCTCACCTATTGCTGTTGTGATCAGTCGTACCAACAATATTGACAGTATGCTGGTATTTACCCTCTTACTAGCAACTTGGATGTTGTTTAAAGGAATCCGTAAAAAAAAGGTTTCTTGGGTTTTAGGTGCGTTTGCTTTGATTGGTGTAGGGTTCAACATGAAAATGCTTCAAGCGTATATGGTCGTCCCAGCATTTTATGTCTTTTATCTTATCGGATTTAAAAGTGGATGGAAGAAGAGGTTGACTGTACTTTTAACAGCGACAGTACTCATGGTTGCAGTGTCTCTTTCTTGGGCGGTTGTCGTCGATTCCATCCCAGCGAAAAATCGACCTTATATTGGAAGTAGTAAAACCAATTCGGTCTTGGAACTTGCCTTTGGTTACAATGGAGTATCTCGACTCACAGGGAATAAAGGTAACCAATCTGGTGGTCAAATGAATCAAGTTCCTCAGGGGAATATCCAAAATGGAAATGAACAACAAGGTCAGAGTCCTCAGACGATAATTCAAAACGGAAATGGACAGCAGGGGAAAAAACCTATTTTGGTAACAGGAGGCGGAAATGGTAATTTTGGTACTGGTGAACCGGGATTATTCCGACTTTTCCAGAAAGAGCTATCTGGTCAAATTAGTTGGCTATTACCATTTGTTTTGTTTGCTTGTATAGGTTTATTATCAGGTGTTCGTTATAGACAGCCATTAACGGACAAACAAAAAGAAACCTTGTTTTGGCTGGCTTGGTTGATTCCTGGGATGGTGTTTTTCAGCGTAGCAGGATTCTTCCACCACTACTATTTGATTATGCTTTCTCCGCCAATAGCAGCACTAGCGGGAACAGGATGGGTAGAGCTGCGAAATAAATACTTCAATCGAGAAGGATGGAAAATGTGGTTGCTGCCATCAGCAATACTAGTTACAACGGGTTTTGAATTATATGTGCTTTTTCCCTTTCAACAGCAAATAGGTATTGGTTGGTCATGCTTGATTGGGATAGTAGGTATCACTTCATCTCTCGTGTTGTTTTTGGATAGTAAGAAACAGGGATGGAAACCTTATGTTACATTAGCGGGAATATTGATTCTATTAGTGGCTCCTTTATATTGGTCGTCAACAGGGTTAACCAGTGGGGTGAATGGTTCCTTGCCACAGGCTGGACCTGATAGTAATCTTGATCTCAACAAAAACAACAATGGAGGACAGGGATCAGGCCAAGGTTTAGTGAATAACGGTCCAACTATGAGTAATAATGGAGGACAGGGATCAGGCCAAGGTTTAGTGAATAATGGTCCAACTATGAGTAATAATGGAGGACAGGGATCAGGTCAAGGTTTAGTGAATAATGGTCCAACTATGAGTAATAATGGAGGACAAGGATCAGGTCAAAATTCGGGAATGAGCGGACCAAGTAATTCTATGCACGGACCTGGTACTAATATAGGCGGTAGTAGAATGAAAAATACAATAAATGTTGCCGAGGTCAATACAAAATTGCTTGCCTATCTAACGAAACACAATAATGGTGAAAAGTATCTTTTTGCAACACCAGATACTGGATTAGCCTCTCCATATATCATACAAACAGGTAAAGCTGTAATGGCAATGGGTGGATTTACAGGTTCTGATCCTATTCTAACTGTTGCAAAATTAGAAGAGATGGTGAAGAACAAAGAAGTGAAATTTTTCTTGATTCCTTCAAGTGGTGTGAATAATGATGTATTAAACTGGATCCGTACACACAGCTCAAAGATTGATGGTAAAAATTGGCAATCAACTGGCTCTAATCAATTGGAGATAAACGATTTATATCAAATAAAAATTAGTAAATGAGTTGATTGTTGTAAGTGTTTCTTGAAACCTTATTATAAATACAAAAGACAAAAGCGTTTTCAATGAGCTACTTTGAATATTCCATAATAAAAGCACTTGATCACATTTGCATGTGAATAAGTGCTTTTTGTTCGTTTTGTGTCTTCTTCCATAGTTTCAGCCAATACTCAAGGTACGTTCAGGAACAATTCAGGTAAGGCAGTTATCCTAGTGAAAGTAAAGCGAAAGCAATCAAACATTGTTTTCAAGAAGGAATGGAAAGGAAGAAAAAAATGACAGAGGAAATAAAGCAAAGAAAGCGCGTGGATTGGATTTTAGTCATCATCGCGGTATTATCAGGGTTTTTGAACTACTTTAATATTTGGAATCAAAATAGTGACAATCAGTATTACACATCAGCAGTTACAAGTATGTTGCAGAGTTTTCATAACTTCTTTTTCGCATCATTTGATCCAGGAGGATATGTAACTGTCGATAAGCCGCCAGTTGTGTTTTGGATACAGACTGCTTTTGCCTCTGTGTTTGGTGTACATAACTGGAGTGTTATTTTACCCCAAGCACTAGCTCAAGTAGGTTCTGTACTCTTACTCTACTTTCTTGTAAAACCCACTTTTGGGAAAACAGCTGCTCGCTTTGCCAGTTTGATTATGGCGGTTACACCAATTGCGGTTGCGGTAAGCCGAACCAATAACATCGATAGTATGCTCGTGTTTACCTTGTTATTAGCAACGTGGATGTTGGTAAAAGGTATCCGCAGTAAAAAGGTAGGATGGATACTCGGAGCTTTTGCCATGATTGGCGTCGGTTTCAACGAGAAAATGTTACAAGCATATTTTGTGGTTCCGGCGTTTTATCTCTTTTACATCATGGCATTTAAAGAAAAAGCTAAGAAGAAATGGACTGTATTAGCTGCATCCACTGCGATCATGGTCGTGATTTCGCTCTCTTGGGCAGTGATAGTAGACTCGATCCCGGCAAAAGATCGCCCATACATGGGCAGCAGCCAGACAAACTCTGTATTAGAGCTTGCCTTTGGTTATAACGGTGTGTCCCGACTAACAGGAAACCAAGGCGGTGGAACGGGTGGAGCACCAAATCAACAAAAGATGGAGCAAAGTCAAGCATCACAAAATCAACAATCGAATCAAACAAGTAGTACAACGCAAAACAACAACCAACAAAATAATAATACGAACAACCAGCCAAATGGCAATTTTCAAGGAATGCCTTCAAATGGCGGAGAGCAAGGAAAAATGTTTGGAGCTGGTGGAGGAGGAGCTGGTGGTCAAGGTGGAGGAATGTTTAACACCGGTCAAGCTGGACCGCTTCGTTTATTCCAAACCGAACTTTCCGGTCAAATAAGTTGGCTTCTACCATTTGTGATTATTGCCAGCATTGGATTATTAGCAGGTATTCGTCGTCGTAAACCTTGGACAGATAAACAGAAAGAAACTGTATTTTGGTTAGCATGGCTGATTCCCGGATGTGTATTTTTCAGCATAGCAGGGTTCTTCCATCAGTATTACTTGATTATGCTTGCCCCGCCGATTGCAGCTATTGCTGGAGCAGGTTGGGTTGAACTCTGGAATCACTACCGAAATTCAGAAGGATGGAAAAAATGGCTATTGCCAATTGGAATATTGATCACGACGCTTTTTGAAATATATATTCTTTACCCATATCAAGACCAAATTGGAATCGGTTGGTCCATTGTCATCGGGTTAGTTGGAATTGTTTTGTCACTGCTCTTATTCTTTGCTAGTAAACAAGAGCAACTGTCTGCTTTTTCTGCACTTGCAGGTCTGCTTATCTTACTAGTAGCTCCGCTTTACTGGGCATCGACAGGATTTATCAGTGGAGTGAACAGTGTTATGCCAGCGGCAGGACCAAGTGGGAGTCAAGGATTTGGCGGCGGTGGTATGCCAAATATGACAACAAATACAGAACGATCAGGGCCTGGTATGGGAATGAACATGCCAAATGGGATGAATATGCAAAACGGAAATAATTCTCAAATGAATGACAATGCTCCACAGATGGGAGCAGGTGAAAACAGTGCCAATGCTTCACAAGGAAATAACATGTCTAATCGACAACAGGGCAGAGGCGGATTCGGTGCTGCTCAAATTAATACCAAACTATTTAATTATGTAACCAAACATAACACCGGCGAGAAGTTCTTATTTGCCACAACTAGTTCGCAAGATGCTGCTCCTTACATTATTAAAACCGGCAAGGCAGTTATGGCAATGGGTGGATTCTCTGGTTCCGATCCCATCTTGACCGTTGCAAAACTAGAAGAAATGGTAAAAAACAAACAAGTGAAGTTTTTCTTAATCCCTTCAGGCTCTGGGTCAGGCTTCCGTGGGGGAGAGAGAGGAAGTAGTGAGGTTTTAAACTGGATTCGTTCCCACAGTACGAAAGTGGCAGATTCAGAATGGAAATCTAGTCAAGGAACCAGTAATGGAATGAAAATTGTCATCAATGGTGCACAGGTCGGAGGATCAGACCAAGCACTTTATGAGATCAAACAATAACGCGGGAGGGAAGAAAAATGAAATCATCCATTCGTTACTCGGTGATCATTCCGATGTTTAACGAGGAAGCAGTCATACAAGAAACCTATTATCGGCTTACTCAAGTGATGAAATCAGTCGAAGAACCTTATGAACTTCTCTTTGTAAATGATGGCAGCAAAGACCGTACAGCGGAAATTGTAAACACTTTATCGCTAACAGATCCAAATGTTAGATTACTAGATTTTTCTCGAAACTTTGGTCACCAAATTGCAATTACTGCGGGCATGGATCATGCCCGCGGTAATGCCATCATCATTATTGATGCAGATTTGCAAGATCCACCAGAACTCATACCCGAAATGATAGAGAAATGGAAAGAGGGATATGAAGTTGTCTATGCCAAACGTGCCAAACGAAAAGGGGAGACGTTGTTTAAGAAATGGACAGCGACCTTGTTTTATCGCACATTAGCTGCACTAACAGAGATCAATATCCCCCTTGATACGGGTGATTTTCGCTTGATGGATCGCCAAGTAGTGCAGGCAATGTCTACTATCCGTGAGAAAAATCGCTTTGTCCGTGGATTAGTCAGTTGGGTTGGATATCGACAAACAGCAATTGAATATGTTCGTGAGGAACGTTTTGCTGGAGAGACGAAATATCCACTTAAAAAAATGCTTCGCTTTTCGATCGATGGGATTACTTCGTTCTCCTATAAACCATTGAAATTAGCGACTTATCTTGGTTTTTCTGTTTCATTTATCAGTTTTATCTATTTGATCGTCTCTCTGCTGCAAAAGCTTCTCACTACAAGTACCGTTTCAGGTTGGGCTTCTTTGATAGCTTGTGTCTTGTTACTAAATGGAATGACACTGATGTTACTAGGTGTTTTGGGAGAGTATGTAGGCAGAATCTACGATGAGACAAAAAATCGTCCACTATATATATTGCGAGACAGACAAAAAGTGGAGCAGCTCGTAACAGAAGAGGTGAAGTGGAGTGCTCACCAATAAAAGGAAAGTCATTCAGTTTTTCCAATTTTGTATGGTGGGTATAGGAAATACAGCTATTGATTTTATTGTTTTCTATCTGTTGATTCAAGGAGGGTTGCCTTATATAAGTGCTCAATTCCTCTCCTTTGCAGCAGGTGTGTTAAATAGTTTTGTATTTAATCGGACATGGACGTTTCGGAAGAAGGGTCATACCAACCTGCGGGAAATGATGAAGTTTTTGGTTGTCAATGGATGTGCGTTTCTCTTGTCGCTTGGTCTGCTTACTCTCTTTTATGATAAATATCATTTTCCACTACTTTGGAGTAAGGCCATTGCTTCTGTGATCAGTATTAGTGTGAGCTTTCTTGGCAGTCGTCTGTGGGTGTTTCCAGAAAATCAAACCATGAGGAGTGATCGAAATGAAAATCAGAAAAGCAGTTATTCCAGCAGCGGGACTAGGAACCAGATTTCTTCCTGCTACCAAAGCTCTGCCGAAAGAAATGTTACCGATCGTCGATAAACCTGCCATTCAATATATCGTCGAAGAAGCAGTCCAAGCTGGGATTGAAAGCATCATTATCGTAACAGGGAGAAATAAACGTTCTATCGAGGATCACTTCGATCGATCCATTGAATTGGAACAAACCCTTCAAGAGAAGGGAAAATCAGATGTTCTGCAAGAGATACAAGGGATAACCAATATGGCTTCGATCCATTATATCCGGCAAAAAAATCCATTAGGTTTGGGACATGCCATTTTGTGCGCGGAGCAATTTATCGACAATGAGCCATTTGCTGTTTTATTGGGCGATGACATCATGGTGTCGCAAAAGCCTGCACTGCAACAATTAATCGATATATATGAACAACATCACAATCCTGTGATCGGTGTAAAAACAGTACAACAGTCAGAAGTAAGTAAATATGGAATCATCGATCCATATGGGCAGAATGGAAACGTTTATCAAGTTCATGACCTAGTAGAAAAACCGTCACAGGAAACTGCCCCTTCTCAGATTGCGATTATGGGCCGCTATATTTTAGAACCTTCTATTTTCCCTATC
Organism: Shimazuella sp. NTD250; assembly: GCF_059510375.1. Lineage (NCBI taxonomy): Bacteria > Bacillati > Bacillota > Bacilli > Caryophanales > Thermoactinomycetaceae > Shimazuella > Shimazuella sp. NTD250. The sequence continues at coordinate 354,608 of NZ_JCAJZS010000001.1, read as the reverse complement.
TTACAGACAATCGATCGAGGAGCTGGGAACGAAATTCAATTGACAGATGCTCTGCGGGTGTTGGCAAAGGATGTTCCCATTCATGCTTCAGAACTAGAAGGCAATCGTTATGATATCGGAGATAAATTAGGCTATTTACAAGCGAGTACAGAAATGGGATTGCGGAGAGAAGAAATGCGTGAACCTCTACTTGCTTACCTAGAAAATATCTTAAAAAAAGAGTTGAATAGGAGTGTTTGTTGATGAACGTATTGGTTACAGGAGGGGCTGGATATATAGGAAGTCATACCGTTCAAGCGTTAATTGCCCAAAATAGCAAAGTAGTAGTATTGGATAATTTGACAACTGGACATCATCAAGCTGTGCAGACACCGTATTTTTATCAAGGGGATATTGAAGATGATGAATTGGTTCGTGAGATCATTCAAAAACATCAAATCGATTCGGTGATTCATTTTGCTGCAAAGAGTATCGTATCAGAATCCATTCAACATCCATCGCTCTACTATCATGAAAATACTGTTAAATCTTGTGCCTTTTTTGAAACAGTTGTAGGCGAAGGTGTAAAGCGGATCGTTTTCTCTTCGACTGCTGCCGTTTATGGAAATGCACATGACAAACCGATTCGAGAAGATGAGAAGACAAATCCGATCAACCCATATGGGGATTCAAAAGCCAAAATTGAAAACTATTTACATTTATTAGGTAGAGTTTATCCGATCAAATGGATTGCGTTGCGTTATTTTAATGCGGCAGGAGCTTCCTTCGATGGAATATTAGGAGAAGATCATCAACCAGAAAGCCACCTTATCCCACTTGTTTTGCAGACGGTATTGGGAAAAAGAGAAGTTATTTCCGTCTTTGGAGATGATTATCCTACCAACGATGGAACTTGTATCCGTGATTATATTCATGTTTTGGATTTGGCACATGCTCATATTTTAGCACTTCAAGCAATGCAGAGTGATCAACCGCTAAAACAGAACATCTATAATGTTGGCACTGGCTTTGGTCATTCAGTAAGAGAGATTATTCGCACTACAGAACGAGTTACAGGAAAAAAGATAAAAATGAAAATAGAAGAGAGAAGACTTGGTGATCCTCCTGTTTTGATTGCAGATAGCTCCAGTTTGCAAGAACATCTCGGTTGGAAGCCGTATTATAGCGACCTACAGACCATTATCGAAACTGCTTGGCGTTGGTATGAAACACATCCTAATGGCTATAAAAAACAAACCATTCAAGTCTAAGGGGGAGAAGTTCCATGGACTACAAAAAAGCTTATAAACGCTGGTTAAATCATGAATATCTCGATCAAGGGTTAAAAAAGCAATTATACCAACTAAATGGTCATGAGAAAGAGATTGAAGATTGCTTTTATACTTCTCTTTCATTTGGAACTGCTGGTATGCGTGGGATGCTTGGTGTAGGTACAAATAGGATGAACAAATATATGGTTCGCAAAGCCACGCAGGGTTTAGCTCAATATATTAGTAAACAAGGCAGAGAGTACCAGCAAAAAGGTGTCGTTATTGCCTATGATTCTCGGCATCAATCGTTTGAATTTGCTAAAGAAGCAGGTCTTGTCCTTGCAGCAAATGGAGTTAAGGCATTTGTGTTTCCTTGTATACGTTCCACTCCTGAGCTTTCGTTCGCCGTTCGCTATCTACATGCAACTGCGGGAATTGTCATTACAGCGAGCCATAATCCCTCTGTTTATAATGGATATAAGCTTTATGGATCAGATGGTGCCCAAATAACTGCAAGTTTAGCAGAGCAAATCACCCAAGAAATCGATAAAGTTGCTGATGAACTAAAGGTGAGAGTAGCGGAATGGAGCAGGGCACAGGAGCAGGAACTATTTGTTTGGATTGGCAATGATGTAACGGAAGCGTATCAAAACAGATTGCATTCAATCGCCTTACAGCCAAAAGAAAACAATCAAGGTTTCAAAGTCGTCTATACTCCTTTACATGGAACCGGGAGCAAACCGGTGCAGAAAATTTTGAGAGATTGCGGTTTTGACAAAGTCTATACCGTGCCTAAACAAGATGTTCCCGATCCCGATTTCCCTACTGTGCTCTCGCCGAATCCAGAAGAGCCAGCAGCACTCCAAATGGCGATTCAGTTGGCACAGCGAAATGGAGCAGATTTAGTCATCGGTACAGACCCGGATGCAGATCGAGTGGGGGTGGCGGTGCAAAATAAACATGGCCATTGGGGTGTTTTAACAGGTAATCAAATCGGAGCACTTTTATTGGATTACATGCTGACACTTCGAAAAGAACAAGGAAACCTGCCTGCAAATGGGATTGTAGTCAAAACAATCGTAACTTCAGAGATGGGAAGAGCAGTTGCGAGTCAATATGGTATCGAAACATATGATACATTAACTGGATTCAAATATATAGCTGAGAAGATCAAAGAGTGGACAGATACGAGAGAAAAACAATTTTTATTTGGCTATGAAGAAAGTTCGGGTTTTCTCGTCGGTGATTTTTGTCGAGACAAAGACGCCATCCAAGCAAGTATGCTCATAGCAGAAATGGGTGCTTATTACAAGCGACAAGGACTTACGTTATATGAGGTTTTGCAAGAAGTATATAAAAAAATCGGCTACTTCCAAGAAGATGTGGTATCTATGACGCTGTCAGGGAAGAGTGGATTGCAAAAAATGGAACACATTATGAGTCAACTAAGAACCAAAACTTTCCCTATGATCGATGGCATAGCTATTGTACAGAAGAAAGATTACATGCGAGGGATTGATCAATTACCTAAAGCCAATGTGCTGAAATTTATACTCGAAGATGATTCTTGGTTTGTAGCACGCCCATCAGGAACAGAACCTAAAATTAAGTTTTATTACGGTGTAAAAGGTTCCCGTTTATCAGAGGCAAAACAAAAATTAGAACGACTAAAGACCGAGACAGAAAGATTTATACATCTAATAATGAAAGATAATTTGAAATATTTACAAAAATAGTGATTGTGGTGTGATATTTTATGACCAAGCTAAAAAATAAGTTTCGTATTGGTTTGTTACTCCTCTTCCTGTCAGCCATTGCGATTAGTGTCTATTCACTATGGAGTATTTCCGGTAATTCCCAATCAATGGATAATGCAAATCAGCAACCTGGCCAAATGCATCAGTCAGGAGGAAATATGCAGTCTCCTCCTGGAGGATCTTCTTCTAAAGATACCTCGCAACAGAAAGGATTGCAAAGTGGTAATCGGAATCCAAATTCCAACAGCACTAAACCTAATAGTATGCCGCGTTTCCAGCAAGGAACAGCAGGGGCTAATCAGACTTTCAATAATGGCAGCATGTTTCATGGAATGAGCAATCAAAGCTCCTCTGATAAGATTTATGTGTGCATCTATGCTGTATTGTTTTTAGGTTTATTTGTAGCTGGAATTTCCTTGTTATCCAAAAAGAAGCTGCATATTCAAAAGGAAAACCAAAAGATGCTGCTGTGGACACTACTAGGAGTTGGTTTTTTTCTTAAAATCGCTGTAGCTCCTTGGGTTGATGGGTATTCATCCGATATAAATCTGTTTAAAAACTGGGCGACGTCGGCGGCGAATCAATTAAGTGGATTTTATCTTCATGGCTCCAGTGATTACCCGCCTTTTTATATCTATGTGCTGTATGTAGTTGGAAAAGTAGCTTCTTGGTGGAATAATTATTTTGAACTATTGATAAAAATACCATCGATATTAGCAGATAGTGTGACAGCATACCTGATCTACCGTCTAGCTGCTCGAAAGTTGTCTTTCGAAAAAAGTGCTTTGCTTTCAGCATTTTACCTTTTCAATCCAGCGGTATTGATCAATTCTACTTTTTGGGGTCAAGTAGATTCCTTCTTTACGATGATCGTGGTACTGGCTGTATATTTTCTAGTAGAACGAAAAGTCTATCTGTCTACTATGTTTCTTACCCTCGCTGTATTGATGAAACCACAAGGAATCATTTATTTACCAGTGTTATTCTTTGCGCTGGTTCAATTGAAAAATATAAAACAAATCATAATGAGTGTAGTTACAGCCTTCGGTACCGCACTAGTGGTCATTTTGCCGTTTTCCTTTGGTCAATCTTGGAATTGGATCATCACCCTCTATTCTCGTACGATTAGCGAATATCCTTATGCATCAGTAAATGCTTATAACTTTTTTAGCTTAATCGGTGCAAATTATAAACAAGACACCACTGATTTATTCCTTTTCAGCTACCACACATGGGGAATGATCTTTATCGTCTGTATTACATTACTAGTTGGATATGTGATTATGAAGGGACAAAATCCATCATATACCGCCCTTGCTGCCCTTTTGATTATTGCAGGAGTATTTACATTTTCAACTGGTATGCATGAAAGATATTTATTTCCAGCAGCTGCATTATCTCTGCTTGCTTGTATTTACTTTAAAGATAAGAAGCTACTCTGGTTATCTGTAGGTTTTAGTACAAGTATCTTTCTCAATACTTTTGCCATTTTGTATGGTGCTGTCCAAGGAAACGATTCTACTAGTTTTACGATGCTCGCTACATCCATGTTAAATGTTGTGCTCTTTGCTTTTCTTGTAAAAATCATTCTGGATAAAGTGAGAAGTCGTAAAGGAAAAGTATTAGAATAATAATATTGTATGATCACTTTTAGTGGTCTTTTTTTATTTCAGGGTGAAAATATTTCTTTGTTTTTCTAGTTTTTTCTTAGAATTTGTCGGTTTTTACAATTTGGAATGAAGTTATTTATTTTTTATTATTTCGTGAGTGAAATATTTTTATGAAATTTAACGAAAATTATTGATCGTAAGAAAAGAATTTAATAAAATAAAGATGGATATAGATGGACAAAGGTTCATCTCTTACGTAAGGAGTAAATCCTTATATGGCTATATTCAAGCGCAGCTCAGGAAGTGACGGAGAAAGTGCTAAGGACCCGCGTGATACAGTGGGGAAGAATCCCACTGGTAACGAAAGGAGATCCTCGGCTGGTGCACGTCGCAAGGCAGCGAGGCGATTGGACAAGGACCTTGAAGGTTCGGAGTACGAAAAGAAGGATGACCAGTGACTCCCTTAAGGCCCAAAAGCCATGACCGACTGGAGTAAAATCCAGTCGGTCAGCAGAGAGATTATTTTCAGAATAATAAAAAGGCAAATAACATTTAACAACATATACAGCTGTTTAAAATATAGAAAATTTAGAGGGGCTGCACCTTTTGGAGGAGTGGCCCCTCTTGTTTTCAACGAAGTAGCGCGACAGGGGGAGGTTCTCCATTTCGCAATTTTAATAAGAGGAAAAAGAAAGGGAGAATACACAATTGGAGAAAAGTCAAATCCTTGGAGGAATGTATGGGTTATTAATAGGTGATGCAGTTGGAGTTCCTTATGAATTTCATGCAGCAGATCAATTACCACTAATAGAAGATATCGATATGACTCCTCCTGCTGGATTTAACCGTGCCCATCGAGGAGTCCCGATAGGAACATGGTCAGATGATGGTGCTCAAGCCTTATGCTTACTGGATTCACTTGTAGAGTGTGGAGAGCTGGATCTCCCAAATTTTGCAGATAAATTATGGGCTTGGTATGACAAGGGATTATGGGCGGTCGATCATCATGTATTTGATGTTGGGATTCAAACAAGTGCTTCCTTGCAAGCCTATCGCCAAGGTGTCCCGCCGGAAAAATCCGGATTTGTAAATCCAGAGGGAAAGGGAAATGGTTCACTCATGCGAGTACTTCCGCTTGCACTATGGCATCGAGGAAGCGATGAGCAATTGGTAATTGATAGCCACAAGCAATCATTAGTAACTCATGGACATCTGACCAATCAAGTAGCTTGTGCTCTGTATAGTTTATGGGTGAGAGGAGTTTCCAAAGGATCAGAGATAGAAACAGCATATCGTAAAGCGGTCGATCACTTACGAGAAATATATGGTGCAAATAGCAAAGAACGTGATGAACTCGAACATACCATCAGACCTGATAAAGAACCGGTGAGCAGTGGGAGCGGATATGTTGTCGAAACAATTCAGAGCGTTCGGATCGCAGTGCAGGAAGCAAATTATGAAAATGTAGTCAAAAAAGCGATATCACTTGGAGAAGATACTGATACCAATGCAGCCATTGCAGGTGGCTTGTATGGAGTGAAAGTTGGATTAGAGGGAATTCCTAAGAGATGGCTTGATCTTTTACGTGCTAAAAGTGCAGTGGAGGAACTGCTCACAGGGTAGACGCCTGTACTCTCCATTGCTACATGGGTACAACCTTGATCTACCAGCCATTGACCCAATTCGAGTAACTCGTGGGTCATGGTACCAAATGTCTGAATTTCTTTCTTAGGAATGCGATCCAAAGGTCCTGTTAATACATAAACTACTACCGTTTCCTGATGAACATCTAGACCAGCACAACGCTCTAGTATTGCTTCCAACATAGGAGATCACCTCATAGAGAGAGTTGAACCAGAAAGACAACCCGAAAAAACGAAATTTTTCTATCTGGACTCTTGGTCCTATATCCTTGTGCTTCAAGGTTGTCCGTTCCGTTTTATTACGGGGTCGTACCACCGCAAAAACCCACGAACATGCTGGCTCTTTTTCAAATATGCAGGATTCGTTGACAAGAAAAAAGGCCATGATTCATTTTCATCATAGCCTGTGACCGAGAAACGGTCATGATTGTTTTTATTTTAGTAAGAAGCAGTTTTTCCGCTGAAATGGAACATGTGCTCTGCGGCTCGATAGTAGTTATTGTAGGTACCTTTTGCATATGAAGTTAAACCTTTATCATATACCATTGCTGTATAACAAGAGTTTGAACCAAGTGGGACAGTACAATAATATTCCCTGCTATCATTGTTTCGGTGAATTGTTGCTTTATTCGTATTATTAGTATCAGTGTTTGGATAGTTGGAATTAAACGTCATTCTCGCCCATGCTGTATGGCAAGATAAACTATAACGGATTTCAATTGTTCCACCAGGAATAGCATTTGAAGGCAGGTTTGGATCTCTTAACTCAGCTGATTTTACTGTAGTGGCATCATTTGCACAACCTGTTGAACTTGGATTTTGGCCATCATAAGAATAAGCAAAAGATGTTGGGATTACGAAGAAAAAGCTCAATAAGAAAACGCTAACAATACCAAATGCACGAAACTTTTTTAACAGTACCATACTTCATCCCACCTTTGATATATTTTATATACAATCCGAAATAGATTGTATATAAAATATATCATAAACTATTTATGTTAAATGTAAATAATTTTTATATAAAATAATAGATAATATCCATTTGGTGATTTCAATATGTCAGGAACGGACTCCAATGGTGGACATGACTACTTTATTGAACCGATGAATGAATCGGAAATGATTTCGCAGGAAATGCATGCAGATTTACAAATGGGAAGAAGTCATTTTAGCAGGATTTATAAAGATAAGAGGAGTACAACTGGTTCTCTTTTACAATGGTCAAGGGAAATTGATCTTAAGACTTCCTGTACCTGCACGTCATCTCAATGAAGTAAAACAGTATATAAAGGGGCGAGGAATTGAGATCAGAGAAGCATAGTTAAGGAGAAGTGTGGCTAATTGGCGTAAAATCAAATACAATCAATAACAAGCCTTGTTCCCTGATGAAAGGAGCGGCATGACTCACTCTGAACTGGATGGGGCACGCACGGTTAACACGCGCATCTTCCTGGCGAAGCGCCTCGGTGATTGCTCACTTCGCGATTCAAATGGCAAGCAGCGAGATGACTCCGAGGATTGTGGAGGTTCTCCGATCAGCCCCGACGGAAGTGGAGTAGTCTGCAAAAAGGCTGACTGTAGGATGTAGGTAGCGGACAACCGTCCTGCACTTCTCCTGCATCTGACCGGGCTGGAGTGAATTTACTCCAGCCCGCCCATTTTTCGGTATGAGGAAATGGGGTTTGCTCTCCTATTATATTATCCTATTTTTTGAGCCACTCACATGCCCAGTAATACATAATCGGTTCCATTTTGGAAGAGTAGAAAATACAACAGGAAGCCAGTTCTCACCAAAGGATGCTGCGTTCCTCCTCCATTCAAACGAGCATGACAAATGCCGCTCGTGTCATTTTTGCCGCAAATATTGTTTTTAATAGATGGTTATATTACTCTTGAAGACTTTGTGAGAGGAAATATACCATGGATTTATTTAAAAATTTTTTCCAAAATCATCATAAGAAGCAGTCTATGACTTCTGTGAGAGTCTCTCGTTCTCTAGAAGAAAATTTACAATATATTCAAGACCAATTATTTCATTCGAGTGATCTAAAATGGGAAGAAATTAAATTTAATAAAAAGAACGGGCTTCTCATCTATTTGGAATCAGTCGCAGATAAAAAACAGATTCAAAAAGAAATCATAGAACCCCTGCATAAGAATACAGAAGGAATAATTGAGCAAATAATTCCTTCTCCATATCAAAGAGTATCCCAGCTTGACCAACTTCCTAGATTATTAATTACAGGAAATTGCATTCTTTTGTTGGAAGGGAATCAGGAATCGATTGTAATTCACGTGATGGTGAGTTACACCAGGGGAATCGAAGAACCGAGTAATGAGCAAGTGGTTCGTGGAGCACATGATGGTTTTATTGAAAACCTGACTACTAATCTTTATTTAGTAAGACATCGGATTGAAAATCCAAACTTGACGGTTCGATATTATGAAATTGGAGAGGTGACGAAAACAAAACTAGCTGTTGTCTATATGCAAAACATAGCGAATCCAGATTTGATTAAAGAAGTGGATCACCGTATTTCTTCCATTTCGACAGATACAATAGTATCACCGGGTTTTATTAGTGAATTTATTGAAAGTAATCCGTTTTCTCCATTTCCCCAAATATTATTTACAGAAAGACCTGATCGGACTGTAGTGAATCTCATGGAAGGTCGTGTAGTGATTTTTTCTGAAGGGGATCCTTCAGCGATGATTTTACCTGTCACGTTATTTGCGTTTTATCAAACCCCTGATGATTATAACAGCAAATGGATGATCGGATCGTTTATTCGTATCATCCGTCTAGCTAGTTTATTCATTGCGTTTCAATTGCCAGCAGTCTATATTGCGATTGTTGGTTTTCACCCTGAAATTCTACCAATTGAATTGATATATACGGTTAAAAGTAGTGTAGATAAAGTTCCTTTCCCTCCTATTTTGGAAGCTTTACTTATGGAGTTAACATTAGAAGTGATACGAGAAGCAGGACTTCGATTGCCCAGTCGAGTTGGTCAAACCATTGGAATAGTCGGAGGTTTAGTCATTGGTGAATCTGTAGTTCGAGCTGGACTGGTCTCTTTTCCTATGATCATAGTAGTAGCGATAACAGCTATTGCTTCTTTTGTTGTACCCTCTCATGAAATGAGTTCAGCTATTCGATTATTGCGCTTTCCTCTGATGCTTTTGGCATCGCTTTTTGGCTTCTTCGGCATCATGATTGGCTTGTTATTTATTTTGATTCACCTTAGTAAGTTGGAGAGTTTTGGTACACCCTATCTAGCACCGTTTTTTCCTCTTCGAATCAAGGATTTAAAGGATACATTTGTCCGTTTCCCTATATGGCAGTTGAACCAACGGCCTCGTGATCCACATCCTCAAAAAACTACTCAAGAGGAGTATTCGAGAGGATGGGAACATGATGACCAAAATAGAAAATAAGATTACCCAAGGACAGTTCATGCTATTTCTTGTGCAAACACAAATAGGAATAGGAATTATATCTCTCGCCCATCATGTACAAAGTCAAGCAAAAGGTGGAGCTTGGATTTCGGTATTGATTGCCGGGTTAATCTCTCAATTGATCATCTTGATTCTCTGTGCACTCTGTCGTTTGTTTCCCACAGATAACATCTACAGTTTCTTACCAAAAATTGTAGGTAAATTCTTGGGGAATTTATTGAGTTTTGGATATATCGTATACTTTCTTTTTTCAACAAGTTTTATCTTAGTTAAATTTACGGAAATTATAGGGAAATGGGTGCTTCATGAAACTCCAAGGTGGGCATTGATAATCCTGATGATGGGAGCTGCCGTATATCTCGTACAAGAAAACGTACGGATTATTGCTCGTTTTTTTGTGACTACATCATTTGTAATTATAGTTATGGTGATTGTATCCTTAATTGGTTATACAAATATAGATGTAACCTATATTTTTCCGATTACTGAAGCAGGATGGATCAATATCATAAAAGCATCCAAAGAAGCTTTATTTTCAATATCTGGATGTGAAATAATTTTAGTGCTTTATCCAATGGTGGAAGGATTAAGTAGTGGGAAGTTAAAAGCAGTTTCAATAGGTAATCTTATAACTACTGTTTTTTATACATTTGAGGTTTTCACCAGTTTAATCATTTTTAGCCCAGCGGAACTTCCGCTTGTCCCTGAACCGGTTTTATATATGTTAAAGGCTTATTCTTTTCATATCATTGATCGAATCGACTTACTATTTTTATCTATGTGGCTAATAGTGGTATTCACTACGATGGCCTCTTATCTCTATTTAGGAGCGTCTGGGTTGGGGTATTTATTTCACAAAGGCCAGCATAAGAAAGCTCTTCCATATGCTGCGCTTCTCATCTTCATCATGGCAATTATCCCAGATAAACCATCTTTCTTTATGCTCTATAGTCAACTTTCTTCTACTGGTTTTACTACGTTTATTATCGTCCTTCCTATCTTTTTGTTCATTGTGGCCTTTTTGATGAAGAAGAGAAAGGAGAGAGCGGTATGAAGAAAATTTATTGTCTCCTCATTAGTCTTATTCTCCTATTCCTTTCGGGTTGCTGGGATCAAGATTTGTTAAAAAATGCTCGATTATTGTCTGTAGACGGGTTTGATCGTATTTCAAAAGGAAAATTGTTAGGGACATTTGTTATACACGATCAGTCTAAGGGAGAGCAAGCTGAGCCCAAAGACGATGTTTTAACTGCGATTGGTAATACACCAAGAGAAATTCGGGATAAAGTAGATAACAAATTATCGAATTTTATGCGCGCCTATAAAAATCGTGTTTTACTTATTGGAGAAGAGCGGGCTAAGCAAGATATTTATCCAATTTTAGATGTTTTTTATCGGGACCCGAAAAGCTCTTTAAATGCGAAGATTGCCATAGCACAAGGAAGAGCAAATGATTTGTTATCCGAGAAGAAAATAGGAAATATATTGATAACCGAAGAGATCCCTAATCTATTGACTAGTTCCGAACAGAGTACTGCTGTTACAAATGTGGATATCCAATCGATTTGTCCAGTGATGTTGGATCCAGGAGAAGATTTTCTACTGCCTTATCTCACTAAGAAAAAAGAACGTATTGATGCTTCACAGGTAGCTATGTTCCATAATAATCAACTTACGGGGCTGCTAAATTCTAATGAATCTATGATGTATTTACTTTTGAAGGGAAAACAAGGCAGAACTGCTAGAATAACTAGAAAAATGAAGTCTCAAAAAAATGAAATTGGTTATAGTTATCTAACATTTGATGTAGAAAAATCAAAACCAAAAATGCGAGTAATTGTCGAGTCCAATGATCAAATTCGAGTAAAGTATAACGTAGTTTGGCAAGTGAATGTAGCAGAGTATCCAAGTGATAAATTAGGGGATAGTGATATACTGAAAAAATTGGAAGAAAAATTATCTGCTGATATGACTTATTTAGCAAAGCAAACCATTAAAAAGATGCAAATGGCACATTGTGATGGATTCGGAATAGGCAGGAAATTGATCGCGTTTCATCCTCAAACATGGAAAAAGTTAAAGAAAGACTGGGAAAATCATTATCAAAAAATCAAATTCGAGCCAGAAGTACATGTCGAAATTGTTCATACAGGAATAATCGATTAGAAAATGCGACAAGGGAAAGGTTCTCTTGTCGCATTGATTACTTAAATATTTCATTTTCTAATATGATCACATTTTCTTTAAATGAATCTTTACCAACCTGTTTCGTATTTACCACTAACCGATAAACATTATCACAGCATTGTTTCGCACCTTTTACCAATAATGGTACACCGATAGAGTCAATTTTCAATCCCCTTGAGAAGAATCCCCCAAATGACATAACAATGGGAACAGTTGGCGATGTATTGGAGAAAACTATTTTTTCCTCAAAATGAAATTTATCTTCCAGTAGTAAAATCAATTCTTTTAGAGCTGGAACTACGAGCTTATTCCTTTTCCGCCCAATGGTATACACAAGGTTGCCATCTTCGTCTTTTCCATGAAAAATGAGTTTTCCAAAATCGTCTTTTGTCAGTTGATTGAAATATTTTACATTTAATATTTCTTCTGAAGATAGTTTTCTTTCTGATTGAGGTAATTGTTTTAAATGATATGCGGCAGCTAAAGACGTGGTATGTGTTCCTCCATAATCGTTATAAATATAAATCATAGGAATCAACCTTTTATCATGTATTTGTTTCTATTATGGGCATTTATTCCATTTCCAATTCATTGGCTTTATTTACTTATGCGACAAGAGAACCGTCCCCTGTTTCGCTATACTATTTCAGCAGAGAATTTTACTATTTCAAGAATAATTGGTGTATGGGATAAAATAATTTCACCCTGAGGGTTAATCGTCAGGGAACTAGTATTTATACTATATAGATTGCTAGGCTGCAATATCCCATTAATGTAAAAATTGCTATAACTGCTTTGATTCATCTCTGGAAAAGTAGTGACTAGATTTCCGTTGTCATCAGTGAATTGATTAGCAGGAATAGTGACAATAGCCTCAATATCGAAGTCTGCAATATAAAAAAATCTCTGAACCGTTGGCAAGATATTGACATTTGGGATAGCGACTTCCCCCGTAGGTCCAGTGGGTCCAGTAGTACCAGTAATCCCAGTACCTGTAGCACCAGTGTACCCAATAGGTCCAGTATATCCGGTAGTTCCTGTAGGTCCGATAGGTCCCGAAACGCCAAATCCCGTAGGTCCCGTAGTACCCGTAGTACCTCTAGCCCCTGTAGCCCCAGTAGGTCCGATAGGTCCCGAAACGCCAAATCCCGTAGGCCCCGTAGTACCCGTAGCCCCTCTAGCCCCCGTAGCCCCAGTAGGTCCGATAGGTCCCGAAACGCCAAATCCCGTAGGCCCCGTAGTACCTGTAGCCCCCGTAGCCCCCGTTGGTCCTGCAAGTTGCATAATCTCTAGGGCTTCATTCGAATTTGCAACGACAGGAACCTTATTTTTCGTAATATTTAACAAGTTATTGATTAATTTGTTCAGCAATAAGATTCCTCCTGTTATATCAGTTGTGTAGGCCATCTAATATGGTATGTATACACTTCATTTCAGCAATGGTTACAACATTCATATATTTAGAAGAATTCATATTTCTCTTTGCCTTGTTTTGCTTTTACACCATTTTCTTTTGTTTGTAAATTATTTACTAGCATCACTGATTCTATTAATTGGTCTGAAGAATTAATCAACTAGCCTTTCCATTTATTTATTTTTCGCATTTACTAGTTATAGATAATAAAAGGTGGTGAACTTATGGCTATTGTAAAACCCTTTGTAGCAGGTCGCCGGTTTACTGGTACAGCTGGAAGTGGTACAGGAACAGGAGCTACTTTTTCCATTGCTGCTACTGCTTTTACTGACGATACGGGTGCGGCTGCTACAGCATTTCCAGCATCATTTGCGTATTATAATCTCTATATAAATGGGGTCATTCAGACAGCTGATACTTCATCTATCACTACAACTGCAATTACAATTCCTGGAGGAAATGTACTCGATGGTTCTACTCCTATTACCATTGAGATTGTTGTAACTTAATATTTATTGAACAAATAATTAGTTATCACTCTATTGAGGGAAGTGGTTCACGTATAAAAACGGTGAGCCACTTTTATTTGAGAGGAGCACCGAATGAAATAATAGTGCCTAGTTGTTTAGAGGGAGAAAGAAACTGTCCTCCAGAGGATTGTGGAGGAATTCCGGGGTATGAACATATGTTATCTGTTTTATCAAACCCAAAAGACTCGGAATTTGAGGATATCTCTGCTTGGCTGGGTGATTTTGATCCGGAAAAATTTCATAAAGAAGAGATCAATCAACACCTGAAACGAATTGATTCTAAATTAAGATCTAAGCAAGTAGTGAAAATGAAAAAGACAGGGAAGAAAAAGACCGAAAGTAAGTTAACGATCCCCAAATTAAAGAAGCATTTAAAATCGCTGTCAACCGATGAATTGATTCAGTTAGTGACAGAGTGTTATAAGCTGAATAATGGCATAAAAGATTTCCTTATCGTTCAGTTTCTAGGTGACAATGTAACAGAGGAGTTATTTTACGCATGTCAAGAGAAAGTGGAAAATGAATTTTTTCCTGAACGCGGTGAGCCGAAGTTACGATTGAGTGAAGCAAAGAAAGCGATTCGGGAGTTTGAAAAAGTTACACAAAATGATAGATTTAGTATCGAATTGAAACTATATTACGTAGAGTTGGGTGTGGAATTTACCAATGCCTACGGAGACATAGATGAGCAGTTTTACAGTAGTATCGAATCCATGTATCGAACAGTGATCCAAATGCTATAAGATGCAGAGAATAGGGAATGGCATGATTTATTTGGTGACCGTGCCGTTGTGGAAAATACAGAGGGGATCGGTTGGGGGGGTTCATGACAGCTTGGCTGAGAGTTATTATGAACTTGATATACTATTTTGATTTGGTAATTTGATTATAAGTAAGAGGTTTGGAGAGTAGGTAATGTTTAAAATAAATGCAATACCTGTATCAACAAGCAGGTGTTGCATTTATTTTACATTTATTCAGCCTTCGGTTTCATCATCTCCACCCATATAGCGGATGGGGAATACCACTGTTGATTTAAAATATGACATAAAAGTTCTCCTCCATTTTCCAGCCAATGGTTCTTTGTAGGCGATAAAATTCCTCAGTCCACCGAGAAAATTCTTTACTGTTGCCGATTTTATCATAACATGCTGCTAATTCATACACTGCACTTGATGTTCGTTTGGAATATTCATTCTTTTGGCAAAGAGAAACAACTTCTTCAAATAAGGGAATTGCTTTATCATATTGTTTCTGTGTTTTGTTACAAATCCCAGCTACCATAAGGATTTTGGATAAACGGAAGTCATCATGGATGTCTCTTGCATATAACAACGCTTTTTCCATACATTCTTGAGCAAGAATCCAATCATTTTGAGTAGTATATAAACTTGTTAAATGAGTGTAAGTATCTGCATGTCTTCGAGAGAATTTCTTTTTTGGGTCTAGATCAAAGACTAGATTAAAATGTTCCAAAGCCTGCTTAAACTTTCCTTGTTTGAGGTAAATGCTCCCTAATATATTAAGGAAATCGAGAAGATAATTTTTTTGAGACATATTTCGATGTGCGATTTCTATACTTTCTTTGCAATGGTGCAAAGCTTCATCTAACTCTTGATTTTCAAGAAGGAGAATGCAGTAAGATTTATACAGGAGGAGCATTACACTTATGCTTTGGATCTGATTGATTGAAGGCCATACTTCTTTGACTAGTCTAATCGCTTCTTCCCTGCGTTCTGATTTTCGTAAGAACAAAATTTTATTACCAAGCGATGCATATTTGATGTCGTCTTGTTTTTCTGCTGTATATTGCTTTAATCCTTCTTCTACATAATGAAGAGCATTTGGTAGATTGTTTTGTGCATACCAACAAGTGCTCAATCGGTTATAGCACTTGGCGAGTAAATTGTTTTTCGCAATAAAAGTTTGTTTCTTGCATAGATTAATCGTCTTTTCCCAGATTTTCTGTGCCTTTTTCCACTCTTGTAATTCATAGTGATAGAGACCTTGTAAATATCTTGCAAAGGGATATAGAGCATGGTGTTCCTTTGGTTGATAGCAATCAAGGAGCTTTTTAGCTTGTTCTAACTCTTCATCATTGATTAAGTCCTCCACACACTCCAGTTTCGTCCGTAACGTCTCAATCTCTAGTAGTTCTTGCTGTTTCATTTCCTCCAGTTCTTTTTCACTAATATTTAAACTTTGAAATAAATGTAGTACTTTACTCTTAGAAGGATTCCCTTCCATATTTTCGATATGCGAAATCGTGCCGACTGAGATATTTTCATTTTTTAAGTTTTCTAATGAAAGTCCGCGATCCAATCTAATTTTTCTTGCAAGATAAGCTAATAGTGGCAAGTCATTTTGAAAATCCATTTGTTTCCCTCTCTTTTTTCATAAGGTATGTATATCTATTATGATAGGGGGTTTCCTTTATATCAAATATTGGATTTTCAGTAATGATTATGAATAGTATTGAAAATCTCTTATCTTGTACCAGTTTTTAGGACAATTATGGATTTAAATCAAAGAAAGCTTCAATCTGCTTAAGAGGGAAGATTGAAAATTTGTTTATTGATGGGGTATTGGATTCAGTAAGGGTGATAATGCTGCTAAAGCTATTCTCTCTATTCTAGGATTTAAATACTATGGAATCGCGGGCTTTGCAACTGTTACCATTTTAGGTTTTATTTTAGATGAGTTTAAAGATAGGGGTATAGGAAGTAGAGGTATTAGAGTCATGATTAGATACACTTACCGAAATTATTTCGGATCTGCTAGGTATTTGAATTATGGTAGAAAGAGACAGAAAATAATTAGGATTCAAAGTATACGAGCTGTTCGATGGGGTAAGTAAAGAAACGAAAGGGACATTCAATCATCTTTGGATGTTCCTTTATTACAGAAATTGGTGAGGTGTAAATTTTAGTGCAAAGTATATTAAATCAAATTAAACAGATTTTCCCGGAAAATTATAAGCAAGTTGTAATTATTCTTTTAATAGCTTATATAGGAATGTTTCTCGGAGCTTTCGGAGCAATTGTAGCAGATAAACTTTTAGGTTGTATAGTAAGTGTGCTATTTTTTTTGCTATATATGTTTTCTAATATAAAATATCATGTTAGAAAGAAACTTAGTGGTACTTTGTTTAAGAAGTATGTAGAGAATCCAATAATGATTCTGTACTTGGGGATGGCAATTTTTATTTATTATTTTTAAGGGATTTCTTTAAAGTAGTAAGGAGTGTTTGTACTCCTTACTATCGACAAAATTTCCTCTACAGGGTTACTTGATGGAGAATCATTTTTTTCTTAAGGGTGGTCTGGATGGATCATACTTTTTTTAGATCAGTTTTTCTGTCTTCTGTTTTTACCATTCTTCGATAGGTTCAACTATGTATAACAACAATAGGCGTATCACCTCGGTTACGTCGAATGTCGGAACAACTACCTATGTGTATGATGCACTCGATCAGTTGACCAAGCTCTATTATTTACAGGCACGGTACTATGATGCAAAAAATACTGGTCGTTTTTATAAATGAAGATAAATTCCAAGGTTCGGAAAAGACACCTCTTACTTTGAATAAGTATATTTATACTAACAACAATACGTAAATATGATTGATCCAACAGGTAACTATCCAGTCGTTTTATATGCGTTGGCTTTTCCAGAAGTAGGGCTAGTAGCAGTGGGCGCAGTTGCTGTAGTGTTGGATTATATTGGTCTACGATATCTAGTTAACTACTTTCTATCACATGCACACAGAGTTAGGCTTACTTTTGATATACCAAGTTCTTTGTTGAGTGGAAAAGGGATTATCGATTTAGGAAAATTTACAGAAAAAATTAAAGGTAAATTGGCTTATCGAAATCCAAAAACAGGTTGGTATATAGAAAAAGATACAGATGGTCACACAGGGGAAAAATGGAAACTAAAAGATGAAAAAGGAAAGAGAAAAGCTTCAACTGATGGAAAAGGAAAAATCATATCTAAGTAAAACATGAGTGATGATAACAACATTTCAAAATTGATCGTTTAATCAAAAGGGTGGGTTTATTTTGCAGTTCTTAAATACAAAAAATTTGTTTAGATCCATTCAAAATTATTATTTTTTTGATTGGGATGACGAGATTGATCAGCCAGAAAATACAGTAGTATATGGAATGCCAAAAGAAATATTAGCTAAACATAAATTGGCTCGTTTTTATGAATCATGGGGTTTTGACTCAGTAAATAATGATGATTCTAGATTGTCAATGACTCCTAATCAATGGTATCAATTAGAAAATGATTTTATTAAATGGTTGTCCTTAGCAAAAACAGTTCTATTTCCAATAGGTAATGTAATATTTACTCCATATTTTGAACGAGAGTGGACTGTTGTTTTACCAGATTGGAGCGATAACGAAAACTGGATACAGAAACAACAAAAAGATTTTGAAACAATGTTACAGATGTCGGGAATTGTGGCTTCTCGTCCAAGTTTTAGAGAAGATTATAGAGGAGGTTATATTGATGATTTTTCGGAACTATGTGTATTAGCAAAAATGTGTTTTAAAAGTTTCCCACTATTATTTCTCGTCGATGAGAGAATGGTCATTAGATTGACTGAGTATTTAACAATCAAAATAATTTTTGCAGATGACAATTATAAAAAGAAAATAAATCAGATATTAGTTAACGTGTTGAATCCTAAAATTTTAAGTATAACGTAATGATTAATGCGACTAGGTGACTGTTCTCTTGTTGAGCGACAAGCAAGGTCATAGGATTTAGCAGGTGGAACCCCAGCTTGAAAGGCGCTAACGACTTCATCAATAGCAAGTCTTGGATACGACTTGGCAATAAGTTGTATTAAGCGCAGTCAATTAGGCAGTAGACCTGAAAATGATGGAGACTTGAAGTACTATTCAATGGGAAGGTCGACGAGGTCGACAACCCGGAAGACAACATTCCTGCTGTCACAATCTATCCTTCCATATTAATGTGACAAAGTAAATAATCTAGGTTATGTAAGGGATTACAGCGATGTGATCCCTTTTTGTTGGCAATAATTTAAGTTCGTTTATTCACAAACCTGTCACCAACTAGACAACTTTATAAAAGAAATGGTTCTATAATTCAATAGTGAAGGTTGTATGTCTAACTTAGTAAACATCATGGTCAAAAGTATTTGGTAAAGGGAGTAGGTGACCAAAAAAATGCGATTGAAAACAAAATATGCAGCAATTTTTTTGACAATGGCCTTATTGCTATCAGGATGTTCCTCTTTGAAATCTGGTGTGTTAAATCCACAAGGACCAGTAGCTAGGGAACAATATGATCTTATTATTTGGTCGATTGTTTTGATGTCTATCGTTTTTATTGTTGTCATTGTTCTTTTTGTTTATATGCTTGTGAAATATCGAGCAAAGTCATCGAATGAAGATTATGTAGAAACGGAAGAAAAAGAAAATAAATGGTTAGAGGTTTTATGGACTGCGATACCTGTTGTCATTATTATCGCACTCGCCATTCCTACAGTAAAATCAACGTTTAAGCTGGAAAAATCACCGAGCCCCAATCAAAAGCCAATCACAATACAAGTCACATCAGCTAACTGGAAATGGATATTTAAGTATCCAGAGCAAGGGATTGAAACAGTCAACTATGTGAATATACCTGCAAATGTACCCGTTCGGTTTCAGTTAAATGCGGTCGGACCAATGAACTCATTCTGGGTTCCTGAGCTTGGTGGACAAGAGTACACCATGCCGGGTATGACGATGTACCTCTGGTTGGAAGCAGATAAGGATGGTACTTATATTGGAAGAAGTGCAAATTTCTCCGGAAAAGATTTCACTCATATGCAGTTTAATGTTCATTCACTTGAACAAGGAAAGTTTGATGAATGGGTAGCGAATGTTAAAAAGTCATCACCAAAGCAAACAACAGAAATGTTTAAACAGTTGTTAAAACCTGGTGTGGTAAAAGAGCAAACTTACTCTTCCTATCCTAATGTGGATGTGAACCGACTGGATGAGAATGGAAATCCAATTGTCGAATCAACTAACCCACACAAACATGGTAAGAGTGATGATACAGAAATGAAGATGGATATGAACATGGATATGAATTCTAACTCGAACCACCAGATGAACCACTAGTAAAGGAGGGTAAACCATGAAAGATTTCTTATTTAACTTTAAGATGCCGGAACACTTTTTTATAACAGGAGAACCACTCATTTATGGTGCTTATGTCTCGATCATTTTGGTCTCATTAGCAATATTATTCGTACTCACGTACTACAAAAAATGGGTTTGGCTTTGGAGAGAGTGGTTGACCACTGTCGATCATAAAAAAATCGGGATTATGTATCTGGTAGCTGCATTATTGATGTTGTTCCGTGGTGGAGTAGATGCATTACTCATGAGAATACAGCTCACTGCTCCTAATCTGCATTTTTTAGATGCCGAACACTATAATGAGATCTTTACTACTCATGGAACGATTATGATTTTGTTTATGGCTATGCCGTTTTTGATAGGTTTGATGAACGTGGCTGTTCCATTGCAAATTGGAGCGAGAGACGTTGCTTTCCCAGCTCTTAATGCAGTGAGTTTTTGGATGTTTGCCGCAGGAGCGATGTTATTTAATATCTCTTTTGTCATCGGTGGATCTCCAGATGCGGGTTGGACGAGTTATACACCACTTGCAGGAAGTGCACTCGATCCAGGACCGGGTCAAAACTACTATTTGCTTGGATTGCAGATCGCTGGTATTGGGACATTGGTTACAGGGATTAACTTCTTAGTCACTATTTTAAAAATGCGTGCTCCAGGAATGACCTTATGGAGGCTTCCGCTTTTTTCCTGGTCGACGTTGATCACTTCTGTGATTATCATATTTGCTTTCCCAGTATTGACGATTGCCCTAGCACTGCTTACTTTGGATCGTGTTTTTGGTTTCCACTTCTTTACTTTAGCTGGTGGCGGAAGCCCGATGATGTGGGCCAACTTGTTCTGGATTTGGGGTCACCCAGAGGTGTATATCGTAATCTTGCCGGCTTTTGGGTTGTTCTCTGAAATCTTTAGTACCTTTGCTAGAAAGAAATTGTTCGGCTATAGCGCAATGGTGTATTCTATGCTGGCTATCTCAGCCTTAAGTTTCCTTGTATGGGTTCACCACTTCTTTACAATGGGATCAGGTCCATGGGTCAACTCCATTTTCTCGATCAGTACGATGTTGATCGCGATACCGACTGGTGTGAAGGTGTTTAACTGGTTGTTTACCCTGTACAAGGGACGAGTTGAGTTTAAAACACCTATGTTATGGGCACTTGGATTTATTCCAATATTTCTCGTCGGTGGAATAACTGGTGTTATGTTGGCTGTTGCACCTGCCGATTATCAATATCACAATAGTTATTTCTTGATTGCACACTTTCACTATGTCTTAATCGGTGGAACTGTTTATGGATGTATCGCTGGTCTTGTTTATTACTGGCCGAAAATCGTTGGCTGGCTCTTAAATGAACGTTTAGGAAAATGGGCTTTCTGGTGGTTCACCATTGGATTTAATATGTGTTTTATCCCAATGTATATCGTTGGTCTCAAAGGAATGACTCGACGGATGTACACCTACCCAGCAGGTCTTGGATGGGAAACTTGGAATCTCATTGCAACGATTGGTGCATTTGCGATGGGGATTGGTTTTATCATCCTCGTTTGGAATATGTACTATAGTTTCAAACATCGTCAAAATGATACAACAGGTGATCCTTGGAATGGCCGTACGTTGGAATGGATGACTTCCTCACCAGCAGCAGAGTACAACTTTGCCGTTATTCCACAAGTAAAAGGTTTGGATGCTTTCCATCTGATCAAAAAAGAGAGAGCTGCTGGCGTGAAAGAAGAAGCGCCTGAAATAAAACCAATCCACATGCCTAAGCGGGAAGCATTTCCTGTCATTATATCCGGATTTATGTTTGTTGCTGGATTTGGATTTGTCTTTGAATGGCTGCAAATTGGATTTCTTGGTTTGCTTGGATCGGTAATCACCATGATTTGGCGTTCGTTCAACGATTACGACCGTGACTACTATATTCCAGTAGAAGAAGTCCAAAAGACGGAATTAGCAGCTGGAAGGAGGGTGTAAAATGGAGACAACAACTGCAACAAAAGGTTATCAACCAATGGAGTATAAATCAGAAGAAGGCAGATTGAAGATTTTTGGTTTTTGGGTATTCCTCGGTGCGGAGATTGTGTTGTTCTCCACACTCTTCGCTACTTACTTTGTATTGGTTCATCAAACCGCAGGTGGCCCTGCTGGAAAAGATCTGTTTGAGATCAACATCTTTGCCATGGAGACTTTCTTCCTTTTGACGAGTAGTTTTACATGTGGTTTGGCTATTTTGTACATGCGGAAAAACTCGATGAAGGGATATCTGATCTGGACAATTATCACTCTATTATTAGGCTTAGGGTTCCTAATTTTAGAGATAGAAGAGTTTTCTACCTTGGTAGAGATGGGTGCAGGGCCAACACATAGTGCATTTCTCTCTGCATTCTTCACTCTAGTTGGAACACACGGTTTGCACGTAAGCCTCGGGATTATTTGGGTGACTAGTGTCATGATCCAAGTGATCAAGCGCGGATTTACTCCTGTTACAGCAAGAAAAATCTTTATGACAGGACTATACTGGCACTTCCTCGATGTTGTCTGGATCTTCCTCTTCAGCACGATTTACTTGTTGGGGGTGGCGTAAATGGAACAACATCATAGTGCAAAACCTCATATTGTCGGCTATATCTTTTCTCTGATCTTGACTGTGCTCGCTTTTGTTGACATGTTGTATACTAGATTGCCGATGTCGATGAAAATAACCGTGCTTCTTATCCTAGCAGTGTTACAATTTTTAGTTCAGCTTATCTACTTTATGCACATCTGGGAA
This sequence comes from Shimazuella sp. NTD250, assembly GCF_059510375.1. Taxonomy (NCBI): domain Bacteria; kingdom Bacillati; phylum Bacillota; class Bacilli; order Caryophanales; family Thermoactinomycetaceae; genus Shimazuella; species Shimazuella sp. NTD250. The sequence continues at coordinate 331,817 of NZ_JCAJZS010000001.1, read as the reverse complement.
AGCAAAGAGCGGGCTTATCAAGTTATCAGTATCGCGTTTGGTATTTTTGTCGCCATTACCATTGTGGCAGGTTCTATTTGGATCATGATTTACAATACGATGCATATGTAAAGCGAAGACAGGCATGTCTATTAGCAGACGTACCTGTCTCTTTTCTTCTATTAGACTGTGATTATTACTAGAGTTACAATGGAGAGAATGTGGTACACCCTACTTTTTTATTGAGTCTGAGGCTTTAAAAACCATAAATCTCTCGAAGATATATTATGAATACCAAAGAGGTTGAACTTATTTATCATATGATTTTCTAACAAGTATACCTATTTCGATTTACCCAAACCTGTTAGGCACAAACAGCCCACTATCCAAAAACGTGGGCTTTGTTTGCGTTTAATGAACCAGCATTTCTTGACAGAAATATCTGGATTTTTTATAATGATGTGGACAGTGATCGAAAACGTGTGAACGCTTCGATCCTCTGTCAGGTTTACTTAGAAGCAAATATGCTTCTGATAAACGCTAAACCACGACGGACTGGCGTCCAACCGAATACCGTGTGGTTTAGGAATAAGGCAGCTACTTGCAGCAATGCGGTAGCTGTTTTTCTATGGAGTTCGAACTCTGGCAAAAGCACCGACAACACGGGCACCATTATAGGTGCTGCTGGGTCGATGATACTGCTTAGACCCAGCTGTATTCCCGTTGCAATTGCTGCGAGTTTTTTCTCCACAACAATCTTGATTACCTCTTTTGATAGATCTAACAGTACATCACGAGAAAAAATCACCCAAGCACTCGTAGATACACCAGCTACGCTTAACGAGATTTTGACCATATGCCGTTTGAGAAACATCACCGCAGAGCGAATAAAATCCACTCGTTTGTGAAGCCGCTCATCTCGTTTCACTTCGCGCGCCTCGATTTGACCTATGATTTCTTGGAAGTCCTGTTTGATCTCCTGCCGTTGTTGCTGTAACAGCTGTGTCACTGTCTCTTTATCCATTCCTTGCTGGATAATGACTTGGACGATGACCTGCTGCTGATCGACAGTTTCCGGTATTACACGAGCAACGACTTGTTGCACTTGCTCCGCATCGATGCTCTTTGTCAGAGGTAATTCAGATTGCTCCACACATGAAAGTTTTTTATTATCCATTATAAATCTCTCCTCAGATGATTTTTTGTCCATAAAACAAAGCGACAGTGTCATCACCTGACAAAAAATGGATCTCTCATGCGCCCACACGTATTCGTTTGTCGTACCCACTATCCACATCATTAGGGTGTTGCAGTGTTCACAAGATTGTGAACATAAAGTGTAAAACAATAAAACAACTAAGCTTGTACTACCAGTGCCATCACTCATCCAACGAGGGTGCTTGATGATGACTGATCGCGCGGGTGCACATATGCAGCCAACACACGATCGAAGCAATTGCTACAAGCGTATCCGCAAGGCGCCTGTTTGCTTGTAGCCTGATTTGGTGGGAATCCAAAGGATTCAGCCTATTTGGGAGCAGCGCTCGACCAAAAATCAAACCAAAACAGGAACTAAATGTATTTAATCATAGAAATATACTGATTTCAATAGTATTCAAAATATATACAAAGCGAAAACCACCAATATTCAGCTGTTTTAGGTAGTATACTCTTCTAAGTGAAGTGATAAAAAATAAATTGTAAAACTATCCTAATTCATTATTTGATCTTATAATGAAAATGCATTACTTCGTTGTTTTTATTGTTTATATGAAAGAGATGAGTTGATTTCTTCCGAAAAAAAGCACATTTTTCCTATAGAAGAAAAAAGATGGTTGAAATCCCTCTATCCTGCTATAATAATAGGAATAAAATTCGCTCCTTGATAGAATTTTCAGGAGCGTCTTTTTATATTTGTTATAGGAGGATAGAAATGGAAAAGAAATTAGTAAAGGTTGGCTTGTTGGGTTTTGGAACTGTTGGAACGGGTGTTTATCGAATTATTCAAGCTCATCAAGAAGACCTTTGGAAACAAACAGGCTTGCATATCGAGATTCATCGTATATTTGTTAAGGATATACATAAGGAAAGAGACATTTCTACTCCTACAAATATGTTGACAACAAAAATTGAGGATATCCTTTACGATAATGAAATTGATGTAATAGTGGAAGTAATGGGTGGCATTGAGCAAACAAAGGCATATATTTTAACGGCTTTAGATCAGAAAAAACATGTCATCACAGCAAACAAAGATTTGATGGCATTGCATGGTGCCCAAATTCTGTCAACTGCTCAAGTTAATGGTTGTGATGTGTTCTATGAAGCAAGTGTTGCAGGTGGAATCCCAATCTTAAGGGCACTGGTAGAAGGGCTTTCTTCTGATCGTATTTATAAGATGATGGGCATTGTCAATGGTACAACCAACTATATGCTCAGTAAAATGAGTAAAGAAGGAATGGACTACGACGAAGTGCTCGCAGAGGCTCAAGCTCTTGGTTATGCGGAGTCAGATCCGACAGCAGATGTGGAAGGACATGATGCAGCCCGTAAGATGGCTATTCTTTCTACACTTGGTTTTCGAGTGGCGATGAAATTGGATGAAGTGGATGTTCGAGGTATAAGCAGTGTGACCAAGGAAGATATTTCCTATGGTAAATCTCTTGGCTATGAGCTCAAACTACTAGGCATTGCAGAACGCTCGAACAATAAGATCGAAGTAAGTGTACAACCGACAATGATTCACAAATCACATCCGCTTGCTTCGGTAAACGATGTTTTTAATGCTGTCTATATTTATGGTGATGCAGTAGGAGAAACGATGTTCTATGGCCCTGGAGCAGGGGAACTGCCAACTGCTACCTCTGTTGTTTCAGATCTTGTCACGGTTGTGAAAAACATGAAACTAGGGACAAATGGTCTAGGAGTTGTAGCCCCCTATGTGGAGAAACAGCTCAAATCGGATGAGGACAAATATTCGAAATATTTCCTACGGATGATAGTAGAGGATCAACGTGGAGTGTTAGCAAACATAACTCAGCTTTTCTCCAATCATAACATCTCCTTTAAGCAGATAATCCAACAACCTTATAATGGTGGACAAGCGGAGATTATTTTAGTAACTCATAGCTCATCCAAAGCAGATATGGATCAAGTCATGGAGAAAATGGATTCTACCAAAATGATTCATCAAGTGAAAAGCTGTTACCGTCTGGAGGGAGAAGCGAAAAAATGAGTACGTCTACTACGAATAAACAGCGATTTGGAATAATCGAGCGCTATCGTGAATTTTTGCCTGTAACAGAAAATACACCAAAACTTACTTTGCATGAAGGAGATACTCCACTAATTCATGCTCCAGCATTGTCAGCAGAATTAGGGATAAACTTATATGTAAAATATGAAGGATTAAATCCTACTGGGTCGTTCAAAGATCGTGGGATGGTGATGGCTGTCGCAAAAGCAATAGAAGAAGGCAGCAAAACTATCATGTGTGCTTCAACTGGAAATACATCAGCTGCGGCTGCGGCTTATGCTGCACGTGCTGGTCTCCGCTGTATTGTTTTGATCCCAAGTGGGAACATCGCACTTGGTAAACTAGCGCAAGCGATCATCTATGGAGCAGAAGTGATTGCGATTGATGGCAACTTTGACGAAGCCTTGGATATTGTTCGTGAAATCACTGCACAAGAACCGATCACGTTGGTCAACTCCGTCAATCCTTATCGGATCGAAGGGCAGAAGACTTCTGCATTTGAGATCGTCGATGTATTAGGTACAGCTCCCGATATATTGGCAATTCCCGTTGGAAATGCTGGTAATATCACTGCTTATTGGAAAGGGTTTAAGGAGTACAAACAAGCAGGTAAAAGTGACCAGTTGCCACGCATGTTTGGATTCCAAGCTGATGGAGCTGCTCCATTGGTATATGGAAAACCTGTACCAAATCCAGAAACAGTCGCTACAGCGATTCGTATTGGAAATCCAGCGAGCAAAGATGGGGCAACCCGTGCACTAGCAGAATCCAATGGGCATATCGATGCGGTAACAGACGAAGAGATTTTAGCAGCATATCAAAGATTAGCACGTACAGAGGGGGTATTCTGTGAACCTGCTTCTGCTGCATCGATCGCTGGAGTGATCAAACAGCGAAAAGCAGGTAACATAGCGGAAGGTGCAACTGTTGTTTGTGTGCTGACTGGTAATGGATTAAAAGATCCTAATATCGCGCTGAGTACCATCGATGAGCAACCCGAAACCGTACCAGCAACAAGAGAAGCAGTCATGTCGTTGATTTCAAAATAGAAAGGGTTTCAAAGAATGAATCAACAGGGAGTAACGGTAAAGGTTCCAGCGAGTACAGCAAATTTGGGGCCAGGATTTGATGCGATTGGCATGGCATTTCAACTATACACAGTGATTCGCATGGAAATTGCATCTGAGACGGTAATTACAGTTTTAGGTGATCATTTAGCAGCACTGCCAAAGGATAAATCCAATCTGCTCTACCAAGTTGCAGCACATTTCTTTCAATCTTTAGATAGAGCAGTGCCAGAACTTTCAATCGAAGTCAGTTCTGAGATTCCACTTACCCGCGGTTTGGGAAGCAGTGCAGCAGCGGTGGTGGGAGCACTAGTTGCTGCTAATATTTTAGCAGGTAAACCATACACGATGGATCAACTATTCTCGATGTCAGCTCGAATAGAAGGGCATCCTGACAATGTAGGAGCCTCTTTCTTTGGTGGAATTATTGTTTCTTCCATGCCGAAAGAAGAACGGGAAGTACCTTATGTCTGTTTGCCAGTACCAGACTCCTTGCGTGTTTTGGCTGTTATTCCTGATTTTTGGCTATCGACAGATAAGGCGAGGTCTGCATTACCTGCCAGTTATGAGAAAAAAGATGTTGTCTTTACCCTTGGACACAGCAGCTTGCTCGTTGCTGCTTTAGCGCAAAATCGTTTGGATTTATTAGCAGAAGCGATGCAAGATAAAATCCATCAATCTTATCGAGCAAGTCTTATCCCTGGTTTATCAGAAATATTAACCGATGCGGTCTCCCATGGAGCGCTCGGTGCAGCCCTCAGCGGCGCAGGACCTACCAGTCTCTGTTTTTATGAAAACGATGAACAGCGAGAGACACTGTCACGCTTTTTAGCGAAGGTGATGGATGAACATAAAGTCAGTTATCAGTTGCTCGATCTTGTTCCTGATACAAATGGTGTGCAAGTATCTTAAAAACCAACCAAAGGTTGGTTTTTTATTCATAATGGCGTTCTTGGTAAAAATAATTTAGTTTTAGACCACGGGTTTTCAACGAGCATAATGGAAGATGTGATAAACTTTGTATTTTTTACAAAAAGAAAGGAAACCCTCTCATTTGAAAGGGTTGTTGAGAAATTATTTCTGTACAGAGAAGGAGTGAAATTCAAATTTATCATAGCGATGTCGAGAAAAAGAGTACTCAAATATGGTTCCATTATCCAGAAATGCAATTTGTTCAACTTCCAATACAGGATCATTGTCTTGGCAATGAAGATACTTTTTATCCATTTCATTTGGCTTTGTAGCACGGATAATTTTATGAGCGCTTTTGATTTTAAGTAGTAGCTCCTCTTCGATATAACGATAGACAGAAGCATACAGAACTGATTCATCTAAACTGGTGATGACAGACGTTGGCATATATGTTTTTTCTATTACATATGGTTCCCCTTCAACTGATCGTAATCGAATGATCTTATAGATAGGACTGACACTATCAATATTTAATCGTGATGCGATAAGGGGACTAGCCATTTCGACTTTAAATTCGATCAGATGACTTTCTACTTTTTGTGAGCCAACAGATCGAGTTAATCCTTTGACGCTTTGGCTGTTGATGATGGCAAGGCTCTTATTTAAAGAAGATTGAATAATAAATGTGCCGTGGCCTCGTTTACGAAAGACAAGGCCTTCTCGAACCAAGACATCCATTGATTTTTTTATCGTCATTCGACTACAATCAAATTCTTGGCAAAGAGTCATTTCATCTGGTAACGGTCGCATGGGATCGTACACTTTTTGTTGAATACGATTGCGTAATTCATCCGCTATTTGTTGGAACTTTTTCATTTGTTATCACCAATATTTCAGACGTGCTTATTACTTAAAAGTATATCCTTAATTATCTTTCAAAGCCATTTTCAAAAATGACATTTTTAAACCAATACCCGCTCTTTTTGATCGTACGCTTTCTGCCATTATCTAGATCGACAGATACAAACCCATAGCGGTTTTTATAAGCGTTTGCCCAAGACCAATTATCCATAAAGGTCCACAAATGATACCCTTTCACATTGGAACCTTCTTCTAATGCTTTGTGCACCCATGTAAGATGATCTTTAATAAAAGAAATACGATAATCATCTTGAATCATGCCGTCCTGAAGGAATCTCTCTTCGTTTTCTACTCCCATTCCATTTTCGGAGATAAAACATTCAATATTACCATAGTTATCACGCAGATTAATCAAAATATCATAAATGCCTTTTTCATAAATCTCCCAACCACGATGCACATTTAGTTTTCTTCCTGGCATCACATAGTAATCAAATAGATGTTCTGGTAAAAAAGGTGCTTTTGGGTTAGATAGGGTTTCTTTTGCTTTTACTCGGCGTGGTTGGTAGTAGTTGACACCTAATAAATCAATCGTATATTTTTTTATCGTGTTGATGTCTTCTACCGTTGTTTCAGGCAAAAAATCGTACTCTGTCAGCAATTGTACCAAGTCCTCTGGAAACTCACCTTTTACTGCTGGATCGAGGAAAGAGCGATTAAATAGCAGATCAGCAAGATGAGCCGCCCTTCGATCAGCAGGATGTTGGCTACGAGGATAAGATGGAGTTAAATTTAACACAATCCCAATCTTCCCATTTTGCCTCGATTCACGGTAAGCGCGAATAGCTAAAGCATTAGATAAAATCGAATGATAGGCAACTTGTACAGCCCGTTTGAAGTCCACTACGTTTGGATAGTGAAAGTCGTACAAATAACCTCCTTCCACAGGAACAATGGGTTCATTATGCGTGAACCATTTTTTTACTTGATCCCCAAACAACCTAAAACAAGTCTTGGCATATTCTACATAGGCGTCTACTACTTGCCGATTCTCCCAACCTCCGATCTTTTGCATTTCCCAAGGCATATCGAAATGGAAGAGCCCAACAAAGGGTTCCAAATCATGTTTATGGAGTGTTGCGATAACATCTTTATAAAAAGAAACGGCTTCTTGATTGATTTTACCTATGCCTTTCGGAAATAAACGGGACCAAGAGATCGAAAGGCGAAAGGAATTATGTCCTAGTTCTTTCATTAAAGCGATATCTTCTTGATAAAGGTGATAAAAGTCGGAAGTGACATCAGGTCCCACGTGGTTAAAAAAACGCCAAGGTTCTTGTTCATACCAGTGATCCCAGATGTTTTTTCCTTTGCCACCTTCATATTGTGCTCCTTCAGTTTGTGTGGCAGACGCAGCTGATCCCCACCAAAAGTCTTTTGGAAAAGTTAATTTTGACATCCATTGCTCCCCCTAGCTGTAAAGCAGGAAAGAGGAATATAGATTCCTCTTTCTTGTTTATTTCTTGTTATTTATCTCTACTACATTTTCGATAGCATCTTTTTCTTTTTTATTATTCATTCGGTCGATAAAGAGTAGGAATGGAATCCAAATGATCATTACGATGGCAAAGTTAATAATTTGTAAAATACTTCCTGCTATCGAGTTAGTAGCTAAGTAACCGCTAATGACAATTGGTACTGTCCAAGGAACGGTTACACCTGTAGTTAATGGGACAAGGCCTGTACTCATAGCGAAATATGTTACTGTCACTACTACCATTGGTGCAAGAAACCATGGTACGAGAATCAAGGGATTCATGACAATCGGCAACCCGAAAATGATCGGTTCATTTACGTTGAAAATACCTGGTCCAACTCCAACTTTTGCTACTTGTCGCATTTGTTTACTTTTGGCAAAAATTAGAATCGAGACGATAACAGCCAATGTCATACCTGTTCCGCCCATTCCAACGGTAAAAATATCCATAAAAGATTTTGTTATGACATTGGACGCTGCTTGACCATGACTAAATTTATCTAAATTTTCTAATGCAAGTGTATTCCAAATAGGGTCCATCACTGAGTTAACGATAATTTGTCCGTGTAGCCCAAAGAACCATAGAATCTGAATGAAGAAGATTGCGATCAAAGTAGCAGGTAAACTGCCTCCTAAACCTACCAGTGGCGCCTGAACAAGTGTATAAATAAAGTCATGAATGTTGTGATAAGGAGTTAATTCAAAGATGATATTGACAATCAGAAAAACACTTAATGTGACAACTGCTGGTATTAAGGATGCAAAAGACTTGGATACTGCTTCCGGTACGCCTTGCGGCATTTTAATCACCCAATTTTTTTGGACGAGCCTGCGGTAAATTTCGGTTGCCAGAAATCCTACCAGCATACCGACAAACATTCCCTTCGCCCCTAATCGATCGAGTGGGATCACACTATCCACGACTTGCTTATTTTCCAAAGTAGTCGTAAAAGGAGTGACAATTAAAAATGAAGCAACTGCGACAACGGCTCCAAATACTGCTTCTACATTGTATGATTTGGATAAATAATACCCTATTCCAAATACGACAAAGAGCGTCATGATGCTCATGGTCGCCTGAGATGCTGGGCCAAGCAGGCTTTGCAGTCCAGCTATTCCTTTATCACCGATAACATTTTTCAGGAAAGGTAGATTTGCTATGACGACAGCTATAGAACCAAAGATCGTCAATGGTAAACTGAGCAAAAAGGCATTACGAAGAACAGTAAGATAACGGTTGTTATTTAATTTTCCTGCGATCGGCAATAAAAATCGATTCATCCAATTCATTACTGCGTTCATTTCCCCACATCCTTATCTACTCTCAAATATGTGAATTAACTCCTTGATCATTTCTTTCATCGTAACAGTCGACATCAAATGATCTTCTGCATGCATGAGTAATAAAGAAAAGTCGGTTCCCTCTCCCGCTGCTTCTTTTTGTATAAGGTGTCCATGTGTTTTATTTGCCTCAGCTAACATTTGTTCTGCTTCTGCAAGCAATTCTTTACTTTTTTCATAATGAAGTTCTTTGCATTCTCTAAGTGCCATGATTAAGTTGCTTCTTGCATTTCCGCTATGCAATATCATTTGCATGGCTGTCACTTCAATTGATTGTGCTGCTGCAAAGGTATCCATCGCTTATTCCTCCATTAATTGAATTGCTTGTTCCAGTGCTGCTTTTCCATCAGCTAAACCATATGCCATCATGTCGATCACATCCAGTGGAATACCATGGGAAGCAGCTGTAGCTCCAAGGGAATCTTTTAAGAATCGCATCTGTGGTCCAATTAATACCACATCAGCTTTTTCCATTTCTGCTTCTGCTTGATCTTGTCCAACTGCCCAAATTTCTGCTTCCATTCCAATTGATTTAGCATATTCCCGCATCTTTGCCACCAAGATACTAGTGGACATTCCAGAACTACAAGCAAGTAATATCTTTTTCATTTGTAACCACTCCTTTTTTAAAGCGCTTTCATTATTTGATCTAATTATATATACTTTACATTTAAAAGTATATACTTTTATTATAAAAATATATTATATTGTTATTGAAATGAAGAAGCGATGCTTATTATCTTAAAAAATTAATTGCAAGGAGGAGTATTTCTTATGTCCGATTATGCAATTGGTATTGATCTAGGCGGAACGCAACTAAGAGGAGCTATTGTTGATCAAAATGGAAATATCATAGAAGAAAATTCCGCTCCTACGGAAGCCGAAAAGGGTCCAGATCATGTCATAAACAAGATGGTAAAACTTATTTCCCACTTATTATTAACAAAATCTGTTGTTGGTATAGGGATTGGTTCCCCAGGACCTCTGCATAATGGCATTGTCCATCTTCCTCCAAACCTGCCAGGGTGGAATCAGATCGCCCTTTCTGATCGAATCTATCAAGCTTTCGGTATTCCTGTTTACTTGGATAATGATGCAAATGTCGCTGCATTAGCAGAAGCATATCTGGGGGCTGGACGTGGGGTGGATTCTGTATTTTATCTTACTGTTAGTACAGGTATTGGTGGTGGCTATATATTAAATCGACAAGTGGTTCATGGAGCAATGACTTGTGCTGGAGAAGTAGGAAACATGATCATTGCTTCAGGAGGGGAGGCAGCGGGTCAATTAAATGCAGGTAGTTTTGAGTTGTTAGCTAGTGGAACAGCGATAGTCAAACAAGGAAAGAGGCTACTGGGCAAAGATGTAGGGGCGAGACATATTTTTCAATTAGCTGAACAAGGAAATGAAACCGCTTTAATGATAATCCAAGATAACATGAAATATTTAGCGATTGGCATTGCAAATATAATTCACCTTATTAATCCTCATCAAATTATTTTAGGTGGAGGAGTAATGCAATCTTACAAAAAACACTTATCACAGCTTATTATGAGCACGAATCAGTTGGTGTACCCACAATTAAAGGAGAAAACAGATATTACTTTTGCACAGTTGGAATCAAAATCAGGAATGATTGGAGCAGCTTTGTTGACAGGTATCTACGACTTCTTGAATTCTGCTGACCTTAATCAAAACACTTAAAACAGTAAGGGTGAAACAACTAGGAGGAAACATCATGAAAGCCTATCCACTATATTTTCAGCCAGTGTTCAAAGAGCGAATTTGGGGTGGAACTATTCTAAGAGATGCATTTTCATATGAGATACAAGGAGATCAGTTTGGAGAATGTTGGGGGATTTCCGCACATCCACATGGACAAAGTATGGTGAAAAATGGAATCTATCAAGGGAAATTATTAGGGGAGTTATGGACTGAGTATCGTGAGTTGTTTGGTCAAGTAGAGGAAGATTCCTTTCCGTTGATGATAAAAATTTTAGATGCGCGAATGGATTTGTCTGTTCAAGTGCATCCAGATGATGATTATGCGAAAAAATCAGAAGGGGGATTTGGTAAAACAGAATGTTGGTATGTGATCGATTGCCGAATGGGTGCAGAAATTATTTATGGTCATCAAGCGAGAACAAAAGAAGAATTTCAAATCTTGATGCAATCAGGGGAATGGGATTCTTTGCTACAAAGAAGAAAAATTCATCCTGGTGATTTTTTCTATGTACCAAGTGGCACCATTCATGCATTGGGGGCTGGGAGTGTGATTCTTGAAACCCAACAAAGTTCAGATATTACTTATCGCGTATATGACTTTGATCGATTGGATGAAAATGGTAATAAACGGGAACTACATCAAAAGCAAGCGATGGAAGTCACTCATTTTCCCCACCAACAGATACAAATTCGTCCAAGCACCATAGTAAAAGGCAACACCACAATTACAACATACTTAGAGACTTCTTTTTTTTCTGTACAGAAATGGAGTATCCAAAAATACACCTCTTTTGTTCAAGAAAAAAATTTTCTTTTGCTTACCGTTATCGATGGACAAGGGATACTTATTACGAGAGAGGAGAACTACTTTCTTCATAAGGGAGATTTTGTTCTTCTGCCGTCTGGTTTAGGAAATTTTTCTCTAGATGGAAAGATAGAAATAATTGTTTCTTATAAATAATAATGTTTATACTGTAAATGGAGACATTCCAAGAATTGAGGCGCTTGATTCATGCAAAGAGTCAAATTGGCAACAGATTTATCTTTTTCCCGAATTATATACGGCTTATGGCGCTTAGCGGATTGGAAACAAACGAAAGAAGAAACATTAGATTTGATCCAATACTGCTTGGATAATGGAATTACAACCTTTGATCATGCAGATATATATGGCAGTTACACTTGTGAGAAGTTATTCGGTGATGCTTTAGCCCAAAAGCCTCACCTGCGCTCACAAATGCAATTGGTCACAAAATGTGGGATTGTATTGCCTTCTGAGCGAAGACCACAAAATAAAACCCACCATTATAATACAAGTAAGGAACATATTATTTACTCAGTAGAACAATCACTGCAAAATCTACGGACGGATTATATCGATGTTCTGCTCATTCATCGTCCTGATTCTTTTATGGACCCAGAGCAGGTAGCTGAAGCGTTTCAAATATTACATGAACAAGGAAAAGTGCTTTATTTTGGTGTATCCAATTTTAAACGAGATCATTTTGAGCTGCTTACTTCTTATGTGAAACAACCGCTTGTCACCAATCAATTGGAGCTTTCTGCTTATCAGTTAGAAAATATAGAAGATGGAACCTTACAACTGTGTATGCAACACAGAATCCCTCCAATGGCATGGTCGCCTCTATCTGGCGGAGATATTTTTACTTCTCAAGAAGAAAAAGCAGTCCGACTTCGACATGCATTGATTTCCATTCAGGAGGAGATAGGGGCACAAGGGATAGATGAAGTGCTTTATGCTTGGCTTTTAGCTCATCCTGCAAACATTATGCCCATTGTTGGATCAGGGAAACGGCAAAGAATTCAAACAGCTATCCATGCCACACAGTTATCACTTAACCGTGATCAATGGTTTAGCGTCTTACAGGCTTCCATGGGACACGAAGTACCTTAAATAGTTAGACGTTGTCAACAATCTCACTGTCTAATCGACAAGAAAGGAAGTGGGAAATGAAAATTTTGCAGAATTATTCAAATCTGTCATGGTTACCTCAACCAAATAGGGTATCCGAAATTCTTTCTTCCGACTTACCACCTAAAAATGAGATAACAACTGTTTTTGGGATCATCACCTATAAGCAGCGAATTCTATTAGCTAACTTGTATCGTGGATGGGATTTGCCAGGTGGGCATATAGAAGCTGAGGAAAGTCTAGAAGAGACATTGGCGAGAGAAGTATATGAAGAAACAAAAGTGATAGTGGAGAAACCTGCTCTTATCGGTTATCAGCAGATGGAGATATTTGCCCCAAAACCTGAAGGGTACCGATATCCATATCCGATGAGTTATCAAGTTCACTATCATGCAGAAGTTAAGGAAATATGTAATTTTATCAGTGATAAGGAAACAAAAGGCAGAGATTTCTTTTCTTATGAACAAATAAAAACTTTACCTAATCTTCAATCGCGTATAGGATTTATTCAATATGTATGGAGCGTTTGGAACAAATAAGGAACAGCCCTTCTGAAAATGAAAATAGAAGGGCTGTTTCATTAGTTGTTTAGAAGTCATTAAAACGATATTTGACTTTTGATTTTATCGGACTTTCCATCTTAATTGCATCTGAGTCATCTGGTAGATAACGAATCAGGTTTTTTCCTGTAGTGACAGCAGTTCCGTCTTTCATGTAGAGATTGTTGCCTTGAATGGCCAATCGATATAATCCTGCTGAATATGGTATATATCTGACATACCTTAACAGAGGATTAATGGAGAATAACAGTCCATCAGTAACGGCATACATGTGATGATTTGGGTGCATTTGGATGCCGGCACCTTGTCCAATTCCATTTTCAACTACTTGCTGCTGGAATATAGATATTTTTAATAAAGGGTTGAAGGCAAAAATATAGCCGTCAGCAATTCCCCAAATGTTCCCATCTTCTCCTATGGTCAGGGCAGTGATTTTTTTTACGGTTTTAAGAAGCAGTGGGGAGTATTCTCCTGTTTTCTTCTTCGTTTTAGGATCAAAACAAAATAATTTGGCTTCTGTCGCTTTTGGCGTGGTACCACCACCGCCTTCAATGCTTGATCCTCCCCAAATTATTCCTTTATAAGTGGTTAGGGATGCGATCGATTGATCCGTTACAATATTTCGGTACACTACTGGAGTTTCAGGTTTTTTTGGGTTTACGACCGTTAGGGCACCGCCATATTTTCCGTAGTCCGGTGTAGTTCCCATATAAATATTCGTTTTATCCGCGATTACTGCCAGCGGGCGATTTTGTTCATACCCTTGTCTCAACTTAAACAGCAGTTTTGGATTTTCTTCGTCTTTCCAAGGTTTATTAGGATCATAGACAAGGAGTTTGCCATCTGGATAAGTTCCAGCATATAGTTTACCGTTATACCATGTCCATCCTTCTACTTGTCCCAATCGTCCTATTTCTTTCACGATATTATTTTTTGTCTGATACGTGCTGATTCGTCCATTTAAGTAAGCATTTGTATAGATTTTATCTTTTGAATCTGCAATCACATTAAACAAATCAATCGGCTGAGGTGGAAAGGGTAGCTGAAAATATTCGTAAGCATGAGTCTGGGGGTTGTAACGAAATGCTTTTCCCTCATAATTTCCAGCTAGACCTACCAATGTTTTTCCTGGATAATTTTTTTCTTTAAATTCCACCCACGTCCAGCCAATTACTGGATTTTTTTGGAGGTCAATCGGTTTTTTCTTATTATCGACTACAGGAGCATATGATTTACTCTTCATATCATACCGTAGTAAGAACCCTTTATTAGTATAGTAAACAGAACGTCCATCAGGTGCTAGTGGAGAGACTCCGCGAGAATCACTGGGAAAAGAATCGGTTTTTTGCTTGGTGGTAAGGTCTGTCAAGGTATCTACTTCTTCTGTTTCTGGATTTAAAACGATGGTTTGGAATGCCGAATGTAACTTCACGAACAACTTACCTGAGATATAGTTCAGATCATATGCTTCCGATTGTGTTTGATATTTGCTCGGTAAGATTTGTTTCGTAACTTTTGTATTTATATCCAGCTGAATCACTTTTGCTTTGGATGATCCAATTCCAATATAAAGAACTTTTTTGTCTGGATTATATACCGTATCTTGGGCATATGTATCTCCTGGCGATACCGAATCGAACGACAAGGGCTTGCCATCTTTGGTATATCCAAAAATCTTTGCTTTTCCATAAGAACCGCCATAGACTGAACCATCCGGTCCATTGCTTAGTCCAAATAACACATCACTGTCTGCTGGTGAACGACCAAGATCTTTTAGTTCCTCCGTTTTTGGATCATAGCAATAAACATGTCCATTGCGATAACTTCCAACCCAAACTTTCCCATCTGTTGCTACCGTTATAGCCCAAGCGCCAGTTGCTGATTCCAATGGGAGAAGTTTGAGAAGTTTTCTTGTTTTGAGATCAACTACGGCAAATTGGGCAGGTTCACCAGTTACCACAGCAAATACGACATCATTTCCTTTTTTGTCTTTGCCAAATGCGGCTTCATAAATCGTAATACCTTTGATCTGTCCACCTAAATTCGTAAAGCCTGTATGGTTAGCTGCATGAGAAGTAGGAAGTGGGAAGACGCTGTAACAAAAAATGCAAAATAGGAACAGGAAGGATAGTAATTTCTGTTTTTTCATTTTAGCCTCTCTTTTTAATGGAATTGTCCCTATTTTACAATAATTGGACAAAGCCTGTCCCTTATTTTGCAAATATTTCATAATTAGACAGAAAAGAACCGCTTTTACAAAAGCGGTTTGGCTGTTCTTTCTAGGTGATAGACACTGGAATGTGTTGAAACGTTATGACGTCAAATAGACCGATATCAGTGAGTTTAATCTCTGGTATGACAGGTAAACAGAGAAATGCGAGGATAGAAAAGGGATTTAGATGGGATGGAGCTTGTAACTCATCTAAAGCATGATGAAGTTCTTTTAGATTTTTATTCACATCTGTAAAATTACAAGAACTCATCAATCCTGCAATTTCCAATGGAAGAGAGGCGAGTGTTTTACCGTTTTTCACTGCGACTAGTCCACCTTGAAGACGAGTGATTTCTTCAATTGCAGTCAGCATATCATCATCATTCGTACCCGCTACGACGAGGTTATGAGAATCATGAGCTACCGTTGAAGCAATCGCTCCACTTGATATCCCAAGTCCAGATACAATTCCTAATCCAATATTACCAGTTTGATGATGACGTTCGAGTACTGCAATCTTTAATTGATCCATTTTTACAGAAGGTACAAAAAAGCCATTTGAAACAGTCACATCTGCCACTTGGTGTTTGGTAACAATACTATTGGGCTGAAGTTCAATGATGTTTGCTTTTGTACCGTTAATAGGTATTTGTAGATCATGCTTGTCAGCTTTTACAACATGTATCGTATTCGTAATGACAGAGGACCTCGAATTTTGTTTATCGATCGATAGGTTCATCTTTCCATTTTCTGCTACCAATTTCCCTGCTTTAAAAACTTGTTGTACTTCCAAGTTCATAAGGTCATCAAACAGTAAAAAGTCTGCTGCATATCCAGGAGCAATCGCTCCTTTTTGCTGTAATCCATAACACTCAGCAGCGTTTAGAGTAGCCAGCTGTATTGCCAAAAGTGGATCTAGCCCATGTTGAATAGCTAAGCGAACAGAGTGATCGATACTGCCTTCTGTGATTAACTCATCTAAATGCTTGTCGTCGGTACAAAACGCAAATCTTCTCGAGTTTTTTTCATTCACGATACGGATGAGTGAAGTGAGGTCTTTTGCACTTGATCCCTCTCGAATCCAAACATACATCCCTCTTTGTATTCGTTCCAATGCTTCTTCGGCTGAGATACACTCGTGATCGGTTGAAATTCCCGCACTTCGATAAACATTGATAGCATCTCGATCCAATCCAGCGGCATGCCCATCGATGTGATTTCGATATTTTAAGGTAGTAGAAATTTTTTTGATCATGTGATTTTCCCCATGCAAAACAGCGGGGAAGTCCATGACTTCGGCAAGTCCGAGCACTCTTGGGTGAGTAAAAAATGGCTCAAGGTCATTTGCTTTTAGGCGGGCACCAGCATTTTCAAACGGAGTGGCAGGGACGCTGGAAGGCAGCATCAAGTAAATATCCAAGGGTAGATCTTCTGAGTCTTCGAGCATAAAAGAGATTCCATCGTTTCCAACTACATTCGCAATCTCATGCGGGTCTGTAATGACAGTTGTAACTCCATGCGGCAACACAACTTTTGCAAATTCTTGAGGAGTAACTAAAGAAGACTCAATATGTACATGAGCATCGATAAAAGTAGGACAAATGTATTTTTGTTTTGCATCAAGGACTTTCTTTCCTCGGTAATTACCGATACCAACAATATAGCCATCTGCGATTGCGATATTGGCATGGATAATATCCAAGTTAAAAACATCGATAATCTTTCCGTTTGTAATCACCAAATCTGCCGGTTCGCGTTTGCTGGCGACAGCTATTCTTCTTTGTAGTTTTTCTGGAGATAATTTCAACTTACTTCCATCCTTTCTAAGTCATTTTAACTCAATCGTGAAGAAAAAGGGCGAACGCATTTAGAAATGTATATTCTAAATTTGATATGAAATCGTATCATTGTAATAATATGTATTGATAGATGCTTATAAAATATAAATAGAGAGTGAAGATGTTCCCATGAAAGAAATAAAGCAGTCGTTCAAGGGAATCAAACAATTGCCTATTTGGATTGTCCATTTTTTGATGGGTGGAAATCTAGTTATTACGATTTCAGAAGAGTTGGAAACATATTTAGAGATGCGTCACAAAAAAGAGGGAGTGATCCTTATTATTAATCACTCTAGTTATTTTGATCCACCTACCGTAAAATTTGCCAGCATGTGTCTTGGTTTATACCCAAAATTTATGGCAAAGGCAAGCTTATGGACACATCCACTCTTATGGTGGATTTTTCGCTATGGTAACTATATTCCTGTTCGTAGAGACAGTCCGCAAGCAAAAGATGCGCTGCAAAATGCTTGTGATCATTTAAAAAGTGGAGGTGCCATTGCAATTTACTTTGAAGGGGGAATACCGGAATGGGATGGAGTCGAGGATAGGAAACCAAAGAGTTGGAAGACTGGTCCAGCTCGTCTGCAAAACCAGACAAGTGCAGTGATTATTCCGGTGATCCAGCTCGGATCTCGGCAAGTCATGAGCGGGGGAAAGGTAAAAAGTTTTCTTGGGGCAGCGACAGCATGGTTTCGTCGTCCGCGTCGGCATGTACATTTTGGTTCCCCTATTAAGCCTATCCAACAACACCCACAACAAGATGGTATCAAGCGGGATACCAAACGATTACAGATGATCTACGAAGCACTGTGGGATGAACTAAAACCTGAATCTCTGATAAAGTAAGATTCGCTCACTATCTGAATGGAAAAAGTGTTATTTGTTATCTTTAATCAGCTTTGTTACCCGATCGATAATCTGTCGGAAAGGAGGAACATTGGATAACATAATCTTGCTGACTTCATGTGTATCGCCATATCGCTCAACCACATTTCTTACTCTCTGTGTTAAATTGGTATCTTCCCCATTAGCTGATGTGTGAAGGTCACAATAACTGACGAGGTCAATAAACATCTGATCCTTATCGTCCAGTAAGGAATGATGATCTTCGTAAATTTCTCTGATATCCGGGCGTGAATAAAGAACACCTTCGTACGCACAACTATGAAAGAGAATCGTCGCTATCATATATTTTGGATATCCTTGTCTTGCAGCAAATATAGCACCGTCCAGCTGATGATAGTGATAGTGATCTAGTTTGGGGCTATAGCCAATATCGTGTAGATAGCAGGCTTGAATCAATAATGGCTTCCATTCTTCCAAAATATTTAATTTGGTGAGCAGAGATTTCATATTCCGAACAACGCCGAGAATATGATGAAATCGGGGGATAGAAGGGTCAATATAGTCAGCTAATTTTGTCTCATTCAGATCAGGAACTTGTATACTTGCTTGTTCAAATAAATGCAAAAGAGAAAACTCCTCTCTAGCAGAATGACAGCCTACTTAATAGAAATTTTCTTTTTTAAAAGCACATCTATGGTAATTGGCCATCTATTAGTATTCTTGCGCATTTTCGGATGTCTAACCATGTTTTTTCGTCTTTTTCATTACCGATATATTTACAAATACTAGCATTATCGGAAAACCAGTCACATAATTCGATTAGATTTGGTTCTTTTTTTGGAAATTCTTCGGAATAAGATTGGTAGAGAAGGGATTTGAAATCTTTGTAAAATTGAATGGCATAGGAGGGAGTATGGTTATTCGTGTTTTTATCCAAGATCAATGATCGAAGAAATTTTTGCTTGTCTCTTCTCCAAGTCTGTAAGATTTTTCGCTTGGTAATACTATTTTGGTATTGCCAAATCATAAACTCTGTACGATTGACCCTCAGTCCGTTTAATTTTACAACCATATTTTCTATCTCCTTCAAACGACACTTTTTCCAGTCTCCTACCTTTAATAATGATACAAATCTACGTGTTATTCAATAGTTTTTGTAAAAACAAAGGTAATCACCTAGCACGATATTTAAAAATATTTCGAAGAATATTATAATAAAATAGGATGGTGTCATCACCCCCTTCAACTGCAAGATAGGAGTTTTCAGTGAATCACATCCGATATGATGAACAATCCGCTCAAGAATACATTGAAATGGCTCGGTGGAAGGCAAAGAGAAAGCAGAACAAGGGTCTAAGGAGCGATGAATGGCTTCTTCATGTCACCGATCCGAATCATCCGCTAAGGATGCTGCATATTTCCGGAGCAAGGTACAATATTGAACCTGATGGGTATGGGAAACGTGGGGTACTAGAAACCGCCGTTTATAATCTCGCTCAAGAATTGAGATTTTTGGGTCATAGTCTTAGTATTTTTGCTCCAGCTACATCCAAGATCGAAGGGCTTATCCCAACTATTTGGAAACATCCTGAGTCTTGGGATTTTCATGGAGCCTCCGCTCTCCACCATGATTTCATCTCTCGATGGCTGCGCCAAGAGACAAGAAAGCAGCGTCCACTAAGCTGGGATACGGTAACTGGACACCTCGGGTATTTCTACGATCCACCAGTGAGTGAGCTTCTTTTCCAGTTTCAAGATTACGGTGGAGTCGTGCCCATTGTGCTCAAACATTTCTTGGAATGGATGTTTGACATTAGCCGAGGGGAGCTGTTGACATTTAATCCACCAGTGGGTCCAACCGATAGGACCTATTTTGAACATTATTGGAAGAAGATACCGTTTGTGGTCAGCGAACCGGAGCGGACTGAGAACTGGAAAGTATGGGTGGTGCATACTATCCCAAGTACACTCCCAGAGGAGAACTTTGTTTCCCGCCGTGGTCCGCTGCTTGATGCTGTTGGTATCCTCGGTGATATCGCTCCAGAAAAAGGGCAGGCGGATACCATTCGTCTGGCTAAGGCAACAGGACAATCGATCATTGTCGTAGGACTAGGTGATTCGTCAACTTATTTTAATCGGGAAGTTAGCCCGCAGATCGATGTTGATCTAGGGTTTTATCCGTGGAATGAGGGGCGAGTCAATGCTCTGCTGAATGGTTCTGACACAAGCTTGCTTCAAAGTGGATCGCCAGTTTGTATCTATATTGATCGACTTGATGATCAGCAAGAACTTGATTTTTTCTCAGGTATTCGTGCATTTGTTGCACCCGTTCACTGGGATGAACCCCAAGGTTTGGAGTTTCTTAAGGCATGGGCTGCTGGAACTCCAGTGGTCGCGTATGCTCGCGGATCGGTACCGAAACTCATACAACCACACCGAGGGGAATGGGGTTTTGATATCGAGGAAGGGGATGAACGAGGTTTCGTGGAGGCGATTAAGGCCTCCTTGAAGCTGGATCGAACACGCATTCAGCAATGGGCGCGTGAGGAACATCACATGCGTATCGCTGCACAGAAATACGTCGATCTGCAACGATTTCTCTGTGCACTTTGGTGGTTGAATGGTGGCTGGTGACACTATCTTACACCTACCTTACAGGTGGCACGGTGACTGTGAAAAATATAGAATCACGGACACTGTGCCACCGAAGAGGTAGCAGAACATCCAATAAGGGAAGAAGCTGTATTCCCGCTTCAGTGGCATTTTTCTTTTGTCTGAACCTTCTGCTTACCTCGATTTACCCCATCCATTGGAATTGTTAGAACTCCTCAAATGGTTATCTGCACAATGGACTCCGATATTTAAAAATATTAGGAAAGATACTATAATAAAATAGGATAGTGTCATCCATGTCCCCTCTTCAACTGTCAGATAGGAATTTCCAGTGAGTAGTTATATCAAATATGATGAACAATCCGCTCAAGTACACATTGAAATTGCTCGGTGGATGGCAAAGAAAAAGCAGAACAAGGGTCCAAGGAGCGATGAATGGCTTCTTCATGTCACCGATCCGAATCGTCCGCTAAGGATGCTGCATATTTCCGGAGCAAGGTACAATACTCCACCTGACGCGTATGGCGGACTAGAAAACGCTATTGCCAATCTTGTTCGTGAATGGAGAGATTTGGGTCATAATCTAGGTGTATTTGCTCCAGCTACATCCAAGATCGAAGGGCTTATCCCAACTATTGAGAAACCTGCTGGGTCTTGGGATTTTCATGGGGCCTTCGCTCTCCACCATGATTTCATCTCCCGATGGCTGCGCCATGAGACAAGAAAGCAGCATCCTCTAAACTGGGATACGGTAACTGGACACCTCGGATCTCTCTATGATTCACCAATTAGTGAGCTTCTTTTCCAGTTTCAAGATTACGGTGGAGTCGTGCCCGTGTTGCTCAAGCATTCCCCCCTTCACTTGAATCGGGTTTTTGACATGGATTGGGGAGATTTGTTGACCTTTAATCCACCAGAGGGACCAAAAGATATGGCCTATTTTCATCATTATTGGAAGAAGATACCGTTGGTGGTCGGCGAACGGGAGCGGGCTGAAAACGGCAAGAAAGTATGGATGGTGCATTCCATCTCAAACGGACTCACTGAGGAGAACTTTGTCTCCCGTCGCACTCCACTGCTTGATGCTGTTGGTATCCTCGGCAGAATTTGTCCTGAAAATGGGCAGGCGAATGCTATTCGTATGGCTAAGGCAGCAGGGCAATCGATAATTTTGGCGGGGATTATTGAAAATGGTAACTACTTTGAACTAGAATGTCTCCCACAGATCGATGTTTATCTACCATATAAGAGTTATGCGGAGAAAGTCGCTGCTCTGCTGAATGGCTCTGATACAAGTCTCCTAAGTAGTGGATCACCAATTTGTATCTATGTTGGTCAACTTGTTGGACAGCAAAAGCTCGATTTCTTCTCAGGTATTCGTGCATTTGTCGCACCCATTCACTGGGATAAACCTCGCGGTTTGGTTTTTCTTGAGGCATGGGCTGCCGGAACACCAGTGGTAGCGTATGCTCGCGGGTTGATTCCAAGACTCGTACGACCACACCGAGGAGAGTGGGGTTTTGATATCGCGGAAGGGGATGAACGAGGTTTCGTGGAGGCGATTAAGGCCTCCTTGAAGCTGGATCGAACACGCATTCAGCAATGGGCGCGTGAGGAACATCACATGCGCACTGCTGCACAGAAACATGTCGATCTGCAACGATTTCTCTGTGCACTTTGGTGGTTGAATGGTGGCTGGTGATACTGTCTTACATCTACCTTACAGGTGGCACGGTGACTGTGAAAAATATAGAATCACGGACACTGTGCCACCGAATAGGTAGCAGAACATCCAAATAAGGGAAGAAGCTGCATTCCCGCTCCAGTGGCGTATTTGCTGAATCTGCTGCTTACCTCGATTTACCCCTTCCATTGGAAATGTTAGAACTCCTCAAATGGTTATCTGCACAATGTACTCCGATGTTTAAAAATATTAGGAAAGATACTATAATAAAATAGGATAGTGTCATCAATGATCCCATTCCAACTGCAAGATAGGAGTTTCGAGTGAATTCCACCCGATATGATGAACAATCCGCTCAAATACACATTGAAATTGCTCGGTGGAAGGCAAAGAAAAATCAGAACAAGGGTCCAAGAAGCGATGAATGGCTTCTTCATGTCACCGATCCGAATCGTCCGCTAAGGATGCTGCATATTTCCGGAGCAATGTACAATACTCCTCCTAGTGCGCGTGGAGGACTAGAATCCACAGTTGACAATCTCGCTCATGAATGGAGAAATTCGGGTCATGGATTTGGTGTATTTGCTCCAGCTACATCCAAGATCGAAGGCCTTATCCCTACTATTGATGAACCTGCTGGGTCTTGGGATTTTCATGGGGCCTTTGCTCTCCACCATGATTACATCTCACGATGGCTGCGCCAGGAAACAAGAAAGCAGCATCCTCTAAGCTGGGATACGATAACTGGACACCTCGGATCTCTCTACGATCCACCAGCGAGTGAGCTTCTTTTCCAGTTTCAAGATTACGGTGGAGTCGTGCCCGTCGTGTTCAAACATTCCCCCCTTCATGACTTGGATTGGCTTTACAACACAGGTTGGGGGGAGCTGTTGATATCTTATCCATCAGTGGGTCCAATCGATATGGCTTATTTCCAACATTATTGGAGAAAGCTACCGTTGGTCTTGGACGGATGGGGACTGGCTGAGAACGGGAAAGCATGGGGGGTGCATGCCATCCCAAGTGGACTCACAGAGGAGAACTTTGTCTCCCGTCCGATTCCATTGCTTGATGCTGTTGGTATCCTCGGTGATATCAGTCCTGACAATGGACAAGCGGATGCCATTCGTCTGGCTAAGGCGGCAGGGCAATCGATCATTTTGGCTGGGAAGATAGAAAATAGGGAGTACTTTCATTCGGAAGTTTTCCCACAGATCGATGTCCATATAGGACAACTTTGGAACGAGGAGAAAGCCACTGCTCTGCTGAATGGCTCTGATACAAGCCTGCTGAGTAGTGAATCACCAATTTGTATCTATGTTGGTAATATTTTTGGACAGCAAAAACTCGATTTCTTCTCAGGTATTCGTGCATTTGTTGCACCCATTCACAGGGTTGAACACCAAGGATTGGCTTTTCGTGAGGCATGGGCTGCCGGAACACCAGTGGTAGCGTATGCTCGTGGATCGGTACCAAAACTCATACAACCACATCGAGGGGAATGGGGTTTTGATATCGAGGAAGGGGATGAACGAGGCTTCATGGAGGCGATTAAGGCCTCCTTGAAGCTGGATCGAACACGAATTCAGCAATGGGCGCGTGAGGAATATCACATACGTATCGCTGCACAGAAACATGTCGATCTGCAACGATTTCTCTGTGCGCTTTGGTGGTTGAATGGTGGCTGGTGACACTATCTTACACCTACCTTACAGGTGGCACGGTGACTGTGAAAAATATAGAATCACGGACACTGTGCCACCGAATAGGTAGCAAAATGGAAGAAGCTGCATTCCTGCTCCGGTGCTGTTTTCCTTTTGGCTGAACCTGCTTCTTGCCTCGATTTACCCCATCCATTGGAAATATGAGAACTCCTCAAATGGTTATTTATACGATGGACTCCGATATTCAAAAATATTAGGAAAGATACTATAATAAAATAGGATAGTGTCATCCATGATCTCCCTTCAACTGCCAGATAGGAATTTCCAGTGAGTAGCTACATCAAATATGAGGAACAATCCGCTCAAGTACACATTGAAATTGCTCGGTGTAAGGCGAAGAAAAAGCAAAACATGGGCCCAAGAAGCGATGAATGGCTTCTTCATGTCACCGATCCAAATCATCCATTAAGAATGTTGCATATTTCCGGAGCAAGGTACAATACTCCACCTGACGCGTATGGGGGACTAGAAACCGTTCTTGCCAATCTCGCTCATGAATTGAAAGATATGGGTCATAGGTTTGGTGTATTTGCTCCAGCTACATCCAAGATCGAAGGGCTTATCCCGACTATTGAGGAACCTGCTGATTCTTGGAAATTTCAAGGGGCCTTCGATCTCCACCATGATCTCATCTCGCGATGGATACGCCAGGAGACAAGAAAGCAGCGTCCTCTAAACTGGGATACGGTGACTGGACACCTCGGATCTCTCTACGATCCACCAGTGTGTGAGCTTCTTTTCCAGTTTCAAGATTACGGTGGAGTCATGCCCGTCGTGCTCAAACATTCCCCCCTTCACTTGGATCGGTTTTACGACACAGATCGGGGGGAGCGGTTGACCTTTAATCCACCAGTGGGTCCAACCGATATGTCCTATTTTCACCATTATTGGAAAGAGCTTCCGTTGGTGGTCTTGAGCGAAAGGGAGCTGGCTGAAAACTGGAAAGTATGGGTGGTTCATTCCATCCCAAGTGGACTCACAGATGAGAGCTTTGTCTCCCGTCGTGCTCCGCTGCTAGATGCTGTTGGTATCCTCGGAAGAATCACTCCTGACAAAGGGCAGGCGGATGCCATCCGTTTGGCTAAGGCAGCAGGGCAATCGATCATTGTCGCGGGGAATATCGATAATTTTACGTACTTCCATGATCAACTAAAACCACAGACAGATGTAGACATTTCAGATAATCCAGAGCGTGTCGCTGCTCTACTGAACGGATCTGATACAAGTCTGCTAAGTAGTGGATCACCAGTTTGTATCTTTGTTGGTGAACTTGGTGGACAGCCGAAACTCGATTTCTTCTCAGGTATTCGTGCATTTGTCGCACCCATCCACTGGGATGAACCCCAAGGTTTGGTTTTTATTGAAGCATGGGCTGCTGGAGCTCCAGTGGTAGCGTATGCTCGCGGGTCGGTTCCAGGACTCGTACGACCACATCGAGGGGAATGGGGATTTGATATCGAAGAAGGAAATGAAACCGGTTTCGTCGAGGCGATTAAAGCCTCCTTGAAGCTGGATCGAACACGCATTCAGCAATGGGCGCGTGAGGAACATCACATGCGTATCGCTGCACAGAAACATGTCGATCTGCAACGATTTCTCTGTGCGCTTTGGTGGTTGAATGATGGCTGGTGACACTATCTTACACCTACCTTGCAGGTGGCACGGTGACTGTGAAAATATATAGAATCACGGACACTGTGCCACCGAATAGGTAGCAGAACATCCAATAGGGGGAGAAGCTGATTTATTCCATATACAATGAAAGATCAAGGGGAAAGACATAAGAAGAGATAAGAGTAGCTGTCTTTTGATTGAGAAATGGATATGAGAGAATGGTAAGAGTTGACCCACTATCTCAAAGTAGAATACAATGCGTTTTAAAAATATTTATTTGTAAAAAAATGATATATTCCATATCCGTTGACATCATCTTGTCCTAATTATAAAATACATATGAGTTTGATAATCATTCTCATTATAAATGAGAAATGAGTAAAAAAAGTAACAAACCATCAGGAGGTGAAAAGATGTCAAAACCGAGGTTAATAACAGAAAACTTACATATTTCTTATGGCGATCAAGAGATTGTGAAAGATGTCAGTTTAGACATAGCAGATGGGATGATCACGACTATTATTGGGTCAAATGGTTGTGGGAAATCTACCTTATTAAAGACGATCGCACGTATTCATCCAACCCGCTCTGGCGCTGTTTTTCTTGACGGGAAAGAAATTCATAAAGAATCTACCAAAAAAATAGCTCAGAAGTTGGCAATTTTACCGCAATCTCCAGATGCACCAGAAGGCTTAACCGTAGCAGAATTAGTGTCTTATGGGAGATTTCCTTATCAAAATCGTGTACGATTGAGCAGCAAAGATCACGAAGTGATCAACTGGGCCTTGAATGTGACAGGTGTACATGCATTTCGGCATAAAGTCGTAGATTCGCTTTCAGGCGGACAAAGACAAAAGGTTTGGATCGCTATGGCATTAGCACAGGAGACAGATATTATCCTCTTGGATGAACCTACTACTTACCTCGATTTATCCCATCAGTTGGAAATATTAGAACTTCTCAAATGGTTAAATGTAAAGGAAAAACGGACGATCGTGATGGTACTGCATGATCTCAATCACGCTGCCCGATTTGCTGATCGGATTATCGCGATGAAACAAGGAAAGATTGTCAAAGAAGGATGTGCAGAAGAGGTTATCACCGCTGCCACCTTACATGAAGTTTTTCAGATTGATGCTGAAATAGTAACAGATCCAAGAACGCAGAAACCGATCTGTTTGACATATGACCTTATTGACTCCATCTTGTCGAAAGTGGAAGACCAAGCGATTTAATGCAATAATGGGATATTTTTTTTAATCTCAAATGAGAATGATTATCACAAGAGAATATTGAGATGAGGTTGAACATAGATGAAAAAGTGTAAAAGCATACGGAGTTTTCTTTTCATTGCTGTTTTCGTAGCAGCTTTACTAGCTGGGTGCAGTCAAGGAACAACATCTGATGAAAGCAATACGCCCAAAATGGTAACGTTCCAATCGGAAAAAGGACCCGTTCAAGTTCCAGCTAATCCGAAGCGTGTTGCAGTTCTAGCTTCCTCTTATACTGGTAATGTTTTGTCCCTTGGTATTACCCCGGTAGGAGTAGATCAATGGGCAAAAGATAATAAATTTTACAATGGTAAATTAAAAAATGTGCAAGTGATAACCACTGATTCATTGGAAAAACTTTTAGCTTTAAAACCAGACCTTATCATTGCCTTTACCAATGATAAAAATCTCAAAAAATATCAAGAAATAGCTCCGACCGTCGCATTCACTTATGAAAAATATACGTATTTAGAAGCACATCTTCAAATTGGTAAATTGCTTGGAAAAGAAAAAGAAGCACAAGCATGGGTGGATCAATGGAATAAGCAAACAGCAGAAGCCAAGACAAAAGTAAAAGCAGCTATTGGAGATAATGCCACTGCAACTGTATTTGAAACATTTGGAAAAGAATTATATGTTTATGGAAACAACTGGGGTCGAGGAACAGAAATTATTTATCAAGCTCTTGGTATCAAAGCTCCAAAACAAGTAGAAAAAGATGTATTTGGTCCTGGGTATAAAGCGATCTCTACCGAAGTGATACCACAGTATGCAGGAGACTATTTATTTGTAGGAAAAGGAGATGCAACAGCAGATAATTCCTACCTGCAAACATCAGTGTGGAAACAAATCCCCGCTGTTCAAAAAGGAAATGTCTTCTTTTTTGATTCGGCATCGTTTTACTTCAATGATCCAATATCACTTGAAAAAGAATTAGCATTTATCGTACAAGCATTGACAAAAGGGAAATAGAAACAGCTTTAACACAAAGGATATGGATCTATGTCTATCAAAAACATACAAACTGAAGAAAATCAAATAGTTTCTAGACCGGTTATCGGTGCTTTCATCCTCATACTAGGTCTGTTGGTGTTAGCTGTCAGTATGGTTTTGGCAATTTCCGTTGGAGCTGCGAATATTGATTTTATGACAGTGTGGAAATCTATCTTTGCTTATGATCCACAAGGAAAAGCTGATCAAATTATCGCGGGCATTCGCTTACCAAGGGAACTTGGCGTGGTTATTGTTGGTGCTGCCCTAGCGGTGAGTGGTGCGATTATGCAGGGGATAACCAAAAATCCATTGGCAGAACCGGGATTATTAGGGATTAATGCGGGTGCAGGATTGGCATTGACTTGTCTACTAGTTTTGCAGCCTCATTCTTCCTATGTGTTTGTGATGACAGCTACCTTTGTGGGTGCAGCATTAGGTGCGGGATTGGTGTTTGGAATTGGTTCGGCGAGTAGGGGTGGCGTGTCTCCTTTACGGATAATCTTAGCTGGATCAGCTATTACCTTTTTCCTAAATGCACTTGCAGATGGTATTTCCCTTGTTTTCAAACTTACCCAAGACTTGAGTATATGGAAAATAGGAAGTACATCTGGAACGACTTGGTTACAACTGAAAATTTCCGTCCCTATCGTTTTTCTTGCCCTTGCTGTAGCTGTTTTTTTCTCTAAAAAGTTGACGATTCTCAGTTTTGGTGATGATATTGCTAAAGGATTGGGACAGCGTACGATTTTAGTGAAAATAGTTTTGATGCTCGTCGTCTTGATACTAGCAGGTATTTCTGTTTCTTTGGTGGGGGCTCTCGCTTTTGTTGGACTAATGGTTCCCCATATAGTGAGGTTTCTTGTAGGAACTGACTATCGTTGGGTTATTCCCTGTTCTGCTGTGTTCGGAAGTATATTATTAGTTTTATCTGATACTGCTGCGAGAATGATCAACGCTCCATTTGAAACTCCGATCGGTGCGATTGTGGCTATAGTTGGGGTTCCTTTCTTTCTCTATCTCGCTAGAAGGGAAGGGAAACGATGAATATAGTAGATGCAGCATATCAACGTAAAGTCCGACTCACTTTGATTATTTCTGTGATTCTTCTCCTTACAGCGTTTATTGTGAGTATAGCAACTGGGTACATTTCGCTAAATCCAATCCAATTAGGTAAGACGATATTTGGATATGGCACAAGTCAAGAAAACCTAATTTTGTATGGTTTTCGTTTACCTAGAATAGTAGTAACGATTTTAGCGGGCATCGGTCTTGCGGTTTCTGGAGCTATCTTGCAGAGCATCACAAAAAATCCTCTATCTGATCCTGGTATTTTAGGTATTAACGCAGGTGCGGGTTTGATGGTAGTTATTTATGTGATGTATTTTTCTAGTGAGTCCACGAGTTTTATTTATGTTCTCCCCTTGTTTGCTTTCATCGGGGGAACCTTAACAGTGATCATGATCTACTTTTTATCCTACAAGCGGGGAGAGGGAACCGAGCCGACACGTCTTATTCTTATCGGAGTAGGAATGGCAGCTGCGATCAACGGTGTCATATTTACGCTCACTGCAAGGTTAGAAGAGGAAAAGAATGCATTTATCGCCAACTGGATTGCAGGAAGAATATGGGGGGATGACTGGACATTTGTGATCGCGCTTCTGCCTTGGATTCTCATTCTTTTACCGATTGTTTTTTCTAAGTCACATATTTTAAATGTGTTGCAGCTTAATGAAAATGCATCTATTGGATTAGGGGTAAAAGTGGAAAGAGAACGAAGTATACTGCTGCTCATTGCGGTAGCACTTGCAGCTGCATCTGCTTCAGTCAGCGGCGGTATTGCTTTTATTGGTCTCATGGCTCCTCATATAGCTAGGAGTTTGGTAGGTCCTCGCCATCAAGCGTTTCTCCCTATCGCAGCTATTTTAGGAGCTATTCTTCTTCTAGTCTCCGAAACGATCGGCAGAAGCTTATTAGATCCAAGTGGCATCCCAGCGGGAATCATTGTCACAATGATTGGAGCACCGTATTTTCTGTATCTGATGGTAAAAAAATAGTGTTCATGCTAAAAGCAACTTATACAAAAGGTAAGTTGTTTTTAGCATTTGGATGTTTTTTAAAAGTATGAATAAAATGTAAAATTGCATATCTCGAAAAGAAGTATTTTAATAGTATATAGAGACCCTTTTCGAAAGGGTATTTTGTATTTACATTATAGAAGGTGAAGGAGAATGTATTGGAAACGAGTTTTATGGATATTGTGGCCAGCTAATTTTTTAATATCTGCTGGGATGAGTATGGTGGTACCATTTCTAGCTTTGTATATTGAAAAATTAGGTGTACACAATTTGCAAAGTGTAGAACATTGGTCAGGATGGATATTTTCCGCTCAATTTTTGACCTCTTTTTTATTTCAGCCATTATGGGGAACACTTGCAGATAAATATGGACAAAAATCGATGTTACTTCGCTCAGCTATTGGTATGGGTGTTGTAACTATTTTAATGGCTTTTGTTACTTCCCCTCTGCAATTATTGATCCTAAGGCTGATCAATGGATTGTTTTCCGGTTTTATTTCGATGTCTATTTTGATGCAAGCTGCGGTGACGCCAGACGAAAATTCAGGGAAAGTACTAGGTACACTGCAAACTGGTCAGATTGTAGGAACTTTGGTTGGTCCCTTGTTCGGTGGTGTACTTTCAGAGCTGGTTGGATATGATGGTGTATTTCTGCTCACTGGGATTTTGATTTTACTAGCCGGCGTTGTGGTTATGGTGTATATCAAAGAGACAGTACCAAGAACACGAATAGAAAAAGTAGTGGTAGAAAAGCCAGAATCAAATTGGAGATCACTTCGGATGCTATTGCCAGTATTTATTGCATCCACTATCACCCAATTGGCTATGATGAGTGTTCAACCCATTTTGCCCATCTATACCAAAACGATTTACGATGGTTCTCATTTGGCATTGATGGTGGGTCTTGTCAGTGCGATAACAGGAATCGCCAATCTTATCGGGTCCCCTACGCTGGGAAGAATCGGGGATAAGATCGGTGAGCGTAAGATTTTGATTTTCTCACTTGTGATGTCCGCACTAGCATTTATCCCTCAAGTATTTGCTACAAATATTACAGAGCTGCTGATCGGTCGTTTCTTTTTGGGGTTATTTATTGGAGGGATGTTGCCAGCGTTGAGTGTATTGGTGAAAAAAATGACGCCAAAAGAATTGCAAGGTACAGCTTTTGGTATTAATTCTTCAGCGCGGTTTTTGGGAAATTTAATTGGACCATTGGTCGGAAGTTTTGTCGCTACTACTCTGCAAATACAAGACGTATTTTACTTTACAATCGCATTTTTGCTTATCAATGCAGTAATGATAGTATTTGCTCACAGTCTAGATGTCGTAGCACGCAAAGTGATAACAAAGTGAAAAACAAGGGGGCTTTCCCTCTTGTTTTTTTAAAAGAATCTAGGTTGATGT
The DNA here is from genome assembly GCF_059510375.1 of Shimazuella sp. NTD250. Taxonomy (NCBI): domain Bacteria; kingdom Bacillati; phylum Bacillota; class Bacilli; order Caryophanales; family Thermoactinomycetaceae; genus Shimazuella; species Shimazuella sp. NTD250. Next base: position 300,369 of record NZ_JCAJZS010000001.1, on the reverse strand, counting down.
GCGATAGAAAGTTTTTAATAAAACAGGAGTAATCAGCGTTGTTATCATAATGATGATGAGGATAGAGGAAGCATAAGCGGGATCGATCAGCTTCTTTTCCAATCCAATCGTTAATAAGATAAGGGCAACTTCGCCTCGTGACAGCATAGCAGCACCAATACGAATGGCTGATTTGGTAGAAAATGATGTTAATTTTGCTCCTAAAAAAGCACCAAACCATTTGGTAAAGACAGCGACTAGAGAACCGATGATAATAAACCAAATGTGATTTTGTATTCCTACAAAGGTAACAGATAATCCAATCTGTACAAAAAATACCGGGATAAAGATTGTGTAGGCGATAGGAACAATTTTACTTTTTATTTCCTTTTGACGATCTGTGCGGGAGATGGCTAAGCCGGCAGCGAAAGCTCCGATTATACTAGATACGCCAAGTACTTGGGCCAGAGCTGCAAAAACGAAGCAAAGGATCACTGCACTTACTATGTTTTCCGTAGCTTTGAAGGAAGTGCTGATTTTCATAAACCAAGGAGTAACTTTCCAACCAAGCAATCCGATTAAAAGGAAAAACAGCATTTCTTTTCCTAATAAAACCCCGATGTTTACTTCTGTTCCAGTCCATACACCCATTGAGACCGCAAGGATAAGCATAACGGTGATATCATCAACTAACGCAGCACCGAGAATCGTTGTACTTTCTCGACTGTTTAATTGACCTAACTCTCTCAATGTCAGAATAGAAATACTAACAGAAGTGGCAGCTAATAATAAGCCGAGAAAGGCAGATGGAATTGGATGGAAACCAAATAAAAGCCCTGTTGCAAATCCTCCAACCAGAGGGAAAAGAAGCCCGCCTAGAGCGACTGCGATCGATGATTTTCGATTATTGTATAAATCAGTTGCATCGGTTTCTAACCCGGCAATAAACATTAAGAAAAGTATTCCAATTTCACTCATATCATGGATAGTTTCTGTAGTGGATACCCAGCCCAGTATTGCTGGTCCAACTATGATACCAGCAATTATTTTTCCAAAAATAGTGGTTTGTCCCAAACGAGCACTGATTTCCCCGCCACATGCTGCTGAAGCTAAAATGATGAGCAATACGATAATATAATCCAAAATTAGCCTCCTTCGGTGGGTTGATTCTTAAATGGTTTAGAAGTCAAAAAGAGGAATTATTAAGTTGGATCATTAATTCTTTCTAGTGCTTTATTTTAAATCAAATTACACTCGTATTTTATTTTATCAGAATTTGTATTAGATATCGTTTATATGAATTGTTTATGCATTACTTTCATTGTCAAGAAAAAAACAAAAGAATTGACAAAGGACAGCAAACCATGCGATTTTAAATTTTCCTATGATAAAATAAAAAAGCAAGAGAAAACCGTCGACCATTGGAGTCAAGTTTATGCGAAGAGATCGTGGCAGCAAGGCGCGCTTCGTGCGACCTCTGTTGGGATCACTGAAGATCACGGGTAACACAGAGAACCTTCCGGAAGGTGGGGTTCTCGTGGTCGTCAAACACTCCAGTTTGATTGACCCGTTCTTCGTCTATCTCGCCCTGCGGAAGAAGTTTGGTCGGAAGGTATCCTTCATGGCCGCCGCCGGACTCTGGTGGATCCCGATTCTGGGATTCTTCTTCTGGTTGCTCAAGTTCATTCCGGTTTACCGGAAGAGCGCCAATCCCGGAGCTGCCCTCATTCCTGCAAAGAATGCCCTGCACGCTGGGCGCGTCGTCGCCGTGTACGGTGAAGGTGGTATTCCGGACTGGGTGGGTTCCCATGACCAAGAACCGTCCAAGTTCAGGACTGGGGCAGCCCGGCTCTGGTCAATGGCGGAGGTACCTGTTCTCATTGTCGTTCAGCTCGGTGCCCGTCGAGTGATGTCCGGCCCATGGTGGAAGCAGGCACTGGGGCTGGGGACTGCATTTCCACGTAGGAAGTTCTACTCCCGCAAGAGGGGCAAGCTTCAGATTCACGTGCACTTCGGAGAGCTGATCCCCGCGGGCAAGGTGACAGGAGATGCTCGTAAGGACACCGCATTCTTGGAGAGTGCGATGAAGCGAGCGTTCTTGGAAGCCCAGCAGCTCGCTGCGTAATCCCTTCTCACGGGCAGCTCTCACGAAGGGAGCTGCCCGTGCGGAAGGCAAGCTGTGTCACTTGTTCGTACTTCATGAATGGCACTATTTGGTCGTATCCATGTCCCATCTTAATAGGGATATCTCTGAGTGATTCTGATTCATTCGGAACACTCGGACTGGCTACTAATGGGTTAAAACATATATGATTTTTATTAAGTTATTTCTAAAAAAAATGATCCACGTTTAACTTGGATCACTTTTTTTTAAGGAAAACAGACAATTGAAAACAAAAATGAAAGATGTTTATAAAAATTGAGGTGTATAACCAACAAGAGATTAAATATTCTGGATGTCCTCTGTATATAAGAGTATGAATTAATAGTATCTAATTAGTAATGGCATCAAGCAGAAAAACATATTGCACCGCAAAGTTACTAGAGCAAATAGCAAAAGGCTATTTATTTTTCATCAGTGTTACAAAGTTGTTGGGTTAAATTCAATAATTGGGTGGCGACCTCTGTGCCGCGGCGGCCTAAACCACAGGAACAGGCAACATCTACCGGATGATTTCGAATTTCTTCAATATGACTTAAAATCTGTTTAAGCTCTTCCAGATTTCGTTTTTCATGGACAAATCCAGCGATAAAACGAATTTCTTCAGGGAGTTGGATTTGTTTGAGCGGTTCATAATACCTTTTCTCTAATGGCGGTGGAGTTTTTGCTTCAGCCAATGGAAAATGTATGTAGCTTAACTCATGTGTTTCGGGCCATTTTTTTATCAATTGATTTATGAAGTACACCATTTTATTCAGCGTTTTCGCATGCGTGATAGGCAGGTTATTGAGATCACCAAAACACAGATGCAGTCCAATTTTGCCAAGTGGATTAAGTTGCCGGACTAGATCAAATATACTATTTAGAGCGATGTTAACCAACACTTTGGGAAGTTTATATACTAACGCTAATTCTGCTGGAATTTCTATCTGCACCAGAACATCTTCTTCAGCTTGTTTTAATATTTCGTTTACTTCATAAGCTAATCGAGAGTTAAATACCTTCATATAACGAAAAGCATTGATGGGAGATAACATACAAAAGGTAATACCTAAACCTGTAGGGATGCCGACTTGAAACTTCAAGTCATTTAAGCCCTTTTGTTCTCGCAATTTTTGGAAGATAGGATAATTCGTTTGGAAATATTCATGATAACGGAAATTTAGATGTTCTTCCATACGATTGGGTGAGTGTTTTGGCCGTAATCGATCTAAACTTACATAATCATTGGGGAAACCATTTTCAGCTCGGACTGATTTTTTGGTAATTTCCCAGTTTGCAGTATCTGCTGCGCATATATCTATGGATGACATCACCCAAGCTGCGCGTTTTCCAACGGGATATACCTCTGATATCTCTCCTATTTCTCCATCTGGTAAAGCGAACAGAGATTCACCAAGTATTTCTAAAGCTTGAGTCATTGCAGCTTCTTCATTTTCAAACGGTAGGCTTCCAACTAAAAGTGTTTGACGTTTCGACATGAGAATAAAATCCTCCTCTGTAATTATTTGAATATAACTTAAACTTACTCCTATTATATCTAATTTTTTTGAATATACACATACAAGAAAATTTTAAATGTATGATAATTGGATAAAAAACAGACAAATCTATTTTTAGGAAAATTTATATAGTTAGTATTAATTTTAATCGAGTGAATTTCTAGTTTTATAACAAATACATCACAAAATCATTTCCAACATGAAAAATGAGATGAATAATAGAAATTCACCCCTATTGATGCTTGGATATAGGAAATTATCCAGAAATCCAATATGTAATCCAAAAAATAGACAAAATTCATTTGTTACGCAAGGCGAAATATTGTTCTATTTTTAGTAAAATATAGAAAGACAATTTCTTTAATTTTAATATTCATTCTTTTCTTGTTAAAAATAATAAATGCAGAAGAATAGGAGGAAGACTATGTTCTACAAGATAGTTACCATGTATGGGAATATGGAAGACCCCGAGAGTTTTTATCATTTCTATCGCAATACAATGGTCCCTAAAATATTGAGTTTAGAAGGTGTATTGAAAATTAATGTAAATAGACTCTTTTATGAGTCTTTAGGCAAAGAGGAATCTGGTGATTTAGATAAACCTAAGTATCATGTTATGGGGGAACTGTATGTAACCGATATACATCTATTTATGGAATCGTTTCGTAATAGTGATGCAGGTCAAATCATTGCTTCCTTTCTTACAAAAGATGCTATCGATTATGCCAGTTTTTACACTGCATTTGAAGAAACATTTGAAAAATAAATGGAAGAGAAGTGATCCAAATACTATATAGGATCACTTTTTCTTTGGGAGGGGATTATATATGATAAAACTAGAGACGGAACTTAGTGAATAATGGTATCAAAATGGACTATTGTAAAAGTGACTAGAAAGACCAATAAGGATTTTATTTCCATGATTATTTTCTTTTTCAATAAATGTAATAAATTATAATATAATTTAATTGATTTAATATTAGCTTTTTATGCTCTTTTCGTATATAATTAATTTCCAAGAGAGTTATCTCTAATCCATAATTCGTTTCTATTTGCCTAGTTTTTGTTACCGCTTTCATTACAAACACCAGGGGGAAGACAGAATGAATTTAAAAAAGACCGTAGTGACATTTCTTGGTTCACTTTTCGCGCTATTGTTACCGCTTTCATCAGCATTTGCAGATTCTGCTGGATGGCAGTTATTGACTAAGGAACAGGTACATTGGAACTCTACTTTAAGTTATTACATCACAGGTGTAGATAATGCACATGCCTCAGGAAATGTATTAATATGCCTTCGCTCTGGTGGGGAAACTTATTTTTATATTAAGGAATATGACCCAGATAATGCAGATGATAATATAACCTATAAGTATACTACCCCTACTTCATACACCGATTCGTCACATTGTGTATCATATGATATTAGTGCTTGGCAAGATGGATCTAATAATCAAGCAGAAATTTATGTTCAAACAACGAATAAGAATGCCGTATTCGCTATTTATGACTGATAACAAAACAACCTCTGGAAAAATCAGAGGTTGTGCTTTATTTATTTTTTAAAAAATTGAATTATAATATAATTTTTTATTTAATGTCGGATTCTATTCTATCTTTATATATTATGAATTTTCAAGAGAGTGATTCTCTCATTCGTATCACTTCCATTTATATTTACCTAGCTTTCATAAGCGTTAACATCACAACAGGGAGGAAGACAGAATGAATTTAAAAAAGTCCGTATTCTCATTTTTTATTTCCATTTTCGCACTAGTGTTACCGTTTTCATCAGCATTTGCAGATTCTGCTGGATGGCAGGCAACGAGTGTTTGGAGTAAGGGAGTACATTGGAATTCCACTCTTAATTATTATATTACAGATGTAGATGGTGCACCTGTTTCAGGAAATGTATTAATATGCCTTCTCGCTGGTGGCGGAACTTACTTTTATGTAAAGGAATATGATCCAGATAATGCAGATGATTATGTATCTTATAAGTATCTTACCCCTACTTCATACACCGATTCGTCACATTGTGCAATGATAGATATAAGCTCATATCAAGATGGAACTAATAATCAAGCCGAAATTTATGTTCAAACAACGAATAAGAATGCTGTATTCTCTATTTTTGATTGATAACAAAACGACCTCCGACAAAAAATCTGAGGTCGTTTTGTTTCTTTTTATATAAGATGTTCAATTAAGTTGATTTTGTGTTGTCAGTGCATCATTTGGAACCGTGATTGATTTTGTGCTAAATTTAAAATTATGCGTTTTGTACTCATCTGTTTTGATCATATCTCCAGTTTTCTCTTTTGCATCGATCGAAGAGACCTCATGTTGCTCTACTTTCTGAGTGAGGAGTGTTTCCTTATCTATCGTAACTTTAACGGTATACAGAGGTATTTTTCTTATGACACTGACATCCACAAAGCCTTTTCCACCTTTACCAGAGCCCATGATACTTGTTTTTTCCTCTTGATCGGTCAAAGTAAGTTCAAGTACATATGCATTTGGTGTCTGTGTGAGTTTTACTTGTTTTTGCTTGGATTTTAAGTCTGCTAACAAATAGGTAGGGTCAAGGAAATTGGGACTTTCATACAACGTTTCGGAAAGCGTTGAATTTGTGGGCTTTCCTTTTTCCCAGTGGTCAGAACCATTTGTGTCCCAATCGAAATACCGTTTATAAAGTACGCCATTTTTTACATATATTTCTGTTTGGGTGTCAGGATCTTTCTCTTTGTCAGTGGTTCGCTCTTCATGAATACGTTCATAGAGATGATACTGATTGCGATCAATAAAAGTAAAAGATATCTGATCAGCCTTTACGATATGATTGCGATAATCAGAATTTTTATTTTCTTCATCAGAAGTGTATTTTTTCGTATACTCCACTTGAAAGCTTTTCATTTTTTCCATGGCTGCTGTTGACTTATCGATTGCCTCTGACACGGAAGTGATCGGTTTGGGTGGATTCTTTTTGGGAATAACTGAAGATTTGGCATGAGAAGAACAAGCGTTTAACAGGAATAAAGTTGCGATGCAAGGTATAATCCATTTTTTCATTGTGACAGCTACTCCTTATTTAGGGATAACCTATTATAGGCATAGCCAGGGTGATTCGTATATGATCATTCCGTCATTTCGTTTAGATTAGAAGTTTGAATCAGCTTAGATGTAAAAAGAAATCCAACATGACAACACAAGAAAATGGAACAGAAGAGTATTGAAATTTGCTTTATATAATGGAGATATCAGCCCTCTCTCTTTTTTATACCAAGAATATACTATCTTAAAATCTTGTAGTCTCAATCAAATAGAGAGAGGGAATAAGGATGAGAAGATTTGTTCCAAAATGTCATATCGTTCAGTTTGAAGTGTGCAACCCAGTTCACCCTGCAAAGAAACCTCCACCACCGCCGATACCACCTCCACCTCCACCTCCACCACCACAGGGATGTAAAGTGGTTCAAAATCGTGTAGAAATGGGTTGCCCTAATGTTGTATCTTTTCCTAAAACACTAAAAGTTCCAGTAGTTCTTGCTGAGTTATCCCTGCAAATGTGTATTGATGTAGATATTACTTTAGAGCAGCCAGCATTGGAGATTAAAAGAGTAGAAAAAGATGTTTCTTTGGATGAATGTAAATTAGTTCCTACTTCACGTAAGAATCACTTTAAACTTTTTATATCAGGTTTTATCCGCAAGAACATTGAATATGCAACTGCCAGACCAGGTACCACAAATGCCAATGCAATTTGTGGCAGTATTCTCCATACTACTGCTCATGTTCCTTTCAGTTGTTGTACGGAAGTTACATTTGAGGGAAAACTTTCCCCTGATTTTTTTGCATCAAGTGATACGGAAGCTAGATTTTTAGATCAAAGTAGCAGAAGGTCTAAGCTTGATCAAAAATTATTTGGCAATTCCGTTCATTATAATGAGCAGCCATACTGTGAGCTGGAAGCCTTTGAAATTAATGAATTCGATCTTGCTAAATTCGATTCATCTGTTCCTCTAGCTAAAATCCCAAATGAGCGTATTTTTATCACTGTGCAAGAAAAGATTGTATTGGATCTACTAGTGAAAATACTACAACGCCAGCAAATCCCTATACCTTGTAAGCATGGTCATGAAGAGGAATGTGATAGCTGGGAATGTGAGCATGGGCATGGGAGTGAAGAAGAAGAGGAATGTTGTGACCATAGTCATAAAAAAAAGTGTAAAAAGAAGCATAAGAAGAAGTGTAAACATGACTATGAAGAAGAGGAATATGAGGATAGCTGGGAATGTGAGCACGACCATGAAGAAGAAGAGGAATGTTGTGACCACGGTCATGAAAAAAAGTGTAAAAAGAAGCATAAGAAGAAGTGTAAGCATGACTATGAAGAAGAATATGAGGATAGATGGGAATGTGAGCATGACCATGAAGAAGAAGAGGAATGTTGTGACCATGGTCATGAAAAAAAATGTAAAAAGAAGCGCAAGAAGAAGTGCGAGCATGACAACGATGAAGAAGAGGAATGTGAGTATGAGCATGAAGAAGATGATGAGGAATATTATGATCATGGGCATGAAATAAAGTGTAAGAAGGATGAGAAGCATGAGCATGAAGAAGAGAAGTGTCATGATCGTGGTCATCAAAAAAAGTGTAGAAAGAAACGCAACATAAATAAGCGTAATCATGTAGAGAAATACGAGAATAGATGTGATCATAGGCATAAAATAAAAGGTAAAAAACAGTGGGTAGGAAAGAGTATAAAGAAAAATAGAAAAAAACGCAGATAAGACTGTTGAGGTTTTCTCAAGAGTCTTTTCATTTTAAGAAACATGTACGATAAAATGTCTCCAGCATCGATGACAGTTTAAGGTCTAGTCTTGTTAAGTTTGCCAATTTAAGAGCATCTCCAGCAGCATGTATGGAAAAGTATCCGTTGTTTTCTTAACGAGTGAAAGCTATTTTTTACCTAGAGCGAAAATAGCTTTCACTCACTTCACTAAAGTAAAAGAATGACCAAATACAGAAAATGGCTGGATTTCTCAACTTGCGCTTTTGTTGGCTTTAATATTCTCCTTTGATGACAAAAAACGAGCCCCGAATGGTTCCTGCTAGTTTAGACTTTTGCCTAGCAAACTTAAACTTCCCTTCTAACTCCTTCGGTACCTCCATCCCCTCAGAAAGCTTAAAACCAACGGCTCGTTTCTTAGAGTTATCAACGGTATACATAACATTGACTGCAAGGCCGTCTTCATAAAAGACGTAGGTAAATTGGATATTTTCCACTTGAAAACGCGACGTTTCCAATGGCTTAGCTGCAAACTCAATATCGCGTTCTTCTTTCAAAATTCGGTTCATATAATCAAGGGATTCCTGGCTTTCGCTAGCTGGTAAAACTGTAAATTCATGTTTATATTTGTTCATAAAGTAACGAGCTTCATTCGCACGTAAACCAGCAAGAGCTTCGACTACAGGTGAAGTCTCTAAACCAACCGTAGACACCTTTTTAAAATCAACAATATAGGACATTTCCATCCCCTTTTCTCTCTTTATTTTCTAACAACAGGAATCCACATCTCACCAAAAACGAGACCGTTCCGCTGACCCATCTCAACCGTTGCATTTGGGCCACCAACATAGGCAAAATGCTTTGCTTCTGGCAAGACTTGACCGAAGGCAATGCCAGTAAGTTTTTCATTCAATTCATCAGCGGTTTTCCCTTCCCCTTTTACAACTAGGTATTCTCCCTTAGGAAATTGGATAACTCTGGTTTCTTCCGGTGCTGATACCGATATGGATGCCTCTGTCATGACGCCGGCATAATGCATCATTTTGTTATTCACTGCTTCGTTCACAGCAAAAATGTAGTCATTTGTGGCTACGGTTTTTAAAGTTTCCAGTGTTCCATCTCGTTTAACAGTCTGCCAAAAGTCTGACTTCTCCTTATCTAAGCCTGTAAAGTCTGTAAGCTCCGTTCCAAAACCTAAAACAGTAAAGCTGTCTTTTTCTTCTAGGGTATAATCTGCCATATTCTACACCTTCCTCTTTTGACTTGTTTCCTGCACTTGATAGATATATGATAATCTTAAATCATGTCAAAAAATGATACTATTTAGGAGTCCAGATGAAAAAAGTTGAACGGATTAATATTATCATGAGATATATCAACAACCGCTCCCACTTTACTATTTCTGAAATCATGCGTGAATTTAACATCTCTCGTTCGACAGCTATTCGAGATATCAGAGAAATTGAAGACATGGGAATGCCACTCGTCTCTGAAGTTGGAAGGGACGGGGGTTATTTTGTCATGCACAACTCTGTCCTGCCCGTTGTTCGCTTTACCGATAATGAGGTCAAAGCTCTTTTTATTGCCTTTATGGCCACAAGAAATCAACAACTCCCCTATTTAAAGAGCCGTCAGTCTTTAGCAGAAAAATTACTGGGACTGATCTCAGAAAACCAACAGGATGATCTCGTTCTTTTAAATCAGATTTTGCTTTTTGAAGGAACCAACCCCCATAACCCCGATTTACTTGAGCTTTCAGATCTCCCACACCCCATGTTAGAAAAACTCATCCAACTCCTTCTTTTGGATAGCTATTTATGGATTACCATCAAAGAAGAGAAGGTAATAAAGTCTTATCCCATTTATCTCTTGCACCTCTATCGTGAAAAAAGCCTTTGGCTGATTGAAGGTGTTGACTTAAAGCAAGAAAAGAAAAAGATTTTTCCTGTTGATCATCTCATCGAGATCAAGCCCTACCCGACAAAAAATAGAATAAGTAAGAAAAAGATATTAGAAAAACTAAGTAAACAGGAAGAAGGTATCAACCTTGTCCTTGAACTTGGTCCAAAAGCGATTGCCCAGTTCAAAAAATATCATCCATTAAAAGTTTCCCTTTCCTATACAAATCCTTACCAAACTACAGCCATTCTAAAAACTTTTATCAATGTTTATAAGCCCGAAGAATTGTCGGAAATAACAAATTGGTTACTTTTTCTAGGTGAGGATATCAAGGTCAGGGAAGTGGCAGAAGAAATCTTAGTAGTTTTACAAGAGAGATTAAGCTTATACTGTCCATAACAGTTGTAGTTAAAACCTAAATAATATGGAGCTTGGCCAATTTCTCTTTATGATCGAAACACTGCTAATATGTCTTGAAAGGAGTAAAAAATGCACATTCACTTTATTGTTCATGAGTTGTTTGAGGGGCCGGGAGCATTTCAGACATGGGCTGAGACCAGAGGATACAGTTTTGGATTTTCAAGGGTTTATGCTGGTGAAAAACTACCATTATCCATAGAGGGAATTGATCTATTAATTGTACTGGGTGGTCCTCAAAGTCCGAGTACAACGATGGAAGAGTGTCCTCACTTTGATGCAGCTTTAGAAATAACATTGATAAATAAATGTATAAAAGCTGGTAAGGCTGTACTAGGTGTTTGCTTGGGCGCACAGCTCATTGGGGAGTCCTTGGGTGCAAAGTACGAACATAGTCCAGAAAAAGAAATAGGTTGTTTTCCCATAACCTTTACAGAAGAAGGGAAACAAAATCGTAAATTTCCCCATTTTGGCAATACCATTGTTGTCGGGCACTGGCACAATGATATGCCGGGGTTAACCGAAGATTGTAAAGTAATTGCCTATAGTGAAGCTTGTCCGAGGCAGATTATTGAATACCAAAACTTAGTCTATGGCTTCCAATGTCATTTGGAGTTCAATCATGATTTGGTGGAGCTCCTGATTGAAAATTCAGCAGCTGAACTATCCAAATTCAGTGACCAAAGATTCGTTCAGCAGCCAGAACAACTTCGAAAAAATGATTATAAAGTAATGAATGAGAATTTATTTATATTTTTGGATAAACTCGTAATGGACTATAAAAAAATTACATCTGAGTAACGTGATGGGATTCGGCCGAGGTAGGGGGAGTTGATGCGCTAATGGCGTTTGGCTCCATGCCTCATCTATTGCCTAACAATAAATGATCTCCAAGTGCATAGTGGTCATTTGTTTTCTACTGTTATTTATTTCATCCAGAGTGATACTAAATTTTTTTGGAGAAATCAGCATATTTTCCAGAGATTTGAAATATAGTTTCCTCCTTCTAAGCAATGGTATAACCGAATGTCAAACCAGAAAAAACATATAAATAAAGGGAAGCTTAGGCTGTAATGTTTAGTTTCTAGGCATCAACATGACTACAACTCCAATTACACAAATACCAGCTCCAATCCAGTCATATAAATCTGGAGTTTTTTTGTCGATTCCCCAACCCCAGAGAATGGAGAGAACAATAAAAACACCTCCATATGCTGCATAAACACGACCAAATGAAGGGAAGCTTTGAAAAGTAGCGATAACCCCATACAACGCTAATATAATCCCTCCTGCTAATCCCCAATAAAAAGGTTTTCCTTCCCGTAGCCAAAGCCAAATTAAGTATCCCCCGCCGATTTCCGCTAATCCAGCAAGTAAAAACAATACTACTACCATCATCAAACAACCTTCTTTCTCTCCCTTTATCAATATAAAGGCGATTGAAAACTATTTTTCATTTACATTACGACTAACCCTAATACAAAAAAAGCAGCTTATCAACATGGATTTCATTTCAACACAACGGAAGTTTTTTGATGTATGCAGAAATTAAATATAACAATATCTATATTCTGATACCTCTTTCTACGAAATAAATATAAAAAAGCCACCCTGAGGGCAGCTCTTCACACATCTGATGTGTGGATAATAACACATAGACTGAACTAATATCTATTTGTAACTTTAAAAATCACTGAGCAGGTACTAGGAAGAATTTTTCAGGTTCCTGTGAAACAACTAACCATTCTTTTTGATCGCTGGTTAAGTTTAGATACCAAGCATTATTCTCATGTTCAATAACGTAACCATCCTGATATGGTTTAAAACTCCATTTGTGAGCACTAGAAGCTCTATCCAGATAGATAAAATTGTACCAAGCACTATTGCTGTGATTAATCGTAAAAGAATTATATCCTCCATGTGTTGATGCCTTCATTTGAATAATATATTGACCGCTTGTACCACTTTCGATTAAATGGACTGGTGTACCATATGGATATTTTTCGCTAGATCCATCTCTACCCGATAGACGAACATAATCCCAATTGCTCCAACCATATAATTCATAAGTTAAAGCTCGTTTTTGATTGTGTGCTGGAACGATATAGTAATCTTTATTAGTATCAATGTTTACTGCTTCTGCATGGACTGTGCTGGTCGATGGAGTTACAAGTAATAAAGAGAAACTAAAGACAAAAGCAAGTAGAATAGAAAAATATTTTTTCAAATTCATACCACCTTATATAATATTTACCATCTACTAATATTTTATCAAATCGGAATAAAATGTAAACAATTATTTTGTCAATGGAGAGTTCATTGACAATTTTTGTCATTTTTCTGTACAGCTCGCTGAGATTTTCTAATATCAAAAATGCAATTATTTGATCGTGTTTTCAATTTGTGATTTGAAGTGGATGACTTTCTATGATTTTGCCCTCAAATAGAAAGCAAAAGAGCTGCCAAATGGCAGCTCTCTGCACAACAAATGTTTCAAGTATTTATGTCTATCCTCAGAACGTATGTGTCATTCTAGCATAGATAAAAGGCAAGCTATCACTGTAAATAATCATGTTAGCTGGCTTTTTTTGTATTTTTTATCGACAACTCAGTTCTTCTGTTTTGGGATAGGTATAACTATTTTAGTGCCATCATTGAGTCATTTTTTGATACATGATAACTGTTTAACGTTGGATTGTTCCATAGGAATGGAGATAGTCCTTTGTTTTTTACACTTTCTTCCCATTAAGAAATAAAAAAGCAAGAAATTACTTTATACTACTAGATATAAACATGGAGGCATCTTGACTCATAAAAATACGATTACCATGATAAAATGTTGTAATTTCAATGGATTTAAATCCAACCTCGGATAATCTTTTTTTCAATTCTTCATGCGAAAAACCATTATGAACTTTCGGATGATTTATTTTGTCGTTTTTGTCAAAATCAATAATAATTAGCTTGCCGCCATCATTTAAAATGTTGAACAATTCTTGTAAAATTCTTTTTGTATCTGGAATATGAAGAAGGACTAGTGACATTAAAATTATGTCTGCCTTGAGTTCAGGAGTATGTTGAGTAAAATCTGAATACAATACTTTTGAATTGGTAATACCTTGGAGAGAAATTTTAGCCTTCGCAACCTCCAACATTTGGTTTGATGAATCAACCAACAAAATAGAATCTACTAAATCTGATAATTCTAAACTTATGAGACCAGTACCACTCCCATAGTCTATTAAAGATTTTGATTTACCATTACGTAATTCTGATCTCACTTCCTTCACTATCACTTTAGCTAATTCCATTCTTTCTTCTGTATCATATTTTTTTGCCATCTGTTCAAAAACGTTATTTTCCATGTTTCACTCTCCAATTGATAGCTGCATAGTAATCAAATTTTACCCTCAAACCTTTTCGTATAGACCTTGGTGGGAGTAGAAAGTCATCCTCATATAAGGTTTCTGCAAACTTTTTTGCAGTTGATTAATTTGAAATTTCTAATGTCTATATATGGATATAGAAATGCCTCTAAAATTCTATTCTACCATTAGGCTATATTATAGAGCTGCACTCTCATCAATCGGATAAGAGTAAGAAAGATCATACAAAGAAACATTTGCAACTCTTCGTAGAGAAACTTAATCAAAATCCTTTGATCAGAACTTATAGATACAGCTCGTAACATGGTTTTCTTTGAAATGTAAGCATAACGGTTTTATACCCATATTCTGATACCTTCTTGCATAAAAATAAAAATGTCAATTGTAAATGAATACATGTATAAGAAGCAGGGAGGTAACTATGTCAGGGATCATAACTGCTTTATCTCTTCTCATCAAAGAGATGATGGTTTTTGTTTCGTTTATTAAAAGCAATGCTTTTCCACAACCATTGTCCGAGCAAGAAGAAGAACTAAATTTGAAAAGGATGGCAGAGGGAGACAGCTTTGCTCGAAATCTTTTGATTGAACACAATTTACGCTTAGTGGCTCACATTGTAAAGAGATTGGGAACATGAACCGATGTAAAAAAATTGTGATGAATGCGAGGTTTGAGCTAGGACTTGTACCTGCTTCGATGAACAATGTGGTGTGGAGAAGGAGATTGTGGAGGAGAGGGAACCGAGGATTCGTCTTGAGTGAATGTGGGACAAGCCACATATTTGTTGAATGGTCTAAGCAAGATGTATTTTGATATAATAGATATCTAACATCCATCGATTCATGGGAGAACTCATGGTGATGAGCGGTGCGAACATCACGGTCTCCAAGCGTTTTGCCGATGACGATATCATTCGTTCTGTGCATCACGCGATCTTGAAACATGCTTCCTACGAACGGGGCTTCCGGAACTTCCTGTCTGACAACTACCCGGGATATCTGGAGTACAATTCGTTCGTACGGACCGTTCTGGAGCAGGTCAAGACCGAGAATCCTGGCGCATCGGATGAGGAACTCGATGAGCCCTTCCTGGAGGCGTTCAAAGGTGCGTTCGGCACTCTGATCAGCGCCTTCATCGATCATCGTCATCGTGAAGCTTGCCACCTGTGGGTCGGGCTGGGTTTGTGCGAAGTGATTCGTGCAGGCACAGCCCGCAGCAAATCTAATGGAATTCGATATATAAAAATGAAAGTGATTCAAAGTTCTTGGATCACTTTTTCTATTTTTAGGAGTTATGAGGGTTCCTGTTTTAATCCGCAGGATTATTTCCAATTTGTTGGTCAAATTACGGTTAGTTGTTTAAAGCTGATTTAAGTCTATTCATTCGATAAATTCGCTGAAATGAGATAAATATGTCTTTACAATGAGACCCACTTGACCTATGTTAAAGAGAATGCGCATTGCCTGCTCACGAGAAATACGTAGAAAATCAAACATCACTAGAAGTAATTGGGAGAAAGGTAGAGCAAATACAGTGGATTATGTGGAAGCAAATATCGTGGATATTTTAATACAACAAGAAAAAGTAGCAATCTTTGTAACGGGGACACCGGGGAGTGGCAAAACAACCTTTGCTGAACAATACCGTAATCATTTTCCTGTCATTAATCAAGATGCAATCACAGCAAATACGCTGCCATCAGAACAATTGCTACAGCCAGCGATGGTGGCTCTCTTCACTCCATCATCAAGAGAACAAGCACTTGATCAAGTGAGTGAATATATCCAAAGTAGAACTTCTTTTTTGTTGGAGATTGAAGGGGAAGATATCGCATATATACAGGAAACCATTTTACGGGCAAGAAACTATGGATTCACTATAGGTCTGATACATATTAAAACCCCGCTTGAGTTATGTTTACAACGGAATGCAAATCGTAAGCACTTCGTGTTTCCCGAGCGAATCATCGAAGTCCACCATAAAATGGAGCATTCTTGGGAACAACTCGCCCCTCTCGCCGATCTGAGCCAAGTAATTTCGATGTACAAATAATAAAGATATCCAACCAATAAAGAATGTCATTCAACTTAGATAGAGAGGCGGAAACAAAAAATGGAGCAAGTCGCAACTAGATCAAAAACCATTGTGGACATTCTTATCCCTAAGCAACCAGCAGCTATTTTTGTCACCGGAGTAGCTGGCAGTGGCAAGACGACTTTTTCAAAAAAATATCGTGATCAAATTCGAGTGATTGATTCCAAGTTAATTCGGATGAGCAAGCTGCAACAAATTCCTTTGTCGCTTGACCCATCTACCGTTTCGCTTAAAGCGATCTCTTCGCTGGCGAAGCAGCAAGCCAAAATTGATGTGACGGAAAGCATCTTGCTGCGTCAATCATTTTTATTATCCTACACAGGAAAAGACATTGATTATATGAAAACAACAATTGCTGATGCCAAGCGCCATGGCTTCTCTGTTGGGCTTGTGCGTCTAAAAGTGCCATTAGAGCTATGCTTACAGCGAAATGCACAGCGTGAGAAGTTTACAGATCCTGAACATATCATCGATTCACATCAATGGTTGGATCAATCTTGGCAAACCCTTGTCCCGCTTGTTGATCTCACCCAAGTGATCCAAAACTATTCATAATAAAAAGAGGGATGAACCGTATCATCCCTCTACACTTCTTAGACCCCCATAAGTTCCTTATTCCCTGCGATTACCAAAGCTGGTCCTACTCCCTCAATAAAAGATTAGAGGATGAGAGAACAGTGGAAGAATTTATCCATTCAAAATACTTTATACCTGTATTTTTACCATCCTTATTATAATTAGAGGAGGTTATTACATGAAACAATACAAACAGTTAGGTATAGAAATTAGTGGCACTATCTATGCAGAGGATGGACATACAAACATTAACCAAGATGAGTTTTTAGATAAATTTATTGAGTTTGTGGAGAAAAATAACTGGTTGTATGGAGGAGTAACGAAGCAAGTAGATGAGGATGGAGAGGAAGTAGAATAATTAAATATCTGTTACTCGTAAACTCAACTGCTCACTAGGATCAAAACTTTGGCGAAATTGTTTACTGGTAAATATTTTATCGGCAAACCGCATTCCATCAACACTCAAGTTTTATCAAACATAATTTGTACGTTTCGTCTTGTGATAGTGTTGATCCATACGATAATATCTTCGCAGAATGTACTCCTTTGCCATACCAGATATCCTATTGCAAAAAGGTTCCAAGAATCACCTCCTAGTAATTGTAATCTACTTTGCGGGTAATGATATCTTCGCTGATATAGAACCGAAATGATTTGTATCCGTCGAGGTGAACTCTAAAGGAGACGATAAAATTTGGATAATGATGATAAGACAATTAAACGATTTCGTGTAGACTCCGATAATGCTGAAAAAACCTTCGATTTCCAACCACACTTGAAGAGCGAATTCATCGAGGTCAGGCCTTTAAAGGAAGTAGATTTCACAGAGCTCTATACCGTGGCATCGGATCCACTCATTTGGAAACAGCACCCACAAAAGAGTCGATACAAAGAAGATGAGTTTAGGATTTTTTTTCGTGATGCTTTGAACTCTAAAGGAGCGTTGGTGGTGATCGACAATAAGAAAAATTGTTTGATTGGGTCGTCCCGCTATCATGGCTACAAAAAAGAGCGAGATGAGATCGAGATAGGGTGGACTTTCCTTGCCAGATCTCACTAGAGAGGCACATATAACCGAGAACTGAAACGACTTATGTTAGGGCATGCGTTCAAGTTTGTCAACACCGTCATTTTTTTGGTTGGAGCGAACAATTTTCGTTCACAACGGGCTATGGAAAAGATAGGAGGAGTGTTGTCAGGGGAGAGGCAAGACGCAAGTGGACTAAAGAGTCTTGTTTATCAGATCGGATAGCATCACCAAAATAAGAGACATCAGCCGTCCGAATGGATAGCTGATGTTTTTTCTTTATGTAAGTTATCAGAATCATGTAAAATAATGTTAAAATATTTATAAGTGGTAAAATTAGAGAGTACATGATTTTACAAGGAGATGAAAAACATGTCAAATAAAAAGGTATTCAATGCAATGCGAACTTTTATTAATGGGATGTTGAAAGAGGCAGAACGACAAAGGAGGGCCGCTCCTTGTAGAGAATTGTATGATTATTGTGATGGTCATGTAAGTGCGCTTAGAAACGTGCTTAGAGGAATTGAAGAGATGGAGAATGATCCATATTTAAATAGTTAAGTAGTGGTGGCCACAGTTGATATATTGGTGTGTATTTCTATAAGGGGTACTTGGAGATATGTGTAAAAATAGGACATGCCAAGGAATATTATCCAAAGTAAATTGAGTTCTTGTTTGAATCGGATAAATCCCCTATAATTTTGTTCAGTAGCTTTGATTTTGGTACACGTGTTTCTTTAGACTCATCCATTCAGAATAAAACGTAGCTGCCTTTGGAGGGAATCCAAGTATTTGACCTAATTTGAAATGAAATTCACTGGAAATATAGGCGCTGATTCATCTTATGAACCAACACTCTTAACCGTGGATATTTTCGTAAACGTAAGATTTCATTGGTGGTATAACTTGAGATATCGCTGTTTGGATTGTATAAAAACGCTGGTTTATACCCATTAAAAAAGGCATCAATATCATTTAGTGTCATACAAGTATAGTTAGATAAAAATAGTGTTTCTCCTTCAATAAAAAAAGCCCAATGATGGGCTTATTTCGCTTCTATCGTAAAGTGTATTTCCTGATCTAGCAAGAAATTAGGTTTATACACTAGGTCATATGTACCTGGTTTTGCATCGTATTTTACTTGTCCAGATATCTTCTTTCCTTGATTTACTTCTCCTGAAAGTGGAGTATAGTTCATTCCACCGAAGTATTCCTCTACTTTATTGCCATTATTATCATAAAGATTGAAATCAGTGTTAGAGAGAAACCATGAGGTTGTTCCATTATTTGTGCCTTTGATTTCTAGAGTGAGAACTTTTCCGCTTTTGGTTTGAGAATATTCATCTGGATTTCCAATTGTAGCTGCTGAGATGGTTACTTCTGTATCTGAAATTTTGACGGTGTCGCCAACTTTATACCCTCGTTCTCTTGTAGTCTCTTGCTTCGTTTCTTGTTTTGGACTGTCGCTATTTACCTTTGAAACTGGTTGATCGTTAGGGGCAAAAATAGCAGCGATAATAATCAGAGCTATAATACTAACAAAACTCCAAAGTACAATCTTACCGATTTTTCTCATACTTCGCACCTCGAATTAATATTATGTATTTTCTGATATCAGAGCTATATCATATCACTCTTTTGACGGAATAGATCATATTTACAGAAAATATTCCCTTAAAGAGTGAAATAATAAACCGCCCCTGATTGTTACTAAGAGGCGGTTTATTTAACCTAGTTTCTTTTGTAGGTCTTTTACATCTTCATCCAAGTCATTTACTTTATCGACGAGCGACTCATTGAGTATGAAAATTTCTTGTAGAGTGTTAGCTGTTGTTAGAAATCCTTCTGCCATAATTTCTGACATTTCATTGAGTTGGCTCTCAAATCGATTATGCTGAGAGTTTAACAATACATATCCAGTTTCGGATCGATCTTCCACGCTCACAGCAGTCTGCTGGACAGCTAACAATTCTTCCCTTGTTGGTAGTTGCTTTATATTTTGATCCATCTGATCCATGCGAACATTCATATTCTGTACTTGTTCCAATACTAACCGCATCATCTGCATT
Source organism: Shimazuella sp. NTD250 (assembly GCF_059510375.1). Classification (NCBI taxonomy): domain Bacteria; kingdom Bacillati; phylum Bacillota; class Bacilli; order Caryophanales; family Thermoactinomycetaceae; genus Shimazuella; species Shimazuella sp. NTD250. Next base: position 280,467 of record NZ_JCAJZS010000001.1, on the reverse strand, counting down.
AAATTATCATTTTCATTCATTCGCTTCACCACCTGATGAGTCTATTATACAATTATTCGGATTCATCAAACGATTTCCCTTTTACTATTTAAAACATAATGATGAGAATGGAAGATATTGTGTTGAGTGCTATTGGAAATTATCAAGGGGTAGATACCTCTATATTGGATGAACAAAAAATTAATACCAATACAACGCACTCCTAATTGCCACAATGAGAGTGTGTTTTTATTTAAGGAACTGTATTGGTCAGTAACAGGATTTCCTAATTTCATAAAGAAAATATAAATATAAAACAAAGAAATGTAATTAAATTCGTTGTTTTTGTTAAGGAATCTGTTTGTTGAGTTCCAAAATAGAGAGGACAGAGAAATGAAAAAAATCTTTTTATTTTTTATTAAGTTATATAAAGAGTACAGATTAAGAAAAATACTAATCAAAATTAATTACCGACTTGGTGAAATCAAAGACCAGCATCATGATATCAAATCTAATATTCAAGATTTAAGAAAATCACGAGATTATCTCACAGACAGCAGATCAATGAGGTGAAGAAGCCCTATATGGCTGAAAAAGAGTATTTGGAGTTCAATAATGCTTTTTATTTAAACAAGAATGCATTTGCTTTTTACCAAAAAGAAGAAGATTGGTTGGCAAAAATGAGCTCTTATAAAAAAATACAAGATCAGTTTATGTATATAAAAGGACAATACTTGTTGCAGTTAAATGTACTTTTAGAGTTAAAAAATGAAGTAAATGCCAAAATCAACGAAAACATAAAATCCATAGAAGTTTTTCAAGCAAAGTTATCAAACGTAAAACAGGACTATATCACTTTTTCCATGAGGGAAGAACTAATTTCTTCATACTCTAATCCGTATATGTTTTTCAAAAGCGGTAACAAAACAGATAACAAACTAGTAGAAGAATTTATAGATATTTACCCTAATATTCAATCATTTGTATCAAAATGGAACAAAGAATACGTAGAAAGAGAGCTGGAAGTAAACAAAGATCTCTTTGATAATATTGATGGGAAATCACTGGATTCACAACAACGGTTAGCTGTTGTTACAGATGAAGATCATAATTTGATATTAGCTGGTGCAGGAAGCGGAAAAACACTGACCATTTCTGGGAAGGTTAAGTACTTAATAGATAGAAAGAAGATCAAACCAGAGGAAATTCTTCTTATCTCATTTACTCGAAAAGCATCAGAAGAGATGTATAATCGAATTTCAAAAAAACTGAATGTAGAAGTACCAGTAAAAACATTTCATAAGTTAGGTTTGGAAATTATTAAGCAAAATCGAAATGAAAAACCTGAAATAAGAGATAATGAGCTCGACAAAGCTATTCAATCTTACATAAGAAATGAACTATTTCATGATAAAAAGCAAATTAAGCGATTAATTGAGTTCTTTGGATGCTATCTAAATATCCCTAACGACTTTAGTAAGTTTAAAAGCTTAGGGGAGTATCACGAGTATTGTAAAAGCATGGATTTACAAACCATAAAAGGAAAAGCAGGACAAGTTACTTTTATTGAAAAAAATATAGATGCCAAGAAGAAAAACAAAAATACGTTGAAAGGAGAAACAGTAAAAAGTCTGGAAGAGATAATGATCGCAAACTTTCTTTTTCTAAATGGAATTGAGTATGTCTATGAACCAAACTATAAATATAAGACTTCCAATAAGATGTTTAGACAATACAAACCAGACTTTTACCTCCCTAAGTATGATATCTACATTGAACACTTTGGAATAACGGAGGATCAGAGAGTACCATGGTTAAGTAAAATAGAGGAGAAGAAATATTTAGAGGGGATTCAATGGAAAAGAGAATTACATGCTGAACATAAAACAAGGCTCATTGAAACCTATTCTTACTACAATCAAAAAGGGATTTTGCTGAGTCAACTTAAGAAAAAGTTAGAAGAACATGAAGTAGAGTTATGTGAGATCGATTTTCAGGAGATTTTTTCTATTATTTTTGATGAAATAATTCAGAAAGAGTATTTTAAGGAATTTCTAAAGATAATTAAGACGTTTATTGGATTATTTAAATCCAATGGTTTTAAAGAAGCGACATTTGAAAAGTTTACTTCGTTAAATGAGAAAACAGAGAAAAATCAATTTCTTCAGGAAAGAGCAAATCTTTTCTTTAGGTTAATGGAACCTATCTACGTACACTATCAGAAATTATTAGAAGAAAAGAGAGCTATTGATTTTAATGACATGATCAATAAAGCAACAGAAATAGTCCATTTAGGTAAAATTCAAGCAAAATACCGCTATATCATCATTGACGAATATCAGGACATTTCTATAAGTAGATTTCATTTAATACAAGCGATAAAGGAACAAACAGGAGCTAAAGTAATATGTGTCGGGGATGATTGGCAATCCATCTATCGTTTCGCTGGTAGTGATATTCAGCTATTTACTAAATTTGAAAAGTTTTTTGGTACCCATGAGCTTTTAAAAATCGAAAAAACATATCGTAACTCGCAAGAACTGATACGTATAGCCGGAGATTTTGTTATGAAGAATCCGAGTCAATTTAAAAAGAAATTGACTTCCCAAAAAACAACCCAAAGTCCTATTAAAGTTATCAAGTTTCAATCACAAATTCATGAATCCTTGAAATTAACGATTGATGAAATTGTGTCTAACAATGGTGTTAATGCAGAAATTATGTTATTGGGACGAAATAATTTTGATATAGAGGTGATATTGAAAGATCCAGACTTTAAGAAAGAAGAAGAACTACAATCAGAGTTAGATATGATAACATACAGCAAATATCCGTCACTTAAATTGTTTTTTCTAACTACTCATAAATCCAAAGGATTAGAGGCAGAGAATGTTATTCTTATCAATGGCTATAACAAAACTACTGGTTTTCCTAATCAAATCGTAGATGATCCAATTTTATCTTGGGTGCTGGTTGATAGCGATGATTTTTTCTATGGAGAAGAGCGCAGATTGTTTTATGTAGCCATGACACGAACTAAAAATGGTTTCTATATTCTAGCTCCTGAGAAAGAAATGTCCTGTTTTGTAAGAGAGCTAATTGATATTTATAAGGTACCATATACCTCATCTAATCCAGAGAAAATCGAAACATTAAATCCAAAATGTCCAAGATGCCAATTAGGTTATCTAACTCTAAGAAAAATAGAAGTTGAAAGCAAGGACTTTGTAGGATGTACGAATTACCCGATGTGTGATTATTCATTAAACGATATAGATGTACTAAGCGAAGATCGGAAATGTAAATCTTGTGGTGGATTTTTGATAAAAAAACAAGGAAAGTATGGGGAGTTTTTAGGTTGCAGTAATTATGATTTGTGTAAAAATACAAGAAATATAAACGAGAAAGACCCAGTTAAAGTATAAAAAATCTATCAGTAAGGAAGGTCTGATAAAAGCGAAATCATTTGATCTCGTTTTCTTCGTTCACAATCATAGTGGCCTAGAAACTATCAGTTAGGATAATATGATTATATCGAACAGTAAGAATTGTATGTGTGGATATTATATTAGTGAATATTAGGAATTTTTATCATATACTGGATCTAAGGCTGATATACAGCTTTCCGTTAATGAGAGGACTCGCATCATGCAGGTAACCAGTACTCGTGTTGAGATCAAGGACGAGGACTTCACGACAAAGGTTCAGGATAATATCATTACAGGTACAGATGGAATCGAGATTAAGTATTATTGGGCTGACTATGCGATGTATGGAAAGGGAATCGAAATCCATCTCAAGGAAAAAGAGACTGATGAGGCAGGGGAAGAGTCTGAAGTTTGGTCCTTCTATCAGATTGTTGGATCTGGTAAGACTTCGAACTCGATTCATGGGGTAACCTTCGTCAATCAAGCAAAGCAGTGATCTCAATTCGTATTACTGATTAGCGGGACATGTCTGGGCAGTGTACCTTGCTGTCCAGACACCTGAATATAAGGAAAATATATAAATGAGAGTCATCCAGTGGATGGCTTCTTTAGTTTGCATAAGGGGTGTTTTCCAATGCTCAAAACTAGGGCCAAAATCAAAATCAGAGATCGAATGGAGACCGTCGTCGATATCAAAAGGATTACCAAGTGTTATCAGGTGATGTACAGCAAGAAACAAGGGGAGCTCGTGCCGTTTGAGGATGCGGAAAAGGTCGTCTTCCATTAATGTAGAACTGACGACACTTCTTCATCTATATGAATTTACAATTGTATACAGTCCGGGCAGTTGTGGAGTCTCATCGCTGGAAGCGAGAATCTCAACAAACTGTCCGGTTTCTCCGTACAACTAGAAGTTGTCAGAGACAAGATGGCCTTCGAGAAGAGTTTATCGAACTTGGCAGGGATGAATGCCATTCCGAACCTGCTTGTTCCACTTCCTCTTCGCTCGTCGTGGCACTCGCCTTGAGTCTCGAATGAAGCTTGACTTGGTCATGCCGAACGAACTTGCGAATGCTCCGCTCTCATAGTAACCGAAGCTCAGGAACTGCTCATTAGGATCTTTGGTGACGAGAGTGATCTGATCACTTTTGATCTCCACGAACCAGAACTCGTTCCGGTTGTTTTCGACGTATTCCTTGAGTTTGCTGATGGTGGAAGTGTGATCCATCATTTTCTCTCTCGAAGGTGAAGTGGTGGTTTCGACTCATTTTATCATAAAAAAATACAAGTTCCATCCAAGATAGATGTGAGAAAAGGTCGTCAAGATCTATAGGGAAGTATTCGAATAATATTTTAGTCGTTTTTACCATGTATCAAAAACGACCGTTTTTGGTACGTAACAAGATAAGTTTTGAAAAACTTGATTTATAAAGGTTCTTTTTGTAACAAAAATGTATAACAAAATTAATTGTAACTATATCTAATATTCACCCTTTTTGGTGCAATAAAAGGAGGATAAAACAAGACAAGGGTGTTGAAAATGAAATTTGTTGATTTTGAATAGTAAACTCAAAAGTGTAAAATTCGTTTTCTTTTCTCGGATCGATTCGATGGTGTTCATCACAACTCTGATTATCAGAAAAATTATTTCATTTTAAAATAGACAGGATGATATAATTGAAAAGTCTGATAACAGGAGGGTGATATAAATGGAAATCCATACATGCTCAAATTGTGGTTCAGTTTATGAAGTTCGTCATCATTCCGTCCTCTATCATGATAAGGACACAGAGGAATGTGAAGTGTAAATATTGTGAAACACGTATGGAATCCCAAGGTGCTGATTAGGTTGAGGCTTATTTGTAACAAATCATGTGTGTAAAAAGGCGGATTATAGAGCTGGTTATGAATCATGCGTTGATATAAGAGGTAGAAATGTATCTGGTAAGCATCGATGGTATGAACCATCTAAGTATACCAGCATCCGGCGACTGAGGGATAACACAACCATATAATGGAAGAAGAGTGATCATGGAATTTACAATGAGCCAATATGTTATTAATACTAGAGTGATAAGGGATAAGTTTCTTCATCTTCGAAGATCAGTAGATTTGGATTTTATCCCACATATAGGTATGTCGCTCAGCTTGGATGGAGATGATTTTGATCATGACATAGAGCGAGTTATTTATGATGTGAAACAAAAGCGTTTTACGATTGTTTTTGAAGACATTCGTGCACTGAACACAGACCAGTATGATAAGTTTGTTAGCCGATTGAAAAGTAATGGTTGGAAGGAATTTAAACATCAACCTTGAGGCTGTTGTGATCTAATCAAATAATGAAATCTAGCTAAATCCCGCATTTTTGCCCATCCCCCTGAAAAGGGTAAATAAGAATTACAATAAATGGAACCTATCTGACTGACGAGAATACGAACCGCCTCATGGGGGTAAGTCCGAGATAACTCCAAATCCGGCACGATAGATAGAAAAATGTAAACATTAGTAATGGCAAGGTTTATAGTTCATGTTCAAGAAAAGTATAGTAAATTAGAAAAATGACTCAGTTAAGGGAATGATGAGATGAAGAAAAAAGGAAAATACGGGATAGATGCTCCCTATGTCCCGTTGATGTTTTTTGCTTTAGGTTTGGTGTTCGTTTCATTTGGTTTAGTTTTCATTAGTCAAAGATATTCATGGGTTTATTGGCTCTTCATAGTGGGAGTTTTCTATTTAATATGTGGGTCTATTTATTTACATTCGACTTTTCGGGGAAAGTTTAATATTTGGGAAAAGATCTTTGATCATCTATCCATTCATCCAGATTCAGAAATATTGGATTTAGGGTGTGGCAGAGGAGCTGTTTTGTTGATAGCTGCTAAACGGCTTGGGAGTAAAGGGAAAGTAGTGGGTGTTGATTTATGGAGAAGCATAGATCAGTCTGGTAATAATATAAACGTTACAAAACATAATTCAGTATTGGAGGGTGTCGAAGATAAGATTGAGTTGAAGACCGCCAATATGATGGATTTGCCTTTTGAAGATGAGCGTTTTGATTATGTGACGAGCAATGTTGCCGTTCACAATATTAAAGATCAAGCAGGAAGAAAAAAAGCTTTAACAGAAGCCTATCGTGTATTAAAAAAAGGCGGAACCCTTATCATAGCTGATTTAAGAAAATCAAAAGAATATGTGGAAGTTTTAAATTCGATGGGGATGAAAAATGTTCAAATGAAAGATGCCGGGTGGCAAGGATGGTGGTCTGGCCCGTGGGTACCTACAAAGATTATTAGCGCCAAGAAATAAATTGACGAGTTTCCTTACAAGGGGTCTCGCCAACATTTTGTAAAAATCCTACGCCAAGGCTCAGAACCAGCATCTGAACGACGAACCGTAATTTGACCAACAGATGGAAATAATCCTGTGGATTAGAACACGAATCCTGTCATTAGAAAACCACACGATCTCTAAGAGCATAGAGGTCATGTGGTTTGATATTTCTATTTATTTTATACGAAGCGAGGAAACAACATCGTTCCATGTTCCGTTACCAAGCTTTATCTTGGTAAAATCAGAGTATTTCCCTGGTTTCAGTTTCAATTTCTGTCCTCCGTAGTTGATGTGTTCATATAATACAACTCCATTGCCACCAGACACTTTAGCAGATGAAGCAACATCATTCCAATTCTTTTTGCCAAATTGCAATTTGTTATCTTTATTGTCTACGAGGGTACTATCATTGGAACAGAATTGGATGGAACGACCCTTGAAGTTTACATGTTCATACAGTGTTACACATGATTTGTGGTGGTTGTGATGATTCCCGTGATGGTGATGATCACGATCATGGTCATGATTGTTAGGTGCGGCCAATGACGTAGCTGGTACAGCTAATGCACAAGCGAGAGCCAAAGAAGACAACACAGCAATACTTTTTTTCATCAAAACAACTCCTATTTAAATATTATGGAAATTCACACTTTTATATTATATGCGAAAAATTTTAAATTATCAACCGAACAAATACAATTTCTGATTAGGATCAAAGTTAAGCCGAAACTGTTTATGCGTTATTACGGTGCCATTTGTATGTATGCCATCAACACTCACAGTTTGATCAAACATCACTTGTACATTGCGAGATGTGATGGCATCGATCTGAGTGGTAACACCTGCATATGGTGTTTGATCTTTGCCGTACCAGATATCATTCAATTGCAGAAGTTCCATTTGATCACATCGCTAGTCGTATCGAAAAATAAATTGTACGTTAGGCATTTCTTTGACACAATATACTATATCACCTGTACGTGAACGAAGCGTACATGGAGGGGCAACACTGGAAAATAATCCTATATTCCAAAGTATGCATGATAGCTCCTATTTAGGACATCATATAGTCAAGAGTACATAACGATTAAGCCCAACCATATATATCTTCATAAGGTGTATATGGAGGTGAGCGAAGATCATGTAAGATACTTTCAACAGGTATCTTGCATGATTGACCGAACCACTACGAATGAGCGGTATAATGTCTTTGTTATGATCGAAAGGTCATAGCCAGACATCTTATCGACTCAGCGTAGTGGCTAGGTAGATCGTTATGTACTCCCATTTGCATTTGTTCTTAGATTCAGTGACAGAGTTGTTGTTTAGCTCTCAAGATTCGTAAACAAAGAACAATTCCTTTCCCAAAGTGCCTATTTTGTTCAAACACATAGTTGGATCTAAATATTAACATTGTCTTGCGCTACAAAAACATCTAATTTATGCAGTTGAAATCTATGAAAAAGATCATTTTTTCTGCTATATTGCTTTGAGTGGCCACCACCGTAAAATTCAATAAATGAACTTGAGTATAAATTAAAGTGACTTATTCAGTGGTGGATAGGTCATTTTCTATTGCATGGGACAAAGTCTCTATTTCATAAATTGGTATATATCAAGTAAAGGCGGTGTTTGGATGAAACGAAAAACAGATCCCGTCCAATTTGTATGGGTTCAAAACCAACCTGAGAGTCATTCAACAGAGTTAGAAGAATCCTTAGAAGCAAAGAAACGGGTGATTCAAGTTTTGATGGAAATGGCACTAACAGAACAGCAGGAAAAACCAGTTCATCTGCTTGGGTGAAAAGATACTTTAAATGGAGAGGAGGGAAGGGGAGTGAAAACAGCCATCTACGCTCGTGTATCTACAGGATTGCAAGCAGTAGAAGGGACGAGTTTGGATACACAGGTGGAGTTGTGTACGGAAAAGGCACATGCATTAGGGATATATCAGTTAGAAGTTTACAGAGAATCTGGTGCATCAGGAGAGGACATCGAGCGTCCAGAGATGGATCGGCTTCGGCAAGATATGGCGCAAGGGAAGATAAATAAAGTGATTTGCGTTCATCCTGACCGCTTAAGTCGTAATTTAGTGGATAAATTGATCGTATGTGGAGAGATGGAGCGTCACGAAGTAGAACTTATTTTTTGTGATGCAGAGTATCAAAATACACCGGAAGGACAGTTATTTTTCAATATGCAGTCTGCTATTGCTCAGTATGAGTTATCCATGATACGAAAGCGAACCAGTAGAGGGAGATTAAAGGCTGTCGAAAAGAAAAAGAAGATTATGCCGATGCGTTCTGCTCCTTTTGGTTACGATTTGGTTAATGCGCAGCTGGTGGTCAATGATACAGAATCAAAGGTTGTACAGCAAATATATGAGTGGTATGTGTATCAGCATCTTTCGTATCGAGAGATTGGCCGCAAATTAGGTCAATTGGGTGTATTACCAAAGAGAAAAGAAAGTAAAAACTGGAATCGATCATCGATTTATCGCATTTTATCGAGTGATGTGTATATAGGAATCTATCACTATAATCGCCGTAAAGTGAAGAAACTAAAAGGCGAAAAAACAAGCAATGGAAATCCCAAAAAAACATATGAATACCGGGATGCTTCTCAGTGGATCACCACCGAAGTTCCAGCCATTATCGATAAAAAACTGTTTGAATCAGCACAACGACAGAAGGAAAAGAATACGACCAATAAAGGAAATAATCGCTTTTCGTATCTGCTCAAAGGTATGATCCGCTGCGGTCATTGCGGACGAATGTGGAGTGGTACGACTTACTCTGGTAGAATAAATGAACAATCAGGGAAAAAAGAGCGGTATCGCTGTTACCGCTGTCCCAATAAAAATCCTCGGAAATTTGGCGAAGGTGTGGAAAAATGCCCAACAAAAACGCTTCGTGCAGAAGTGATAGAAGAATATATATGGAACCTCATTATTCGTTCCATTGTTGATAAAGATGAGATTGTAAATCAGTTAAAAGAAGCGTCAACTCAGCACGATCAGCGATTATTTGATACAATAGGGGCAATGAAAAAACGGATTACCGAAAAGGAAAAAGAGCGGAATAAAGTAAAGATCATGTTTACTCGTGAAGTGATCTCCGAAGACGAAATGTTTCGTGATTTGAGTAAAATAAACAAAGATATCAATAGCTTGAAGACAGAGCTTCAAAAGCTCCAGCATAATCTAGAAGCACAGCAACAAAATGAGGAAGAAAAAGAACGCATAAAAATGGTGATTGATTTCTTAGGCAGATTAGTGGAAAAGGAGACAGATATTCCTTTTGAAAAGAAAAGGTATATCATTCAATCTTTAATCGATGAGATTATCCTCACCTTTAGCAACGATCAGACGAATTGTGAAGTGACCTGTGTCGGGCACCTGGACACATTACTCGGTCGAATTGACATCGTTTCACGTTCACAACATGAAAAAGTTTGAGAATACAGGAGAAGACGCAGAAGATCTTATATCGATTGGGACGATTGGTTTAATTAAAGCAATTGAATCATTTCAACCCAACAAAGGAACCAAGTTGGCAACCTATGCTGCTAGGTGCATTGAGAATGATATTCTAATGTCTATAGTGTGGCGTAGGAGGGCAAGAATAAATGGATGGTTTCGTGTGAGTGTTGGAGGCACTCACACGAAACCGAGAATCCTGCTGTGTATCATAATTTTTATATTCAAAGATAAACACTGATCTTTATAGTAACAGAAGTCTTTTTATTATTCCCAAGGGTTTTTTAGTGTTAGAAAACTAGCCAATACTTTGCTCTCTTCTCTTCTTAATTTACGGATTTCTGCTCTAGCAGGTGCTGTTTCATGTAACTTAACTTCTTCTTCTGTTTCTGGAATCACGGCAGGAACAGAGATAGGTCTGTTATCTTTGCTAAAAGCAACAAAAGTTAGAAATGACGTAGCTGCTATTTTTCTCTCTCCATTATATAAATCTTCTTTAATAACTTTCACGAACACTTCCATAGAAGTATTTCCAGTCCAGGTAACATAAGCTTCTAAACTAACCGAATCAGATGGTCTAATTGGATGTAAAAAGTCCACAGAATCAGTGGAAGCAGTGACTACTGTTTGACGACAGTGTCTAGTTGCGGCTATGGATGCAATATCATCAATATATGCCATTAATTTTCCGCCAAATAAGGTATTGTGATTATTGACATCAGTGGGAAAAATCCTTGATGTTTTGTAGCTTCGAGATTCTCTTGAAAATCGTTTTTCCATTTCCATTTTCCTTTCAATAATATATTCATTATTAATTCTATAAGTGGCTGCTTTGGTATTGATGTCTTGCTTTTTTCAAATATTATAGCAGAAGAAACCAAACAAGAAGTAGTTTGTTTAAAGGTGGAAGAAGGTTGGATGCACTTTTCCATCAAGGATTTCAATATATGACGAGTGAGTATGAGAAAAAGCTGGAAAACCTTAAACTTCAAGGAAGTCGTTCCAGACGGGGGAATTTCTATGACAATGCTTGTATCAAATGTTTTTTCTTATTTGGGGTAGAACCACATGCCCATCAAGCTAAGAAAACGAATACCCTTTGCTGAAACAAACTTGAATTTTCCCTAAAAATAGAATAGTATAATTTTAGGAGCGTCCAAAGAATGCTCCCTGATCCCCACCGGACACCTTGGATAAAGGTCACTCCTGCCTCAGGAAACTGAGGATAGATACTTCGAAAAGAGACCGGTGAGGCACCACTCTTGAGATTACTCTAGAGTGGAATGTAACTAAAACCAAGAACAATTAATTGGTCTTGGTTTTTTTGAATCTGGGATCACTGTACATGACCATTCAAGCTAAAACAATATAGGCACACTAGTGGAAAAAATGCTATTCTCTCTTTAAGGATTGAAAAAAGAAAGAATGGCGTTTTTTTCTGTTTTGGAGGACTATTTTGTTTTAACTTGCAGGATATGGGAAAACCGATTTTTTTATTTTCATATGATTTCTTACACTAGGCGTAGTGACAGGGTGCTATTATTAACCGCAAAGTAGCGCAACACCCTTATATATCAATGGATTTGACCTCTGATACTGAAACATAGATCAATCCCTAGACACCCCTCATTTCATCATAGAGAAATTCCCCTTTGTTACGATCACCGGTATATTCGTCATGCTTATAATAGTGGGAAAATTCGATAACGTAATTACTTTCTTTTGTGATGTTTTTGATTTCTATTCTTGGGAGCGTCGTCAAAAACTGAATTGGGAGCAATGAGACAAAGACAGACAGCGACGACAAAGAAAAATTAGTCAAACAAACCGTAACCCATGTCATCATTGTTATCGTCGTCATCAACTGTATTGTCACCCAAAACGGAATTGGGAGCATCGTCATCAACTGTATTGTCACCCAAAACGGAATTGGGAGCATCGTCATCAACTGTATTGTCACCCAAAACGGAATTGGGAGAATTGCCATCAACTGTATTGTCATCCAAAACTGTATTGAGAGCGTTGTTATAAACTTTATTGATCGCGTCTCTGTGGAACAAAATCGCATTACCTGATCGTTGCACTAACCCTTCTATTTCAGGATACAGAAACCCGTGATTTTGCCACTTTTGTTCTACAGCTTCGACCGTTTCGCCCACTAAAGGTGCAAATTCCTCCATTGTGTACCAGTCTCGTGGAGGCAGATCATCTTTTGTCGTCACAAAAAGAGTTTGCTGCACTATCTCAAGCGGTTCATCTCTACAAGAAATCAATTGACCGTCAATATCAGTAATAAAATACGAAAAAATCCCGCTTGAACTATAATCTTCCAACTCGTTGTACTTCTTACACCATTCTACGACTTCGTTCAATCCATTCAGCTTGTTGTGTCTTAGCTTGTTATGTTTTTCCGCCACTACGATCCACTTGGTTGTATCTTGATTACATCGGCAAGTGAAATACCATTCTAGCTCTATTTCCTTTTCACCAAATAAGATTGGTATTTTGACTTTGTCTTCTCCCTCAACACTATTGATCTCATGCCTACTTTCTTGGCATTTTACACATTGGATAAACACATCATAAATTTTATTGATCTCCATGTTATCGTCGTCATAAACTTTATTGATCGCGTCTCTGTGGAACAAAATCGCATTACCTGATCGTTGCACTAACCCTTCTTTTGCAGGCTCCAGAAACCCATGATTTTGCCACTTTTGTTCTACAGCTTCGACCGTTTTGCCCACTAAAGGTGCAAATTCCTCCATTGTGTACCAGTCTCGTTGAGGAAGATCATCTTCTGTCGTCAGAAAAAGAGTTTTCTGCACTACCTCATACTCATACCGATCCTGCGGATAAACAGGATTCACTTGATCGTTATTATCCATCTTAAAATAATAATTATCCCTTTTGTTTGCAAAGGTCTGCTTGTTGTACCATTCTACGATTTCGTCCCATTCTTTTAGCTTATTGTGTTTTTCTGCCGCCACGATCCACTCGGTTGTATCTGGATAACATTCGCAACCGAGATCCCATAGTAGCTTTTCACCAAAAGAGTAGATTGAAGATTCTTTGTCTAGCCATTGGGGTCTGGAAATTGGACAAAATTGTCACCTTTTTGGCATTTTACACATTGGTAAAACACATCATAAATTTTAATAATCTCCATATTTATCAGCTCCCAGTGTACCCTTAAGGGTACAATTATCTATATCTCTATTAGGGGTAGCAACCCTGTCACTACCATTAACCGCAAAGCAGCGAAATACCTTATATATCAATAGATTTGACCTCTGATACTGAAACATATTTTTTTGATCGCTATTGTCTTTGTCACCAAGTACCTTACGACAGTATTTAGATATGAATTTGTAGGTTCCTCAGAATTCTTAATTACATTCCACTTTTGAGTATCATTAATTGTAGGATTCCATTGAATAAGAGGAGTCCAATCAACTTTTGAGTCACCATGTACATCCAGATTCTTACCACTATGGACTACTTGAAGATTGTAGCATCTGGACCTTGTACTTTTTGACTTTTAGTTATATTAACTCCATCATCTTCCATTCCATCCGTTTTACCTAATTGAACAATCCGAATACTAACATTTGGAAAAGTCAAGTTAGCATTGTTACGTAGATTGGAGTCTTCATCATCAATCTTTAGTTGTAAGATGGCATGTGTATTTCCTTCGACATTGAAAATGGCTCCTCCTGAAAGACTAACATACGTGCCATCAGAAGTATCTGGTACCCAAACTCCTGAACCAAGGATATTTTTTCCATTCAGTACAAGTACAGTTTCAGCAGCAAAATTTTTCCCTCGTTCTAAAAGGACGTTATATTCTACTGAATAAGTGTAGGTAGGAGCTAGTAGGATGTCTTTTGAATCAGGTGAATGAGAAATGTCTGATCCATTTATAACGATATTATGACTTAAAGGTAAGATTTTATCAGATTCTGTAGTTGTGAAAGGCTTAGCGTTAACGATAAAAGCATTGTTAGATGTAGGAAATTTCTTGGACAAAATTTAACCCTACTTTCGTTGAATGATTTTTTCTATACAACCATCAAATGTAAATATAGGTTTGTTTTATAAAATGAAACTATATTAAAATTATAACATACTATTCAGTTATTTAATTATATTATAAATATTCCCTCTATTTTTGCACTTTTAGTTCCTAATATGGTGTTACCATGATATTGTGGATCACATAGACAGTTGATCACTCACGATACTTCGCATCCGGTCTATAAAGTAGCGCAACACCTTATATATCAATAGATTGACCTCTGATACTGAAATATAATTTATTGATTTTGGTATTAGTTTGAATAATACATAATTTACGGAATATTGGAGGCACTACCCCATAGCCATCAAGCTAAGCGATTGGATTGGCAAATCACTAACTAAATAAGGACTTTTTCTGAGGATACTCTCAAAGGAAAGACTTTTTTCGTTTTAGGGATATTCATGTTTCTTAACTGGATGGTCATGTGGTTCTACCCCCATTGAAGACAGAAAAACTATATTTTATCCGAAAGCGATCCTAGCATATATTCATTTTTACAATTACAGTCGTTTTCAAGAAAAGTTTAACGGCCTTTCCCCGATTGAATATCGAGAAAAAGCCGCAGTTTAACTTACTCTATTTTCATTGTCTAACTTGACAGGGCTATGTGCAAACGGTCACTTTGTGTGTTTATACCAAAGGTACAGAAGGATTTGGAGCTTGTGTTTGCCAATGAGCTTGTGGTTGAGTCATTGCATAAGATGCACCAGCAGGTTGTTGGAATTGTTGTATAGGAGCTTGAGCAATTTGATTACTAACTTGAATACATTGAGAAACAGCTTGATCTACTTGTTGAGCAAGTTGTCTGCAATGTGCGGCATCGGCGATATGTTGTTGTTCGGTTTGTTGGCGACGAGCCTCCGCTTGTTGTAATTGTCGAGCCATAGATTGGATGTGAGATAACTGGCTGGTTATCTGGTTGATTTGTTGCTGATGATACATGTACATCTCTCCTAGAGAATAGTATTAGTTACGAAATATAGGATGTGCATTTTTCTTCTTACTATTCATGGAAATAAAGAAGGCGATCTAGTTACTTAGAACGCAGTCGTTAACCCTCATGTGGCTCTCCCATCAGAATGACTCCGTTCCATCATCACTACAACGATTTAAATGTTCGTTTAATATGTGTTTATACTGATCATACTCATTTTGAGCTGCTAACTTCCTTCCAAATCTATAGCAGATTGAAAACATCTTTCTGCATTAACCTATATAATATTCTGTTATCAGGCTTTGAAAGATCACGATGATTCTGTATAATTTAGTTGTCAGTCATATAGATTCCCTGTATGCATTAGTGACGAGAGGAACCATCTCCATGGGCGAGATCGCGGACGCAGCCCGGAGGGCGGCGGGGGAGCAGCAAGAGAAGGATCAGGAGAGCTGACCTAACCCTCGGCACAGTGACGCTCGGTGTTCGTAGTATTATTAGCGGACACCGAGCGTCCGTTATTTTATATTCAATTATGGATTTAGTACAGGTATCTACAATTTAATGAGAAGTTTCTTTTTGGCTTGCCTGTAGTACTTTTGATTGCCTTTTGGTAAACTATTACTATAAGAAAGAATATATCAAAATTTACATTAATTACAAAAAGCGCAAGAACGAAGAAAATCATTGTGAAGCATGTAAATGTGACCACAAAACATACTGAAAATATTGAAAATAACTCACATGACATTATCCGTGATGGTGGCGATGGTGATCGTGAAGGACTAGACCCACCTAATCTCAATAGTAGTCATAACAAGAAGCGTAATACTATGCGCAAATTACCAAAATAACGAAGGGAATGGTATCAATAAGCAGCAAAAACAAATGGCGGAATCGGGGAATGTGGATCCTTGTGATTGGAGTATCATTATCCGTGATCAAACAAATCGCAAACCTATTTGGCTATCCAATACCAGATCCAACAATAGACTCAGTGACCAACATATTAACAACAATAGTAAACGCATTAGCAATCTTGGGAATACTCTCAGATCCCCCACAAAGACCACCGACAGACGAAAACAATAGCCCAAACCAAAATCAAAATCAAAATCAAAATCTATAGACACAAAACCCAACCACAGAAACCGAATCCAGAACTATCACAATCAAATAAACCGGAATCGCCTCCAACGCAGAGCGATCCGGTTTATTTAGTTACATGGAGTACACTTGTAGCAGAAGTTAAAGTGATTCCCTCCGAGGATGAAGTTATCAATCGTGGCTGATAAAAGGCAAAAAAGTGATGCGCTTCCTGAGTTTTTTCGAATCGAACTCGAGCCAGCACAAGAGATTTGTTATTGCAACTACTCCTGTGATAAAAGATGATCCACAAGAAATTGTTATACCGTTAAAACGTCAAATAGATAAGGAGACTCACAAAAAATTGCAATATGATGTTGTCGATCATGATTCTACTATGCAAGAGGAGGTTGTTGCATAATTACTACCAAAAGCGCAGATGTAAGTGAGTGAAGCGTCCTTTGTGTTTTTGGGCAACAGACGCTTAAAAACACACACATCAAGCGTCTTTCCCAACTGATTCAAGGTCGATTAATGCAACAACCTCTTCAACCATAAGCGCACCGCAAATAGATATCCTAACATAATTATTGAAATAATTGCCTACTTAGAATATTACCATTAAGGATATTGTGATTATCTTTTGATTATATTATACTAATTATATAGTGCACGCTGAAACCACGTGCAGAGCCATCGGTTTGCAAAAACCGCGTTAGGCTCGGGCAGGCCCACCGAAGGCCGCTCCAAAAAACTCGACAACCGGAGGAGCGTTGAAGCTCGAAGTTTGCCCCCACCCGTAACCGAATGAGGGATGAGCCCTAGTGTAGGAATGGGTCGGGGGTGGATACCTCCCATGATCTTAATGCGCTCGAGAGAGGTACCCATGCTACGAAAGCTGAAACTCCGCCCCTGACCCGCTTAGCGGGTGCGCGAGAAGCGAGGCCTCTAAACTCGATCTAGTACACAACCAGGTAGAGAAAACTCTCCCTAGTATTAGCTGAGAGTAGCGCAAGCCTCCAGGGGGATAGTACCACGCGCCTCCGGGGTTCTTCTATTTCTGGGATCGCCAAAGGCCACGGCGACAAGGAAATTAGATGAACACTCATGACCACAAACCAGTGGTCGTGGGGGGACTGACTTAGATTCGGCTTTAGTGTTTCGTCCATAAGCGATTCCCTAGCCCGTCTGAGCAGTTCCCGGTGCTAATAATGGAATACCCATAGAAAAAAACAGGAAGGTAGCTTACCTCCCTGTTTTTGTTGTTTTATTCCGCAAACAAACTATGATGTTGCTTTTTCTTCCACACAAATTGATAAAATACATATAGTTAGACAAGCATACAGGTATCACAAATCGGATATGCTGATCAAATGCCTAGTAATGCATAAGGTTTAGATAACACATAAGCAACTGGTACCATGATTACCCAAAGACATTGCAATTGTAATTGCTGTAGGCATAATGAAAGTCCCACATCCTCGCATTTCCTATTATCATTAATACCAATTCTCGAAAACCAATAATTCGATAAGATACTTGATACACAACGCATTTCAGAATTTGCAAATGACTAAAAACAGGTCGTCTCCCAGGTCCAGTCCGTTGTTCTATATTTGCTTCGTCCAAAAGCCTTTCTAATTGTGTGAACCAAAGGAATGAGGGGATGTTCTTCTAAGATGTTTTTTGCTAAGATCTAGAGAAATCCGTCTTCTTGGTGATGTTGGTCTGCAAACTACATCTTACCAGAAGATTGGGTTTTTTCGTTTATTCAAAACTATTTATGCTACAGACTCAAGAGGTTTTAGAAAAAGCCATCAAAAGACTTGTCGAAGAAGACAAAAAATAGCATATGTCGCTGTAGTACAAGCATCTCTTGCATACCTATATATTAGGTGGTGATTGAGATGCTTGTTGTTATTGTACAAGGTGAATTAGCGGACAAACTTCGCCGGAATTGTTATAACTTTCTTATTGATAAGTATAGAAGGGAGAAGTTAAACGTTGATTGGAGTTTACGCACGTGTGAGTACAGAAGAACAAGCGAAGAAGGGGTTCAGTCTCCAGGATCAGATAAAGGAATGTCGGAAGAAAGCAAACAGTGCAGAGATAATTGAATATATAGATGATGGTTTCTCCGGTGAGTTTATAGATCGTCCTGCTCTCACCCAATTGAGAGACGATGCACGTAAAGGGTTGATAAACAAAGTTATTTGTCTCGATCCAGACCGCTTATCAAGAAAACTAATGAACCAGCTAATTATTACGGATGAACTAGACAAAAAAGAAATCAAGTTGGAATTTGTAAACGGTGAATATGCTAAGACACCAGAAGGGAATTTATTTTATAGCCTTCGTGGTGCAATATCCGAGTTTGAGAAAGCAAAAATAAAGGAGCGTACAAGTCGAGGTCGTAAAGAGAAAGCAAAGCAAGGAAAAGTATTACGGGATTTTATCATATATGGTTATACATACAACAAGCAGACAGAACAATTAGAAATCAAGGAGGAAGAAGCGAAAGTAGTAAAACTAATTTTCGATCTTTTTACTAAGCCTAATGATCAGGTAAAAGGAATTAATGGTATTGCAAAACTTCTCACAGCTCAAGGCATACCAACCAAAAGAGGTGCTAAAGTTTGGCATCGACAAGTGGTACGACAAATCATATTAAATCCTGTTTTTATGGGCGAGTTTTACCAGAACAAGTGGAATACAGAAGGAATGCTGGGCAACCAATTTCGCTCTAAGGAAGAAAAGGTTTCCATGAAACTACGATCAAAAGATGAATGGATTAAAATTCCCTGTCCTCCTATAGTTGATGAAGCTACCTATCATCATGCACAAAAATTAATAAAAGATTCTAGAAGACGTTTTACTAAAGAGAGTTTGTATTCTTATTTATTAAGCGGGTTATTACGCTGTGGGAAGTGCGGTAATACCCTTACTGGAAGAAGGGCTAGAAATTGGGGTAAATATGAATTTGAGTATACGGATAAAAAAAATTATTCAGGTGCAAAACATCCAGGTTGTGGTTTTCGTATGAAGTGTGAGGAACTGGATACTCATGTTTGGAACCAGTTATTAGAGTGGTTGGATCAACCAGAAGAGATTACAGCTACTATTGCTGATGAGCTCACTCCAGAAGATGAAATTGCAACATTTGAACAAGTTGAGATGGAGAGATTAGAAAAGGAAATTGAAAAAACAAGGAAGGCAAGGAAAAAGGTATTAAAGCTCTTTGCGTTTGCAGATGATGAGGATATGACAGAAGAGGAAATAAAGCAATCTATTCGAGAATTAAAGGATAAAGAGGATGAGTTGGAACAAAAGTTAATGAGTTTAAGGCAGAAAGTGAAGCAAGATAAGGAGCATCATTATACTGTGGAAGTCTTGAGAGAAGCAGCTGAGTATTATTTGAGCAAAAAAGGGGAACAAGAGTTAACCTTTGAGGATAAACAACATTTAATCCGCCAAGTGGTTAGAGAGATAGTGCTGCATGATGATCGTGTAGAAATCTACACGTTTTAAAAAGAGTCTTCAAAATAAATTAATAGGTCCTGACATTTGCCAGAACCTTTTTGTTTTAATACTTACGTATTTTGAAGTTTTCTTGGAGCAGGGACCAGTTCTTAGAGAAATCTTCACCGAGTACCCAATAAGCGATACCTCGAAGTCCATACTCCTTAATTAAGTTAAATTTAGCTTGGGCACTTTGTGTGTTTTCGTACCAGATTACGTGTTTTTTGTCCTGATTATCTGTATAGAAATAATATGGAGCCTGATCTCGATTACTGTATTGCGTTCTAAGCGACTTTATTTGAGCGAATGTCTCAGCTTCTTGAGGGGACACTCGTTTTGCTTTCGGACCACCTTTTTGATATGGCAGTGTCCAGTCATAACCATATAGAGGTGCCCCCATAATGATCTTTTCTCTGGGGATCTTTGAAATGGCATAATCTATAACTTTACGAACTTGGGGGATCGGAGAGACTGCCATTGGTGGCCCACCAGTCCAACCCCATTCATAGGTCATGAGGATTACAAAATCTGCTATTTTCCCATGAAAAGCATAATCATGTGCTCCATGCCAAGGGCCATCCTGTTTGTCACTAGATTTTGGAGCTAAAGCGGTGGATACAAGATAGCCTTCTTTCTTAACCACTGGCAATAGAGTTGCCAAAAATCCGTTATACAACTGACGATCTTTTACGTAGATATGCTCAAAGTCTACGTTTAAAGCTCGATATCCTTTTTCCTTCATGACACGAATCACATTATGAATCAACCGTTTAGATGATGTTGGATTCGTAAAGATCTGATGGGCGATATCTGGTTGGAAATTTCCTTTAGCGAAGTTAGTAATTACTAACATTGGAACTGCATTTTTCTGTTTTGTAGTTGCCAAGGGGGATGCATCATCGATCGAAATTAAATCTCCATTGTTTTGAGCACGGTAACTAAAAAAAGCAACATAAGTCAAATTTCGAGCTGTTTCCTTAACGTCATTAACAGCTTGCGTTGGAATTATGGGTTCCAAAAAACCAATGGACTCAATGTGTGGTCTGACTCTATTTGTTGGAAGTGTATTATCCCCCCTTTTTCCAGGAAGCACTCTGCCTCTACTCGTCATTCGTTCTAATTTTGATTGGGTTGATTGATTACTTGGAGTATTTTCCTTCCTGCTTTGTGGATTTGTATTGCATCCTTGCAATAGCATGATAAATAAAATGAAGATAAGAGAAATTTTTCGCATTTTTATCCCCTTTTTATGGTTGTTAAACTTAGTGCTTCTCTTATTTTGTTTTTTTATTCACTTGGTAAAACCAAGTTAGTGAGTGGAGCTTAAAACTGCATTTGAACTGGGAAATGAAGAGATTGAAACAAGAATTGAAAAAAATTATTGGAAGCGGATGGCTTTGCCAGTAATCAGAAGATTGCAAAAGAGGAGATGAAACAATCGATTAGAGTAAAAAAAGGAAAAGGAGGGATAAAATCCAAATGTTGGCGAGGGAAATGTGTCGTTCAATGACCGTGTAGAAATCTACACGTTTTAAATATATCTTACGCACCACTATAGACATTAGGTTAGAAATTTTAATGCACTTACGTTCGCTAAAAAAAGCACGGAAAGATGTATCCTTACATGATCCCATCGGAACAGATAAAGAAGGAAATGAAATAACCTTGTTGGACATTTTGGGAACAGACAGAGATGAGATTGTGGATTTGGTTCAAATGAAAATTGAAAAGAAACGAATCATGAACCATCTGCACATTTTGGATGATCGGGAGCAAGAGGTGATTCGAAATCGGTTTGGATTGGATGGTTTAGAAGAAAGAACGCAAAGGGAGATAGCAAAGGAATTAGGGATATCTCGGTCCTATGTATCACGAATTGAAAAGCGGGCGTTGATTAAGTTATTTCATGAATTTTATCGGAAGCCATGGAAAAAACAGCAGTGATGGGACACTGCTGTTTTTATCGCATAACCTCAAACGCCGGAATGTCTTAATAACCAATTGCTTAATTCAGTTTTTTGTTTATGTTGATGGACCCATTCTTTGCTGGATTCTATCCATTTCTGATGGGCATCTAATTGTGATTCCACTTGATTCCGGGCAGTTCCACCTAAGACATTTCGTGCGTTTACTACGGTTTCTACTTCAAGGGCGTGATATACATCTGATTCGATCAACGGGGAAAATTGTTTGAACTCCTCTAAAGATAAATCCTGTAAGAATTTGTTTTTTGTGATGCAATAGAGAACTGCTTTCCCTACAATCTCGTGAGCTTCACGAAAGGGAATATTGATTCGTACAAGATAATCAGCTAAATCAGTTGCATTGGCAAAATCATGTGTAACTGCTTTTTTCATTCTCTCTCGATGAACATGCATGGTCTCTATCATCGGTGCAAGTATTGTAAGTGCTCCCTTTAAAGTGGAGAGTGTATCAAACATACCTTCTTTATCATCCTGCATATCTTTGTTATACGTGAGCGGTAACCCTTTTAAAATTGTCAGCATACCCATGAGATGTCCATAGACTCGTCCCGTTTTACCACGAATTAATTCAGCTACATCTGGATTCTTTTTTTGTGGCATAATGCTGGAACCTGTACAATAAGCATCATCCAGTTCAATAAAGGAGAATTCTTGACTACTCCAAATAACGAGCTCTTCACAAAGACGAGAAAGATGCATGGATTGTAAGGAAGCCTGAAATAAAAATTCTGCAAGGAAGTCTCTATCACTCACTGCATCCATACTGTTACGGTAAACGTCATCAAAATGAAGTATCTCGGCAACGTATTCTCGATCAATTGGAAAGGTGGTACCTGCTAGTGCGCCTGCTCCAAGTGGGAGTACATTGATTCGCTTCCAATTATCTTGGATTCGTTCAAAATCTCTTTGCAGCATACTTACATACGCTAGCAAATGATGACTTAGGAGAACAGGCTGCGCTCGTTGCATATGAGTATAACCTGGCATAACGGTATCCAGATGCTTTTGTGCTTGGTTTAGAAGTGCAGTTTGAAGCAGAAGTGTCTGTTCTGCGAGCTCAAGTGTTTTTCTTCGTAAATATAAATGTAAATCTAATGCTACTTGGTCATTTCTACTGCGCCCAGTGTGTAATTTTCCAGCTAGGGGACCGATTTCTTCTCTTAACATTTTCTCGATATTCATATGAATATCTTCGTTTTCAATGGTGAAATTGTATTTTTCCTCTTGGATGCCTCGGAAGACGTGGTGTAATCCTTCTTTGATTTGCTCAACTTCTTTGGAATCAATGATTTTGCATTTCCCTAACATTTGGATATGGGCTAAACTGCCTACAATATCTTCTTTCCATAACTGATAATCAAAAGGGATAGAAGCAGTATACTCTTCTACTAATGCATCGGTTTGTTTGGTAAAGCGTCCTCCCCAGAGTTTCATTTACCTTGATCCTCCTATTAATGATTAAGGACTTTATTTAAAAAGTCTTTGCCGCGATCACTTTGCGGTTGGGTGAAGAATTGCTCAGGTGGAGCTACTTCTACGATTTTTCCATCAGCCATAAACACGATTTGATTACAGATCTCACGGGCAAATCCCATCTCATGAGTAACGACTACCATTGTCATTCCTGTTGTCGCTAATTTTCGAATTGCATCTAATACTTCTTTAATCATTTCTGGATCAAGTGCAGAAGTAGGTTCATCAAATAACATAATTTTTGGATCCATGGCTAATGCCCTAGCAATGGCTACCCGCTGTTGCTGTCCTCCTGATAACTGTCCAGGAAAGGAATCTACTTTGTTTCCAAGTCCTAATGAAGACAACAATTCTTTAGCTCGAGTTTCTGCTTCTTTTTTAGAGATCTTTTTTACATAGATGGGAGAGTAGGATACATTTTGAAGTGCAGTGAGATGCGGATATAAATTAAAATTTTGAAAAACAAACCCTATTTCAGATCGTAATGTGTTGATATCTGTTTTTTTATCATGTACAGAAATACCATCGACTTGAATTTGTCCTTCCTGAATTTCTTCCAATGCATTTATCGTTCGGATCAATGTACTTTTTCCAGCGCCACTTGGTCCGATTAGAGCAAAAATTTGTGACTTAGGTATTTCTAAGTCTATATTTTGGAGTACTTGATGCTTGCCATAGTATTTATTGACTTTTTGTATGTTGATCATTGCATGTCCTCCATTTATTCCGCTACCTTGTATTTTTTCTCTAAAAATCGAATTACTTGGGAAATGATAAATGTCATTGCAAAATAGAGCAATGCGATAAATGTCCAGACTTCCAAGGAACGAAACGTGGTACCTACAATGTTTTTACCAGCTAAAGTCAAATCGGCTACCGATATGACGGAAACCAAGGAGGAATCTTTAATCAAGATGATAAACTGAGAAGCCATTGGCGGTAAGACTTTTCGAAATGCTTGCGGGAGGATGATCAATCTCATTGCGGATATATAATTCATTCCTGATGATCTTGCAGCCTCCATTTGTCCACGTGGAACAGATTCAATTCCAGCACGAACAATTTCAGCGATAAAAGAACCAGAAAAGAAAGCGAGGCCGATAATGGCGGACCAATAAGCACCTAAATGCAAAAATTGATTGAGTACAAAATATATCCAAAGAAGTAAGACCAAAAGAGGTACTCCGCGAATAAATTCAATATAACAAGAAGCTAGAAAAGAAACAAAACGATTACGAGATATACGCAGCAAACCAGCAAGGATGCCGATGGGGATACTAATTAAAAGAGCTAATGCGGAAATTTGAAGTGTTAACCAAAGTCCCTCTAGTATGGCATCCATATTTTGGGGAATAACGCTCCAATCCAAGTTATATTCCATAACTTCAGGTCCTCCTAATATAAGTTGATTCATAGAATAGGAAGAGTATAGTTTCCTAGACTCTTCCTATTAACGAGGTTGAAAGTAGCATTATTTCTTGTTTTCTACTTGATTCATCCAATCAGTAGATTTAAACCATTTGTTAATGGATGCTATATCGTCAGGACTATTACGATAAGATTCAAGGAAAGAATTTAACCATTGTGTTGTTTTTAAATCGTTCAATTTAACCGCAATTCCTAAATTCTCGGAGGATATTAACCCGCTTACTTGTTTTACTTTAGTAGGATTCATATTGACAAACAATTTAACGGCAGGTTCATCATAGATAATTCCATCTGCTTGACCTTGTGTCATCGCCATACCAGCAGAAGGGAAATCAGGATAGTCAACTACTTTTGCTTTTTTGAAAACTTGTTTTGCCAGTAATGCGCCTGTTGTTCCTTGGGACACAGCAATCGTTTTTCCTGCTTGATCCAGTTGTTGATAGTTTGTTGTGGTCGAATCACTTTTTGGTACCATCAACGCTTGACCAGTTGCATAGTAAGGATTCGAAAAACTAACACTTAACGCACGATCTCCACGAATGGTCATACCAGCGAGAATCATATCAATATCGCCAGTTTGTAATGCTGGAATCAGTCCACTAAATTCATATTGTTTAAACTCCACTTTTACATTTAGTGCCTTACCAATTGCTCTAGCTAAATCCATATCGTAACCGATGTAGTTACCTTTTTTATCTTTCATATCAAATGGCAAGTATCCAGGGGCAGTACCAATGACTAGTGTCTTTTTCTTCACTATATTATCAACTGTGGATGTTTCATTGGAGCCGCTGCTATTTCCTCCGCTACAAGCTGTAAGCAAAACTAGAAAAAGAGAAATAATAAGTACGAGATACTTTTTCATATTTTACACAATCCTCTCTTTTGTTTACTAGGTGGATAGGGGGTCCCTTTTTAAAGGAGCTGTCATGCAGTGAATAGCGCCCCAGCCTTTCATAATCTCATCCATTTTGACTTCGATTACCTTTATTCCCGATTCTTCCATTTTTGCTTTCGTTTCAGGACTGCCAGCGGGCATAACTACTTTACCCGGTTCTAAGGCTACGAAGTTTACGGAAAAATTTGATTTTACTTCTTCTATGTTAGTAGCTTCCACAATCGTGAAATCTCGATCTAATAACGCTTTCACGACATCATAGGGAACTTGCCAAGGAAATAATACGGCTGTTTTTTTATCAGCGATATTTAATAACCCGTCTATATGTGCATGGCCATATGGGATCGGAAAGTGAATGAAATCGGTTACACCAATGTTTCTCAATTCACTTTCTACTTGTTTTGCTCCTGACTCATTAGCACGAGCACCTGTTCCAATAATGACTGTATGACGATCCACCCACATCAAACAAGCTCCATCAAAAATACCATCACCATTTATCGTTTTAATTATGGGAACACCTAGTTGACTCAATGCCCCGGCAGCATATCGTTCTTCTCCGCGTCGAGCTTTGATTCCTGGTCGACAAACAATTGCCCCTTCTGGTGTCATAATAACCAAATCACGCATATATAATGCATTTGGTCGATCATTTCTCATATCTTCCACATAATTAACTTCAATGCCATGATCTCGATATATTTGAGCTAAAGTATCTTGTTCCTTCCGCGCATTCTCCGGGTTCATGGAAGCTTTCCAGCGAAAATCTTGATAATTCTTGTTTGTCACAATCTCAATTTCGCTGCCAGGTCGTCTAAGCAAAATAGAACGCAGACGCCCTACTTCCGAGTCACAATACCAATCTCCCCATAATTCTTCTTTTTCATCAAAGAAGGAATTTTCAGGTGGAAACCATCGCTCGCCTTGAACATGAAATTTTGCCAAATGTTCTCCTCCTAAAACCATTTTTAGAATTTTATATTTAAAGATTTACATATAATTATCATAGGAGGAGGTGCTTTTTGTCAAGAATAATAAATATTTATACATAATTTTACCAAAAAATATTGTAGAATTCATTGGTTTGTATTGTTCGAAAGGGAATAAATATAAATCTTTCTTTGTGGATCGATGAAATAAAGTTGGATTTAATGTATAAATATTCACATAGAATGATAAAAAATTATAAAATGAAATATTTTATAAGGGTAGTATATCTCGATTTACACGGAAGAATATTTTAAGTAATTTAAGTAACACTAAGCTCAGGTGATGATATGGACAAATACATGATGCAATTGTTTTGGGAAGTACCCATTATCTTTATCGCTTTACTGCTTTTAACAAGACTCCAAGGGAAAAAGGCAATTTCACAACTTACTTATTTTGATTATATCACTGGGATTATTTTAGGAGATATTGCAGCTGTTCCTTTAGTGGATGAGAGTGTTCCAGTAACTAGAGCCTTGCTGTCATTAGCATTATTTGGAGGACTTTCTATTTTGGCTTCTTACTTAGGTACGAAATTTCGGAATGTTCGTCTCTTAGCTGAAGGAGAACCTGTGACGATTATTAAAAATGGAAAAATTCTCGAAAAAAATATAGAAAAAATCCGTTTAGATATCGATAATCTTCGTATGTTATTACGAAAGAAGGATGTATTTTCCGTTGCAGATGTTGAATTTGCAGTGATGGAAACAGATGGATGTCTATCGGTGCTGAAAAAAGCAGCACAAGGTACTCCGACTCGAAAAGATTTAGGTTTGAAAACAAAACAGGAAAAGCCCGGAATGGAAATAATTATTGATGGAGTATTTGATGAACAGAAATTAAAAGAAGCAAAGTTAACAAAAAAGGATGTACAAAATATATTGAAACAGCACAAGATCAAGGACATAAAAGAGGTAAGTTATATGGAGATTACCGGGGATGGAAAAGTGTTTATAGACCGCTATCATGATCAGCTTCACTAAAACATGCAACTTCATGGAATACTTTTCTCATCTTTGTAAAAAATAATGGCAGAAATTAAATCTTAAATAAAGGGTGAGCGTCATGACAGTAGGGACAAAAATTCAACAAACCATAGCAAGTGCGGAGTCTATTGCTGCGAGTTTAAAAGGATTTGCATTAGATACAGACAATCAACAAGCAAAGCAAACCTATCAACAGCTAAGTCTGCAAATGGAGACAGTAGTTCAGCAGTTAAAAACACGTGAACAACAAATTATGAGTGAAGAGCCACAGTATAACCAATAATTTTCTAAAAGTCGTCTTTCAGAGGATAGGCGACTTTTATCTTTTATTCATATAATTACTCTACTTAAGCAAAATAGATACAAAAAATCCTAAGCGAAGATATATACGACTGTAGCGTCCTTTGTTGCTCTTTACAACAGACGCGGAAGACGTGCATATCAAGCGGGATTTGGAACGAAATGTTAGTGAATTTGTTCATCTGGAGTAATTATTTTTGGTTTTGGAGTGGTGACCTTTTCCGCTGTCCACATAAATACTTGATTCATAGTCCATTATGGATGCATATGTAACTTGGTTTATATCGAGAAATCCTTTTTTCTGTAATTCTTGTTTAAGCCAGTCCACATCTTTTTCGATTAATAACAAATTATGATGCTGTATTTTTCCGTCTATAACCAAAGAAAGCGCTAAGCCATGATAAGTTGCTTTTATCTTTAAATCGTTACGTGTAACAGGGTAGTATTTTTCCCATGGAAACACACTCACTGCACCAGTAGGTTCCAAAATGGCATATTGAATAGAGCGTATATCTGAGTATCCTTTTGAGCGAATAGTAGATAACAGTTCAGATAAAGAAAATTGGCAACGCTGAAGATTCTCTTTCACGATTTTTCCATGCTTGATCAGAATGGTTGGTTCCCCAAGAATGAATTGATTTGTCCACTGATAGAGTGTCAACTTTCTAAATATCACATGTATAATAACGATCAAAGCAATAGCAAGTACGGTGCTTAAAAAATCATCGACGATAATGGGTTGTGTTGCTAATGCAGCAATAATTACAATCGCCATTAAATCGTGGGGAGCAAGTTGGCTTAATGTTGCTTTTCCCATTAACCGGATTGCTGCTATTGCAATGGTAAATAAGACAATAACCTTAACAATATATAGCAAGTCCATACACCATCTTATCCTTTTGATTTGAATAGTAGTGAAGCTAAGAAAGAAAATACGATAGCTGAAGATATTCCAGCACTTGTCACTTCAAAGATACCTGTTATAACCCCAACAAAACCATCTTTTGAAGCCTCTGCTAGTGCACCATGTACCAATGCATTGCCAAAACTTGTAATGGGAACGGTGGCACCTGCACCTGCAAAATCAATCAGAGGTTTGTACCAGCCCAATCCGCCTAAAATGGCACCGACTACTACTAAAGTACTGGTGGTATGTGCAGGTGTTAGTTTAAACCCATCCATCATAATCTGACCAATAACACAGATCAGTCCTCCGATAACAAATGACCATAAAAAAATCATTCTGTTTCTTCGCCTCCTTCTGCTTCAAAGGCTACTGCATGTGCGATGCAAGGGATACTTTCTTTTTGCTGATAACTAATCGGAGACAATAAAGCTCCTGTTGCTACTACCAAAATCTTACGAAGTTCACCTCTTCGCATACGATTGAGAATATGTCCAAATACAACACAAGCTGCACAAGCACAACCACTTGCGCCGGCTAAAACTGGTTGATCTTCTCGATAAATTAATAACCCACAGTCTCCAAACCTGTCTTCTGTGATTTTTAAGCCATGTTTTTTTAATAAATCAGCAGCTATATGGTGTCCGACTTTCCCTAGATCACCTGTTAAAATCAAATCGTAAGTGGAAGCATTTACATTCAAATCCCGGAAGTGTGCTTCTATCGTATCGACAGCTGCCGGTGCCATTGCGACTCCCATGTTAAAGGGATCTTGAATTCCCATATCGACAACGCGTCCAACTGTAGCAGAAGTCACCTTTATGCCCGTTTTTTCTGAAGTGACCACTGCTGCTCCAGCACCTGTTACTGTCCATTGAGCAGTAGGTGGTTTTTGTGAACCGTATTCGGTGGGATAACGAAATTGCTTTTCGACAGAAGCATTATGACTAGATGTTCCTACTAGTACACGTTTTGCATAACCACCATCTACTAATAGTGACCCTAAGGCAAGACTTTCCATCGAAGTAGAACATGCCCCAAACAGTCCCAAATAGGGTATCGTTAAAGTACGAGCCGAAAAATTGCTGGAAATGACTTGGTTCATAAGGTCTCCAGCTAAATAAAATTGCATGTCATCTTTTTTATATCCAGCTTTATCAATAGCTTTTTCGCAAGCTTGTTCCAATAGTTTTTTTTCGGCTTTTTCAAAACTATCTTCTCCAAGCCATAAGTCACCGTGCAGAATATCAAAATCATCGGCTAGAGGTCCCTGAGCTTCAAAAGGTCCTCCAACGGCTGCTGAAGCGGAAATATAAGGAGTATTGGGAAATACCCAGGTTCTACCTTGTAACACTTAAAATCCTCCTAAAAACTGCGAAATAACCACTTTTATGATTCCGATTACAAATGCAGCAAATACACCAAAAACAATGACAGAACCCGCTAATTTAAACATGTTTCCGCCAACTCCGAGTACATATCCTTCCGAGCGGTGCTCGATTGCCGCAGATGCCATTGCATTTGCAAAGCCTGTTACAGGAATAGCAGTACCAGCACCTGCTTTTTGGGCGATATGATCATAAACTCCTAAAGCTGTTAATAATACAGAGAGGAAGATGAGAGTAGCTACTGTTGGGTCTCCTGCTGTTTCTTTCGTAAAGCCAAAATAGTGCATATAAAAGGTTGAAATCAATTGTCCAAGGAGGCATATTCCTCCTCCATAAAAAAATGCACGAACACAGTTTTTAACGATTGGTCGTTTTGGTTCTCTTTGTGTCGCAAAATCTTGGTATTCTTGTTGTATTGGTGTCAATTTCTTTTTCTTTTTATCTGACATGTTTTTCCTCCATTTTTATTTATTTCAACATTGGTTTAAGGTCGTAAATAATCAAGGTTAAATCTTCTGCACATTGCTGATACATTTGTTTTGCTTTTGTATCATTCGTTTCTAATAAAAAGCTTTCACAATCTGCTTTTGCTTTTTCTAAAGTTGCTAACAATAATTGTCGTGTAGATGCTTGTGGAATTTGAATTACATCATCAAATAAATCAAGGTACAAGTCACCTAATGTATCAATTTGAGCAATGAATACATTGTCAACAGATACTCCGATTTTATCTAATTCGGTATGGAGCCAACCTCGATTTAATCCCATGACTGTCAAAGGTTCATCCATAATGGTTCCATCTAAAATCACGGTTTGAACCCCTGTACTAGGAGATACTTCTACACCTACATCTTTAGGGGTTATAGGTTGACGATTTGATTTTAATAAGGCATTTATTTCTCCATCTGATTCCATAACCGCAAATTCTACATCTGATACGTTAAATATTTGCTTACTTCTCAATTGTTGTAATAAATCTTCAGGTGAATATCGGAGTTTCATTAATTGATCTTCCATTATCTTTCCATCTTTCATGACAACTGCTTCTCTTCCGTGAATGAAATCTCGTACCCATTTGCTTTTTAAGGAGAGAAAACTGAGACCAGTTCCTAGTAAACCCCAAGTAAGCAAAGCAATAGAACCCAACACGACAGGAACAAGATTTAAGGAAATTGCAGCTGCAATAACTCCTATTGTCATCGCAAACACAATATCAAAGTAGGTCATCCTTGAGGCAACTTTTCTCCCAAGTACTCTTGTTAGAGCAAGGACAAGCAAAAGAAAGACGATAGAACGAATAATAATCTGAAGCCAATCTGGCACTTTCGTTTCTCCTTCCTAGCTAAAATCCCTTGTAATTTGGTTCTTCGAATTCCATTTTTTGAACACGTTTCTTTAATCGAGTGATCACAACATCCAATTTTTGTGCATTAAAACGTAGAGATTGCGCAGCTTCTTCCTTTTGCGTGATTTGTTCCAGTATTTGCATAGTCGACTGCGCTCCTTCTAAACAGACCAATGTCTGCTTAACCTTTGCATATGTAGTCATTTGTCTCTCCTTACCCAAACCTCATTTTTGTCATTTATTTCCTATAGAAATGGGTTTTAAACAAACTGATGCTAGATTGTTCTAGAAAACAAGTCGTTACCGGATTATGTTTTTTGCAAATCTCTAAGTAGAGATAGAAAAGCAGAGTTATAGATTGAGGGCAATCTCATAAACGAAAAGATGAGATGCAGGAGTGATAGGAGATGATTTTGTTTGAGGGACGAATACAAAGTGAGATTTCAAAAGCAGCTTGGTATTTCGTGTTTGCGAGTTGAGGAGTGGGAAAGTTGTTGAAGTAGATTTTTTTTGCGGGAAAAATAATGGATTATCATTAATGATTCATAGAACTTTTCTTCCTCCAAATTGTGATTAAGAACAATGCAGTTGAAACCAACATGATGAAACATGCACCAGTATAACCAAGCAGATTACCAAAATGAAATAAATCATTTATGTTTCTTGGAGACATAGTAATAAGATAAATAATCGGTGCAGTACAATAAATTATACGAATCGTCTCTATGTTTGTTAATTGACTAAAACCAATCACTGCAAAATAATAACAAGCGACAAAGGAAGTGAAGATTTTCAAAATCCAAATGGCAAGCATGAAGGTTTCAAATCGTTCAAATAAAATACCAGTAAATTCAAACTGACGAAACAATTCAATAACTGGCCATGTTTTAATAGAGGCTCCTTCTATTCCGAGACTTCCAATAGTCAAAAGAAAGGTTGTCACATAAAAAACTAAAGGTACGACAATACCTATAATAGATACTTTGATGGCTTTTTGTGGTTCTTTCATAAAGGCAAAAAGGACAAGCATGGATTCCATTCCTGTTAAAGGGAATAGAGTAACTTTCAATCCTTTCATTACGGGTATAATTCCAGATTCCATTACAGGGCGTAAGTTATTAATTTCAAAGGTTTTTAAACTAAGAAGAAAAACCAAGACAAAAACGAGGATCGTGGGCGGTAATAAAACCTCAAGAAGACGTACAATAGGGTTGATCCCTCCAACTACTACATAGACTCCTAGACAGATAAAGGGTATGGCAACTGCCATCGAAGGTGTTGTAGGAAGTAAGTAAAGTTTCATTAGTTCGGACATTCCACGAACCTCAAACCCACACCATAATAAAAAATACGCAATAAAACAGATGCTAAGTAGTTTTCCAAGCCACTTCCCAATAATCTCTTGACTAAACTGATAAAATGTTTTTTGTGGAAATCGTTGACAAAGTTTTACGATCATGATGCCAAATAAGATATGAATCAGTTCTGAGATCAGTATCGATATCCAACCATCAGCATTTCCCGTAGCTTCTGCAAGGCTTCTTGGCAATTGCAGAATGCCAAGAGCTAAAGTATAGGAGATAATAACGACAGCAGCCTGTGGAGTGGTGATCTGGTCTTTCCGATTGAACATTGTCCTACCTCTTTGTTCTAGGAGTTTTAGACGGTTAACGTTAGTATTCAGTTTTTCCTTACATAAGGTTTAATATGTGGGAAACCGATTGTAGTTGGAAGAGGATATTTTAAAGAGGAAATAAAAAAAGAACAAACAGAGGGAATAACATAGTATACCCTCTGTTTTAAGCGTTCATGATAGCTTATATCTTTGATAGTAAATGATCAATCCATTTTATTTCTTGTTGTATTCTTATTGTAGAAAACTGGATTACTTCATGTGTAAAAATGCTATTTTCTATTGGATAATCAGCAGGGAATCTTTTGGCTAATAGGTTTGTTAGGTATGATTTTCTCATGTTTAAAATATGAAAGCGATCCGCTTTTTCAATATGATCAAATAAAGCAACTCTTATTAAGAACTCTATGTCATTCTTGGCATTTTTAGGGTGGAAGTCTTTGATGATCTGACAGAGCAATACTCTGCCTATGTCTGTTATATAATAGACATGTCGATTGGGTTTTCCAGTCTGTTCATCGGTTTTTTTTAAGATTGCTCCTTTTTCTTCAAAACGACGTAAAGCAGGGTATAACAAATTATGATTAACATCCACTAAATCGCCAAGTTGATGCTGGATGTTTTTTTTGATTTCATAGCCATACTTAGGTGAAAGTTCGATTTGATATAATACTAATAAATCAATATACATATTTATCCTTCTCTTTACTTGTACTTTTGGGTGAACTGTTTTTATCATAACAAGTTGGGTGAATGGGATCAATGAATGTGTTTTTAACGATAATTTTAAATTTGTGTTTGCAGTATTCTAAAAATGATCATTACCGCTACTTTTGTAATTTTGACTAGAATCCGATCGATGCTTTATTCTCTCTTTTTTCCCATTTTCCAGGATGCCGCATCATAGTGGATTTCTCCTATTTTATTAAAAAAGTATTTGTTAGTCTGTTCGTTTCTTTGGGAATTCTATATAATGATGTTAGTTTTATTCCATAAAATCGGAGGTCTATTTTTCCGTGTTTGAAAAGCAAACAAAGTTAGAAATACATACAGAGTCTTTGATAAACCAAACAAAATCAATCTGGAGCAGTATGATAAATGATCCTGTGTCCTTTCTTCTTATTCCGATAGTGAAGACAATTTTTATCATTTTGCTTACTGTTATAGCTGCAAGGTTTACGGATCGATTGATGGATTGGTTGTTTCAACATAGTAGAGTAAAAGGAAGCCAAGCAAATACCTTTCATAAATTGATGAAATCAATAAGCAGGTATGTGATCTATTTCATCTCTTTTATTACCATTTTAATAAATATGGGATTTAATCCGGTTCCTGTTTTCGCTAGTGCGGGAATTTTCGGTTTAGCCATCGGTATCGGTGCCCAAAATTTAGTACGGGATATAATATCAGGGCTTTTTCTTATTTTTGAAGGTCAATTAGAAGTTGGAGATGTAGTTCAAATAAATAATGATATTATCGGTACAGTGGAAGAAGTCGGACTTCGTATCATCAAGATTCGTGAATACAATCAAAGGCTTCATTATTTACCGAACGGAGAAATCATGCAAGTTACGAATTATAATCGTGAGAAAATGAGGGCAATTGTTACTGTAACTGTGCCATTTGAGATAAATATGATAAGAATGGAGAAAATTTTATCTGATGTTTGTGATGATATCTATGAAAAATGTGATTTGTGGATTTTAGAAAAGCCAGAAGTAACGGGGATTACGAACATAGATCAATCTGGTGTTCATGTTACGGTCACTGCCTTATGTGTACCTGATGAATATATCAAAGTGGAGCGGCAGATGCGGATAGAAGTAATTTTGGCTTTTCAGCGCAATGGGGTGGAAATCAGTTATCCAAGTCACTTGATCCTGCAACCTGCTCAGTCGGTTCACAACACATAGTATCATTCTAATTTAATTCTGTTTAAGAATAATGCTTTTATAAATTAATGAAAGACAGCAGTATGGTAATGACTGCTGTTTTTCCTAGTGTTTTTGAATTCGGAAAGCATTGAAACTCATTTGAAAATACTTAACAGAGTTAATAATCATAATAATAAATTAAAGATAGACATCATATTCATTATTAGATACTCTATTAAAAAGGAGGCTGATGTTTGTTGAAAAATAGTGTTGAAAGCGATTACAAAAAGATTGTCCAATCTCCGCTCTTTCAAGAATTGATGAGCAAGAAGAAGAGATTTATCATCCCTACTACCATTTTCTTTTTTGTATTTTATTTTGCCCTTCCGATCCTTACATCTTACAGTACTGTTTTAAATCGTTCTGCTATAGGTCCTATTTCTTGGGCTTGGATATTTGCGCTGGCTCAATTTATTATGACATGGGGATTATGTATCTTATATTCAAAAAAGGCTAAATCATTTGATTCTATGGTGGAAAAGATTAAAAAAGTTGGAGGCGAAAATAAGTGAATTATACTGCGTTTTGGCTATTTTTACTGATTGTCGCTATTACACTTGTCATCACTTTTTTCGCAGCCAAAAAAACGAATACGACCAATGAATTTTATACTGCTGGTGGCGGTTTATCAAGTTGGCAAAATGGATTGGCGATTGCAGGAGATTATATGTCAGCAGCATCTTTTTTAGGGATAGCTGGAATGATTGCGCTTACTGGATTTGATGGATTTTTTTATAGCATTGGCTTTTTGGTAGCATATCTTGTCGTGCTCTATCTGGTCGCAGAACCACTGCGCAACCTTGGAAAATATACAATGGCAGATGTCATTGCATCCAGATTTAAAAATAAAAATATTCGCGGTGTTGTCGCTTTGAATTCGATTGCAATTTCTATCTTTTATATGATCGCTCAGTTAGTCGGAGCTGGTGCATTAATTAAATTATTATTAAATCTGGACTATGCTACAGCAGTATTAATTGTCGGAGTCTTAATGACGGTTTATGTTGTTTTTGGCGGTATGATGGCAACCAGTTGGGTTCAAATTATTAAAGCTGTGCTGTTATTAGTCGGTACATTGATTATTTCTATTATGGTTTTTGCAAAGTTTGATTTTAGTATCACGAACATGTTCCAGCATATGAAAGAAGCTACTCCATTGGGAGATGCTTTTTTAAACCCCGGTAACAAATTTAAAGATGGCTTGGATAATATTTCGCTTAACTTGGGACTTGTCCTCGGAACAGCAGGATTGCCTCATATTTTAATTCGATTTTTTACCGTGAAAGATGCACCTACTGCTCGTAAATCAGTGGTAAATGCCACTTGGATTATCGGAATTTTTTATATTATGACTATCTTTTTGGGATTCGGTGCAGCTGCTTTTGTGGGTACAAATGTCATTGAAAAAGCTAATAAGGCAGGGAATATGGCAGCTCCATTACTGGCAAAAGCGTTGGGTGGAGACTTTTTATTTGCCTTTATTTCTGCCGTTGCTTTTGCCACCATTTTAGCAGTAGTTGCAGGTTTAGTATTGTCAGCTGCTTCGTCTTTTGCTCATGATTTTTACAGCCATATCATTCGAAAAGGTGATGTGAGTGAAAAGGAACAGATGAAAGCAGCAAAATGGGCATCTGTCGGGGTATCGGTAATTTCAATCCTATTAGCGTTATTTGCGCAAAAACTAAATGTAGCTTTCTTAGTTGGGTTAGCATTTGCCGTTGCCGCTAGTGCGAACTTACCCGTTATTCTGTTTACGATGTTCTGGCGCCGCTTTAATACGACTGGCGCTATAGCAAGCATGTTAGTTGGTTTGTGCAGTTCTATCATTTTGGTGGCGATCAGTCCAAATGTATGGAGTCCAGAAGTAGGAAAGGCGATATTGGTAGGAGATCCGCTGATCAACTTAACCAATCCGGGAATTATCTCCATACCGCTAGGTTTTTTGGCAGCATATCTTGGAACGATTTTTTCTTCTAACAAGGAAGAAGACAATTTTGATCAAATCTTGGTACAGTCACAAATAGGGTTAAAGGAATAGTAGAATAATGTTTTGTACTACATTTGGTTTGGGATAGATATCGTTTTAATATTGAATGTAACAAGGAGGTTAGGAGATAGCCTCCTCTTTTATAGTGTGATCATTAAGAATGTGATCACATTGACTTATAAGTTATTTTTATTAAAATTAATAATGGAGCATTAATCGATGCTTCTACCCAACATGTCTCGAGGAGGCAATGTGACCACCCCGTCGAATGAGAGCGATGAACAGGACACTTCCCAGACTTCCCAGGCCCGAATGGGTGACATGGGGCAGACACACCCGTATCCGGGGATGGACTGGACGATGGAATCAAGAAGCTGGACTCCCAGCAGCAGTAGTCAGTCGCTCCATCCTTGATTGGTGCGGTACATGGTTTGTGTGGCTCAGCTCGAACGAGCCGCACAAACTCCAATTTTTTACGATCTTCATGCGACTCTTTGAAGGATAATGTCCAGAGGAATTCCATATACAGTAAAAAGAGCCTCTATCTTAAATTTGATAGTGGCTCTTTGATTACCATTTAAATTCCTCTTAGCTAACTGTGCTTTTCTATTCTACTCGCGTTTTCTTTTCTGCTTTTCCCAGCAAATAATCTGCTAGTATCGCTAGGATTGCCGTGATGATCGCACTGCTGTAAATTTTAACCGGGTCACGCAAGTTTATCCCGGAATAAATTTCTTTTCCTAATCCTTCTCCGCCGATGAATGGAGCAAGGGTAGCTACTCCAATGGCGATAACGGCTGCAAGCCGGATGCCGGAAAAAATAAAGGAGAGAGAAAGTGGAATTTGTACCTTGCGCAAAATTTGAAACTTGGTCATTCCTACACCTTTACCTGCCTCTAAAATACTTTGATCTACTTCCTTAAGCCCAACATATGTATTGCGAATGATCGGCAAAAGAGAGTACAAGAATAGTGCAATCACTACCGAATAAAATCCGATCCCGAATATAACCATTAACATGGCCAGTAGTGCAAGGCTGGGAAATACTTGGATTAAGTTTGCAACGGCTAAAATATATTTTCCCACTCTTTCATTTCTAGCAGACAAAATCCCAAGTGGTATGCCGACGATCAATGCTAACAGCAAACCACATGCCACCATGACGATATGTTGACCAATAAGCACGAGCAAGTTGTCCCAGTTGTATTGAAAATAGCGGATTACTGTGTCCATTTTTCTCACCTCACTTCTTGAGAAGTCCTTGTTGCTGCAAAAAATCTTTTGCCACTTGTTCCGGTTCTTGCATATCAATGTCTACTTTTGCATTTAAGGTACGAATCGTATCGATATTTATTTTCCCACTTAATTTTTGAAGAGCTTTGTCTACGTTTGGATATTTTTTCAACGTGTCCTCTGAGACGACGGTGGATGCATCATAAGGTGGAAAAAAGTGTCGATCGTCCTCTAAAGTCACAAGATGATATTGTTTAATCCGCGCATCAGAGGAATAGGCCAAGACGATATCCATTTGCTTACTTGCAACTGCTTTGTAAACTAAGTTAATTTCCATTGGAAACACATTTTTAAAAGATAAACCGTATGTTTTGACAAATGGTTTGTATCCGTCATTGTCCCGTTCCATCCAAGAAGTGTCTACACCAAGACGCATATTTTTGGATACTTTTTTAAGATCAGAAATCTTTTTCAAGTGATATTTGTCTGCTACTTCTTTCGTTACGGTAAAAGCGTATGTGTTTTCAAATCCGAGGGGATTGAACCATTTAAAATGATAATATTTGGAAAAGCCGCGTTGAGCTTGGGACAGTACTTTTTGTTTATCTTTTGTCTGCTGGATAGGAAACCAATTATTAAAGATCTCACCTGTATAGAGGGTGCCTAATTGAATTTCATTTTCTCGCAGAGCATTGACGATAAAAGGGCTGGAAGAAAGGTCCGTCTTTACATCGACATTTACATTGGAATTTTGTTCAATTAAGTATTTGTACATATATCCTAATATTTTCGTCTCGGTAAAGGTTTGTGTTCCTACGGTGATGGTGTCTTTTGAAGAGCATCCAGCTAGCAAGATCATGAATGATAGTGCAATAGGAAGTAATGCTTTTTGTAGTTTCATATGTATACAACAGAATCCTGTTGGACTACCTCCTGTTCTGCTGAGAACCTATGCGGATTGTTCCCGGCTTGTAGTTTGATTGGTTAAAAACTTCTCCAAGACTCCAAGGAGAAAGTCGATTACAATTGCTAAAATCATAGTAGTAATAGAGGAAGCAAAGATGAGAGGTTTATCATAAACACTCAAACCTCCATAAATTAATTCACCAAGTCCACCTGCACCGATCAATGTGGCTAAAGTTGCCCAACTGATAATATAGATGGTGGTTAAGCGAATTCCCGACATCAGGTAGGGAATAGCTAGTGGCAGTTCGATCCGGAATAATCGTTGCTTTCCATCGTAACCCATTCCTCTTGCAGCTTCGATGATACTCTCATCGATGGATTCAAACCCTGAGTAGGTATTACGTAAAATAGGAAGCAAAGAGTACAAGAAAAGTGCAACGATAGCTGGAAACTTTCCGATTCCTATGAGGGGAATCAATATTGCTAATAACGCTAAGCTTGGTATCGTTTGAAAAACGTTTGTGATGGAAAAGGCGATAGATCTAAGCCATGTGTGTTTTGTTTTCACTAAGTAAATTCCAAGAGGTACAGCAACGATAATTCCAAGCAATAAAGCAGTTCCAGAGATAATGAGATGCTGGATCATAGCGTTCCACAAATCACTTCCACGAGTAGCAAATATTTTTATATATTCCATTTAAGACCCTTCATTTCCATTCGTAGAATAAATATCGGATAGATGACCGACGATGGAACCTCTCGTGACCAATCCAATTAAGGTTTGATCCTTTTTGACGACTGGTACATAAGGCAGTTTGTGTTCATCCATCAGATCGATCGTCTGGTTGAGCAGTGTGTCAGGAGAAATGACATGTTCAAAAGTGTGCATAATATCCCCTACACGTTTGCTTTCATCTCGAAATTGTTGAATAACATCATAAATCGTGATGTAACCTTGAAGCCGATCATTAGCATCTACGACGATTAAAGAATCCACTTGTTTGCGTTCCATGATTTTGATAGACTCTGCAAGCCCTTTAGAGGGAAGGATGGTAACAGGTTTACGAGTCATGACTTCTTCCGATTCAGGAATTGCCTCAAATTGTGCCAGTCTTTTTTTGCCGATAAAGTTTTTCACAAATTCATTGGCTGGACGGCGCAATATTTCTTCTGGTGTTCCTTCTTGCAAAATTTTTCCGCTCCGCATTAGAACGATTTTATCCGCAATTCGAAGCGCTTCATCCATGTCATGTGTAACAAAAATAATGGTTTTCTTGATATCTTTTTGCAGGTGTATCAATTCATCCTGTAATTGTTCTCGACTGATTGGATCAAGTGCACTAAAAGGTTCATCCATTAAAATAATGGATTGTTCGGCAGCAAAAGCACGGATAACCCCTATACGTTGCTGCTGTCCACCGCTTAGCTCCGAAGGGTAGCGACTTCGAAATGTATTTGGTGCAAGTTTAACCATCTCTAAAAGTTCATCTACTCGTTTTTGAGTGCGCTCTTCATCCCATTCTAAAAGACGAGGAACTACTGCTACATTGTCTGCGATTGTCATGTGAGGGAACAATCCAACATGTTGAATTACATATCCAATGCTTCTCCGCAATTTAACGGGACTGATGGTAGAGATATCTGCATCATTGACGAGTATTCGTCCTTTTGTTGGATCAATCAAGCGATTGATCAGCTTCATAGTGGTGGTCTTTCCACACCCACTTGGACCAATGAATACAGTTATTTCTCCTTCTTTGCAATGTAAATTTAAATTTTTCAACACAGTATGGCCATTATGATATTGCTTGTAAACATTTTCAAATGTGATCATTCGTTTTCAACCCATCCTTTACTCTCGTAAAAGTTTCTGTCAGTTATAAAATAAAATGATTTCTCGATTTTCATCATGCTGTTATTGTGTCCAGAAGAGGATAAAAAGATGAGGCATTGATTTGAAAGATTTACATAAGTAGAGGTGATATTTCGCTGAACGAAGAAAAATCTTTTAAACTAATGGTAAATGTTTTTATATTATTATGCAAATCAATGACAATTAACTATTATTAAGAAATTTACAAACAGTTAACATTGTATGGAAGTACGAAGAAAAATATTTTGTTTTTCTATATAATAAAGACAGAGAGAGGAATGAGAAAAATATTGATATTTTATTTGGAGTATGTTTTTTAATTGGGATTGTTTTTTGCTTATTCAGTTTCTTTGTGGGGGATTTTTTTGGTGATGTATTTCATATCCACATCCCATTTTTACAGCCCATATCCTTATTTGTAGGGATAACCATCTTTGGTGGTGCAGGATTTATTCTTACTAATTGGACATTTCTAAATTTAGAGCAAATACTCCTTTACTCCGCTAGTTGTGCTCTGTGTGGAGTTGCATTTTATTATTATTTGGTAATCCGTCCAGCTGAACGAACAGAAAGCTCTACAGGATTTAGTGTACAAGATTTAATAGGGAAACAAGGTGAAGTCTG
The DNA here is from genome assembly GCF_059510375.1 of Shimazuella sp. NTD250. Classification (NCBI taxonomy): domain Bacteria; kingdom Bacillati; phylum Bacillota; class Bacilli; order Caryophanales; family Thermoactinomycetaceae; genus Shimazuella; species Shimazuella sp. NTD250. Next base: position 238,742 of record NZ_JCAJZS010000001.1, on the reverse strand, counting down.
GATTGGGATACCCGATGATGGATTTGGCGAAGTGCTGATTACCATGGCAGGTGGCAATACAAATCATATCGCAGCAAGTATGGATGGTAATCTGATTCCCGAAGGTGCCAAAGTGATTGTACGAGAAGTGAAAGATTCGATTATTTATGTAGAGAATGTGGAAGGATGAATCTATTTGTTAATTTTACAAACTGCGGGAATCGTTGTTGGAGTTATTATTATTTTTTCCATTGCCTTTTGGGCTAGATACAAAACAGTTGGTGCTGATGAAGCAATGATTGTAACTGGTAACATCTTAGGAAAGAAAAATGTACTTGCAGATGACTCTGGTCGGAAGCTAAAGATTATTCGCGGTGGCGGAGCTTTTGTTGTTCCGATTTTCCAGCGAGCAGAAAAATTAAGTTTGCTGTCTCATAAATTGACGGTTCACACACCAGAAGTCTATACGGAACAAGGTGTTCCCATTATGGTAAATGGTGTGGCAATCATCAAAATTGGTAGTTCTTTGGAAGATGTGGCAACTGCTGCCGAACAATTTATGGGGAAAACAAATGAAATATTAAATGATGAAGCCCGTGAAGTATTAGAAGGTCACCTTCGTGCAATTTTAGGAACGATGACAGTAGAAGAAGTGTACAAAAATCGTGAGAAATTTGCTCAACAGGTGCAAACAGTGGCTGCGCGTGATTTGAAAAAAATGGGTCTGAGTATTGTTTCTTTTACCATCAAAGACGTAAAAGACAAAAATGGGTATTTGGATGCTCTTGGACGTCCTCGGATTGCCGTAGTTAAACGAGATGCAGATATTGCGGAAGCAAATGCGATCCGTGATACAGAAATTCAAACTGCAAAAGCAAGAGAAGAGGGAACAAAAGCTACTTTGATAACGGAGACCAATATCGAAGAATTCAAAAAAGATAAGGAATTAAAAATAGCTGCATTTAAGATTGAACAAGATAAGAAAAAAGCAGAAGCGGACCAAGCATATTCCCTCCAAGGAAACAAAAATAAACAGCAAGTTGTCGAAGAAGAAATGAAGATTGAATTAGTCCGGAAGCAAAAACAAATTGAGTTAGAAGAGAAAGAGATTTCGCGTCGAGAAAAGCAATATGATGCAGAAGTACGCAAAAAAGCGGACGCAGATCGTTATGCGAAAGAGCAAGAAGCGATAGCAAATGGTTTCCAACAAGAAGCACAAGCAAAAGCAGAGGCTGCTGCGATAAAAGCAAAAGGGCATGCTCTGGCAGAAGCGGAAAAAGCAAAAGGTTTTGCTAAAGCAGAAGTAGAAAAGATGGAAGGTACAGCAGAAGCCGAAGTCATTCGGGCAAAAGGGTTAGCCGAAGCAGAGGCCAAACAGAAACTTGCAGAAGCCTTTAACAGGTATGGGCAGGCAGCTGTCTTGGACTTGATTGTAAAAATGATTCCAGAACTAGCAAAACAAATCGCCAGCCCCCTTCAAAATATTGATAAGCTGACAGTAATTGATTCTGGTGGTGGCGAAGGAGCTACAAAAGTTAGCAATTATGTTACTCAGTTAATGGCTCAAACTCCGGAAATGGTAAAGCAAGTATCCGGAATTGATGTCGAAAAAATGCTGACAAATTGGAATTCTACTCCAAAGGCTCCCCAAGAAGAGGATGAAGAAAGCGAGTAGGTAGTTTAGGGTGGTTATCTAATGGATAGCTGCCCTTCTTTGTCTCATTTAACAGTTGATTTTTCGTTTATAATCTAAATATGTTACTTTATACCTTTTGTCAATAGGTTGCAATTGATCTAGTAACAAATCAATGATAATTTTAAGATATATTAACTTTTGAACGTGAAAAATGAATAAATGAGTATAAATAATTTACAGGAAAAGGAGGATGACGGTGAACAGGTTTTATTTGTTTCCACAATTGCGTCCTAAGGGAAAATACTACCAACTGAAACGAACGCCAAGCCCAAGTCAGCCATCTTCCCAACAAAAATTAGCTTGGGATGGAGTGATTGAATATCTCACTTTAAAAAAATGGTTTCGACGCTTTCCGTTTCGTTTCAAAGAACCTTGGATTTCTTGGGAATTACATGCAAATGGATCAGAGTTAAATTATTACTATTGGGCTCCTGATGCCACACATGGTTATGAAATTGCTCAGCGGCTTGCTGTCGTCGATCCAACGCTAGAAGTTACGCAATCCGAAGCTCCAGAGCCTTTAAATTTTAAACAAGCACACTACGGGTACAAAATGCAATTTGAAAAGAATTTTTGCTTGCCTGCTGGGTGGGACGCTTCGCTCGAACAAGCATTACATGAATATTTAAGTAAATTAAAAGAGAAACAACGCATTGTTTGTCAATTTCTCGTGAGACCTGTATATGATTACCAAGTCACTCGTTCTTTTACCAAATCATTGCACTCCCTAGAACGAGGAGGAGGAGATACAGACGAAAAAAACCGCCTCCATGCAGCGATATTTCAGAAGCAGCAACAGCCAAAAGCAGAAGTAGTTATTCGTTTACTCAGTTTTGCAGAGACACTTGAGGAAAGCAAGCAAATTTTAGAGCCTTGTGCCCAAATCTTATCCGTATCGGATTCTGCTGAAAGCAATTATTTAAACTGGCGAGAATGGTGGAGAATGATCCGGCCGCTATTTCGATATGAATTTGAACATAAATTGTTTCCCTTTCGAAAAAAACAAAATGCTTTGATCATGGGGTCAAGTGAGCTTGCTAAGTTAATTCATCCGCCCAGTTATACACCGTCATCGAAAATGACTTGGTTAGGTGGTAAGCGAATAGCAGAACCACTAGATGTAAGAAACCAACAAAATCAAAACAAAGGTATTAAGATTGGGACGATGGAAAAAAACTTAAATATTCGTTCCAATCGGTTATCTATCCGAAATTTAGAGAGTCATTTTGCGGTTTTTGGCGAAGCTGGCACAGGAAAAACCACTACTTTGCTCAATGTGCTGGTTGATTATATAAAGGAGAGAACAGATGAAAATCGGCTAGGTTTCACGGTGATGGATATACAAGGCAAGTTAGCTAATCAGTTGTTAGCGAGAATTCCTAAATCATTGCATCACTTAGTGAAAGTCATTCGCTTTAAAAGAGGACAGTATCCGTTTAACTATTTTGATATCGATTATGCAAAAACAGATTATGAAAAAGCTAGGATTGTTTTGGAGATTTTCCGGCGGCTTGGAAAAGATTATTGGACGCCATTTGTTTCCGATCATTTATTATATGGTGCACAGGCCTTGTTGAAACTGAATCGAGCGACGTTGTTCAATTTGCAATTATTAATTGAAGATAATGATTTTTGTCAAAAAGTGATCCGCGAACTCAATCCAGCACATCCCATAGAAGCATCTATGGCAAAATTTTTGCAGCGCTATTTGCAAAATCCAGAAGAGAGTAACTGGAAAGAGGAATTTTTCAATAATTCGATGATTACTCGTTTAAGAGAAATCAATATGTCTGGAATGAGTAATACACTCAATCATTACTCCAATGGAATTCGATGGACAGAGGCACTAAATGAAGGACACTTTCAAATTTTTGATCTTTCTGGGTTGAATTCGGGGGACCGTCCAAGAATGGGCGTATCCGTCATTACGATGTTCCATTGTGCCATGCTTCTCCGGGAAAAACAACGAACAAATGGAGAGTATATTCCATTGCATCCTTTTGTGCTCGATGATGCCAGTATTTACTTAAATCAAGCATTTGGGGATTTAGAGTACTTTCTGCATGAGGCGAAAAAGTATCGGATGCCGCTTTGGATGGGGTTGCCGGGGATTACAAATTATATCAATCAATCAGTAACAGAATCTATCTTCCGAAATGTAGAGACGATACTTAGTTATCGGGTAGCTAACGCAGCAGATGCAGATTTTATTTATGAACATATGCATACTTTAGGTTTGGATTCCCTTGATTTCCAGACGCTTGACCCCTTCTATGGTTATTTACAGATGGCAATCAATAATGCAGGTCAACGAACTTATGCGTTTACAAATCGAGGATATCTACCTGAAGCTCCTGTTTCTACCCAAGCGGAAATAGATGAGCTCGAGATGGCTTACTTAGGCGAAATCAATAAAAGGGAGCAAGAGTGGGAAATGGCTCCTTGGAAGCCTGAAAGTGAGCCGGCAGAAAAAGTGAATCAAAAGGCCGTGGGGTTAGATGGAATCGATGAATATATACAGATACTATATGGCAACTCTTTAGGTGCAAATTCAATCAAACCCTTTTAACCATGAAATACATGTGGAGGTACCGGAATGAAACGATTTCATCTTATGCCTTTTGCGATTCCGAAAGGAGTATACTACAAGTTAACCATTCAAGCTGGCGATAAACCAAAGTACAAACCAATGGCGCAAGTATGGAATCAAATGATTCGATTTATGAAACGACGTTGGTATGAACGTTTACCTTTTCTGATCCAGGAACCTTGGGTTGCTTGGGAAATTCATGGTCATGCTGGAATTACACAATATGGTTGTTGGGCGTCAAACAAACTTTATGGAGATAGAATGGTTGATTCCCTGCAATCAGCATATCCAGATATTCAAGTAAATCCATCAGAAAAGCCACCAGCAATTGATTATACTCGTCCCCATTCAGGAGCTCGTCTGATGTTGCAATATGATTATTCCCTGCCCTTAAATGTTGCCTATCCTGATGATCTAGAAACACATGCGAATTTATTGGAATTGATCAGTCAGCTAAAAGAAAATCAGTCTGTGATCTGTCAATTTCTCATTCGTCCTATGTATGATCGTCAAGTAGAGGGTGCATTCTCTCGAGCCATCCGGGATATAAAAAGAGATAAACGTGCACCTAGCGGGGAAAATCAGTTGTATCTGCAAGCATTGCAAGCAAAGAAGAGTCGGATGAAAGCCGAAGTGGTTATCCGAATTTTAGCATTTGATCAAACGAGAGAAGATGCTGACCAACTTGCAGATCAATGCAGCAAAGCTTTTAGTTGGATGGAACATTCCCATTTTAATCGTTTCCATGTACGGGAATGGTGGCAGACGATTAAACCATTATTTCGCTTTGAATTCTCCAATCGCATTTTTCCATTTCGGTTGAAAAAAAATGTGGTTGTACTGGGTGATCAGGAATTAGCTGGATTGGCCAGGGTTCCGGCGATGCCACGGACAGCCTTTATTCATAATCAAAATATGCAACTTCCCTTAGCTCCAAAAGAAATACAAAAAAATGCAGGAAAACCCGAGACGGTATATTTAGGTATAAATGCTCGCGGTCCCATCGAAAATAAGATCCACCTCCCGATTGATCATCTCGCTGAAAATATGGTTATTTTTGGTCGGGATGGAATGGGAAAAACGACATTTTTGCTTCATTGGTTGCTGGATTTTTTAGAAAAGCGAACAGATGAGAATCGATATGGGTGCACCGTGCTGGATATGGACGGTACGTTAGCTGATCGTTTATTAACGAGACTTCCAGAGAAGTTACATCCATATGTGACCACTGCCCGCTTTCGAGATTGGAAGTTTCCCTTTAATCCTTTTGATATTGATTTTCCTCAAGCAGAGTATGGCTATGTCGGAGAGATTTTACGCCGCTTGGATGCAGAATTTTGGGGTCCTCATGTACCAGATAGCTTTATGATGACTGCCTCAGCTCTGGATTTATTGGATCAGGGATCTTATTGGAATATGCAGCGTGTATTCGAAGATCCAGAATACGCTAAGGCGATATACGATGGGGTTCCGGAAGATAGCGATCGAAATCGATCATTGCGGGAACAATTGAGAAAATATATTCATGCGGAAACAGGAGTCGTCAATTGGCCAAAAGAGTTGATTCGAAGTCCTTCTCTGACTCGTTTGCGGTTATGGAATTCAGGTCCGATGGGGCGAATTTTAAACCAACGGACAGATGGTTTCAGATGGCTGAAAGCGATTAACGAAGGACATATTCAAATTTTAGATCTAGCAGGCCTTACCTATGATCAGAAAAAATTAATCGTATCGAAAGTCTTTATGTTCTTTGAAATATTTTCTTATCCTAGAGAAATGAAACGGATGAGAGGTCAATATTTACCGCTTCATCCGATCATTCTAGACGAAGGTTCCTACTATATTAATGATGTAATGCCCAATCTATACGGATTTCTAAAAGATTTTACGCATAATCGAACCCCGTTAGTATTGACTGCATCAGGTGTAAAGGATTATTTAAGTCCCCAAGTTTTAGATAGTTTATTTCGTCAAGTTGGCAATGTCGTTTCGTTCCAAGTTTCTCCCACTGATGCAGAAGTGATCGCAAGGGGGATGAAAGATCGAGCTGGACAAGTAACACCAAAAGATTATGAATGGATTTTGCCTCATCATGCTTATATGAAATTGGTTCCCAAAAAAGATGCGATCTTTGTCAATAAAACACCAGAACTCGAGATTATACCAGATGAAAAAAAGATTCAGCAGTTGTTGGATCAGTCTTATGACAGAGCAATGGCATATGAGTTAGAGAGAAGAGAAAACAAGCCAAGAAAACATACACCTATTGTTTAAGGTGTATAGTAAAAAGAACTTGTCCGATTGGACAAGTTCTTTTTACGTGTAGAAGATTACAATCCGAAAAGGGTAAGCAAATGAAACAAAAGAAAAGCAATAATTGCAGTTATCGGCAGGGTAAGAATCCAAGCATACACGATTTTAGTGGCAATACTCCAGCGAACACTTCGAATACGATCTGCTATTCCTACTCCGATAATTGCGCCTGTGATCGTATGGGTGGTGCTGACGGGTACACCGATTTTGGCAATGGTAGTGAGTAATATCGCTGCCCCGGTCTCCGCAGCAAATCCTTGTGGTGTTTCCAATCGACTAAGCCTAGAACCTACAGTTTGTATGACTTTTGCTCCTCCAATTGCAGTTCCTAGTGCCATGGCAAGACCGCAAGAGATCATCACCCAAAAAGGTACACTGAATTCTTTATGGTAATTTCCAGCAACAAGTGCCATTCCGATGATACCCATCGCTTTTTGGGCATCAGATGCGCCGTGGCTGAAAGCCATAAACGCAGCAGAAATCAACTGCAAAGGACGAAAGGTACGCTTAACTTTGGATGGTTGTTTATTGCGAAAGATACCGCGAATGATCTTAATGATAATAAAACTGATCAATGCACCTAATATAGGAGAGACAACCAAACCAAGAAGAATGATAAGAATTCCATGAATCTTAAGAATACCAACCCCTTTGAAGGCAACAGCAGCACCGATGAGACTGCCGATAAGAGCATGAGAAGAACTAGTAGGCAGTCCCATCAGTACGGTGACAACATTCCAAACAATCACAGAAAGGAGTGCTGCTATAAGCACTACTAGGGAGATATTTTTAGGATCGACGATATCTTTTCCGATCGCTTTAGCTACTTCGGTAAAAAAGAGGGCTCCTACTAAATTTAACACGGCTGCCATCATAATCGCTTTTGCTGGGGAGAGCGTCCTTGTTCCTACAACGGTAGCGATTGCATTTGCGGTGTCATGCCATCCATTTGTAAAGTCGAAGGCTAGCGCTAAGAGGATGACAACGATGACTAATAAAGTAAGCTCAGGCATACTTCATGACCACTCTTTCCATCACATCCATCAAATCTTCAAATGTATCACTGACATCTTCCAGTCTTTCATATATCTCTTTCATTTTTATAAGGTTTAAGAGATCTACTGGTTCTTCGAATAACGTATGTACACTTTCTCTCATGAGGCGATCGCCTTCATTTTCTAATTCATTTATGTCAATAGAAATCTTACGAATGGTTTGGAAGTCCTTTTTTTCTAAAGCGACAAATGCTTTATGCGACAAATTGGCACATTTGACGAGGTTATCTGCAAATTGAATGAGGTAAGGAGTGGTTTGATCTATCTTATAGTAAACAAATCTTGCGGTACATGCTTCTACTTCATCAAGGACATCATCAAGGTGTCCAGCTAAAGCCATGATATCTTCACGGTCGAGTGGAGGTACAAAAGTTTGATCCAATTCTTTCAGTATGAGGTGAGTGTATTCATCTCCTTTGGACTCTAAGTCTTTTATAATTTCTGCATATTTTTCTTTCTCTTGAAGCGTTTCCACATCTTCGCGAAATAATTTAACAGCTTCAACTATGTTTAAAGTTGCATCTGTTAATGTTTGATAAAAGAAACGATCTTTTGAACGATTAAATAGCAAGTTAATTCCTCCTGATATATGAATACATGGATTTATTTACCTTACCAATCTAATGTAATAGAAAGATAACTCCATAGGTTAAAAATAAATAAAAATTTAACCATACCTTAACAGTCAATAGTGCGCGCTTTTTGATTTTTCCCTATTCCTGACAGCCCTATTCCAATCCATCCTCCTACGAGGATACCAAAAGTATTCATCATCAGGTCATCGACATCAAAGACCCCAAGTCCCGTCATACCTTGGATGATTTCAATGATAGACATGAGTATCAAACCGTATAAGGAAGAACGGGGTACTGACTTCGTAAGATAGACAAAGAATATCCCCATAGGTATGAACAATAATGTATTTCCTCCCACATACCAAATCCTATTTTTTAAAGATAAATTTTGCAGAAGTTCTACCGTATGTACAAAAGGGATAAAATTCCACCCTGAAACAGAAAAGGTTTTGGAACGGAACAACAGTAGTGTACTCATCCAAGTTAAATAGATAGAACCAAGTAAGTAATAACCATTTGGAAAAGTTCGTTTCGTTATGACAAACAAGACTACAAGAAAGAAAGGAGTAGTACCGATGAGTGTGAGATGTGCACGTGTATCGGTAAGCGATTGAAAGATCATAAAACTGAGCAAAGTGCTGCATGATAAACTTCCCAAGAATGCCAAAGTATAAAAGCGAACCCTCAAATCATCCTTCCCTCCCAACTAGCCTATATCTTACTAAAAATAATGAACAAATTCCTTTGATTTAGAATAATTTTTTACTACAATTGATTTTTCCTCTACACAAAATGAATGGTTTGGATTATAATTTAGCCAAGGGCAACTTTTTTAGTTCTGTCAAATAAAATTGTTATAGACAAAGAAATGGTAGACAAGGGGAGGGAATAAAAAATGGAGTCAATAACAGTGAAAGAAAAAGTACCATCTTCATCTGGCTGGAGAAGAGAAAGAGTAAATCCATCTTTGCGCGAGGTTTATCGCACCATGCCAGTACCTAAAAAAGGTTCAGGATTTCGTAAATTTTTAGCATTTGTCGGTCCTGGTTATTTAGTTGCAGTCGGCTACATGGACCCTGGTAACTGGGCAACTGATCTTGCTGGCGGATCGACCTTTATGTACACTTTGCTTTCCGTCATCTTACTATCTAATTTAATGGCTATCTTATTGCAAGCTCTATCAGGTAAATTAGGAATTGTTACTGGCAGGGACTTAGCCCAAGCGTGTCGTGATCATTACAGTAAACCTGTTTCTTTTGTTTTATGGATACTTTGTGAGTTGGCTATCGCGGCATGTGATCTTGCAGAAGTCATAGGCTCTGCGATTGCACTTAATCTCTTATTTGGGATTCCCCTCTTATATGGGGTAATCATTACTGCGCTCGATATCTTACTTGTATTGCTCTTGCAAAATAAAGGATTTCGTCATATCGAGGCACTTGTGATATCTTTGATTGCTATCATCGGTTTGTGTTTTGCAGTTGAACTTGTATTAGCTTCACCAGATATGTCCAAAGTAGTTCAGGGTTTTGTTCCGAGTACAGAGATTGTTACAAATCCAGCAATGCTCTATATTGCGATTGGTATTTTAGGTGCTACCGTCATGCCGCACAATCTATATCTTCACTCTAGTATTGTACAGACGAGAGCTTATGAGGAAACACCAGAAGGAAAGCGAAGTGCCATCAAATTTGCAACATGGGATTCTTCGACTGCTTTGATGTTTGCACTCTTTATCAATGCAGCGATCTTGATCTTATCTGCTGCAACCTTCCATGGAACAGGAAAACCAGTAGATGACATCAGTCAAGCGTATGAGCTGCTGACTCCTCTCCTTGGAACATCGATTGCTAGTATTTTATTTGGGGTAGCATTATTAGCATCTGGCCAAAACTCAACTCTTACTGGAACATTAGCAGGTCAGATTGTAATGGAAGGTTTTCTCAATATTCGACTCAAACCTTGGCTGCGCCGATTGATTACCAGAATGATTGCCATTATTCCAGCGGTAATTGTCACTGCGCTATACGGCTCATCTGGCACGGTACAACTACTTGTTTTTAGCCAAGTAATCTTATCTCTGCAACTCTCATTTGCCGTTTTTCCTCTTGTGCAATTTACAAGTGATAAGAAAAAAATGGGCGAGTTTGCAAATCCATTGTGGTTAAAAATCTTAGCTTGGACCGTAGCAGTAGTCATTGCGGGATTAAATATATATTTGCTATACAACACAGCTATTACCTTTTTCAAGTAAAACCAGGAGAGTATTTCCTGGTTTTTTTATATTTGATGGCAGAAAATACTAGATTATTCAACAGGTGAACATTTTAAAATTAAGGATTGACAGTCGATGATCTTTTATACATAATAAGTTATGTAATTACTTTAAGTAAGTGATTGAATAATATTTAGTTCATAACATGGAGGTATCATCATGGCAAATACATTTTTAGAAGCAGTTGAAGCTAGACGTACTTATTATGGATTGAGTAAAAAGGAAGTAGTGAATCCTGAACGTGTAAAAGAAATCGTAAACGAAGCTGTAAAACATAGCCCTACTGCTTTTAACTCACAAAGTTCACGAGCTGTTGTACTGTTTGGAAAAGAATCCGATAAAGTTTGGGATATTACCAAAGAAGAACTACGAAAAATTGTACCAGCTGAAAACTTTGCAGCGACAGAAGAACGCATCAATGGATTTGCTGCTGGATATGGAACGGTATTGTTTTTTGAAGACCAAACTGTAGTAGAAAATTTGCAAGAACAATTTGCACTCTATGCAGATAACTTCCCAATCTGGTCCAACCAATCTTCTGGTATATTGCAATTTGTGGTATGGACAGCTTTGGAACAAGAAGGATTAGGAGCTTCTTTGCAGCACTACAACCCACTGATTGACGAAGAAGTGCATGCAACTTGGAACCTTCCAAAAGAATGGAAACTCATTGCCCAAATGCCATTTGGAAAACCAACTGCACAGCCGGGTGCAAAAGATTTTCACCCATTAGAAGATCGAGTGAAGATTTTTGGATAATAGTCTTATAGAAGAAGGGACAACCGTACAGATGTTGTCCCTTCTTTTTTTATATGCTTTCCTTTAAAATGAAGTTGGCAAAGGATTGTGATTATCTTCATCATTGGAAAAAGTAAGACGACATCCACGGAATTGTTAGGAAAAAAGTATTTTCAAGATGTTAGTTAACATGTAGAATATAATTCAAGCAAGTACTAAAACTCATTAGGAGGAGAAATAATGGAAGGGTCTCGTTCGATAGACCAAGCATCTGTTGATTATCTATCATCACTAGTAGTGAAAGGGAATGTGGAAAAACATCACAACCTACTAGGTGAGGGTTTGAGTGGACAAGTATTCTCCTTTGAAAATTTTGCAGTGAAAGTGTACAAAGAAGATTTCAGTGAAAATGAAGATTATAAGATGTTAGCCAGTCTTGATGCTCATCCTATGTTTCCAAAACTGCATTTTCAAAATGAAAAGTTTATGGTTGTAGATCAAGTAAAAGGTTATACCTTAGCGCAATTGCGTGATGCAGGTTATAAACTAAAAGATGCGCAGTTCCGCCAATTAGAGCAAACAATTGAAGAATGTTATGCTTCCGGAATCATTCCCCATGACATTCACTTGAACAATATAATGCTAGATGAAAATGGTAATATGAAAATCATTGACGTAGGTCGCTTTTTTTACAGCGATCACAAAGAAGATTACATGGAGAAAATTCATGAGGATTTAGAAAAGATTAAGTACCATTGTGGAATATTTAGTCTGTTCTCTTCTTCGAGAAGAAGACGTCGCCGTCATCACTATACCAGCAGCCGTCCACATCATCACTATACATCGTCGTCACATCGACATCACCATCGTCATCACAGACCACATCGTCACCACCATCATTCCCGTTCTTCTTTCTCCTTCTCCTTTTCTTAAGAGAGGAGGAGTTACCTCAGGGCATACGCTCTGGGGTATTTTTTTGTCTATAAAATGGGTCCGGCACTGCATCCGATGTTGCTTTGGATGCAGTGCCGGTGCCCGAGGAGCGATGGATCAGAGAGTCTGTCCCGCCAGTGCTCGCTTCAGAGCCGAGTAGTCACGGTTGATCCACGAGCCGGTCAGCGACTCGTTGTGAGCAGCGATCCAGACGACAGCAATCTGGTTCATGGATCGCATGTCACCACCCTGCTGTGCCTCGTCGATCATCATCTGAGCGTAGTACTGGTCGACAACGGCCACCTTGCCACAGATACCGCCCAGCTTCTGCTGCATGTTTCCCTTGAGAGCAGGCCAGTTGTTCCTGATCTGGAGCAGGAGCTCGTGCCCGGACTTGGTCGGACCATAGTGATCGACCTTGTAGAACAGGGTGTTGGTGTCGATCACACCCCACTCCCATCCGTTGATCAGAGCCTTGACAGCGTTCTTGCCGTCGTAGATGGATCGATCGCCCTTGTGGGGCTGGACGATCTGCATCTCACACTTCTCTGCCTCGGGAGTCGGGGTGGCGGTTGCCACCGGCTTCTCCGTGGGTTCCTGCGTGACCGGCGCCTCGGGCGCCTTCGAGCTGGGTGCCTGAGACGGCTCCGGCGAGGCACTCGGCGAGTTGCCGGTGATCGGGATGTTGACGGAGTACCCGGGCCGCGGCGACGTGGTGAAGTCCACCGTGTCCTTCTGGCTGTCGAGTGCGAAGGCTGTGCCCGCGAAGGCCATACCACCGATGACGACGGCAGCGATCAGCCGGAACAGCTTCCGCTGAGGCCTCGGCGTGTGGTCACGCTGATCGTCCTCGTTGACGTCCTTCATGCCAGCGAGAAGCTTGGTGTTGTCGTTACCGTTGTCGAAATTGTTGTCGCTCAAAATTGCTCCTCGGACAGTCCCTAAAATATTAGGGAGTTGACTTTTACGTATTTTTATTATACTGCATAATGGAAATTTTGATAATAGAAAAAAGCCCCAATTGCTAGGCAACAGGGCTAGAGTTACGATTGCGTTTAAAAATCCATGGGCTGATTGATATAGATCAAGTATAGTTCTAGATATAGGAAGAACAGCAGCGGGATGGCGCTTAAGATTATACCGATCACGGTCAAAAGACTTCCGTTGGTGGCGTAGTAGCTGTAAATACTGACGATAAGTGCTATAATTCCGAGGATATTGGTCAATATTTGGATACTTGGGATAAAGACCAAGATAAAGGTTAAAATTCCGAGTATTAACGAAGCGAATGCTAAGTTGGTCGGTGTTATGTTTTTCAGCGGGTTTGGAGTTTTGTTTTCATTTGGGTTTTGATTTGGTTCCATCAATGGCAACTCCTTTTCATCACAGTATAAAAAGTATAACAAAAGGAAAGTGTTTGCGCTAACAATTTTGAAAAAAGGATGGGAAAATATGAATAATCGAATTGAGCAAATTGCCAAATGGTTACAAACGGAGAATTTAGATGCTGCTTTCCTCACCTCAAGTGCTAATGTATTTTATCTCACTCATTTTGCTTGTGAACCTCATGAGAGGTTGCTAGGTATCTTAATTTTCCCAGATAGAGAACCTCTTTTGGTTTGTCCACTTTTGGAAATAGATCGAGTGAAAGCATCCGGTTGGACTGGAGAAATATATGCTCATCAAGATGGAGAAAACCCTTGGAAATGTCTCAAAGACCATGCTTTTTCTCATACAAAAAACAACTTGAAACTTGCTATTGAAACGGATCATTTGACATATGGACGAGCATTGAATATGAAAGAGGTGCTTGGCATTGAAGCATTTGTATCGATCGATGAGCAAATCCGCAAGATGCGTATGCATAAAACCGCTAATGAGATGAAAATCTTGCGCGAAGCTGCTAAATTTGCAGACAAGGCCATACAATATGGTATAGATGCTCTCAAGCTGGGTTGTACGGAATTAGAAGTGAAAAATCAGATCGAAGCTAAGCTTTTGGAACAAGGGATCACGCAGATGGCATTTTCAACGATGGTGTTGTTTGGGGAAAGAACGGCACTTCCTCATGGAGAAGCAGGTAAACGTGCCCTTCAAAAAGGGGATTTGGTTTTATTTGATCTTGGGGTGGTAGTCGATGGTTATCGTTCAGATATCACTAGAACAGTTGCATTTGGAAAAGTTTCAGAGGAACAACGGCGAATTTATCAAGTAGTTCGAGAGGCAAATGAACAGGCGATTCAGTCAGTTTTAACAAGAGAAGCAGCTACATTTGGGCAAATAGACAGCGTTGCCCGTCAGCACATTGAGCACGCAGGATATGGGAAATATTTTACCCATCGTCTAGGTCATGGTTTGGGAGTTGAAGCACATGAATATCCTTCTGTATCAGGTGATAATTTGCTTCCTCTGGCATCTGGAATCCTATTTACCGTAGAACCAGGTGTGTACGTTCCAGAGGTAGGTGGAGTTCGAATCGAGGATATGGTTCTGATTACGGATGATGGTTGTGAAGTGCTGACTTCTTTTCCAAAAGATTTACAAATAATTTCGCTCTAAAAGAAAGGGTGGAGCTATGCGTATGTTTTCTCGTACATTTGGCATGGTACTGACAGCATTGTTGGTAACTTTCTTATGGGGAAGTGTAGCTCCAGCCATTAAACTCGGCTATCAGTCACTAGGTATAGAAGCTCATCAGATCGGCTCGCAGCTTGTATTTGCTGGACATATCACATTACTGGCAGCATTCGTGTTGTTTGTCTTTCTCCTAACCAATAAACAGCAGCTCAGCTTGTCTCTCGTGCATTTTTGGCCAGTGACCAAAGTTGCTCTCTTTCAAGTTTTTCTCAACTATCTATTCTTTTTTATCGGCGTTAGTCTCAGTACGGGAACAATTGGTGCGATCATGGCTGGGACGACTTCTTTTTTTCAAATTTTGTTTGCTCATTTCCTGTGGAAACAAGAACAGCTCACTTGGACAAAGAATGTTGGTTTGCTAATCGGTCTTGTAGGCCTTATTATGCTTAATGTAACAAGTTCTTTTCAGTGGCATATTGGATGGGGAGATCTTTTCCTCTTTTTTAGTGTATTAACAGGTGCATGGGGAAACTTGTTAGCAAAAAATCTTGTTACATCCATCAGTACCTTGCGGATGACAGCCTATGCTGTACTATTTAGTGGAGTTGGCTTGTTTGCGGTTGGGATGGGAATAGTAGGGACCTATCCTTTTTCCTTTTCCCTTCGATCCACTATCCTCTTGTTTTATTTGGGAGTCATGACAGCAACAGCTCTGTTTTTATGGAATTCGTTGATGCAACGTTTTCCAGTTGGGCAAGTGTCTCTGTTTTTACTCTTTATCCCTGTATTTGGAGTCTTTATTTCCTCAGCTGTATTAAATGAACAGTTGCAAAACAATGTGTTTGTAGCATTTATACTCATTGTAATGGGAATAGGAGTTATCCATCTGCCTCAGAGTATCGCGAGGAATAAGGGAATGTTGAAATAAGGAATATCGAAAGGTAATACGTTTGGGGAGAGAGATATGCTGGAGTTTGCGTTTACCTTTTTAGAGCGTTGTGGGATATGGGGTCTTTTTGGTGCTACGGCGATAGAAGCTACCTCTTTACCATTTCCAGGAGCACTGTTTGTCCTGCTATATGGTCATATCATGGAAGTCAGCAGTTGGCAGTTAGTGTTAATCGGTTTGGTCAATAGTTTGATTTTTAGTTTATTTACCCTGATTCCGTATGCCATCGGCTATCAATTGGAAAGCTTTTCATCCAAAAAAATGGATGCGGAGAAAGTGAAAAAAGCACAAAAGTGGTTTCGTAAGTATGGAGAGTGGAGTATTACTTTATCACGTCCGTTAAGTGTTGGAAACTATGTATCTTATATAGCAGGTTTGAGTAAGATCAAACCAATACGGTTTTTCTTTTTTACTTTTCTCGGATCTTTCCCGTGGAATACCGTGTTGTTATTTATTGGGCGTTCGAGCAGTATTGCAGGAATTCAAAAGTTTCTCACGACACTAGGCAAATTTGGTACAGTTACGATCATTGTATTGGTGATCATCGCATCAGTGTGGGGGATTGTTTGGTGGAATCGAAGAAAAAGTCAAAAGAAAGCAAATGAAAAAAGCGGCCTCTAGCCGCTTTTTCAAGTTGGATTACTTAAGTAAACGAATATGCGCTTTTTTGATGGAGTGCGGACCACCAGTGATTTCTAGATAACCTTGGTTTATGTTTAAAGAAGTATCAAATAAGAGGGTGACATTTTTTCGTTCCATTGATTCTAACTTTTGGTGAAAGAAACCTTCTCCATTTCCGTTTACTAACAAATCAAGGGTGACGTCGGGATGATAGATCTTTCCATGATCATCAACCAAGCGAAACATACTTGGCTCAATCATGATTGGTTCACTGCTTTGATTGATAATACCGATATTCACCATTAGATAGGCTATTTTCGCTTTGTGGTTAATACCATCTAGTGTTAACTGTTTCTTTTGCTGTATATCTGTCATCACAATAGAAAATGGACGTGCTTTCACATAATCTCCTGCTATAGGATCAGGACTATCGGGTCTCATATAATTTTCTTTCATATTTGCTTTTGGTAAAGTTGTATCGACTGGCTGACAAGCGGTCAATACTACCAATAATAACGCTGTGAAAAAGCCTAATTTCAAAGTGAATCCTCCTATACCTTGTTTTGCAAGCTATTTTCTAACTATGTTATAGTAGGCACGAGCGTGTTTTCATGGAGGGATTGAGATGTTTTCATCATTTGTGCCAAATCAATATGTACCATCCATTTATAAGATTAACCTAGAAGAGCTGAAAGAAAAAGGGATGAAATCCATCATTGTTGACTTAGACAATACTTTGGTAGAATCTGACCGCAAAGATGCTACCCCTCTTTTGATCGAATGGTTAGAACGTCTCCAACAGTTAGGATTTCAAGTTATGATTGTATCAAATAATAGTAAAACAAGGGTATCGCAATTTGCAATTCCACTGCAAATACCATTTATCCATAAAGCTAGAAAGCCTCTGTCATCTTGTTTTCGCAAGGCAATGTCACAGTTAGATACAGATGTCAGCCAAACGGTGATGGTAGGTGATCAATTGCTGACAGACGTTTTAGGGGGAAATCGGATGGGATTATACACCATACTAGTAGTGCCGATTTCCAAAACAGAAGGTTTTTCTACGAAAATAAATAGACGAATAGAGCGTTTGGTATTTCGCTGGATGGAAAAGCGTGGATTACTTGCGAGAGAAGGGAATAATTAATCGTGAAGTTTTGTGAAGGTTGTGGCATACAGCTTCAGACCGAAGATGAGAAAAAGCCAGGATATGTACCACCAGCTGCTTTGGAAAGGGAGCATCAATATTGCAAAAGGTGTTATCGCATCCGTCATTATAATGAGTTATCCGCAGTGGAACATGATCCCGATATTTATTTACAAATACTTGGACAAATAGCGGATACCAACAGTTTGGTTGTACAGATTGTAGATTTATTTGATATCGCTGGCAGTTGGATTCCGGGAATTCACCGTCATATTGGCAACAATCCCTTGCTTTTGTTTGGCAATAAAATGGATTTGTTTCCTCAGTCTGTGAAGGCAGGAAAGCTAAAAGAATGGATATATATGTACGCAAAAGAGATGGGTGTGGGGCCTGTCGATGTTGTAGTGGGAAGTGCAGCTAAGCAAGATAAAATGCAAGAAGTGCGAAATGCGATCGAGAAGTATCGTCAAGGTCGAGATGTCTATATCGTTGGAGTTACCAACGTTGGAAAATCCACTTTCCTTAATTATTTGTTAGAGGAGCCGATCATTACGACTTCTCCATATCCAGGTACCACATTGGATGTGATCCACATCCCCCTTGATGATGGACAAAACATTGTAGATACACCTGGAATCGTAAAGAAGAATAGAATTAGTGAGTGGATTTCCCCAAAAGAACTGGGTAAAGTGATTCCCAATAGTCGTTTAAATCCAAAAGTGTACCAACTAAACAGTGATCAAACGATCTTTTTTGCAGGTTTGGCTCGTTTTGATTATGTAGAAGGTCAGCGGCAGGCGTTTACCTGTTATTTTTCTAATCAATTGTATCTCCATCGTACCAAACAAGAACAAGCGAATGCATTTTATGAAAAGCATCTTGGGGAAATGCTGCAACCTCCTCATGACCCTACGGACTTGCCAGCCCTTCAAAAACATCGAATTGTATTAACTGGTGGATCAAAACAAGATATCGTGATTTCTGGATTGGGCTGGATCGCTTGTGGAAAAGAGCGTGGAGTAGTTGATGTTTATGCTCCAAAAGGGATAGAGGTAACGCTGCGTTCATCCATTATTTAAATTTTTAGAAAGAGATAGAGGAGAAACGATGAAAATAACAGCTTATACACGTCCGCTTGGATTAATCGGTTATCCTGTAACGCATTCCAAATCTCCCGAGATGTTAAACGAAGTTTGCCGTATTTTAGGGATACCGGCAGTGTATTTGGCTTATTCGGTTAAACCGGATGATTTAGAAGAAGCAGTTAAGGGGATGAGAGCATTGAATTTTATTGGTTTCAATGTGACGATTCCCCACAAAGTTGCTATTATCCCTTTTCTCGATGAACTGGATGATACGGCAAAAGAGATAGGTGCTGTCAATACTGTAGTGAACAAAGAGGGCAAACTGATCGGCTATAATACAGATGGAGTAGGATATTTGCGTTCGCTTCAAGAGGAGACTTCTTTTTCGCTGCAAGGTAAAACAGTCACTATTTTAGGAGCAGGTGGTGCTGCGAGAGCGGTAAGTATTACCTTGGCAAAAGCTGGAGTAAAAGAGATATTTATCGCCAATCGAACACAGCAAAAAGCGGAGGAACTGTCAGAAACCCTTCGTACTTTTACAAAAACACAGGCTGTATCGTTGTTGGAAGCACAGGAAACCATTGCTCAGTCTGATCTATTAGTAAATACGACTTCAATTGGTATGTCGCCACATACCGATCAGACCCCTGTTCCAGCTGATTTCTTACATGCCGGGCTCTTGGTGAGTGACTTGATTTATCGCCCAAAAGACACCAAATTATTGACATCAGCAAAACAAATAGGTGCGCAGACACATGGTGGTTTAGGGATGCTTTTATACCAAGCAGCTGTAGCAGTAGAGCATTGGTTTGGTGAGACTGCTCCGATTGTCCAAATGCGAGCAATTTTGGAAAAAGAGGCGTAATATGAAAATAGGTATCATTGGTGGAACTTTTGACCCGATTCATATGGGACATTTATTAATTGCGGAACAAGCAAGGGATCGGATGGAATTGGACAAAGTGTGGTTTATCCCAACTGGACAACCTCCACACAAACAAGGACATCCTATCACCCCTGCAAAACATCGGTTAGCAATGGTACAAATTGCTACGGAAGAAAATTCCGCTTTTGAGGTGTTAGATTGGGAGATAAAAAGGGAAAAACTATCTTATACCATCGATACAGTGAACTGGGCGGTGAAAGCTTATCCCACTTATCAGTTTTCTTTAATCGTTGGTACAGACATGGTGGATAATCTGCCCAGCTGGTACCAAATAGACAAATTGGTTGAGCATGTATCGATTATCGCCATGCACCGTCCAGGCTTTACAGCTGAGTCACTCCCTGAATTTATTCAGGAGAAAGTACGTTGGGTGGAAGATGCGGTGGAAATTTTCTTGTCGGCGTCTCAGCTTCGAAACAATATCATAGGAGGCCGTTCTTTTCGTTATGCTGTCCCAAGTGGAGTTTGCCGCTATATAGAGGAGCATCAATTGTATGAACCGACAAGATTATCTTGATCGTACCTGTGAGCAATTGCCTCTATCTAGATGGGAACATACACTGCGGGTAGTTGAAACAGCAGCCGGATTGGCGGAGCGATATGAGGCAGATAAAGAAAAAGTGGATACCGCAGCAATTCTTCATGACTACTGCAAATTTTGGACGGCAGAAGAATTAATTTTTGCAATAAAACAGTACAAACTACCCCAAGATCTATTATTATATAATCAAGAGCTATGGCATGGACCAGTTGCTTCTGTAGTCGCAGCCAAGGAATTCGGGATTCAGGACATCGACATCACCAATGCGATTTTTTATCACACTACTGGCAGGCCAGACATGAGCCTAGTAGAAAAAATCGTCTTTCTTGCAGATTACATTGAACCGGCAAGAAAGTTTCCTGGGGTTGACGCTGCAAGACAACTCGCCCAAAAAAGTTTGGATGAAGCCATAGTCCTTGCATTGAAGCAAACGATTCAATTTCTCATTTCATGTGGTCAGCGCGTGTATCCGCTGACTTATGATACACTCAAAAGTTTGACCGAGCATGAAGTTGACATCTGAGGGAGGAATCCGGTTGAATCTAGTGGAGATCGCAACGCTTGCGGCTACCGCTGCCGAGGAAAAAAAGGCGCAAGACGTATCTGTGTTGGATATTCGTGACGTTTCTTCTTTTGCTGATTACTTTGTGATTTGTCACGGAGGTTCTCGTACACAAGTAGAAGCCATAGCTACAGCAATTAAGAAAAAATGCGAGGAGAAAAAAATTCGCATTAAAGGAATTCAAGGACTACAAGAGGCTCGTTGGGTGCTGATTGATATCGGTGATGTGGTCGTTCATGTTTTCCACCGAGATGAACGGGATTTTTACGATTTGGAGCGTCTCTGGGGAGACGCACAGCCCGTTAGTATCACAGGTTAATAGGATAGAAAGAAAAGCCCTTCCTATGAGGGGCTTTTTGCTTAGAAAATGAATAGTTCCAACGTTCCCCTATATGCGCACTCCCCGCACCGACCGAAGTCAGTACGGGGAGCTTTGTACGATGGATGAAGTTCGTCTCTTACCTCTTAGGCAATGAGAACTCACGTCCATAGATGGTTAGGCAGATGAACCCTTGGATTCATAGATTAGGATATACGAAGTATTTTCTATTATTTTCAATCTCTTTTCTATAAACCTGTTCCAGATACTCTATTTCTGGAGAAAAGTTGAATCTTACCGTTCCAGGAATTCCAAAGAACATGAGTTTTTTAAGATCTTGATATGCTCTGCATGCTACTGGTTCCACGATTGTCTCAGTACGAAGGGAACTGACAAACTTGTCATAGAATTCTTCCGCACTTTCATCCGTCCAGCACAATCGAAACCAACGGTTGAATTGTGGTTTCTTACCGTTTCTCTCCACCATCTGCAACAGAAGAAGCAAACACTTTTGAAAATGATGGATGGCGACTTGAAGATCCAACCCAAATTCACTCTGGTAACGTTCAAAAGCAATGAGTTGTCTCCCATACAAACCACACGCGATGGGAAGTTCATCCGATCGCATATAATACTCTTCATTCAGCCAAGTTTTCAACAAGAGCCATCGAGAAGAGTGCTTGGTAATCCTCTTTCCTTGACTTCGTTTTTTCTTTTGCTTTGGCTTGATGAAGTAAAGGAATCCCAAGGAAGTCATCAGCAGAGGGACAATCGCGAGCCACATACGGTCAGCTCCCAGCAGTCCCCACATCAGACCCGCATACACGGGACCAATGACGCCGCCGAGCTGCCTCATTGTCGTATGAGTAGCGTTTGCTGTTCCCAGCCGTTGTGCTGTTTGGTTGACCTTCTCCAAGATGGCAAGTCCTGTACCAGACATGGACATTCCGATGAGCATCCCAATCAACAGAAGAAGCCAAAAAGGATCATGCTTGTGGATCAAGGTAAAACTCAGGATCAGGAACAGGATCCCGCTTGTGATTACGATCTTATTCCAGCGGACTACCAGTTTGGGCATAATTGTAATCGACAAGGCACCATTTACCACCTCTGAAACGAAGAAAACCATTCCAGAACGATCGCCGACATAGGGGGTAAAGTAGGCGAGAAAAGCCCAGTACGCTGAACTGATCCCCACATCGGGAAGGGCAGCAATCAAAGCCTTCTTATTAAAGGTTTTCTGTGGCCAGCGAATCAGCGTTAGTACGGACTTCTTGAGCTTCCTCCGCCAATATCTTTTTTCTCGACGGACATTTCGATGGCCATAGCGATCCGCTAGGATTACCCAAGAGACAACCAAGGTAGCCAGTCCACCGAAACACACCGCCAGAAGCCAGAGCAGATGGACGTGATGAACGAGCTTCAATCCATAGACCGTGGCCACTCCTGCACCTAGATAGTTCAGCCCACTGATCAGCCCATGAATCTTTGCTCGAAAACCTTCACTAGCGGACAAGACCCTCATACGGACATAAACCAAAATGGCATTCAATACTTGGGAAAACAGAACACCATTCAGTACTCTAATTGCCACATATGCCTGAAGACTATGGGCAAAGGGATACAATCCATATACTCCAGCCAAGCAAGGCAAGAAGAGGAGCAACAGTCGTTGAGGGCCATACCGTTCTGTCATGTTTCCGACGAACAAGGTACACAGCAGGGTTGTCATAGTATACGAGGTGACGATCATACCTGTCGGCAGTCCCTGTTCATACACAACCAAATGCAGGGGTTGCGTGATGAACGATGGAATCGCAGCAACAACGAGAATCTGGGACAGAATCACCCCAGCTAGTTGGAGATATTCCAGCTTAAGTGTGCGCCATTTGGCGATTCTTCTCACCAAAACTCCTTTGCGTGAAGAGCTTACTTTTTCCTTAATCTTACTTAATTTTCTGGATGATAACAAGTTAACCTTCATTCTCTAAAATGCGCACTCCCCGTACCAACCGAAGTCAATACGGGGAGCTTTGTACGATGGATGGAGTTCGTTTTTTACCTCATTGGCAATGAGAACTCACATCCATAGATGTCTAGTCGGATGAATCCGAACTTATATCGTAAAGGTCCTCCCAGGAGAATCGCTCTTTACTTTCCTCCGGCCAAAATTCTTTTCTTCCTTTATCTTGTTCATAGCCATTAGGAGGACCAGGTTCGAGCTCTTCTGCATAAACCTTTTCTAGGTACGCAATTTCTGGAGAAAAGTCGAACTCCTTCAGAATTTTAAGAACTCGATACGCTTTGCATGCTGTTGTTTCTGAACGCCACGGGAACCTTGACCGATCTTCATCTTCACGAATGCGACTGACAAGCTTTTCACAGTACTCTTCCGCACTTTCATTTGACCATCGTGGTACAAGCCGCTCATTGCAAAAGGTGAATTGTGATTGCTTACCGTTTCTTTCCACCATCTTCAAGAGAAGAAGCAAACACTTTTGAAAATGATGGATGGCGGCGTGAAGATCCAACCCAAGTTCTTTCTGGTACTCCTCAAAGGAAACGAATTCTCTCCCATATACTGCATACGGGATGTGAAGTTTCTTTCCATGCATGTAATACTCTTCATCCAGCCATATTTTCAACAAGAGCCATCGAGAAGAGAACTTGGTAATCCTCGTCCCTCGACTTCGTTTTTGTTTTGGCTTAGGATTGACGAAGTAAAGGAATAGCAGGGAAGACATCAGCAGAGGGACGATGGCGAGCCACATACGGTCAGCTCCCAACTGTCCCCACATCAGACCCGCATACACGGGACCAATGACGCTGCCGAGCTGCTTCAAGGTAGTAGCAGTAGCGTTAGCTGTTCCCAGTCGTTTTGCTGTCTGGTTGACCTTCTCCAAGACGGCAAGTCCTGTACCGGACATGGACATTCCGATGAGCATCCCAATCAACAGAAGAAGCCAAAAAGGATCATGCTTGTGGATCAAGGTAAAGCTCAGGATCAAGAACAGGATCCCACTTGTGATTACGATTTTATTCCAGCGGACTACCAGTTTGGGCATAATCGTAATCGACAAGGCACCATTTACTACCTCTGAAACGAAGAAAACCATGCCAGAACGATCGCCGACATAGGGGGTAAAGTAGCTGAGAAAAGCCCAGTACGCCGAACTGATTCCCACATCGGGAAGGGCTGCAATCAAAGCCTCTTTGTTAAAAGCTTTCTGTGGCCAGCGAATCAGTGTGAGTACGGACTTCTTGATCTTCCACCGCCAATATCTTTTTTCTCGACGGTTGACTCGACGGCTATAGCGATCAGCTAGGATTACCCAAGAGACGACCACGGCAGCCAGTCCGCCGAAACACACTGCGAGCAGCCAGAGCAGATGGACGTGATGAACGAGCTTCAATCCATAGGCAGTGGCAACTCCTGCACCTAGAAAGTTCAGCCCATTGATCAGACCATGAATCTTTGCTCGAAAACTTTCACTAGTGGACAAGACCCTCATACGGACAAATACCAAAATGGCATTCAATACTTGGGCAAACAGCACACCATTTAGTACCCGGATTGCCACATATGCCTTCAGACTATGAGCGAAGGGATACAATCCATATACCCCAGCCAAGCAAGGCAAGAAGAGGAGCAATAGTCGCTGAGGGCCGTATCGCTCTGTGATGTTCCCGACAAACAAGTTAAACAGAAGGGCTGTCATGGTATACGAGATGACAATCATACCTGTTGGCAATCCCTGTTCATACACAACCAAGTGCAGGGGTTGAGTGATGAACGATGGAATCGCAGCAACCACAAGAATCTGGGACAGGATCACCCCAGCTAGTTGGAGATATTCCAGCTGAAGTGTGCGCCACTTGGCGATCCTTCTCACGATAACTCCTTTGCGTGAAGAGCTTACCTTTCCCTTAATTTTACTTAATTTTCTGGATGATAACAAGTTAACCTTCATTCCCTAAAATGCGCACTCCCCGTACCGACCGAAGTCAGTACGGGGAGCTTTGCACGAAAGATGGAGTTCGTCTCTTACCTCATAGGTAATGAGAACTCACGTCCAGAGATGGTTAGATGACGATGCAGTAGTACTGTTGGAACATGTTCTGATAGATAACCAGCCACCGGTTGTCTTGGAGGCGGATTGCATCCCCCCTTCCAAACCCGAGGCCACTAATGTCATGTACGCTGTGCTTCTCTTGTACTCGACGGGGTTGATCCCAAATGAGCTGGGTTAGCTGGTTTGGGACGGTGATGACCGACTCGGATAGATTGGTTTCGAGAAGGGTGTTGATGAACCTCGCCGTTGCAATTTCTGTCCTCCAATTCCCTCCTGGGAACTCAGTAGGGATGTGGAGTCGAAGCCGCCTCTCCATCTCGTCGGGGCTGATGACGTGTTTGGGCTCGTTTTCGGTTTTTTGGGAGCTGGGAGTGGTTGCACCACACATCTTCGTTTCTCTTTTCTGGACGTCATAGACATCCAACTCGCGTGATTGTTGATCTTGCTAGTAATATTATTTATTGCACGGTAACAGACATTCAAGATGATTAGTGTTAAGAAATCGTTAATCAATCGTAAATAGATAAATGTTGTTTCACAAGTTAGGAGGTGTTAGCAAGAGTTCATGGAACGCTGATTGATATCGTTGATGGTCTTGTTCCTGTTTCCTAGGGGAAAAATAAATTTCAATAAGTTAAGGTAAGAGAGGAGAAAACATGAGGAATTTTCTTATACTTGGGGCAAGTAAGGGTTTAGGTGATGCTTTTGAAAATTGTTTCTTACAGTAAACTAGATAATGTGATAAATGTGTGGTCTGCCTTTTTTTTAACGTCTCATGTGTAATAGAAATTCATCAGAATACTGATTCATAATCAAACTAGATATTATTTTAAGAATATTCAAAAGACCGTGGCAACTCCTGCACCTAGAAAGTTCAGACCGCTGATCAGACCATGAATCCTTGCTCGAAAACCTTCACTAGCGGATAAGACCTTCATACGGACAAGAACCAAAATGGCATTCAATACTTGGGAAAACAGAACACCATTTAGTACCCGGATGGCCACGTATACCTGAAGACTATGAGCAAAAAGATACAATCCATATACCCCAGCCAAGCAAGGCAAGAAGAGGAGCAACAGTCGCTGAGGGCCGTATCGCTCTGTCATGTTTCCGACGAACAAGGTACACAGCAGGGTTGTCATGGTATACGAGATGACGATCATACCTGTCGGCAATCCCTGTTCATACACAACCAAATGCAGAGGTTGAGTGATGAACGATGGAATCGCAGCAACAACAAGAATCTGGGACAGCATCACCCCAGCTAGTTGGAGATATTCCAGCTGAAGTGTGCGCCATTTGGCGATCCTTTTCACCAAAACTCCTTTGTGTGAAGAGCTTATCTTTCGCTTTATTTTACTTAATATTCTGGATGATAACAAGTTAACCTTCATTCCCTAAAATGCGCACTCCCCGTACCGACCGAAGTCAGTACGGGGAGCTTTGTACGATGGATGGAGTTCGTTTCTTACCTCAGCGGCAATGAGAACTCACATCCGGAGATGTCTTATATCGGGAAGTGTGAAGGAGAATCCCTCTTTACTTCCCTCCGGCCAAAGTTCTTTTCTTCTTCTATCTTGTTCATGGCCATCAGGAAGACCAGGTTTGATTTCTTTTGTATAAACCTTTTCTAGGTATGCAATTTCTGGAGAAAAGTCGAACTCCTTCAGTAGTTTAAGATCATGATACGCATAGTATGCTGTTTCTGAACGCCACGTGAATCTTGACTGCTCAGCACGAAGGAGTTTGTCATAGTACTCTTCCGCACTTTCATCCAACCATCGCGGCGCATACAGCTCATTACAAAAGTTGAATTGTGATTTCTTACCGTTTCTTTCCACCATCTTCAAGAGAAGAAGCAAACACTTTTGAAAATGATGGATGGTGACGTGAAAATCCAACCCGAGTTCCTTCTGGTACTGCTCAAAGGCAACGAGTTGTCTCCCATATACGTAATGCGGGGTGTGAAGTTTATTTCTTTGCATGTAATACTCTTCATCGAGCCACATTTTCAACAAGAGCCATCGAGAAGAGTACTTGGTAATCCTCGTCCCTCGACTTCGTTTTTGCTGAGGCTTAGGCTTGACGAAGTAAAGGAATCCCAAGGAAGCCATCAGCAGAGGGACAATGGCGAGCCACATACGGTCAGCTCCCAGCAGTCCCCACATAAGACCCGCATACGCGGGTCCAATGACGCTGCCAAGCTGCTTCATGGTAGTAGCAGCTGCGTTTGCTGTTCCCAGTCGTTTTGCTGTCTGATTGACCTTCTCCAAGATGGCAAGTCCTGTACCGGACATGGACAGTCCGATGAGCATCCCAATCAACAGAAGAAGCCAAAAAGGATCATGCTTGTGGATCAAGGTAAAACTCAGGATCAAGAACGTGATCCCACTGGTGATTACGACCTTATTCCAGCGGACTACCAGTTTGGGCATAATCGTAATCGACAAGGCACCATTTACCACCTCGGAGACGAAGAAAACCATGCCAGAACGATCGCCGACATAGGGGGTAAAGTAGCTGAGAAAAGCCCAGTACGCTGAACTGATCCCTACATCGGGAAGGGCAGCAATCAAAGCCTCCTTGTTAAAGGCTTTCTGTGGCCAGTGAATCAGCGTGAGTACGGATTTTTTGAGCTTCCACCGCCAATATCTTTTTTCTCGACGGTTCTTACGATCAGCTAGGATTACCCAAGAGACGACCACGGTAGCCAGTCCGCCGAAACACACCGCGAGCAGCCAGAGTAGATGGACGTGATGAACGAGCTTCAGTCCATAGACCGTGGCAACTCCTGCACCTAGAAAGTTCAGCCCATTGATCAGACCATGAATCCTTGCTCGAAAGCCTTCACTAGCGGACAAGACCCTCATACGGACAAGAACCAAAATGGCATTCAATACTTGGGAAAACAGAACGCCATTTAGTACCCTAATTGCCACATAAGCTTTCAGACTATGAGCAAAGGGATACAATCCATACACTCCAGCCAAGCAAGGCAAGAAGAGGAGCAACAGTCGCTGAGGACCGTATCGCTCTGTCATGTTTCCGACGAACAAGGTACACAGGAATGTTGTCATGGTATACGAAATGACGATCATACCTGTCGGCAATCCCTGTTCATACACAACCAAATGCAAGGGTTGAGTGATGAACGATGGAATCGCAGCAACCACTAGAATCTGGGATAGAATCACCCCAGCTAGTTGGAGATATTCCAGCTGAAGTGTGCGCCATTTGGAAATCCTTCTCACCAAAACTCCTTTGTGTGAAGAGCTTACCTTTCCCTTTATTTTACTTAATCTTCTGGATAGTAACAAGTTAACGTTCGAGTAGTATGGTAAGAAACCCCCATTCCAAGTGTTAGCGAAGGAGAAGGTTCATCCCAACAAGGTCACAGGTTAATAGAATAGAAAAGAGCCTTTGGGATTATACTCAAAGGCTCTAGCATTGTTCCAAGGAAAAAAAACCGATTTAATGTGTGAGGAAAAAGTATAACTATCTACAAATTCTTCATTAACTGCTAGAGGTTCATTTGTCATTTTTCACATATACTACAAATGGTTGCAGGTCTATATCCGTGTTGTAACTAAACCCTTCCATGTAAATCGTGAATGGCTGGTTAAAATGGATAGCAGGAAATGTGACCACACCATCAGAAACGGTACCAGGGAGAATTTCAGATGGTACTTCTTTATAAGTTCCCGAGTAGGAATTGTCGAATTCGTATTGCTTTCCATTTTGAATCAAGTGCATTTGTGCGGAATACAAATTGAACTTGTACTTGGAATCATTGGTGATTTTTAGATAGACTCGTGTTTGTTTCTCTGCTAACTCTACTCTTTCTATTTTGATCTTGTTTCCAAACTGATTTTTCTCCTGATTCACTGAGATTACATGAGTAGCAGGATAATAAGATGTTACATAATCAGATTTTTCTATTTTTGTAGCAATAATCATGGGAGAATGGCGAGTTTGGTTTAACGTATTTGTGTACTCGTAGTCTCCTGCAACGACACCACTTACTTTTACAAAATCATTTCCTTTCCATTGATCCGTTTTTCCTTTGATGAAAACGTCGTTGTTTAAATCCGGGTCAGTGTAGATCTGAAGTTTTCCATCCGAGATATTGGAGATTTGTCCATAGATCACGATCGAACGATCCTTCAACTTATCAGTATCGGTGTAAAAAGTAGACATCTCTGTTTTTTTTACCAGATTTTTGTTTGAAAAAGTGGCCGTGCTGTCTGGGTCATCTGAAAATATAGAAATAATAATAAAGTAAAGGATTAATACAATGCAAATTGATCCTAATATCTTTCTCATATAATTCTCCTTCGAACGCGATTATATATCCGAATAATAGCATAAAATTATTTATATATAGCATTTAATGAAAATTATTTTTTTACCTTTTTTATTAGAACAAATGAAGGATAACACCATTTTTTCAGAAAAAATAGATTTATATGATAGTATATACGGAATGTATATGAAGTTTGAAAAGGAGAATGAAAGGAAGATATTGCAAAACGCAGATAGTATACGTGCTTTTGTGAAGAATTTGTTGGTTCAGTTGGAGCAAAAAAGATAAATCCAATTTCGATACAGTAACTCTTTGGGGTGGAGTAAAATTATTTGGGGGCAGGGTGAGAACAGGGGATTGTTGGTGTTATTCGAATAATTATTTGCTTTATAAAAATGATGCGGCGGCTGACTACGCTCCCTGACTGATGTCAGGAAAGTAGCCAGCCGCCGAGACGAGATCAGCCTCGCAGGGAGATGACCTCCTCGACCACTCCACTTGGGAAGACGACGAACCCGGTACGGCTGACGAACTGGGTTCGGATGACCAACCCGGTTCGGTTGACGAACACGGTACGGATGAAGAACCCAGTACGGATGACCAACACGGTACGGATGAAGAACCCAGTACGGATGACCAACACGGTACGGATGACCGACACGGTACAGATGGCCAAAGTCGGTGGCATGGTTTCCTCGTCGCACGGGAACGGCTCCATCCTCTCGGTGGCAGCTCCATCACGGTCGACGACGAACCCGGAATCGATCATCTCGATGATCTTCACGTCACGACTCCCTCAAAGGATTGGTGTTCACACTAAGTCCACTTACTTCGATCTTATAGCAATCTATTTGAGCTGTCAAACTCAGTAATCACTTATCTTTGCGCTATTTTTCAATTGAATGGTATCACCTTTTTTGAACGGAGCTTTGGAAACTTCTTTACGTTAAATCAAAAAAAATCCATCGATTCGATGACTATTTTTTGACCTTGGATTGGGGATATTCCCCTAAAAGTATAGAAAGGCTTCATTTATTGTGAAATAATAAATGAAAATAGGGAAAGTTATGATATTAAAGGAAAATGCAACATGAAAATAGAGGTGAATAAATGAATCAGGTAATTATTCAATCAGATAAATTGATATTTAGAAAAACAAACAGTAGTGATTTAGAGTTCGTTCTTCGAGTAGAAAAAGAAAATACCCCTTTCATTGATTGTTGGGCAATCGATCAACACACTCATGCTATGGAGAGCCCAGAGATGGAACACCTGATCATACAAAGTGTTTCAACGGGGAATAAGGTTGGATATATTATCATGAACGATCTTGATAATCTTCATGGATCATTCTATTTAAAACGTATCGTGATCAATGAAAAGAGGCAAGGTTACGGAAGAGAGGCACTAAGACTATTAAAGAGCTGGTGTTTTAACCAATTACAGGCTCATCGGCTATACTTGGATGTAAAGGATTTTAACGAGCGAGCTCAGCAACTTTATGAAAGGGAAGGCTTTGCTGTAGAAGGTATTGCGAGGGAATGCCGAAAAGAGGGAGATAGTTATATTTCTCTTGTTTCGATGTCGATCCTCAAGCATGAATACCAGAATTCATAAAGCTCAATAAAAATGATTTTATGAGTGATAAGTATTTGGGGCATGAGTAAAGAATTTATTATTTATTTGTAGCAATACGACAAAAGAACCATCCCTTGTAGCATATGAGATAAAATGAAGTGGCTAGACAACATGTTACTGTCTAGCCAGATGAACCCTCGGGTTCAAATTAGAGGAGGTTCTGTCAAAATTCTGCGCTGGGAGGGTCCCAATCTACGCGGACTCCATTTTTATGTCCCTCCAGCCAAGTTTGGTATCTGCTTTCACTGTATTCATCGTGAACAGGATCAGGTTCAATCTCTTTTTTATAAACCTGTTCCAGATGCTCTATTTCTGGAGAAAAGTCGAACTCCTTCAGTAGTTTAAGATCATGATACGCATGGTATGCTGTTTCTGAACTCATGATCCTCGATTGGTTAGCACGAAAGTGACGGATAAGCTTTTCACAGTACTCTTCCGCACTTTCATTCAACCATTCATGCGATGTATACAACATACGATTGCAATCGTTGAATCGTGAATGCTTACCGTTTCTTTCCAACATCTTCAAGAGAAGAAGCATATACTTTTGAAAATGATGGATGGCGACGTGAAGATCCAACCCGAGTTCTCTCTGGTACTTCTCAAAGGCAACGAGCTTTACCCCATAAACTACATGTGCCATGTGTTTTTGCGATCGCATGTAATACTCTTCATCGAGCCACATTTTCAACAAGAGCCATCGAGAAGAGAACTTGGTAATCCTTGTCCCTCGACTTCGTTTTTGTTTTGGCTTAGGCTTGACGAAGTAAAGGAATCCCAGGGAAGCCATTAGCAGAGGGACAATGGCGAGCCACATACGGTCAGCTCCCAATAGTCCCCACATCAGACCTGCATACACGGGACCAATGACACTGCCCAGCTGCTTCAAGGTAGTAGCAGTAGCGTTAGCTGTTCCCAGTCGTTTTGCTGTCTGGTTGACCTTCTCCAAGATGGCGAGCCCAGTACCGGACATGGACATTCCAATGAGCATCCCAATCAACAGAAGAAGCCAGAAAGGATCATCCTTGTGGATCAAGGTAAAGCTCAGGATCAAGAATGTGATCCCACTTGTGATCACGACCTTATTCCAGCGGACTACCAGTTTGTGCATAATCGTAATCGACAAGGCACCATTTACTACCTCGGAAACGAAGAAAACCATTCCAGATCGATCGCCGACATAGGGGGTAAAGTAGCTGAGAAAAGCCCAGTACGCTGAACTGATTCCCACATCGGGAAGGGCTGCAATCAAAGCCTCCTTGTTAAAGGCTTTCTGTGGCCAGCGAATCAGTGTGAGTACGGACTTCTTGATCTTCCACCGCCAATATCTTTTTTCTCGACGGTTATAGCGATCAGCTAGGATTACCCAAGAGACGACCACGGCAGCCAGTCCGCCGAAACACACTGCGAGAAGCCAGAGCAGATGGACGTGATGAACGAGCTTCAATCCATAGGCAGTGGCAACTCCTGCACCTAGAAAGTTCAGCCCATTGATCAGACCATGAATCTGTGCTCGA
Source organism: Shimazuella sp. NTD250 (assembly GCF_059510375.1). Lineage (NCBI taxonomy): Bacteria > Bacillati > Bacillota > Bacilli > Caryophanales > Thermoactinomycetaceae > Shimazuella > Shimazuella sp. NTD250. Next base: position 206,307 of record NZ_JCAJZS010000001.1, on the reverse strand, counting down.
AAACTTTCACTAGCGGACAAGACTCTCATACGAACAAATACCAAAATGGCATTCAATACTTGGGCAAACAGCACACCATTTAGTACCCGGATGGCTACGTATGCCTGAAGACTATGAGCAAAGGGATACAATCCATATACTCCAGCCAAGCAGGGCAAGAAGAGGAGCAATAGTCGCTGAGGGCCATATCGCTCTGTGATGTTTCCAACAAACAAGTTAAACAGAAGGGCTGTCATGGTATACGAGATGACAATCATACCTGTCGGCAATCCCTGTTCATACACAATCAAATGCAGGGGTTGAGTGATGAACGTTGGAATCGCAGCAACCACAAGAATCTGGGACAGCATCACCCCAGCTAGTTGGAGATATTCCAGCTGAAGTGTGCGCCACTTGGCGATCCTTCTCACGATAACTCCTTTGCGTGAAGAGCGAACCTTTCCCTTAATTTTACTTAATTTTCTGGATGATAACAAGTTAACCTTCTATTTAAGATCCCCGTAATGAGATCCATATATTTCTCTTGTTTCGATGTCGATCCTAAAGTATGAATACCAGAATTCATAAAGCTAAATATAAATGATTTCACCCCTCCATCGTAAATTATTGGACTGATCGTTCCTTAAAATGTATACTAGTTAGTATGAAAAGGGGGCGATGATGATCGGACGTATAAAAGAGTTTGACAAAGAGTACGTGCTTCATCAGGCAATGTTAGTTTTTTGGAAAAAAGGTTATGAAGCGACAAGTATACCAGATTTGTTGGAATCAATGAACATAAGCAGATCGAGTTTGTACGAAACTTTTGTTGATAAACAAACACTTTATATGGATGCACTTAACCACTATAAAAAAATCGGACAGAAAAAAAGAAGCCTGTTGGCTGGTAACTCAACTGTGAAAATGAGCATCAAACAGTATTTTGACCAGCATATTACAGATGCCTTTAATGGATTCTTACCAAGAGGGTGCATGATTACAAATGCCATTATTTCTTTAGATTCACCGGATGATCAATTTCGTAAATTAATAAAGACAAGTCTCGAGGATTTGGAACAGTCTTTTTATGAACTGTTAAGGAAAGGACAGCAAACTGGAGAAATTGACCCCGAAAAAGATATAAAAGTTCTTGCACACTTATTGCTTAATCTTAATCATAGTATAAATGTAATGTCCAAAATAAAGAGTGATAAGAAAGTGGTCTATGAAATGATGGAATCCGTGATCAAGATGCTATGAACAATTTTTTTTATTGTTTTCGGAACGATTAGTCCGATAAAAAAGTGATTTATTTGCAGGTAATAAACACATAAGGAGAGGAAAACATGAGTCAGACACAAATAGATTCGACTATCGATTTGCCAGAAGAAAAACCGTTGTCTCCAGGACTTATCTTGTTGATGTCGGTAGCTTGTGGACTGGCGGTCGCAAACTTGTATTATAATCAACCGTTGTTAGGCGAAATTGGCAGATCCATTCATGTTTCTGCCGACAAAATAGGTTTTATTCCCATGCTTACACAAATAGGTTATGCATTTGGTATGTTTCTTTTTATTCCTCTTGGTGACATGAAGGAAAAACGTAATCTTATCGTAGTTTTGTCACTGGCGGTTGGGATATCCTTGATTGGCGTAGCATCGGCGCAAAACTTAAGTTGGATGTATGCAGCTTGTTTGGCAGTTGGTTTCACGACTGTGGTACCACAGATCATTATTCCGTTGGCAGCACAACTGGCACCGTCAAAAGAACGAGGGAAAGTGATTGGTACTGTAATGAGCGGTCTTCTTATCGGTATTTTGCTTGCCCGGACGATTTCTGGTATTATCGGCGAAATACTGGGTTGGAGAGTTATGTATCTTATTGCAGCAGCAATCATGTTCTTACTTGCTTGTATGTTGTGGTGGCGGTTGCCAAAGACCAATACAAGCAATAGCATGACCTATGGTCAAGTGCTCCGGTCCCTCGTGGAATTGATTGTGCAGCAGAGAACACTAAGAGAGGCAGCACTGATCGGAGCGCTCATATTTGGCAGCTTTAGTGTCTTCTGGACATCACTTGCATTCTTATTAGAAGGGCCAGATTATGGTTATGGTAGCAGTGTCGTTGGGTTGTTCGGATTAGTAGGAGTAGTGGGGGCAACAGCTGCTTCTGTAATTGGCCGTCTGGTCGATCGAGTGAAACCTTATTTCTTGGTTAGCATGATGATTGTTGCAGTATTATTAGCGTTTGGTTCATTTTGGTTAACAGGTAAAATGATTGTAGGGCTAATTATTGGAGTTATTTTGCTCGATTTGGGTGTGCAGGGAACTCAGGTAGCCAATCAAGCTCGGATTTTTAGGCTGCTGCCAGAGGCGCGCAGCCGCTTAAATACCGTGTATATGGTTAGTTGTTTTATTGGCGGATCATTTGGATCTGCCCTTAGCAGCTATGCGTGGAGTCTTTGGGGGTGGAATGGTGTTTGTGCAGTTGGAGGAAGTATGGGATTAGCGGCATTGCTTTGCTGGCTTGTTCATCGAATCCCTAAAAACAAAGACTGACTTTTCTATAAAGCTGTAAGGGGAGATGAACCAAACAATCGAGGGTTGTTTGCAATCAATGGGGTTTGTCGATAAATAGTATGTAATAGGCTGGAAGAACAAAATCCAACCAGCCTATGTATTTGGTAAATCAGATTTCATCATTGCTTTTAAATCTCTGTCGGGGAGATTGAGTCGGAGTTCCATCAGTATTTGAGCATCTACTTGCTCATTAATGGTTAAGAAACGATTGTGAAATTGGTCATTAATCGGATCTTCCTCTTGAAGTTGACAGAGACTCATCATTTGCTGGAGTAGAGTCAAAAGGTCAGTTTGAATTTTGTGAAAAAATCTAGCATTTATTCGCTCAGCTCTCCCTTTAGGGGTTTTTCTTTTTTGTCAATTACAATTTTAACTAAATTTTATGATCTGAACAAGGTGAGATTCCTGTAACAAAGGCAATCATAGCAGAATAGGAGTGATGAGGTTGGAAGGATGCTTCCCTTAAGTTTGAGTGGTAAAGTTAGGCCGAGAGTATCAGCCTTCACCGAGGGATAATCGGACGGTGTCCTACAAGTTGGTATTCGCCAAGGCTTGGAATCTCCTTCCGGGTGCCTTGAACTGTGTTGGTAACAATACAGATTAAACGTGGACAGTTATGCAGTAGACCTGAAAGTGATAGAGCTTCGAAGAGGAAAGCCTTGGGAAGAATCTCAAAGGTTTTTTGATGGAAAAGAACAACTCATTATTATACTAAATGATTTGACTATGCTTTAAATCTGGACAAAATATTTTCAATTGCTGGTTTTGTTTTTTTAAAGTCTTTAGAAACAATTTCCCAAATAATCTGTTCATCAGTTTCAAAGAAAATATTTCTTAGTTCGATCATGCTTTTCCACGGAATTTCAGGGTATTTTAAACGTATCTCTTCTGGAACATATTTTGATGCTTCTCCGATTAATTCTAGATTACGAACAACGGCTTCTATAATTAATTGGTTTTCGTCAAATTGTTCAAAATTTAATCCGTATATATATTTTTCTATCTTATTCATGCATTCTAATATATCTTCTAAATAAAATAATGTTTTTTTCATTGATAAATAACCTCATTAAGGATCGTTTCCTTCAACTGTGGCTTTAAAGCATTCATTGTAACTAAATCCACATTTATACCTATTACTTCTTCTAAGTATTGCTTAAGCTCTACAAATGCCAGAACGATTGGGGCAGAAAACTCGACAAGTATATCAATATCACTTTCTGTTGTTTGTTCGCCCCTAGCATAAGAGCCGAAATAACCTAACTTTTTGACCTTATATTTTTCTTGTAACACAGGTTTAATCATCTGGAGTCGCTGATCTATGTTAGGTAGTACCATAGTACTTTCACAACCTTCCCTTTGAGATTTGCAACAAGCCACTATTTCATATGAGTAATCGAATAACAATTACTTTTTATGCTATCTATGTAGTAATGAAACACCAGCCTGAGTGGACTGGTGTTTCAATCAAATCATAATATTACTTTCCAGTTTCACCATCTCCAATCAATTGGTTAATTGGACTTGTTATTGCTTCTCTAAAATAAGACATAAAAACCTTCCTCTCTGTTCCAACCGATCTTTCTTTGTAAAAGATAAAACTTCTCTGCCCAATGGGAAAATTCTGTTTTGTTACCGATTTTATTATAACATGCTGCTAATTCATAAACAGCACTACATGTTCTATTTACATATTCATGTTTTTCACAAACGGTAACAGCTTCTTTAAAGTATGGGATGGCTTTTTCGTATTGTTCCTGTTTTTGATTCCATATTCCTACTACCATTAAAATTTTAGAAAACCGAAAATCATCATTAATTTCTCTACCAATTAAGAGTGCTTTTTCCATAAATTCTTGAGCTCGTACCCAATCTTGTTGTGTTATATATAGACTGGTTAAATAAGTGTAGGTATCAGCATGTCTTCGTGAAAATTTTCTTTCTGGGTCTAAATCTAGGACAAGATAAAAATGTTCTAATGCTTGCTCATACTTCTCTTGTTTTAGGTAAATGTTTCCTAATATATTAAGAAAATCAAGCAAGAGACTTCTTTGCGATACATTGCGGTGTGTAATTGCGATACTTTCTTTGCAATAATGCAACGCTTCCTCTATCTTCTGATTTTCAATAAGAAGAATACAATGCGATTTATAGAGCAATAACCTTACTCTTACACTTTTTATTTGATCTATTGAAGGCCATATTTGTTTGATTAGTCTAACTGCTTCTTTTCGACGTTCTGATTTTCGTAAGTATAGGATTTTATTACCAATTAACGCGTATTTTATTTCGGCTCGTTCCTCTTCTGAAAATTGTTTCAGCCCTTCATCTGCGTAATAAATTGCTTCTTGAAGGTTGTTTTGTTCATAGGAACAAGTGCTCAATTCGTTATAGCACTTTGCCAATAAATTTGGTTTGGCAATCAAAGTTTGTTTTTTACAAAGAGGAAGTGTTTCTTTCCAGATTTTTTTTGCTTTTCCCCAATTCTGGAGGCCATAATAGTATAACCCTTGTAGATATTGTGAATAGGGAAACAAAGCATGGTATTCCGTTGGTTGATAACGGGTGAGCAGTTGTTGAGCTTGATCTAACTCTTCATCATCGATTAAATCCTCTACGCATTCTAGTTTACATCTTAATGTCTCTATTTCCTCTAACTCCTTTTGTTTTAGCTCCTCAAGTTCTTCCTCACTAATATTCAAATTTTGAAACAGATGCAGCACTTTACTCTTAGAAGGGTTTCTTTCCAAATTTTCAATATGAGAAATCGTCCCAGTAGAAATATTTTTATCACTTAAATTTTCCAAAGAAAGTCCACGCTCCAAGCGAAATTTTCTAGCCATATATGCCAGCAGGGGTAAATCTTTTGAAAAGTCCATGTGTTACCCTCACTTTTTTTAATTATAGTTTGTATAAATATTATGGTTGAATGTTTTATGTTTATCAAATATTGGTTTTTAAATTATCATTCAGAATTATATTGAAGCAAAGGTCGATTATCTAGCTTTTTAAAGAGAGAAGAGGATGGATTAGAGAAAACCTTCAATTAGCCGAGAAAAAAGCATTTAAAATTTGGTTATTGATGGGAAATTATATCTTTCGCTATAATTCGTGGTAAGAGAGAACGAACAGGAATCAGCCTAAATTTATAGTGGAGGTCTGGAATGGAAAAATCAAAAAACAAAAGTGTAAATACACAGCTGCCCTCACTGCTGGGTGGAAATATCATTCAAATCATGGTATCTGGAAAAACGGCTAAAGTGAAACGGTTTTGGGAGCTTATCGTGAATTCCACAGCATATCGATTGATGCCAAACGCAAGTAAGGGTTTTGATGTTTTGGATCATCAGCAAAATACACATGTCGTCATGCAGCTAGAAGAAAATTTGTCTCAACAGAGGAAAGAATGTACGGTTCAAATCGAAACAGTAGATGGCAAGAAGCTTGAATTTGTCTTATTGGATGCCCAAATGATAGAAATGTCAGAGGGAATGACATATATTCATGGAAAATCCTATGACATCTTCGCTGATCCAATCCGAGAATAAGAGGGTGGGAACAATGGAGTTGAACGATACATTGAAAATAGGCGAAAAATTAGCGGAATATTTTGTTTATTATTGCAGTGAGGCAGAACACTATGTTCCGCTCGTTGACCATCTGCGAGAAGCTAACACTCGATCTGAAGTCGTGACATCGATCTGTATCCTTTTGCGATATGGGAGATTGCACTTAAAACAAGGACTAGAGGGGATAACTCAAAAGAAAATGGATGAGCTTTATCGGTTTATTCGCAATGGAAAAAAAGCAGAAGTCAGCCGATTTCATTCGTCTCTTATAACCTATATTTCTACCTTTGAGTTAGAGAATATGCGCCAGCAAGAACGTTATTTGCTGGAGTTGCTTACTTGAATGGTAGGAGGGATTCTACAAGATGATACTAGAATAACAATAAAGATTCTTTTGGGAGATGTTATGATGAAGACTATTTTTCTAAGTTTTACTCCTGCTCCATTTTACGATCCGATAAAGGACGGGTTAAAGCGGTATGAGTATCGAAGTAGATTTCGTAATGAAGAGTGCTATGCGTATTTGTATGTTGTAGAACCGTGGGAAGTTTGTATTTATTAATGGAATATCGAAATGGATGTATAAAGAAAAAATACAAAATATTACCTAATTGAAAGCGGATCACCCTCTATTTACACGGTATTTTTGCTTATTGTATTATGAAGATAATAACAAATATTTCAGATATAAATATAATAACATTTTTCACCAAATTCGCTCGTTACGCGTGTCTTCTGCGTCGATTATAAAAGCCATAAAGGACGCTCCAGTCAAGCAAAGCGAGACTTGTGCCTTATATTAATTCGCTGGGATTATTTGTATCAATTTTTGCTTAAGTCGAGTCTATAATGGTGATTTCAAAAAATTTAAAGGGGGGATGTTAGCATGAAAATGCATTATACAGGCATTACGGTGATATTCATATTCGCTCTCGTCGTTTCTAGTTTTTTTGTCCCAATAAAAGCGGTTGATGCTTTGTCATATGACGGTACCAATCCATATACAACTGGTTGTGCTTCCAAAAGCTCTTTTGTATATCAAACCAAGTACATTAAGAATAGTAATGGGACGACGATTGGGTATGTACAATTATGGGGAAGTTCTTACTGTCATACTGCTTGGGCTAAAGTGTATTTATACAAAGCTGCTCCTTATAATGACTATGGCAATGCAAGGATCTATAGAAAAGATGGTAAATCATTAGGTTGTGATAACTCAGGTGGAAACGGAAATGTTGATTATGGGCAACATTCTTGCTTCACTGGACAATTATGGGATAAAGATCCGTATAAATCTTGGGCTTTTGGAGTCATAAATGGTAATCGTGCTAACACAGATAGGTTTTAATTTCGTTTCCTTTTGCAGAGGATATCTTGGGTGACCTTGGTGAAGAAACTTAACTAGTAAAAGGTAGAATAAAAGAATCCAATGGTGCGACTCCATTGGATTCTTTGGGTATGAGTGCAAATTCCTAATAAATAAATATGAGTGCGGTTTTCTACACAACGAACAATATCTCCATCGAACAACATCAATCTATGTTTTCTCCTTTTCCTCCTCTCTGGCTCTTCTTTATACTATGAAAGATAGAGAGTAGATGTGAGAGGCTATAGTCTATTTTTATATAAAATCTTTTTTGAATGAAAAAAAATAGAGATGAGGAAACACCAGCCTGAGTGGACTGGTGTTCGATAACAAATCATATTGTTTTATCCATTCCATATGTTTGAATGATTGTGGTGGGCTGTGTGCATAAAAATTTTCTCTTCTTCATTGGTTTGATCATATCCAGATACCAATTAGAAGTATAGCCTTTACTCTCTGCATATTTCTTGATCTGATAAGCAGCCGTATCTGTCATTCTCGCTTGGGCTGCAAATGGAATACTATGTTCCACTGGAACTGCATAGAGAGACTCTGTTTCAAAGGCATAATCTTTTGCTTTTATCATCTCTGGATAGTGCTCTTCCCAAGTCTTTTCCAAATTCACATGGTAGAGGAAGATAGGCTGCATTTTTTGAGTTGGCACCACGATTCCGTCGAAATGAGCTCGATCTATTTTGAGATTACACTCTTCCTCTAGTTCTCTCATCACACAGGAGAAAAAGGGATCATCTTCCGTAAAATCAACTTCATTTACAGTTCCTGCACATGCCATTCCATAACTGCCAGAAGAGATGGCCACATTTTTTGTGCGTTTTACAATCCCGATTTTTCCTTCCTTATCCACAATCAACACACTTACGGCAACAATGTTAGCTAAGGATTTATTGAGTAAAACGTCCTCTACTTTTCGTGGAGAATTGTACTTTTTTACTTCCCCAATTACTTGATCCATGACAGTAAATAGACGAAAAGAACGAATTACGGTAGCTATTTGGTTTCGAAAAGATCGAATAGGTGAATTTGCTGGGTAAACAGTTAAGTTGGTAGCGATAAAATCAAAAAAATCGACCAATGAAATTTGCATTTCTAATCCTGTATCTGTGTTTCCAATTCTATCTAAGCGAACACAAGCCCCATTATGTGGATTTGAGCCGTTTCTTTTTGCGTAAAACTCGACAAGATAATCCCGTTCCAGCTTTGTGATAGGGGAGTGGAAAGGGGACACTTTTGTTTTTTTTAATGTTTTAATAGAGTGGCTCTCAAGAAAAAATACACGCTCATCTGGATGGATCAGACGGCGGATTATTTGGAATACGCCTGACATTCGCAAATACAAAAGCAAATAAGCGACCCCTCCGACAAGGGCAGCAGCAATAAGATTTGCAACTACATTTTCAAATACACCTGTTAAAGTCATCCAACCCCTCCACATATCTATGTATACTTATTATACAAAATTTACTGTATTTTATCTCATTGCTAACGACAGGAATTAATTTTGGGTGTCTAAAATGGACTGACCGGCTGATACAAAGTAATCAGCCGGTCGTGTGTTCCCATTAAGGGATTAAATAATCTATTCTCTGTTTCTTTTTCAGGACGATCTGAGCAACATCAGGGTACGTCAAGTAGATACGACGAAAATTCTCTTGCTTCCATGTGGAAAGCTAGAAGAGTGTGATAATGGGCGAACCGTTTATCTATTTTTTGGGTACATAAACCCATAATCATTTTCGATGTATTCCATATACAACTTCAACAATGGAGTGTAGTCTGGAATAACTGTCTCGGCTCCTGCATCATAGAGTCGCATAGCTCCCTGAAAAGTATCTGCATAGCCGAGAAAGGGAACTTCAGCTGCCTCTGCTGCTTGATAGTCGGTTGGCGAATCACCAATCATCAAACATTGCGTAGGTTTTAGCCGCAACTGGCGCATCGCATCTCGGAGGATTTTAGGGTCAGGCTTAAGGGATCGCAATTCTGAATCAACCCTACCGAAGACATTTCTTTCAAAGTAATCCTGCCATCCATTTTTGTTAATAACCGTGTAAGCAGCATCGAAGTGGTTGTTGGTTGTTATTGCCAAGGCTTTGTTTTCTAGTTTAAGCTCTTGGAGCAATTGGTCCACAAAAGCAATGGGTGGAGCATCACATGCTGCCGAAATTTCCTTTCCAGTCAGCCAGTTTACCCATCTAGGAATATGGCATTCAGGCCAAGTACGAACTACTGATCGAAGGATTTCAAATGAATCATCTACCAGCAACGCCTCTTCTGGCAAAAGCCCATATCTCCGAAGTTCTCGTTTCAGGTCATGAGCTATTTCGAACGCTGGGTACGATCCAAAGAGCCGAACAAGTACTCCATCCATGTCGAAAAGGATGCCCTCTGCGCGATCTATCATCGCTTGCATGGTTTCCTTCGATGGGTCGGTATACCGATCGAATGCTTCAAACAAAGACATTATGCTCCTTAGGATCAAAGAGGCTTCTTTTAATGTTATTCTAACAAATGAAAATGAAAATTTCAAAAAGTGGAATTGGTTTACACAAAAAAAGAACGGTGTCGTTAAAATTGATAAAGAGGTGCCTTGTTCTCCTATACAAGCTCCTATGAGGGATAAAGCAGAGGAGATTATTGCTAAAATAAAAAACATAGCAAATTAGCAAGATAACATAAAAAATCCAAGGGGTGAGTACCACCTTGGATTTTTGAATAAGTGCGTTTTTTGTCTGAATCATTCAAATTCATGAAGAAATGCGGGTAACTGAAAACAATTATGTAAAATATTGCAGTTCACATATTTGGTTTGCTTATCAAATGTATCAATGTTGATATGGTGGTGTTTTTTAGAACCTATCGTAAAGCTCCATAATGCTCCTGGATATGTAGGGACAGTGGCTATATACAATTTACGATGCGCAAAGATTTCTCCGATTCGCTCATAGGTCTGAGCAGTGATTTCTCTATTCAAAAAAGGAGACATGCTTTGGCAGACCATTAAACCATCTGCTTTTAACGCTTGATAGACGTCTTGGTAAAACGTTTTGGTGAAAAGTGCTTCTCCTGGACCGACTGGATCAGAGGAGTCTATGATGATGACATCATATTCATCCTGATGTTCTTTTACATATTTCATGCCATCTGTAAAGTGAAAATGGACTCTTGGATCAGATAATCTTCCAGATACTTCTGGAAGATATTCAAGGCACAGCTTTACGACAGTTTGATCGATCTCCACTTGATCAATGGTTTCAACCTGTTCGTATTTGGCAACTTCATGAGCCGCTCCACAATCTCCTCCGCCGATGAGCAATACCTTCTTTGCATTTGGATGAATAGCCAAGGGTACATGTGTGATCATTTCATTATAAATATGTCCATCAGCAGTAGTTGTTTGAACGACACCATCTAGTACCAAGGTACGCCCAAAATCGTAGGAATCGACAATCATTACATGTTGAAATTCAGATTGTTCTTCCACGACAATCTCTTTTAGTCGATAACTGATTTTTAAGTTATCTCGATCGTCTTCAACGAGCCAAGTTTCGCCGTTTATTTGGTGGGTATAAGCAGTCATGATAAAGCTCCTTTTCTGTAGTGTGGTCAGCAAAGGTTAGAAGTTTTTCCTACTACGAATGGACCATCCGATGTATACATCTTTGAGTGCTTTTCCTTTGTAGAAAGAGAAGGTATGATTCACCTTTTCCCCGTTGTAGCTTCCCCAGTACTTTATGATTCCACCTCCATCGACAGTAAATGTTATGGTACCTGTGATTCCTGCACCGACTAAATAAATCGTACGACTTACAGCAGCATTTACTCTGACTCCAGCAGGCATGGTGATATCGAAGTGAAAGTAAGATAATTTTCCTTTTTCACGATCCATTATCAGTTTGCCACCGATTGCAGAGGGTCTAAAAATTTGGTTGTCGGGATCGAAGAATGTCATGGAATCCACCTGTTTTCCCAGAAGTTGTGAATTTCATTATATAAATAAACACAGAATCAAGTAAATAAGTATTGCTTTAAGGACTGAACTTTATCGGAAAATTGTTATAAATTCATGTTTGATTTTTATTTGTATAAAAATGAAATTGGTTCTAAATCTTTGGATCTCTCCAGAGGCTTTTTAGGCATTTTAGAAAACGAGTTGGATATTTATTCTAGAAAAATTTTATAGATATTATTTTTAGTTTTTAATATAATCATTTTAACCAAAATAGAAACAATGATTCTAATATAGGTACAGGTGATGATATGAGCTTAAAAACTTTGGATAATTCATTGTTTTTATTGGAATTTTTCACGAGAGAAACTCCTTCGTGGGGAGTTCGGGAGTTAGCAAAAGAATGTGAGATGAGTCATTCTGTTGTCCAACGAATTTTGTCAACCTTTGAAAAAAAGGGTTTTTTGATGAAGGACCCACAGACGCAAAAGTATGAGCTTGGAATTGGGTTTTGGGAGTATGGGCAGATGGTACAGGAAAAGATTCATCTGAATGATCTCATTCATCCTATTCTCGAGCGTATCTCTAAAAAAGGCGGGGAATCTGTTTTTTTTACCGTTTTGGATGGACAAGAGGGAGTATGTATGGATATTGCAGAAAGTCAGCAGATCATAAAATATGCCGTCTCGATAGGAAGTAGAACACAGTTATACGCGGGTGCTTCCAATAAAGTGATCATGGCATTTTTGTCCGAAGAACAACAAAAACAGATCATCGATAAAGGATTAAAGCCAGTGACACCTAACACCATTGTCGATGAAGAGAAATTAAGGCGGGATTTGATTGATATTCGCCAAAAAGGCTGGTGTTATTCCGTTGGAGAGTATACGGAATCGGTCTTTGGCATCGCGATTCCTCTCTTTAATTACCGCAACGAAGTTTTTTCTTCGCTGACAATTTCTGGTCCTGCATATCGGGCGAAAGAAGATCAGATCGAGTCTTTGTTGGTGCTGTTAAAAGAAGATGGAATGAAGATACAAGATTATTTTCATCGTCTGAGAATTGCCAAGATTTAAGAATGACAAAATTATAAGGTTGCAAGTGGAATTTTTTTAGCTGCAAAATATATAAAATTCTACATAAGAAGGAGGTAAGTTCGTTGTTTGGATATATCCTCAGACGGATTTTGTACATGATTCCTGGTTTCATCGGAATCATTCTCATCACATTTGTATTGTCACGTGTCCTTCCGGGTGATCCAGCCGTCATGATTGCTGGTGAACAAGCTCCACCTGATGTCATTGCCAAGATAAGAGTGGAGCAAGGTCTAGATCAACCTTTTACTATTCAATTCGTGAATTATGTGAAGAAGCTGTTTCAAGGAGATTTCGGTACAGCTTGGCATACTGGTCACACCGTTTTACAAGATTTTGCTTCCCGACTGCCAGCAACATTGGAGCTTACCTTAGCTAGTATTTTTATTGCGATTTTGATAGCGATTCCAGTAGGGATTATTGCGGCAGTGAAAAAAGAGTCCATTTTGGATCATATTTCGCGGATATTTTCTTTGATCGGGGCGTGTGTTCCTATTTTTTGGTTAGGATTGATGCTTATTTTTCTTTTCTATTCCAAATGGAGTATCTTTCCGGCACCGATGGGGAGGATCAGCGATGGGATTAATGCCCCAACGCATATCACAGGACTTTATGTGCTCGATAGTTTGTTTTCAGGAGACATGGTTGCGCTGAAAGATTCACTCTTGCATTTGATTTTGCCAGCTATTTGTTTAAGTACCGGCACGATGGCAATTGTCGCCAGAATGATGCGTTCGAGTATGTTGGAAGTTATCGGCCAAGATTACATTCGAACAGCTAGAGCAAAAGGGATGCGCGAGTCCAAAGTGATTATGAAACATGCTTTGAGCAATGCGTTTATTCCAACTTTAACATTACTCGGTTTGCAGTTTGGGTTTTTGATCGGCGGTGCGGTCATAACGGAGACCATATTCAGTTGGCCTGGAGTCGGTGGATATATAACGGATTCCATCTTGGCTACCGATTATGCACCTATCCAAGCATTTACGCTAATCAGTGCGATTGTATTTAGCGTCGTAAATCTATTGGTAGATGTCTTATATGGAGTGCTCGATCCGCGTATTCGATACGAGTAAATAGGAAGGAGGAAAAAGATGCCCGCAGCAGATGCAGCCTTCACAACTGTTTCGGTGAAGAAAAAGCAAAAAAAGAAAACGTTTTTAACCCTTTTGATCCGTAATCGCTTAGCAGTAATTGGTTTGTTTTTTATCGTCGGTTGGACATTACTTGCGATTGTAGCACCGTTCCTCTCGCCTCATTCCCCGACTGACACGGATACGTTATCTAAATTGCAGGGCCCTACTGCTGCACATTGGCTTGGAACAGATAATTATGGTCGTGATATTTTAAGCCGAATTCTCTATGGTTCACGAATATCCATTTGGACTGGGTTAATTGGTGTAGGGATATCTTTTATCATCGGGGTTCCTCTTGGAGCGATTGCCGCTTTCTATGGAGGAAAGTTGGGAAATTTCATTATGCGCTGTATGGATGTTTTGCTCGCATTTCCGTCTTTGATTTTAGCGATGGCAATCGCTGCTTCTCTCGGTCCTGGATTAATCAGTGCCATGATCGCTGTTGGTATTGTTGGAATACCAGAGTTTGCCCGATTGATGTTTGGGCAGACGATCACATTAAAGGAGAAAGAATTTGTAGAAGCGAGTAGAGCCATTGGGGTGAAAGATTCTACGATTATGTTTCGGCATATTTTCCCTAACACCTTGGGTCCTATTTTGGTACATGCCACACTTGGTATGGGTTTTGCCATCCTAGTTGCTTCTAGTTTGAGCTTTTTAGGTTTAGGCGTCCAACCACCTACTGCAGAGTGGGGAGCGATGATCTCGGAAGGCAGGGAGTATATCATCACAGGTCAGTGGTGGCTCGTTACCTTTCCTGGTCTAGCAATTGCAACTTCTATCCTTGGTTTCAATCTACTTGGTGATGGTTTACGAGATGTCTTAGATCCTCGACTTCGCTCAAGTAAATGAAATATATAAAATTACCTATCTGATAAAGGAGTGTATTCAATGCTGGGCAAGAAAAAATGGATGTCCTCACTAGCCCTACTGCTGACAGGGGCATTGGTTGTAACTGGTTGTGCATCAAATGCAAACTCCAATCAAGGAAATCAAAATACAGGAAAGACCATGACCATCGCTTATTCGGATGGTGGACAAACACTTGATCCAGCAGAAGCGAGTGATCTTACTTCTGACACGATGACCATGAACGCCTATGATCAATTGGTGACATATGGGGTCAAAACAGAAAATGGCAATCAAAAAGCAAATACAGAAGATATCAAGCCAATGCTCGCAAAAGAATGGAATGTTTCTGCTGATGAAAAAACCTATACCTTTACATTGCGTGATACCAAGTTCCAAAGTGGGAATCCAGTAGATGCAGAATCCATTGTTTACTCGATGGATCATGTGAAAAACTCCCAAAATGGCAGCTTTATGTACCAAATGGCTTCTATTAAAAAGGTAACAGCAAAAGACGATAAAACAGTTGTTTTCGAACTAAATCGTCCTAATCATCTATTCCTTCAAATGGTTGCGATGTATACCTTTTCTATCATCGATGGCAAAGAAGTGAAAGAAAAAGGCAAAGATTACTTAAAAACCAATACTGCTGGTTCTGGTCCATACAAAGTAGAATCTTGGGACCCAGCTTCCCAAGCAGTCCTTACTGCCAATACGAACTACTGGCAAGGTTCTCCAAAAGTTAGCAAAGTAACGATGAAGTTTATCAAAGAGCCTTCTAACCGTGTCATGATGCTAAATAAAGGTGATGTCGATCTTGCTATCGAGATCCCTCCCAAAGATGTGGATAGCATTAAGCAAAACACAAAACTCAATGTAACTTCTACACCAAGTAACCGTATTTTGTATTTTGCTTTTAATGAAAAAGTGAAACCTTTTGATAATCCAAAAGTGCGTCAAGCGATCAATTACGCAATCCCATATGATCAATTGGTACACGACGTGATGTATGACCAAGCAAAACAATTGAAGAGCTCCATCCCTAGCAGTATGCCTGGGTATACGGAAGAAGGATTTGTCTATAAACATGATTTAAACAAAGCAAAACAGCTGCTTAAAGAAGCAGGTCTTCCAAATGGCTTTTCGTTTGATTTCACATTAGGTTCTGGTTTTGATGACTGGAAAGATGACGCTGTTCTCATCCAAGCAGAGTTGCAAAAAATTGGGGTAAAAATGAACATCAAACCAATGGCTCGCCCTGAATTTTTAACTGCATTGAACCAAAAAACGCTGACTTCTTATATTTCCAAATGGACTTCCTTTGTGAATGATCCTGGCTATCATCTTGGACTGTTGTTATATAGCAAAGGCTCTTCCAATGCCTTTGGCTATAACAATCCACAGGTAGACAAGCTCTGGGATCAAGCTGAACTAGAGAAAGATAAGCAAAAACGCGAAGAATTGTATAAACAAATGCAAGTACTAATCAATGCAGATGCACCTTGGGCTTATCTGTATGAATATAACCGCGTTGTCGGATTAAAGAAAGAAGTCAAAGGTTATACCTTGTATCCAGATGAATGTATCCGTTTCTTCCCGCTATCCAAATAAATAATGATTCCCCTCAAGTTTAGCTTGGGGGGACCTTTTCCATAGGAGTGTGAAATCGTGGATCTTCAACAAAAAGTAGTAGATGAAATCGAACGGCAAAAAGATGACTTACTTACCCTTTGCTCCACTTTATTGCAGATGAATACCGAAAATCCACCAGGAGATACAAGTGAGATCAGTGGCTTTATTAGGAAATACTTAGCTGCTTTTGGGATTGAAACAGAAGTACATGAATCGAACCCCAACATGTTCAATCTGATCTCTTCCATTGGAGATGATAACGAAGATAAGCACTTGATTTTATGCGGACATACCGATGTCGTACCAGTTGGGGACATCGAGAAGTGGGATTTTGATCCGTTTTCTGGTCACATCGAAAATGGATATATCCACGGCCGTGGGGCAAGCGATATGAAATGCGGCCTTGCAGGACTGATTTTTACAATGGGATTGTTCAAGCAGCTTGATATACCGCTTGCAGGTAAACTCTCTTTGCTTGTGGTGCCAGATGAAGAAACCGGTGGAGAGTACGGGGTTCCTTGGGTGTTAGATCGTAATTTAATCCATGGAACATCTGCCATCATTGCAGAACCATCTCATCCTCAACATCCGACGATCGGACAAAAAGGCAGCTGTTGGTTTGAGGTAGAGATGGAAGGAACTCCAGGACATGGCAGTCTATCCCCAGTGATTGGTGATAGTGCGATTTTAAAAGCGGTTAAAGCAATTGAAGTACTGCAAAATATCTGGAATTTTGAAGTGACAATTCCAGATGAAATGAAAGAAATCATCGAAATTACGAAAGCTTATATTCGTGAGCGGGAAGAGACGGATACCAGTGATGTTCTGGATCATATAACGGTAAACATCGGAACCATTCATGGCGGAACCAAAGCAAATGTTATCGCAGACCACGTTGTGATTCAAGTGGATACACGTTTACCATTTGGGGTTCAAAACGAAAAAATGCTCCCAAGGGTGAGAAAATTGCTTGCAGATGCTGGGATTGAAGCAAAAGTTCGACCTATTGGATTTCAAAGTACAGCAAACTGGACCCCTCCAACGGATGAAATCGTCTCCACTTTGGTAGAGAGCATCAAAGTGGTGAGTCAAAAGGATGCATATGGTGTATTGCAATGGGCTTCTAGTGATGCGAGACATTTCCGGTCCCATCATATTCCTGTCTTGCAATATGGACCAGCGGACTTGCCTACGATTCATTCTTATAACGAACGTGCGCCGATAGAGCAAGTCATTCAAGCAGCAAAAGTATATGCACTTACCTCTTTGAAGTATTTGGGAGTGAAATAAAAGGAGGGGCACGCATGGAGACTCTACTTCGGGTAGAAGATTTACGAACACAGTTTCATACGGATGCGGGTCTAGTGCATGTCGTAGATGGCGTCAACTTGGAATTAAAAAAGGGTGAAATTCTTGGGATTGTTGGGGAATCTGGCTGTGGAAAAAGCGTGACATCACTTTCCATTATGCAGCTTTTGCCTAAAGGGATCGGTAAAGTATCCTCTGGTAGTATTTCGCTGGAAGGGAAAGATGTTTTAGCGATGTCCAAATCAGAGTTACGAAAAATGCGGGGAAGTGAAATATCGATGATATTTCAAGAACCGATGACTTCTTTAAATCCGGTCTTTAAAGTAGGGGATCAAATAATGGAAGCAATTCGTTTTCATACGAACCTCTCCAAAAAAGAAGCCAAGGCATATGCGGTTGAAATGCTGACAAAGGTGGGTATCTCTCGTCCTGAATCAGTAGTAGATGAGTATCCACATCAGCTTTCAGGTGGAATGCGTCAACGGGTGATGATTGCAATCGCGATGGCTTGTGAGCCGAAAATTTTGATAGCTGATGAACCAACTACAGCTTTGGATGTGACCATTCAAGCGCAAATATTAAACTTGATGCGTCAGCTGCAACGAGAGAAAGGTACATCGATCATGCTGATTACCCACGACCTTGGAGTTGTTGCTGAAATGTGTGATCGAGTTGTGGTGATGTATGCTGGTCAAGTGGTAGAGGAAACAGATGTGAAATCGTTGTTTAAAAACCCAAAACACCCCTATACCAAAGGTTTATTAGCTTCTTTGCCCCAACTTACCAGTGAAGGAGACAGGCTGAACTCGATTCCAGGACAAGTGCCAGTTCTTGATGAAATGCCTGTCGGTTGTCGTTTTGCACCACGCTGCGAGTTTCGTATGAATAAGTGTGAGACAAGTAATCCAGATTTGCTTGATATCACAGATGGGCATAACTGTCGCTGCCATCTATACGAAAAGGAGGGGATTCCATCATGAGTGCTTTGCTGCAAGTGAGAAACTTAAAAAAACATTTTCCGGTCACAAAAGGATTTTTTCAAAGACAGGTTGGAGAAGTAAAGTCTGTTGATGGAGTTTCCTTTGAGATGCAAGCAGGAGAGACACTAGGAATAGTGGGTGAATCTGGTTGCGGGAAATCGACAACTGGCAGGGCACTCCTTCGCATTTTGGAGCCGACAGAAGGGGAAGTTGTCTTTGATGGGGTGGATATCCGTAAATTAGCGAAAGATAAACTGCGTTCTTTTCGAACAAATATGCAGATGATTTTTCAAGATCCTTACGCATCATTAGATCCGAGATGGACGGTTCAACAGGTGCTGGAAGAGCCTTTGCTTACGCATGGCAAAAAGTCAAAAACAGAAATCAAACAAAGAGTTACGGAGCTGATGGAGCTCGTTGGTCTATCGCCGCAACAAGCAGGGCGTTTTCCCCATGAATTTTCCGGTGGTCAACGGCAGCGGATTGGAATTGCTCGTGCATTGGCGTTAAATCCAAAATTTATTGTCTGTGATGAACCAGTATCCGCTTTAGATGTTTCGATTCAAGCACAAGTATTAAATCTGATGAAAGACTTACAAGAAAAGTTTTCTCTCACTTATCTGTTTATTTCCCATGACCTTTCTGTAGTGAAATTTATTAGTGATCGGGTAGGGGTGATGTACCTTGGGAAATTGGTGGAACTAGCCCCGACAGAAGAGATATTTGCAGATTCACTACATCCTTATACCAAAGCTCTGATGTCTGCGGTTCCTGTACCTGATCCAGAAGCAAAAAGGGAGCAAATCGTGTTATCTGGCGATGTTCCTAGTGCGTTGAACCCTCCAAAAGGTTGTGCTTTTCATACCAGATGTCCTGTTGCGATGGATGTGTGTAAATCCATTGTTCCCAGATGGCAAGAAGTTTCAGAAGGGCGACAAGTTGCATGTCACTTATATGAATAAACCGCAAAGAGGAGGTATAAAGATATGTCTTTAAAACATACAATTATAGCTTTTGAAGCATTAGATGATGCCAATGTAACAGGGGAGAAAGTGAAATCTCTTTTTGCTGAAAATGAGCAAGTAGAAGTAAAGGTGCAAACAGTAAAAGGAGAAGGCGGTTCTACTGATTTTATTCAAATTCGAATCAAAGGAACAGATGGAAAAGCAAGTGGTGGAACTGCACCTACATTAGGGGTAGTCGGCAGATTAGGTGGAATTGGAGCACGTCCAAACCGTATTGGACTCGTATCAGACGGTGATGGTGCGATTGCAGCCGTAGCTAGTGCTTTGAAACTAGCAGATATGGCGCAGAAGGGCGATCGATTGACAGGTGATGTCCTGATCGCTACGCACATTTGCCCAGATGCACCTACGCTTCCACATGATCCGGTAGATTTTATGGATTCTCCGGTGGATATTTTGACGATGAATCAATATGAAGTGTCTGATGAGATGGATGCTATTTTATCAATTGATACTACAAAAGGAAATCGTGTCATCAACCACAAAGGAATCGCCATTTCTCCAACGGTGAAAGAAGGATATATTTTGCGTGTGAGTGAGGATTTACTGCGAATTATGGAGATGACAACAGGGCAGTATCCGGTTACTTTTCCGATAACGATGCAAGATATCACTCCTTATGGCAATGATGTCTATCATGTAAATAGTATCTTGCAGCCAGCTGTTGCCACAGATGCTCCAGTAGTTGGCGTGGCGGTAACGGCACAATCGATGGTTCCAGGATGTGGAACAGGTGCTAGTCATGAAGTAGATATTGCTCAAGCTGTTCGCTATGCAGTAGAAGTAGCGAAAGAATACACCAATGGTACTTGCGTGTTTTATGATCAGGGAGATTTTGATCGATTGGAAAAATTATATGGCTCGATGAAGGTTCTTCAAACAGCAGGAAACCAGACCGTAAACGGATGAGGTGGATGCAGGGTGGCAAGAAAAGTAGGAATTGTAACAATAGGACAAGCACCTCGTACAGACGTGCAACCTATTTTACAGAGGCACCTCTCGGGTGTAGAAGTGATCCAAGCTGGTGCACTGGATGGTTTGCATAAAGCGGTGATTGATCAAACTTTATCTCCTTTAGAAGGGGATTATGTTTTGACCACCCGTTTGGCGACTAGTGACTCTGTTGTGGTAGCAAGGCATAAGATTGAATCTTTGTTACAGCAAAAGATTTACCAGCTCGAAGAGGATCAATGTGACCCTATTCTCGTATTGTGTACAGGTGTTTTCGAGAACTTAGCGACCAAAAAAAGTGTACTGCTAGAGCCGGATCGTCTCATTCCTCCTGTCGTTTCTGCCTTGATCAAAAATCGAAGGCTAGGTGTGATCGTTCCTCTCTTAGAACAGATTGGTTCGATAGAAGAAAAGTGGGCAGAAGTAGGGCTTTCTCCCTTTATCGCTGCTGCTTCTCCTTACACCGGTGAGCGAGCTGATTTTAAGCGAGCAGTACAAGAACTTCAAAGGCAAGGTGCAGAAATATTGTTGATGGATTGTATGGGATATGATGAGCAGATGAAAGCAGAAGTAATGGAAATCTCGGGTCTCCCTGTGATATTATCGAATGCATTAGTTGTAAAATTGATGTCAGAGTTAGTTTGAGGAAGGGATTTGAGAACAAATGTCAGATTCCATAGAAGTAAGTGTAAAACTGTTAGAAGATTGCCTTGGGCTAAAGGAAAATGAACTTTTTTTGGTAGTAACAGATAGCCAAAAAATACAATTAGCACAGCAATTGCATCAAGCGGGACAGCGTATCGGTGCTGAGTCCATGCTATTCTTAATGGAAGAAAGACAGAAATCAGGACAAGAGCCACCGCTGCCTGTAGCAGAAGCGATGAAACGAGCAGACGCGGTAGTCTGTATTACGGAACATTCTCTCACTCATACAACTGCTCGCAAAGAAGCTGTTGCAATGGGTACTAGAGTTGCCACCATGCCAGGTATCACGGAAGATATGTTTTACCACGGAGCGATCACCGCTGATTACCAAAAAGTAAAAGCTTTAACGGAAAAAGTCACAGCCTATCTAGAGAACAGTAGAGAAGTGACAATTGAAAAAGATGGGGAAACATTGACGTTCTCCATCGCGGATCGTCATGGTATTCCTAGTACCGGAGTGCTTACGGGTCGAGGTGATTCTGGCAATCTTCCATCAGGCGAGGCATACATAGCACCAGTAGAAGGGACTGCCACTGGTAAAATTAAAGTAGATGGTTCGATTGCGGACATCGGGATATTAGATTCTCCCTTATGGCTTACGCTGGAAGAGGGTAAATTAGTAAATGTACAAGGTGAAGCAGCAGAACAACTCCTGACACTGCTTCATTCTGAAAAGAGCAGACAACTTGCCGAATTTGGAATCGGGACCAATGATAAGGCGAGAATAACTGGTGTTGTGTTAGAAGATGAAAAAGTATATGGTACCATCCATCTTGCATTTGG
Organism: Shimazuella sp. NTD250; assembly: GCF_059510375.1. NCBI lineage: Bacteria > Bacillati > Bacillota > Bacilli > Caryophanales > Thermoactinomycetaceae > Shimazuella > Shimazuella sp. NTD250. The sequence goes on along the minus strand of NZ_JCAJZS010000001.1, from coordinate 184,384 downwards.
AAGCAATGCGACGTTCGGTGGACAAATTGAGGCTGGCGTTCACATTGATTTGGTGATTAAAGAGCCTGATGTATATTTGGATGGAAAGAAGTTTATCGATAGAGGAATTCCTATGGTGGATTGAATGTTAGAAAAAAGTGCTTATCGGAGTAATTTTGTGAACCCGATAAGCACTTTTTTTGATTCGTACCATTATTTTTTGTATTTATGAGCAATTGATTTTGTAATATACGGAGAGAGGATCGAAGTAAGGATTACAGCAAAGGCAATCTGTGCAATTGCAATTTCTATATATGGTTTATATACGGCATTTATGCTAGCTGCAAGAGTAGGAACAACGAGCGAAATTCCCGCCACTGAACAGGTAGCTGCGGCTGCATATCCTGGTCTTTTTAATAAGAATCTATCGATATATATCAATGGCAGCATACAGATAACCAAATAAATAAATGTCAATATGATCCCGGATAAACCGGATTGGAATGCTACCTTCAAATCAATATAAGATCCAAAACTTACACCTAAGAAAGGCAAAAGAATCACTGTACCAGGGGAAAACATTTTTTGGATATTGGCATCTAAATTTCCAAGTAGGATACCTAATAAGAATGGCAGTAAGGTAGTTAAAATACTCAAGTAATCGATTCCTGTTCCATTCGCGGTGTTTAAAATCATAACAGGTATAATGGGAACAGCTATTAAATTTAAGATACCAAAAGCAGCAGAGTCAATATCGTCTCCATAAGTATTCATTAATGCCAGATATAACCCCGGATTACAGCTTGTAATCGTTGCAATAAAACTCACTGCGGAGATTCCCAAAAAGCCATCTATACCAAAATAGGTGATAAATAACCAACCAAATACCCAACTCAAAACGATTTTCGATACAGATAAAATTCCTGCTCTTTTCAGGGTAATACCAACTTGTGATAGCTTAAATTGACTGCCTGAAATAAATAACATCAATGCAATCAAGGTCATTGTTCCTTTGGTGGTGAAAACAGCACTTGTAAGATCACCTATTTCTAATACACGTGGAAAAACAGTATGGATAACTGCTGTGATCAGCATGGGAATAATCAGTAATCCACCGGGTATTTTCTTTATTCTGTTTAAAATATCCATTTTCTGCTCCTTATTAGAAATAGAATTCGATGATAGAACAACAAAATAGGAAGGCATAAAGAAAACAGCGAAAAGCTTCAAGTGGCAAAATCAGGATTGCCACTTGAATTTCGCTAGAGATGAGCCCAAATTGTTATATTTCTTCACCGTTCGTAGAAATAACATTTTTATACCAATAAAAAGAATCCTTTCTCACTCTTTTCATGGAACCATTCCCATAGTCATCTTGATCTACATAGATGAATCCATAACGCTTTGTCATTTCTGAGGTGGAAGAGCTAATCATATCTATAGGTCCCCACATTGTATAACCAATCACTTCCACACCATCTTCCAATGCCAATTTCATTTGTAAGATATGTTGTTGTAAAAATTCAATTCGATATGGATCATGGATGGTGCCATCTTCATTCCATGTATCGAGAAATCCAGAACTATTTTCTAAGATAAATATGGGTAATTCAAAGCGGTCATATATTGAATTCAAAGTATAACGTAATCCAATAGGATCAATCTGCCATCCCCATTCATTTTCAGCTAAATGTGGATTTTTATAGACGCTGTGAACATTTCCTGATGTCAATTTCAATTGTTTTGTATCACTGCTTGAAATCATGGAGTTATAATAAGACATTCCAACAAAATCTGCTGTATTTTCTGCTAGGATTGCTAAATCTTCCTCTTTTATGCTCAGATGAATATGATGTTTTTTGAAGTACGTTTTTGCATAGTATGGATATTTACCCTTATTCAAAATATCTAGATAAAATAGGTTTTTCATTTGATCATCTCGTTGCATTTGCAGCGCATCTTCTGGTTTGCAGGTATAAGCATAAGTAGTGAAATAAGCGACCATACTGCCTATTTTATTTTCTGCATCTATTGCATGAGCTAGCTTTGTCGCCTTTGCAGCGGCAACAAACTGATGATGGAGCCCTTGAAATAACATCTCCTCATAGTTTTCCTGCCCTTCATTTATAATTCCTAAGGTTTTGGGGCCTGCTTTTACGCTCATATTGATTTCATTAAATGTTACCCAATATCTTACTTTTCCTTTATATCTTTCAAAGAGTACTCTACAGTATTTGGCATACAAATCTATCAATTTTTCGTTATACCAACCACCAAATTTTTCGATTAGTACAATTGGCATATCAAAATGGGAAATGGTTATCAGTGGTTCCATGTTGTGTTTTAAGCATTCATCGATTAATGAATCATAAAATTTCAATGCTTTTTCGTTAGGTGCTGCATCTTCACCATTTGGAAATACACGAGCCCAAGATATGGAGTAGCGGAATACTTTAAATCCCATTTCTGCAAATAAGGCAATATCTTCTTTGTAAGTGTGATAAAAATTGATTCCTCTTCGTTTAGGGTATTTGATTATATCTGGATCATTTTTCGCTTCTTGGATCATCTCCATCGTAATCTGCATTTGCTTTGTAATCTTACGGTCATTTTTGGGATTAAATTTCATTACTTCTGGGATGGTCATTGATTTACCATCTTCGTTATATGCCCCTTCCGCCTGACATGCGGATAAAGCTCCGCCCCATAAGAAGTCTGCTGGAAATCCTGTTGTCATTTCTTTCACCGGTTCCTTTCTATGCTTTTATTACTTTGAGCAGTTCCTCTTTTTCTTTTATCCATCCTGTTGTTGCAGGGAGGACAGCTAAGTAGTCATCACTATTTGTCACGATGATCGGTGTGATGATGTCATAGCCTTCTTTTTTAATAGCATCTACATCAAATTCGATTAATAAATCTCCTAACTTCATCTTCTGTGATTGTTCAATATGGGCAGTGAAATGTTTACCATCCAGATTTACGGTATCGATTCCAATGTGAATCAAAACCTCTACTCCAGTATTTGATTTTAGCCCGAGGGCATGTTTTGTTTTAAAAATGGCATCGACAGTACCTTCAAACGGAGCATATACCTTGCCATTAGAAGGGATAATAGCAATTCCTTTTCCCATTAACTCTTGTGAAAATGTTTTATCATCCACTTCTGCCAAGTCTTTTACTTCGCCAGCTAAAGGACTCATAATGGAAAATTCGCGGGTTAGGGCAATATCCGTCTTCTTTTTTTCTTTTTCTATCTTTGATGTGTCATCTTCTTTAATACCAACAGCTAAAGTGAATAAGAATCCTAATAGAGCTGCCATGATACACCCGATAATGATATACATGTATTTATCTGCTTCATAAGAGGAGAGGCTCAGCAGTCCTGGTAATGCGATCGCTGTTGATTTAGCATGAACAAAACTATAAAATCCTCCCGTTATACCTGCTGCTGCGCATCCTGCAAAGAAAGGTCTTCTATATTTTAGGTTTACCCCATATATAGCTGGTTCTGTAATTCCAAAAGCTGCTGTAATGGCACTTGTTCCAGCAGCAGATTTCATTGCTTTGCTCTTTGTTAAAAAGAATACTGCCAAAGCAGCTCCAGCTTGTGCCAGATTTGCGCCTAATGCACTTGGCATCAAAACCGTATATCCTACTTCCGCAATTTGTTGAATTTGCATAGGCATAATAGCATAATGCATACCAAACATAACCATTATCGGTTTAAAGAAACCTAACAATGCACCTGCAACTACTCCAAATGTTGCAAACAAAGCATTTATTCCTATAGTTAACCAATTTCCTACATAGGAACCGAAAGGAGCAATGACGATTAATTCGAGTGGGATCATGATCAGCAGTACGATCATTGGTGTGAGAATTACTCTTAAAAATTCCGGAATCACTTTATCTACCATCTTGTAAACATAACTCAATAGCCAAACGGACAATATGATGGGGATAACAGATGAAGAGTATTTAACCAATAGGATTGGCAGGCCTAAAAAGTCAATCGTTGTAACTCCTGTCTTAGCTATATTCTGTGCAGCATCTAAAATGGTAGGATGTAACAATGCAGCGGCTAAACCTATTGCTAGGTACTCATTTGTTTTAAATTTCCTTGCTGCACTCACGGCTAAGAAGAACGGTAAGAAATAGAAAATACTATCACCGATCATATCGAATATGGCAATAAAACCTGACTTTGGATCGATCCATTTCATTGCTGTGATAATAGTAGATAGACATTTGACCATGCCACAACCTACTAAAGCTGGTAACAAAGGAGTGAAAATACTAGCAATCGTTTCAAAGATTTGATTAATCGAAAAGCCTTTTTTTCTTTTTTCTGCCTCATCGTGATTTGTAATATGGGCTATTTCTCTTATTTGTTCATAAAGGGATTCTACTTTTTCACCTACTACTACTTGTAATTGTCCCCCTTTATTTTGCGATTTTAAGACGCCTTCAAGTGCATCTAATGCATGCACATCGGCTTTTGTATCATCCTTTAAAACAAATCTTAGACGAGTTGCACAATGAGTGAATTGTGAAATGTTGTTTTTTCCGCCAATCAATTCTAAGATTTTGGATGCTAACCCTACCTGAGCCATTGTCAACCTCTCCTTTTTGGTTTATATCGTTTGTGAGAAAAAAAATGACCAAAACAAGTGAGTAAACACTTATCTTGGTCATGCCTGATCGAGTCAGTAACAGTCCATTATTTATTTGATTGTGCTAATCGATGAATGTGTAAAACCAAATATAATTTTTCATCATTGGAACATTCCCACTGATAGTGAGTCTGTAAAAATGTCTCGATTTTTTCTACACATTTTATATCAGTAGGGTATTTTTCCTTTACCATCTGAAAAAGAGCTTCATTTTCACCTTTTAAAGAATTTGCAGTCATGTGTCTGATGATAAAATACCGAATATGGGTAGCAAACCTTGTAAAGTGGAGTGCATTTTCATCAAAATCCATTTTATAGTAGTATTTGATAATGGATAAAATTTCGCCTGTAATCTTTGTTATTTTTGTTGTTTCACTCATTTCACCAGAGCCGATTTGAGCATTTATAAAATGAAGGGCGATAAAGGTAATCTCTGATGGTGGCAAAAGGATATTTGTTTGCTCTTTGATAATTTCTAGAGCCTTTTTACCGACTCTTGTTTCTTCGGGATATAAGGTTTTTACTTCCCATTCTAAGGGGCTCTTGACTTGGACATTTTCTTTACTCCTTTGAAGTGCAAAGCTGATATGGTCTGATAATGTAAGAATTAAGTTGGGATTAAGTTCAGTTGATAATATCTGTTTACCAGCTTTAATGATTTCTTCAGCTAAATAAATATCTTCAATAGGAATATCATTAAGCAAATCAAACATTTTAATATTTTTAGGAGAGACATATATTTTTTCAACAATATCGGCATCGGTTATTTCATAAGGGGTTTTTTTAAAACCTAATCCTTTGCCAACAACCAATACTTCTTCCTTCTTATCGTTGATTGCCAGGGCGACATTATTATTAATCTTTTTTATTACCTTCATTTGTTCACCTCCTAAACAAGAAATGACCAAAACAAGTGAGTAAACACTTATCTTGGTCATGCCTGATCGAGTCAGTAACAGTCCATTTATTTTATTTTGATCATAAAATACAAAATTTCATTTCAAGCACTTCCAAACAACAAAATGAAATGTATACGCTTCCACTATCTATTTCGTATTATAGTTGTCGATCAAGAGGTTTGTCAATTGCTAAATGATAGGAGGCTACAGATTATCATTTTTCATTTATATGATAATCCAATTGACAATAACAATGTGTCACATATAGGTAGTTTGTTTTGATAATGACATCGTTCAAGATTTATGATCTTAACTAGAAACAACAGTGTATGTTACATTTTTATTTCGACAGGAAAAAGCACAACCAATCCGCAATCTTCTTGACATTGTCTTCAAAGCAGGGCATAATGATGGCAATATCATGAGTGAAGCTAGGATGGAGAGTAGTAGCTTGTTTCTCTCAGTTTAGAGAGTTGACGTACTGGTGCAAGTCAACCTGAGGGATATGTGAACTCGCTTCATCGCTCCAGAGGGGAATAACAAGTAGCCTTTGGCGTATACCTACGTTACAGGTTCGAGCCGAGCGTCCGAACAAGACGCTAATTTAGGGTGGTACCGCGGGAAGACAACCTCTCGTCCCTAGCAAAATAGCTAGTGGCTTGAGGTTTTTATTTTTTAGATGAAGAAAGGTTGATTGGCATGAAAGAGTATGCACATCGGGAGATTGAAACAAAGTGGCAAGCATACTGGGAAGAAAATGCGCTGCATAAAACAGATGAAGATAAAACAAAACCAACCTATTATGCATTGGAACAGTTTCCCTATCCATCAGGAGACGGGCTTCACATGGGGCATGTTCGTGTTTATTCGATAGGAGATGTGATCGCTCGTTTTCGTAAGATGAACGGTCATCGCGTGCTTCACCCAATGGGTGCGGATGCATTTGGTCTGCCAGCAGAAAATGCTGCTATTCAGCGTGGGGTCAATCCACGTGAATGGACATTAAATAACATGGAGCGGATTCGCAAAGAGCAGGCATTGTTAGGTGGTTCCTATGATTGGGATCGTTATGTAGGTACCTGCTTGCCTGATTATTATCAGTTTACCCAGTGGTTGTTCTTGCTTTTTTATGAGCGAGGATTGGCTTACCGCAAAGAGGCATCTGTCAACTGGTGCCCAAGCTGTGCGACTGTTCTTGCCAACGAGCAAGTAGAAGATGGAAAATGCTGGCGTTGTGGTTCTGAAGTGATCAAAAAAGAGTTAGAACAATGGTTTTTACGGATTACAGACTATGCAGAGCGCTTGCTAGATGGATTGGACACACTGCCAAGATGGCCTGATAAAATTAAAACAATGCAGCGAAATTGGATTGGGAAAAGCAAAGGTGCAAATGTCACTTTCTCCCTACCATCAGTGGAGGAAGAAGTAAGTGTGTTCACAACACGACCAGATACATTATATGGTGTCACTTATATGGTTTTAGCACCTGAACATCCGCTTGTTCCTCAATTGATTCAAGGAAATAAACAAGAGCAGGAGATTCTTGACTTTATCCAAATGATGCGTAAATCGACTGAACTAGAGCGGACTGCTACCGATGTTGAGAAAATTGGCTATGATACGGGTTCTAAAGCTGTCCATCCATTGACAGGGGAAGAAATTCCGATTTGGATTGCCAATTATGTCTTATTTGATTATGGAACAGGTGCAGTGATGGGGGTTCCAGCCCATGATGAACGTGATTTTGTCTTTGCGAACAAATATAATCTACCAATCAAAGTAGTTGTTCAACCAGATGGAGAGAAATTAGCAGAACACCTAGCGGAAGCATTTACAGGAGAAGGGAAGTTAGTTTCATCTAGTTCTTTTGATGGAGTAAACAACCGGGAAGCGATTACGGCAATTGCCGATCATTTGGAGCAGCAAAACAAAGGTGGAAGTGTAACCAACTATCGTCTTCGCGATTGGTTGATTTCTCGTCAACGTTATTGGGGCACACCGATTCCGATTATTTATTGTGATGATTGTGGGGTAGTTCCTGTACCAAAAGACCAACTGCCAGTAGTTCTTCCAGAAGATGTTGTCTTTGATGGAAAGAGCAACCCTTTGGCAACATCAGAGAGTTTTGTTCATACCACTTGTCCTTCATGTGGGGCAAAAGCACGCCGGGAAACCGATACGATGGATACATTTATCGACTCTTCTTGGTATTACTTCCGGTATGTAGATGCCAAAAATGAGGAAATTCCTTTTGCGAAAGATAAAGCAGATGAATGGTTACCTGTAAAAGAATATATCGGAGGAATTGAGCACGCAGTATTGCATTTGCTCTACTCTCGCTTCTTTACGAAAGTACTGCACGATGCAGGGTTAGTTTCGGTAGAAGAGCCTTTTGAAAGTTTATTGGCTCAAGGTATGGTATTACGAGATGGAGCCAAGATGTCCAAATCAAAAGGAAATGTGGTTAGTCCTCTCGAGATTATTGAAAAATACGGTGCGGATACAGCTCGTCTCTTTATCCTTTTTGCTGCTCCTCCAGAGCGTGATCTGGAATGGAGTGATGCGGGAGTAGAGGGAAGTTATCGCTTTATAAAACGTGTTTGGCGTTTGGTCCATGAAAACCAATCCTTATTCGAAAACAGAGCAAGTAGTTCGGATCTGTCTCAGGCTGCGAAAGAATTACGCCGTCTTACGCATCAAACGATACAGAAGGTGACAGTGGAGATCGGAGAGCGCAATCACTTTAATACCGCTGTTAGCGCGGTGATGGAGCTTGTCAATGGAATTTCGACTTATCCAGCGAGTGAAGACAGTGGAGTATTACGAGATGCATTAGAAAATGCAGTACTATTGCTTTCTCCATTTGTTCCGCATCTAGCAGAAGAATTGTGGCAAGTGATGGGACATCAGAAGAGCATCACGCTCGCTTCTTGGCCAACCTTTGACCCTGCGGCTCTGGTTCAAGATGAAGTGGAGATTATGGTGCAGATCAATGGGAAAAACAGAGAAAAACTAATGGTGGCTAGCCTTGCCAGTAGAGAAGAGATCGAAGCAATAGCTTTAGCAAATGAAAAGATCAAAAGTTTAATTGCAGAGAAAACCGTACGAAAAGTGATTGTAGTTCCAAAGAAACTAGTAAATGTAGTGGTAGGCTAAAGAAATAGGGCTTCTCCTTTGGGGAGAGGCCCTTTCATTTTGAAAAACTTGTTAAGAAATCATCAGGAGCAACTGCTTGAATGGGTGATTCAGTGAAGTCTTTCAGATTCCGAGTGATGATACTATCTATCTTATTTCGTTTGGCACAAGCTACCAGTAATGCGTCCTCATAATCAACCACTGGCAAGATAAGTGCACTTTTGCAGTCATTTTCTGTAACATCAAGGATTTTAAACAGACTAAAAAGGTTAAGAAGTGCTTGTTTTGCTTTCTCAGTGTCATGCAGGTGCTTACGAAGCAAATAGTAAACGTCAGTTATAGAGTTTGCAGTTATCATTGCGGTTAGCTTGTTTTCAGCGGCAAGCAGAAAAAGCTTTTCTGCTGATAAATTGTAAGGAACACGGCTAATAAGGGCATCAAGGATTACATTGGTATCAATTAATACTTTCATGTCGATTTAGTAACCTTTCTTCTTTTGCGTTTTCCAATGAGGCATCTTGAGGTAAAATCCCAAAGAGTGATTTAGCAATGGTAACTTTATCTTCATTTATATTTGTAAGTTTTGCGATGTTTTTTCCATTTTTGGTGATGATAATATCCTCGATGTTTGCAAGTTCTAGATATTTGCTGAGATTTGTCTTAAACTCAGTTGCAGAAATGATCATCAGATCGCCTCCTTTTCCTGATTTTATTATATTCATTTCGGTCGAAATTGTCGACTATAAATCGTTCGATTTTTTAGAGGTCAGAAACATTTTTTTATTTCCCTTTTATTACCCACCAAAGGAGTAAGTTGGTGTTCCTATTACATCTGTTTTCATAACAAATATCCCTCCTGCATGCGGTTCATTTGCTAAAATACTTTCTTCAAGTCCAATTCGCGCTGAAGTGATGTAGAGATTTTTTAAACTTTTACCGCCGAATACACAGGAAGTAGGTCGGGTAGCAGGGACGTTTATCTTTTCTAGCAGTTTATGTGTTTTTGGATTCCATCGTGTTAAGCTGTGACCATTCCAGACAGCGATCCACAGCATTCCTTCTTCATCTGATGTCATGCCATCAGGCATACTATTATCATCTTTGAATCTAACTGCAACTCTTGGATTGCTTATCTGTGCAGTTGCTAACTGATAATCAAATGCCATCACTTTTCTAGTTAAGGAATCAATAAAATACATGATGGAATTGTCAGGACTCCAAGTGATTCCGTTTGATATAGTCACATGGTCAAGGACTTTTTTTATGGTCCAATCGGTATCGAGTACATATAATGCTCCCGCTTGTGGAGTGTAGTCATGGCTCATCGTACCAGCCCAAAAACGTCCTGCTGCATCACATTTTCCATCGTTAAATCGATTGTTTGGTTTATCTAATTCCACTGTACCTATTAATGTCAGTTTCTTTGTTTCGAAGTCAAAGGTATAGAAACCATGTTGCAATGCCATGACAACTCCACCAGATTTCCTTGGCACTACAGCACTTATATACTGCCCAGTGTTAAAAACGGTATGTTCTTTCGTATATGGATGATAGGCATGTAACTTAAACCTTGTTATATCTACCCAATATAAAATATTTTTATGGGCATCCCAACTTGGCCCTTCACCCAGTTCAGCTTTAGCGTCTAAAACCAATTTTACGGTATGGATATTACTCCCTCCTATCTTAAAAGTATATTTATGTAGGTAATCGTTGATCATGAAGGGTTAACAAAAAAAGAAAAATGCCACAGCAATGTAAGGTTGCAGGTGGCATTTTGTTGTTTTTATGTTATGCAGCAGTAGTAGCATATTTTATTTCTTCCTCTAGCAGCTCCCTAAAATAAGCAGTATGTTCCTCATTCCAACCAAAGTAGTTTCTCATATACTCCAAGACAGGTTTTTTCCATTTTTTCACCCAGTCAATATGGAAAAACATCGCACCTGTTCGACGAGCAAAGAAATCCACAGGGTTTAGCACCATTTCTTTCTCTAAACCGTAAACCAAGGAAGCATAAACAGCAGGAGGCAAGTTGTTTTTTGCAGCTTCTTGCTGCTTTTCGGTTATAATTGCATAAACTTCATCTACATTGCTGCCATAAAGTTTTGCCAATCGATCTGCTTCAGCAGCTTCTAAACCGATGGTGATACCTTGTTTATTCTTTTCTTTTAGGAAAGAAGAAAGGTTTTTCGATCCTCCTACATTTCCACCAGATAAGATGATATGTTTGGTTTTACTTGGTTTATTGACTGCTAAATTTTTGGCTACGATATCTACTACACGTTCTGCCATCTTCCGATATCCTGTCAATTTTCCACCCGCAATGGTAATGAGTCCGGATTTGGAATGGAAGATTTCATCATGGCGGGAAATTTCCGATGGCGCTTTTCCTTCTTCATGAATAAGCGGACGAACCCCAGCCCAACTGGATTCGATATCGTCTTCTGTCAACTGTAGGGAAGGAAACATATGGTTTGCTGCTGCGATCAAGTATTGCTGGTCTTCATGGGTAGTTCTTGGATGAACCAAATCAGCGTGATAATCTGTATCGGTCGTGCCGATATACGTTTTTCCATCACGTGGAATAGCAAATACCATTCGTTTATCTGGTGTATCAAAATAAATCGATTGATGAAGTGGGAATCTGGATTGATCCATTACTAAATGGACTCCTTTTGTCCAGTGGAGAGTTTTCCCTTGTTTGGAGCCATCTTTCTCCCGTAGGTCATCTACCCATGGACCAGTAGCGTTTACAATTTGTTTGGAAAAAACTTTGATTTGTTCTCCAGTCAAGACATCTTCCGCTATAACACCTGTTATTTTTCTATTTTCATAAATGAAATCTACTACTTTGACGTAGTTGAAAGCGAGTGCGCCGTATTCAACGGCCTTTTTTAACACTTCTATGGTGAGTCGAGCGTCGTCTGTACGGTATTCTACATAATATCCAGAGCCTTTTAAACCTTCTTTGCGAAGCAGAGGCTCTTTATTTAAAGTTTCCTCTCGATTGAGTATTTTTCGTCTTTCTATTTTCTTAACACCTGCTAAATAATCGTAAAGGCGAATACCGAATGAAGTAGCGAGTTGGCCAAATGTACCACCTTTTACAATTGGCAGCAGCATCCATTCTGGAGTTGTGACATGAGGCGCATTTTCATATACGATGGCTCTTTCTTTCCCAACTTCAGCAACGATGGATATTTCTAGTTGTTTCAAATAACGAAGTCCACCATGGACTAATTTTGTGGATCGGCTGGAAGTACCTGCTGCAAAATCTTGCATCTCGATTACCGCAGTTTGAAGTCCTCTACTCTGGGCATCTAAAGCGATACCTGCGCCAGTGATTCCTCCTCCAATGACCAACACATCTATTTCTGTTTCAGTTAGCTTAGTGAGAGATGTTGTTCGGTTCATTTCTATTCCTCCTTGGGAAGTAAAAAAGGAAAGACCACAATCCCAACACTTTTTAAGTAGTTGGGATATGCGGCCTTCTCCTCGTCTCCGGTCAATTAACTTGTTATTTAAAAACACGTGTTGCTTCTACTGCTTTTATCCATCCATCATAGTGCATTTTTCGGTTTTTGTCATCCATTCGAGGATTAAAGGTTTGATTGATATCCCAATTTTCCGCGATCTCCTGTTTATCTTGCCAGAAGCCAACAGCTAGTCCTGCCAAGTATGCAGCTCCTAGTGCAGTTGTTTCTAAGACAACAGGTTTTTCAACTGGTACATCTAACATATCACTTTGAAATTGCATGAGGAAGTTATTAGAGGTTGCTCCTCCATCTACACGTAGTTTTTTCAGTTGGATACCCGAATCGGATTCCATCGAAGAGAAAACATCTTTTGTTTGATAAGCCAGTGATTCAATGGTTGCTCGTGTCAGATGTGCTTTGGTAGTACCTCGGGTGATACCAAATACAGAACCTCTCGCTTCACTATCCCAATATGGTGTACCAAGGCCGACAAATGCAGGAACAACATATACACCGTCTGTGGAATCAACGCTTGTAGCCAAGCCTTCGGAATCCGCTGCGGTCTGAATAATACCTAGACCATCTCGAAGCCATTGGATAGCAGAACCTGCTACAAAAATACTTCCTTCTAAAGCATATTCGACTTTACCATTGACACCCCAAGCTATAGTGGTGAGCAATCCATTTTGGGAACGTACTGCTTCTTCTCCTGTATTCATGAGCAGGAAGCATCCGGTTCCATATGTGTTCTTAGCCATCCCAGGTTCAAAACAAGCTTGACCAAAGAGTGCAGCTTGTTGGTCACCTGCCATTCCAGAGATTGGAACCTCTTCTCCAAAGAACAGGTTTGGAGATGAAACCGTGTACACCTCAGAAGAGGAACGAACCTCAGGGAGCATCGATTTTGGGACAGTCAGTATTTCCAGCAGTTCTTCATCCCATTTTAAATCGTAGATGTTGTACATCAAGGTACGAGACGCATTGGTATAATCGGTTACATGGGTTTTGCCGCCTGATAATTTCCATACGAGCCAAGAATCGATAGTACCAAAAAGCAAGTCCCCATTTTCCGCTTTCTGGCGAGCTCCTTCTACATGATCGAGAATCCATTTGACTTTTGTACCAGAGAAGTAGGCATCGATCAATAGCCCTGTTTTATTTCGAACGGTTTCTTCATGACCATTTGCTTTTAATTCTTCGCATATATCTGCTGTTTGTCTCGATTGCCAGACAATCGCATTATAAACAGGGATACCGGTGTTTTTATCCCAAACAACGGTTGTTTCACGCTGGTTGGTAATGCCAATTGCAGCTACTTCACTTGCAGATACAGGATATTTTGCTAATACTTCAGAGATAACGCTTTGGACAGAACCCCAGATCTCCATGGCATCATGCTCTACCCAGCCAGCTTTTGGGAAGATTTGGGTGAATTCTTTTTGTGCTACACCAACGATTTGACCTTGTTTGTTAAAAAGAATTGCTCTTGAGCTCGTCGTTCCTTGATCGATGGATAGAATGTATTTTTTACTCATTTTATGACTCCTCCATTTTCGTGTTATTACTTATATGTTAAAACAATCCCATATAGAGTACAGCTGCTAGGATTGCACCAATAACGGGTCCAATAACAGGAATCCAAGCATATCCCCAATCAGAAGAACCTTTTCCTGCGATTGGTAAGATTGCATGAGCAATACGTGGACCTAGATCCCTAGCTGGGTTAATCGCATACCCGGTTGTTCCTCCGAGAGACATCCCAATTGCAACAATTAAGAAGGCAACCGCGATAGTTTGTACACCATCAGCAAATACTAGTCCTTTTGCTCCAAATGCTAGTAATACGAATACGAGAAGTGCAGTACCTATGATTTCACTTAATAAGTTAGCAAATGAACTGCGAATAGCTGGTCCAGTTGAAAAAACAGCTAGTTTAAGTTCAGCATCATTTGTTTCTTTCCAATGAGGCAGATAATGCAACCAAACAACAACTGCACCGAGGAAAGCCCCGATCATTTGAGCCAGTATCATAGGAAATACTTGAGCCCAAGCTAATTTACCTGCAATGGCAAACCCTATTGTCAGAGCGGGGTTTAGATAAGCTCCACTTATATGCCCGACGACATAGGCAGCGATCATTACAGCAAAACCCCAACCAAATGTGATGACAATCCAACCAGCATCTTTTGCTTTTGATTTACTTAAGAGTACACCAGCGACAACACCATCACCTAAAATAATTAAAATCATTGTTCCGATAAGTTCTGCCATAAAAGTGGACATACATGAAACCTCCTTTAAATTGAGTGATAGAGAAAGAGATAGGAGATAGGCAAATAAAAAATCACAAAAATTCCCTCCCAATAAAAGGGGATTTTTGTGATTCTCCTCATCTCATCACATGGATTAACTTTTTAAAAATTGATGTAAACGTTTACAATTAGAATAATATCCTATCGAAACGAAGAAGGCAAGCTTTTTTTAGCTTTCCCATATTTTGCGATCAGAAGAAGTAACAGCGACTGCGCCAGAGTCTAAAGCCAATTGAACTTCTTGATGAGTTCGGATTAATCCACCAGCTAAGAGCGGGATTTTTGTTCTCGATGCTACTTCTTGAATGACACGAGGCATGATTCCAGGTAATACTTCAATGTAATCAGGTTGAAAGCTGTCTAAAAGTCGATAGCTTGTCTCTAAAGCATGAGAATCTAATAGAAATAATCGCTGAATGGCAATAAGTGATTTTTTCTTCGCTACTTTTACAACCGGAGTTCGTGTTGAGATCAAACCTGCTGGTTTGATGGTTTGGCATAAAAATTGCGCTGCATACTCATCACTTCGTAAGCCTTGAATCAAATCAGCATGTAAGAGTACTTTTTTCTGATTTCGGTTAGCAAGGGAAATCAGACTCTCTAATTGACCGATATGAGTATCCAGAAGCACGATATATTTGTAGTGAGAACGCAACATTTTTTCATATTGTTTGATGTTTTTGGCTGCGGGTAATATTTTTTGATTTGCAAAATGTGTCATCGTATCTCCTCGGACTTTCTCATTTGATAAGTCAAGCATTTAAATGAGATTGTAACACGATTTAGGCTGAAATTCATATGATGGAGAAACAGGTGTAACAGAAGGTGATAGTCGTGCAGATACAGGCTAAAACAGACCTTGAAGCTTATCAAGTAAAACAGTTAGTGGAATCCCATTATGGGTATCACGTTTATGAAATAAGGAAAGTGAGAGCCGTTTATAAATTGAAAACGGATCAGGGAATTGTTGCTTTTAAGAATGCAAAAAAAATGAAGGATATCGATTTCGTTGACTCTGTTATCCAGCATCTCCATTTTTACGGATTTTCCCACGTGCCGACTTTAAGAAAAACAAGAACCAATAAATTGCTTTTACACTATCATGATGGTGATTATGTTGTAGAACAGTGGCTTCCTTCGGATGTGCAAGAGGTAAGTCCGTATAAACGAGATTGGCTTTATGCAGCAGGGGAGAAACTGGCTCAATTTCATGAAGCTGCTGCCAATTACCCCAGTAATCAAATTCCTAAAAAACGCATTCGTCAAGCGTGGGGAGAATGGTTTCATCGGAAGTACAAAAAAGTAACAGAACGGAGCCAATGGACAAACTCACATACTGATAGTTGGCTTTTAGCAAGGATGAAACAAGCAAAAGATAATCTCCTTAAGTATCCCAATATTACTTCGCTTTTATGCCACGGGAGTTTGCATCAAGAAAACATAATGATGGATGCTGATTCAGAAGTATGGCTCATCGATTTTGAGAGACTTACTTATGATTCCATCGGAAAAGATTTGGCTCAAGTTTTGATGTATCATTTCCGGTTCCATCCATGGAATCGAGAAGATGTAGATCAATTTTTAGCTGGTTATCAATCCGTATCTGTACTTAGTCAATCCGATTTGATTCATTTTTGTACGCGCAATTTAGTACCTGAGCGCATGATCTATGCTTATTTAGATGGAAATCCTGTATTAGAAGACCAAGAGAAAGAATGGGCAAAAGAGTCCGTATTGAGAGAGATAGTACCAGACTATTGGAAATAAAAGACGATACAAGTTTATCGCAACCATGTATCGTCATTCCGATTATAATATTAAAGGATTTGTTTGATTTCTTCAATCTGTAGAAAAATTCCTTTTTCTACGTCAAATGTCGGCTTATAACCAAGGATGCTCCTAGCTTTGGAAATGTCTGCCCAAGTATGTTTTGGATCGCCTGCTTGGGCTGGAAGAAAGTTTCTAATAGCTTTTTTTTCGGTTTGTTCTTCCATCAGTTGGATTGCTTCATTTACAGTGAGATGAGAGATGCCGCCAATATTAAACACTTCTCCGGTAACAGAAGAGTGGGCAGCTAAGAGATTTGCCGTAACCGCATCTTCCACAAAGGTAAAATCTCGAGATTGCTGACCATCGCCGTATATCGGGATGGGTTCCTCGCGTAAAATACGACTGATCATACGATGAAAAGCCATATCAGGTCTTTGTCTCGGGCCAAATACGGTAAAGTATCGCAATGAATTAACTGGAACTCCAAAGTTTTTGTGGTAGAGCTCACAAAGCTGTTCGGCTGAAAGTTTTGTTACTCCATATGGAGAAATGGGGTGTGGGATATGATCTTCGGCAGTAGGCCCATTCATTCCACCATATACAGAAGAAGAAGAGGAATATACCATTTTCTTTATGGATGTTCGTTCCTTTATCGCTTCTAAAAGGCGTTGGGTGGTCAGAATGTTGTTATCGACATATTCCCGAAAATCAGCTCCCCAACTGGTTCTAACCCCTGGCAAGGCAGCGAGATGATAGATGGTGTCTACACGATCTAAAATAAGATTAAAATCAGCAGTGAGAAGATCTTGTTCGAGAAAACGAAACCTTGGTTGATGTATGAGCCAACGAAGATTTCGTTCTTTTACTTTTCGATCGTAATTAGAGGTAAAGCAATCTATTCCGATTACTTCCAGTTCATCTTGTATTAGTCGTTCAGTTAAAGTAGATCCAATAAAACCAGCACATCCAGTAACTAGTATTTTTGACATGGAACTCCTCTACTTTTCTTATTTTTTCTTTTCCCAAACAGACAAAATATCTTTTGCTACCCGTTCAAATCCGTAATTTTGGACTGCTAATCTTTTTCCTGTGACACCCATGTGTTTCCTCATTGTTTCGCTCGATAAAATGGTGGAGATGGCGCTGGTAAATTCCTCAGGATTTTCTGGATTTTGTACAATTATTCCATTTTCTCTGCTCTGAATTATTTCTGCATTTCCACCTCGAGCAGTAGTGACAATAGGTAATCCAGCAGCCATTGCTTCATAGTGCACTCTTGCTAAAGGTTCTTGCCAGAGGGAAGTACAGACAAAAACGTCTCCAGCCCAAAACCATTTGTGGACTTGTTGAGGATCGACAAACCCTGTTGTAATGACAGGAACAGGACAACGATTGGCAAGTGCGTGAACATAAGCCACATAGTCGCTTATACCTTCATCGCTGTACCATTTGCTTCCGACCAATACAAGTGCAATGTTCGAGTGCTTTTTCTTCAAAGATTGCATGGCGAGTACTAGTCTATCTACTCCTTTTTTGGCAGTTAATCTACCGACAAACAAAATTACTTTTTTGCCTTGCAGATTATGCTGACGACGAAGCATATCACGTTCTTTTTTTCGTTCTGCTTCAGAGCTAGGGATATAACGTTTGATATCCACTCCTGAATAGATGGTTTTCAACTTCGGTTGTGCTTGGGGATATTGTTTTGCTATCGTTTGACCAACGTAGCTACTTACAGTCACGATCTTTTCCAGTGAACCAATTGCTGCTACCGCGGTTGATGGATCGATCTTTTCTAGTAAGAACATATCATTATGCATACTCAGGATAAGCCTAGCATTAGGGGCTACTGAACGAATGGGTGGAATGAACTTCGGTCGATTGAACACGTGAATTAAATTATATTTGCTCGCGTTATTTTTAAGATAGGCCACAACATGTTGGATATAGACATCGGGAAGTTTTCCTGGAACTCGCACATAATCTATTCCAGCCAATGTTTGTCTATTTGGCAGGCTAGGGTCATCTACACTTAAAATCGTAAGTTTATGCCGCTTACTAAGCAGTGGAGATACACCATCGATATAGGTTTGGATCGCTCCTCCTCGAACAGGAGGAACTGGTAATTTTTCTGTACAGATCATCAAGATATTCATTCATTACACACTCCTTTTCCTAGGTGAAGAATTAACAAATTTCTTCCTTCTTCCAGCTAAGTTTTTAGGAGTGCTTCTTCTTCGTTTTTTCAACTTTCTATCCGTTAAATATTTCTTTCTCGCAGGAGTACCATAAATCGGTTTTTTAGGAGAACGAATGGGAGTATATTTTCTTTTTTCTTTTCGAAGTGGTATTTTTTTTGGATTTTTTGTAAGTTTTCTTTTCTTGTACTTCCGTGGAAGTGTTTTCTTGTACTTTTGAGGAAGTGTCTTTTTTGGTCTTCTTGGTATCGTTTTCTTGTATTTCTTCTGATTCTTTTGAGGTCGCTTTTTCGTAACTTTGTCCTTTACTTCTTCCGGTATGGTTTGCTTCGATTTTTCCGAATCTTTATCGATGTTTTCTTTCCGATTTTCTTCTTGGTATTTTTCTTCTTTAAATGGTTGCCGTTTGAGTTTTTTCCATAGTTCTTCTGACATGCCATAGTCTTTTCTCGCATATTCTTCTTGGTACTTTTTCTTGAACGCTTCCTCCCAGTTTTTTGAAATGTATTTCCCGCCTACTTTCCAGTCCTTGCTAAGCTGCTGTAAAGCGGCCCATTTTGTGGCATCTTGGCTCTCAATATTGCTCAACAGTGTCAATAATTGCTCATTCATCGCAGTATCAGGGTTGAAAATAATTTCTTTCACATGTTTATAAAACTCGTTTGGCAGCATCATGTCTGTGTGAAACACTTCAAATAACTGGGGACTGATTGGATTTGATTGATTATAGGCTTGAATCATGCCATTCATCCAATTGACATCCCATGCTCCTTTATCCTCCATGGAACTGGTGACCAATTTTCGCAAGTCTCGAATAGGTAAATCAAACGAAACTCCGTCCAAATCGATTATCCATACACCTTTCGGTCCAATTTGGCCGTTGGAGAAACCATAATCTTGGTGAGCGAGTCCCCAATATTTTTCTCCTTTTGCGATAAGGTCGTAATAAGAAGAATTGTTTAATATTTCTAAGGCTTTGATGGCCTGTTGCTGATATTTATCTACCATTTTAAGTAAGGTTTTACTTGCAGGTGTTTCAGAATAAGCCCGGGCTAATTCTCGGAACCAGCCAATTTTGGTTATTACTTTTTCATATTGCTTGGGGTAGTTATGCAGTCTGCTTGAAAATTTTGCACCAAATGGAGGATGGTAGCCTTTGGAATGATGGTGAAATTCTCCTAGTCCATAACATAGTTTCGCAAAGCCGTCGATGGATGTTTGATTTGCTGGTGTGAGATCGATCCAGTCGGTAACGATCCATAGTTTTCCACCAGCTTCGACGCAGTTGTCTCCAGATTTGCTTCGGATTAGTTTGGGCACTCGTGCTCCTTGATTTACGACGTATTCTTGTGCTCCAACACTAAATAGACTCCTTTCTGGTGTGCGATGCAGAACTTTTAAACTCCGTGCGCCTTTATCAGTATCGATTCGCCAAATGGCACCGCCTTTATCTGGTTTGGAGGTAATCATTAGCATATTTTTGACTTTCATATCATAGTAAGTGGTTACTTTTTTTGCTAGTTCCGTAAGTTCAGCTGGTACGTCTTCGAAATCTTGTTCCGCAGTGCCCCAAGGCTGAATGATATACTCGCTCATTCATAGCCCTCCTACTTAAAATCTTCATTTCTCACAAAATATGTTTATAGATTCTAATGGGAAGGGCACCTATCTGTTTCTATGAAAAATAGGTATTTCGTTTAAGAATTAAATAAAATAATGGATCATTCGATAGACACCAAACATATATTAAGAATCACTAAAGAAAAAAGTAAGATGGAGAGGCGATGTCATGAACGTTGCAGTGATTGGCATGGGCTATGTTGGAGCTACTATGAGTGTGGCTTTGGGTCTAGAAGGACATCATGTTTTAGGGATAGAAATAGATGCAAAAAAGATTGAGTCTTTCCGATCAGGAAAACTTCCTATTTATGAAGCAGGAATGGAAGAAAACTTACGTGTTTTACTAGAAAGGAATCAAATTACATTTTCCAATCAAATTTCGGATATAGATCAATGTGATGTGGTGATGGTTGCAGTCGGTACTCCTTCAGCAGACGATGGCAAGGCTGATCTAACCTATGTAAAAACAGTAGCCAGTCAAATCGGAGAACAGATAAAAAAACCACAGATGATTGTCATCAAGAGTACAGTGCCTGTTGGCACAGGGGAAATGGTCAGAAAAATTATTGAGCAAAGTCAACATAAAAGGGGAGCAGTGATTCCATTTGAAGTCATATCCAACCCCGAATTTTTACGTGAGGGAAAAGCTCTTCAAGATGCTCGAAACCCCGAAAGGGTGATAATTGGATGTGAAACAACAACAGCAAAGAAGGTGATGACAGAACTGTATCAGTCTGTTGCAGAGAAGCTTTATTTTACTTCCGTTAAAAATAGTGAAATGATCAAGTATGCGTCAAATGCTTTTTTAGCAACGAAAATTTCCTTCGTTAATGAGTTGGCTCGTCTAACAGAAAAAGTAGGAGCAAATATAAAAGAAGTGACAAGAGGAATGGGGATGGATAGTCGAATTGGGGAGCAGTTTTTGCATGCTGGTATCGGGTACGGAGGTTCTTGTTTCCCAAAGGATACAGCAGCACTGTTGTCCATGAGTCGAGAAACAGGGGTTAACCTTACTTTGTTACAAGCTGTAAAAGATATAAATAACAGTCAAGTTATGTGGTTCTTAAATAAAGTCGAAACAGTGTTGGGAAAATTAGAAAGCAAAAAAATCGCTGTATTAGGGCTTACCTTTAAACCAAATACAGATGATATTCGTGAAGCACCATCGATCCGAATACTTCAGTATTTGTTGCAAAATAATGCAGAATTGTCAGCCTTTGATCCCAAAGGAATGAGAGCTATGCAAAGATTATTTCCACAAGTATCCTATTGCAGGGACCCATTTGAAGCAATTACGCAAACGGATGCAGTTATAGTGGCGACTGAGTGGCCTGAAATAGTGGAGTTAGAATGGGAAAAGGCAGCACATTTGGTGGCGAAACCGCTTCTGTTCGATGGCAGAAATGCTTTATCACCAAAGGATATGGTTCATTGGGAGTATTATGGTGTCGGAGTTTCTTTATCATGAAAGGTGTCATATTATGTGCAGGTAAAGGTACTCGAATGCAGCCCTTTTCGTTGACTATTCCTAAAACGATGTTACCTGTTGTGAACCGTCCACTAGTAGCGTATTGCTTAGAAAAATTTTATCAAGCAGGCATTGAAGAGATTGCTGTGGTTGTCCATTCAGAACAACATATGCTGATAGAATATTTGAATAAGTTACCTGCAAAACCAGTCATTTGTTATCAAAAAGAACAACTTGGAATCGCACATGCGCTCAAGTTGGTGGAGTCATTTGTCGGAACTGATTCTTTTATACTCCTTTTGGGAGATAACTTGATAAAAGAACCGATGGAGACATTAATCCATGCCTTTGAAGGAAATCATGGTTCGATTCTTCTGTCTGAAGTGGAAAACCCTAGCGATTATGGAGTTGCTGAGATTGTTGATGATCGAGCTGTCAATATAGTGGAAAAGCCGATTGATCCGAAAAGTAATCTTGCTGTGATTGGGATGTATCATTTTTCTCCAGTGATTTTTAAAGCTATTCGTTCCATTGATCCATCGCCTCGTGGTGAATATGAAATTACCGATGCGATTCAGTGGTTGATTCATCAAGGTTATTCCATTTCATACTCGATTACAAAAGAAAACTATACTGATGTAGGGACAATTGATCGATGGTTAGCGGCAAATAAATGGATGTTGTTCGATATGATGTCTAAAAATATACGTATAGGCAAAAATACAAAGCTAGAAAACTGTGTCCTTAGCGGTCCTATTGTGATAGGAGATAACTGTATATTAACCAATGCGACAATTGGGCCATATGCAACGATTGGAGATAATGCGACCATAGAAAACTGTAGTATTTCTCAAAGTATTTGTCTTGATCATGCAGTTATTCAAGATTTAACAAGACCTGTTATGGACAGTGTAATAGGACAGTATGCTAGATTATTAGGGAATCATCCCAAAGAAGAGCAAGCCGTTCGATTAGTTTTGGGCGATCATTCTAGAATGTCCATTGCGGAGTAGATTACCCATCTCTCATCATAGATGGGTATTTTTTACGGAAAAGCGGACATACTGACGCCAAACAAGTAGGAGGGAATAAAGTGGAACAGCAGAAGCCAGATATATTACTCCATGCAGAAGGTGCTGATAAAGAACGGGATGAACGACTAGCAGAGAAGGGTACGCCTTTAGGTGAAGCAGTAGAGGCAAATAAAGAGAAAAAGATACAAGGAAAGAACTCTCCAGCTACATAGGTGGAATTTTGAGTAGTGAGTCACCAGCGATAGAAGATCTTCTATCGCTTTTAATATTTTTTTGGGATAAACTTCCTACCAAAAAGGAAGTTGAAGGACATAATGCGAATTGGTAAAGGAGTCATGTATGGAGGTTTTTGGTATGAGTCCATTTACTTGGTCCCCGAGAGAAAAGAAATTAGCAATAGCGCTTGTTGCTATCTTAGTATTTGCGATTGGTGCTCTACTTTGGAATCAAGATGATATTTCGTTGCAAGGAACATCATTGCCTGTATATCCACAGCAGCAGCCTAAAGATAAAATGGTGGAACCAAAGAAACAAACACCAATTGCTACCATTGATGTGAAAGGTGCTGTGAAAAAGCCGGGTATTTATAAACTCACTATGCCAGTGAGGCTTTATCAAGTTATAGAAGTGGCGGGTGGTACATCTGATGTTGCTGATGTAAATCGCATTAACTTGGCGAAAATTATCGCAGATGGATCTATGATTTACATTCCAAAGAAAGGGGAAGAAGTTCCGAAGGAGGCTTCTGCCATCCAAAACAAAGAAGAAAATAAAATTAACCTGAATACAGCTACTTTAACAGAGTTAGAGGAGTTGGAGGGTTTAGGACCGACAAAAGCAAAGGCAATTATTCAATATCGAGGAGAACATGGGGGATTTCGATCGGTCGATGAGTTGTTGCAAGTTTCTGGTATTGGAGAACGAACATTAGAGCGGATTAAAGAAAAAATATTTGTAAGCTAAATGCATAGTCGGGGAGTTGCGAAAACTCCCCTATTTCTATTTGATAGGTGATGTTAGTTTCCTAAAGGCTCATAAATTTCTATCAAATTTCCTTGGGGGTCTCTAAAATGAGCTGTTTTTAACCCCCAATTTTTTCTAATCGTCGGTCTGGTATTAAACGATACTCCTTTTGCTTGTAAATCTTGGTAGGTTTTATCTACATTCTCTACTTCGAAAATAAGAGCAAATGCATCCAGGTTTCGATTATCGAGAGGAAAATCATCAGCACCTACCGTTTCTGCCATAAGCTCACGTTTGAATAAAGCTATTTTTGAAACACCAGTGTCAAATTCAGCATAAGCGTCTGTTTCATTTCCCCATAGCACTTTGAATCCTAACGTGTCTCGATAAAAGAAAAAACATTCCTGGAATTTGGTTACACATAAACGAATATTATGCAGTTTCACAGAATAACTACCTTCCTTTCAATGGAAAAGGGATTCAATCCGAAAGAAATCCCTAATAAATTAATTTTTCTCTTTTATACAAAAAACACCTTCATTGACCAGAAGGTGTTTTCCTATGCGCTATTTGATTTAGGATAAGACTTTTTTCACCAAATTGATAGCTTGATCCAATTCTTCTTTGGTAATGGTCAATGGTGGAGCAAAACGGATTGTGTTGTCATGTGTTTCTTTACAGAGAAGGCCTTCATTCATCAATTGTTCACAGTGAGGACGGGCTTTTTCATGCAGCTCCATGCCGACAAATAATCCTTTTCCACGAACTTCTTTGATAATCGGATTGCTTATTTTTCTTAGTTCCTCGATAAAATATGCTCCCAGCTCACGAGAACGTCTAGGTAATTCATCTTCTTCTAACACATCCAAAGCAGCAATGGAAACGGCACAAGCAAGCGGATTTCCACCAAATGTAGATCCATGTGAACCAGGTTCAAAGACGCCTAAAATTTCTCGGTCTGCGGCAACTGCTGAAATAGGTATCACTCCGCCTCCTAATGCTTTCCCCATAATGTACATATCAGGTTTTACATCTTCCCAATCGCAGGCAAATAATTGACCAGTCCGTCCAAATCCAGTTTGGATTTCATCCGCGACAAACAGAACATTATTTTTCTTACAGATATCATATGCAGCTTTTAAGAATCCTTCTGGAGGGATAATAATTCCAGCTTCTCCTTGAATCGGTTCTAAAATAAATGCAGCAGTGTTTGGAGTAATCGCGTTTTGAAGTGCTTCCACATCTCCATAAGGAATCACTTTAAAACCTGGCGTAAGCGGTCCAAAACCGCGTTGATAATCAGGGTTTGAGGACATGGAAACAGTAGTGATCGTTCTGCCATGGAAGTTATCTTCGCAGACGATGATTTCAGCTTGATCAGCTGCTACTTTTTTAACATCATATGCCCATCGTCGAACGGTTTTGATCGCTGTTTCTACCGCTTCTGCACCTGTATTCATCGGTAGAACCATTTCTTTACCAGTGATTTGAGCTACTTTTTCATAGAAAGGACCTAGTTGTTCACTATGAAATGCACGTGAAGTAAGTGTGATTTTATCTGCTTGTTCCTTTAAAGCTTGAATTAATCGAGGGTGGCGGTGTCCATGATTGAGTGCGGAGTAGGCACTAAGCATATCCATATAGCGGTTTCCATCCGCATCGGTTACCCATACTCCTTCGCCTTCTACTAAAACAATGGGTAAAGGATGATAGTTTTTTGCACCATATTTATTTGTTAAATCAATGATTGTTCCATTATTTGACATAATTATTCCTCCTGAAAAATATTTTGCAATTCTATTGTAACGGAAACGTTTTCAAAAATGCAAAGAATTGTTTAGTTAATCATTAACGTGCATATATCGTTTTCTTTTTATGTATCGGTATTGATTTGATTGAAATATTAAAATGTGGTGTTGGATGAACATGCATGGCTGATAGGGAATTTTTTTGAAGGATGGCAGATCTTTAAGTTTTACTTTTTGAATTTATATCTTAGATTATTGATTTGGTGTATCATATTTTTGGAATCTATATCTGACGGAAGGATAGGGTTATATATGACAATTAAATCCGATAGATGGATACGCAAAATGGCAATCGAACAAAAGATGATCGAACCATTTGTAGAGCGGAATGTGGGGAAAGGAGAATTTGTTAGTTTTGGTTTATCGAGTTATGGCTATGATTTACGTGTTTCCGATGAATACAAAATTTTTCATAACGCATTAAATCCGATTATTGATCCGAAAGAAATCGATGAAAAATCTTTTATCGATTATAAAGGTGAGGTGTGCATCATTCCACCAAACTCTTTTGCATTGGCGAGATCAGTAGAATATTTTCGTATACCTGAAAATGTACTGGCAGTTTGTGTTGGCAAGTCGACTTATGCTAGGTGTGGAATTATAACCAATGTTACTCCGTTTGAGCCAGGCTGGGAGGGACATGTGACATTGGAGATATCCAATACTACACCATTGCCAGCGAAAATTTATTCGCATGAAGGTTTATGCCAAGTTCTATTCCTCGAGAGCGATGAGGCATGTGAGGTTTCTTACAAGGACAAAGCTGGGAAGTATCAACATCAACAGGGGATTACATTGCCAAAAGTATAGGAATATACGTTTGACTAAATTTGGAAAATATGATAAATTCGCTCTAGTTTAGAAGTAGGGGAGCGAACAGATTGTATCGACCATTTGTGAGCATTACTAGTGGTTGGATTGTTGGTGTGTGGCTAGCAAATCAAATTCATATCGATACATATTGGATTATCGCGGTAATTATCGCTTTAAGCGGGTGTCTCTTTTATGGTAAATACATGAAGGGGGGACCCGTTATTTTATGTTTAATAGGCATTTCTTTTGGTGCTGCTTACTTTGATTTTTACAATGAAGGGAATGTTTCTGCATTTTCAAAACCATTACATACTTATGGAGTGGGAAAGATTGCTTCTCTTCCGAATATCGATGGAGATAGCATCCGATTTGACGTTCAGATCAGATATTTTCGAGATGGTGAAAAACTTAAGCAGGTACCAGAGGAACTCATTCGAGTAAATACGAAAGCAAATAGTCTTGACCAACTTTCCATCGTTAAAAGTTGGTATACAAGTTGCAGCATTCAGCTTCCTCTCCAGCTGGAAAGGCCGTCACCAGCACGAAATCCAGGAGGATTTGATTATGCGGGGTATTTGCATCACTATGGTATTCATTGGCAGACATATGTACCATCTCTCACTCAGATTCAAGTTATTGCCTGTTCCAATACGATAGGTTCTCAAGTCGAAAAGTTACGCCAATTCCTTCATGATCAAATTGCTGAGTTATATCCAGCAAAGTATGCTGGACTACTACAAGCAATGCTTATCGGTGAACAACATATGCTCGATTCTACTACACAAGAGATATTTTCCACACTTGGTCTGGTGCATGTGTTGTCCATTTCGGGACTGCATGTTTCCATCTTGGTAGCCAGTTTGTATTTTTGCTTGATTGCCTGTGGGATAACGAGAGAAAAAGCAGCACTTTTGATCCTCGGTTTTCTTCCGGTTTATGCGATGTTGACGGGAGGGAGTGCACCTGTTATTCGATCTGTAATCATGGCGATGATGATGCTGCTTGCAGTCATCTTACGGAGAACAGCTGATGCTGTTTCCTTTTTGGCATTAGCTCTTTTGTTTCAACTTATCTGGAATCCTTATCAGCTCTGGGAACCGGGATTTCAGCTCAGTTTTTTGGTTACGCTCGGTTTAGTGGTCTATGTAGAACCTCTTTCTCACCATATTCCGGTTCCTTGGCATCGATTTCGTCAAGCTTTGTCTGTGCTGGTCGTATCCCAAATCGTCTCTTTCCCAGTTGTAGCGGCATATTTTTATCAGTATGCTTGGCTGTCTGCTCCTGTCAATTTGATATTTGTACCAGTATATAGTGTTATTGTTCTGCCGTTATCAAGTCTATCTGTCTTGATAAATCTTATTTCTAGCAGTTGGGGAGCGATATTAGCTGGCATAACTTCTTGGGTATTAGGTGTAATGGATCACGTCTTACGATGGATTTCTGGACTTCCGTACATGACATACTCACTTTCTCCTCCGACACTATGGTGGATTCTTTGTTATTTTTTTATCTTTTGGTTCCTTTACGTCACCATAGTGACGGATCGGTTGTTTATTCAACGCCTCCGGTATGTCATGATCTCTGCACTTGTTGTGTTAGCAGGAATCCTTCTATTTGCTGGGAATCTTTCAACTACACGAATTACGATGATAGATGTGGGGCAAGGAGATGCTACGCTGATCGAAACTTCAGGCGGAAAAGTTATCTTGATAGATGGTGGAGGTATCCTTCCACGCAGACAGCAGGCATGGCAGAAACAGACGAGTACTTTTGAGGTCGGTAGAGATGTGGTTGTACCTTATTTGCGATATCGAGGAATTAACCATATAGATACGATTGTGATGACTCATGGAGATGGAGATCATATTCGAGGATTAGAGGCGGTGGTTCGGCGTTTTTCGATCGGACAGGTGCTTCATAATGCAGCTGTACCAGCTGATTCTTTTGAAAAAAAACTATTGACGCTTATGAGACAGAAACAGATTCCGATAAAATTGGTTGTCTCAGGTAACAGTTGGCAAATCGAACAAGGGGTACAAGCGAAGATTTTGCATCCTTCATCCGTTGTTTCATCAGCGAATATCAACAATGGATCGATCGTTATGTTACTATCAATATATAATACAAATATACTTTTCACAGGAGATATGGAGGAGCCTGCGGAAAAGGAGGTCCTTGCAAAGTTTCAGTTGCCGAGGGTACATATATTAAAAGTAGCTCATCACGGGAGTAAAACATCAACAAAATACGCATGGATTTCAAACATAGATCCAGATCAAGCACTCATATCAGTCGGCTTACACAATCGTTATGGTCATCCAAAGCCAGAAGTACTTTCACGTTTGCACCAGTTTGGTGCACAGATATGGCGAACGGATTATCAAGGCGCTATTTTGGTTCATATCAATCCTAGAGGATACCGGATAGAAAGCATGAAGAAAGGTGATGATCATTTCGATGATAGATAAACTTCCTCCTGTATCTCTGTACTATGGACTAGAATCATTTTTAATGGAAGAAGCATGCAATCAGCTTCGCGGTCAAGTTCCAGAAGAAGAAAGAGATTGGAATTTACTTGTAATGGATCTAGACGATACTCCTTTGGAACAAGTGATACAAGAAGCAGAAACTCCTTCTTTTTTTGGAGGAAGACGGCTCATTTTAGCTAAAAATGCAACTTTTTTTACAACTGCTAAACCAAAAAGAGAGCAAAATCACAATTTAGATGCATGGCTCCATTATTTAAGCAGACCAAGTGAAAGTAGTGCAATTGTCTTTACCGTAGTGAACGATAAATTAGACAAACGCAAAAAAGTAGTTAAACAAATGGAGAAGGTAGCATCTGTTACCAAATTTGATGAATTAAAAGGACAAGTATTGCTCAAATGGGTAATGGATCGATTTCGAGCTCTGCAAGTAAAGATCAAACGTGAGGTATGTATTTCTTTCATACAGGTAGTCGGTAGTGATTTACGTCTCATCAATCAAGAATGTGAGAAGCTAAGTCTCTTTGTAGGCCCCAAAGGTATCATCACGCGAGAAATCATTGATGAATTGATCCCGCGTACGCTTGAAAATAATGTTTTTCAATTGACGGAGAAACTAGCAGAAAAGAAAATCACTGAAGTTTGGCAAATATGGGAAGATCTGCTC
Source organism: Shimazuella sp. NTD250 (assembly GCF_059510375.1). NCBI lineage: Bacteria > Bacillati > Bacillota > Bacilli > Caryophanales > Thermoactinomycetaceae > Shimazuella > Shimazuella sp. NTD250. The sequence continues at coordinate 155,083 of NZ_JCAJZS010000001.1, read as the reverse complement.
ACGCAAAAAGAGGAGCCGATTCGAATTTTAGCATTGATGACTAGGCAATTTCGCTTGTTATATCAGGCGAAAGTGCTGACGGCTAGGGGGATGGGTGCTAGTGAAATCGCAAAAATGTTAGGAGTTCATCCGTATCCTGTGAAATTAGCAATTTCTCATTCTTCATCTTTTACCTTGGAACAATTGAAAAAATATTTGTCATTAACCATCGCAGCTGATCAAGATATCAAATCTGGTAAAATAGAGAAAGTATTAGCAGTAGAACAAATCTTTTTAGCGATACATGGAATTACTGCTTAAAGAAAGGTGTCAAATATGGAACAAGCAAAGCAGAAAGATCTTCGAAAAAAACAATTAATCTATACCAATCTGATCTTTTTTCTCTATGCCATTATTGCCTACAGTGTCATTTTTACAGGTGCTACTGGATTAGTAGTCTATCTTGTTTTAGCGGCTATATTTCTCATCTCTCCTATCGGTTTTTTTCTCTTTCGAACATCTGGGCCTCTTTTATTATTGTTTCCAGGTATGAAAGAGTTGCAAGTATATGAAAAAGAAAAATTAAAAGATGCATGGTTCTCGTATTATTTTACAAATGCTATCTTGCAAGTAGCAGCTACGATTTTTTTTATTGTCCAAGCATCTATACGTAACCCTAAAATCGCTTTTATCGAAGGAATTCCACCTTGGATTATTTTTGCCATTTCGGTTATCTTGCTATGGATAGGAAATGGTAATCAATTGTTTCATGCAAAAAGAATGGATGAAAAGACTTATGAACAGTTAAAAAGTTATGCAGATGACCGTCGTACCTTTGCTATGGTATTTGCTATTGTTGCGCTCGTTATGACGGGTATTGCCATCTTAGCTGTTTCTATCATGTCCCGGAAATTTATTTAAGTCTAATGCTGGTATCGTTATTGATATCAGCATTTTTTGATAGAATGGAAGTTAGCACTTAACATTAGTGCTAACAGAATCCATGGAGGGGAAATGCGAATTCTCTCGCGTCGTCGTCGCAAGCCCGTAAAGCTGAAGAAGACGTCTCGCAACCGCAGGAGCTTCTGGAAGTTCACCGGAGATATGATCGAGGACTACTTGTTCTGGATGAGTGACTCTGAATGGATGTCTCTCATCCGTGGAATTGGCTTGCTACTCAGCCTTCCGTTCCGAGCACTGGGTGCTATCGCCAAGTGGTTCGAAGAACTCTGATCCGTTGGGGCGACCTCGAAGTCTGGGTTCAACAGGAGTTTGGTCATGTATGTGACCAAACTCCGCCCAATTAAAGTAATGTATGTATCGTATGTGTTTGCAGAAACTAATAGGCAGTCTAAGTTTTTAAATAAATGTAGGAGATGAACCATGAAAATAGCGATAATCGGAGCTACTGGAAAAGCGGGACGAAACATCTTAAAAGAAGCGATAGACAGAGGGCATCAAGTAACAGCTATTGTAAGAAATGCAACCAAACTGGATTATTCAGGAGATGTCATCGAGAAAGATATTTTTCAGCTTACTCATGAAGATCTGCAACCATTTGATGTAGTGGTCAACGCATTTGGAGCACCTGCTGGAAAAGAACATCTCCATGTAGAAGCAGGAAATGTATTGATAGAGGCATTACAAGACAACTCCCACACGAGATTGATAGTAGTTGGCGGTGCTGGAAGTTTGTATGTGGATGAATCTAGAACAATGAGACTAATTGATACACCTGACTTTCCAGAAGCATTTTTACCGACAGCAAAAAATCAAGGAGAAAATCTCGCTATCTTGGAACAGACCAAAGGACTCAATTGGACTTTTGTCAGTCCATCGGCAATTTTTGCTCTTGGGAAAAGAACAGGGAAATATACCATTGGTTCTGATGTATTATTAATCAACGAAAAAGGAAAAAGTTACGTGAGTTATGAGAATTTCGCAGTTGCCATTCTTGATGAAATAGAAAATCCAAAACATAAAAATCAACGTTTTACTGTAGGATCTGAAGAATAAGAAAAACCGATTGTAGGTGATAAAGCCTGCAATCGGTTTTTCTGATAATCAAGAACCATTGATCAAGGACATCGCTAATTCTGGTGTAAACTGTCCAGCTTGTGTACCTTTTCCAATCCCACAATCGCCATCGGATTCACCTGGACGTTTGATCCATAGATAAGCGTCTGCAAAAGAGCTGGATTGGATAGTTGGTTCTTTTCCTAAATTTCTGGCAGAAGGATTACACCATTCGCCATTTGATCCATTGCCATTGCGACTAGTATCTATAACGAGGTGGGCAGTGATGTTATATTTGTTTTTCAGTGTTTCTGTTAATTTTGTGCCATATTGTTCGACATCAGTCGTTTTATTGTAGTTAGAAACGTTTAGAGAAATACCTCTGGTATTTGCAACCCCTGCCTCTTTTAACCATCCTGCCATATCTTCAGGAGATTTCCATTTTCCATCCCCGCCATCGATATAAGTCCAAGCAGCAGGTGCATTTTGTTTTAAGACTTCTGTTGCGCCATTTAGCAAGGAAAATCTAGTTTGCCGATCTGTATTAGATAAACAGTCTAGGTGAATCAAAGCATCTGGCTCTAAAATGACAATAGCAGGGCGATTGCCAATACCTTTTGCGATCTTTTGAATCCACGCATTGTATTCTTCTGCTGACTTTGCTCCGCCTGCCGAGTATCCACCACAATCGCGCTGAGGAATATTGTATGCGACAATGATCGGAAGTTTCTTTTCCTTTGCTGCTTCACTGACATAGTTGTCTACTTCATCTGCATTCCACCCGCCAAACCATCTTGCAGTGGGAGTACTAGCTATTTTTTCCTTAATTTTTTTAGCACGCTCATCATTTGCGTTGTTTTTTACCCATTTGATAGCTTGGGAATCTGTTTCGGTATAAAGACCAATTGTGTTAAGAAATGGATTATTGGTATCATTGCTAATTGTTTCTGGATCATTGGTCTGAGTTTCTGATGAAGGTTGTGTATCAGACTCCTCTTTGGAAATTTCCTGTTTTTGGGATGGTGTATTTTCTACGGGAGTTTGTTCATGGTGCTGGTGGTATTGAGACAATTCAGAGATAAAGGATTCTAAGGAAATATTCCAATAAAAATTAGTGAGGAAAAGCAAGCCAATTAATGTTTTAACCAAGCATATATCCCCCTCATGATAAATTAATAGTTAGTTTGTTTCTAATAGTAAGATAATTACACAAGGTAATCAAATGAAATTTAGATGAATAAATGTTTTCTAGAAAGAGAGAGATTTAAGAAAATACAAAATCCCTTTCCAGAGAAACTACCTAGTAGAACAAGTCCAATTTTAAAGGTTATATCATGAATTTCTTTTTTTGCGATAATCGGCTGTTGGGGAAGAAATATAGAAGAGTATCCTTAAAAAACAAAAGACAGCACACCAGAAGGGGCTGTCTGAAAAAGCTTAGTTGTTATTTTCCTGTTTCATAATACGGTTGGTAACTTCATATGCAGAGGTGAATGAGAGCTCGGACAGTTGTCCTTCACCATGGCACCAATCTCCTGCGAAATAAGTATCTTTTAAACTATAAAACTGGACAGGCATGAGCTGCTGGTCATGAATGCTTTTGATTTCTTGTACGGTTGCTTTTTTGGAAAGTCGTTTTGCAACAAGAACATCTCTCCAACCAGCAAAGTGTTTATCATATACAGATTCGATAATCGCTACTTTTTCATCTGCTTTTCCTTCTTTGATTTCTTCCTCATTCAAATAAGCAATAGCTTGCATCAACTGTCCGCCTTCAGGAATACAAGTTTTATCATAATGGGAAATATCCGTAATAAATACACGTTCCCCTTTGTGATAAATATATGTGTATGGACTTGCTATTCGCTCGGATAAACCAACATCATATACTACAACTTGTGTAGGGAGATAATTTGTATAAGCGGTGAACAGAGATTCATATTTTGTTTCCCCAAATAATTTTCCAAGTTCTTTCGGTGGAATACAGAAAATAAATTCATCTGCTTCGTAAGTTTGTTCTTTTCCATGAATTGCTTTGATTTTACTACCTTCCACTTCTAATTTATCGATTTTTTCTTTTGTAACAATTTTTCCGCCATTTTTTTCAATGATACTTGCAAAAGATTCTACAATCGCTTGCCAACCTCCACCTATGTAGGCAACAGCTCGCTGGGTAGAGAAGAGTCTTTTGTAGTAGGCAAAAAATAAGGGGGAAGGAATATTTTCAGGTTCATTGGTAAAAAAGTTAGAAGAAGCAACTGTTAACAGTAATTCACGAATTTGCTCAGGTTGCTTTTTTAAGTAATCCCCGATTAGTACGCCATCTTCTCCGCGTTCAATTGCAGTCAATGTTTTTAAAATCTCAGCAGCAAATCGAAGTTTGTTATTTGCATCGAGCACTTCCGTTTTATACAGTCCTTCTAATGTTGCAGGCATCGGTGTGGTAAAAGTTCCCATGTCATAAAATGCTTTAGAAGGAGAGAAATCGCGCCAATCGACTTCCAATTTGATTTCTTTTTCAAACTTACGGAGGACAGATTTGTCTCGTGCATAGATGGCATGTGCCCCAAAATTAAAATTAAACCCTTTCATTGGGATGGACATTGCCCTTCCACCTAGTTTGGGCGCCTTTTCTAATAGTGTTACTTGGTATCCGTGGTATGCTAGTCTGGCTGCTGCAGAAAGTCCAGCTAAGCCGCCTCCAACCACGACAACAGATGAAGACATAAAAACACCCTTTACAAAATTCATTTTTCAAAAGTATCGTAGACATAGATAAATTCCCTTCTTCGTAGAAGAAAGGGTTTCATTGTGAAAAGCATATATTCATCCCCTACATTGTAACAAGTTCTTCTGTTTTTCGGTAGAGTGCAATCATATTCTTAATTTTCTTATAAAAAGGAAGTGCAACCAAAGATGAAACTGGTAAGTGCTTGTTTAATGGGCGTTCATTGCCGTTTTGACGGAAAGCATAGTTTGGATACAGAGGTACAAAAGTTAGTAAAAGAAGGTAAGGCGGTACCGGTTTGTCCAGAACAGATGGGAGGGTTATCTACTCCACGTCTACCAGCAGAGATCATAGGTGGTGACGGGGATGATGTTTTAGATGGAAAAGCCAAAGTGGTCAACGTTGAAGGAGAAGATGTTACGGATGCATTTATCCGTGGTGCAGAGGAAACATTACGTGTGGCAAAATCAGTCGGTGCTACAGAAGCCATCTTAAAAGAGCGCAGCCCTTCTTGTGGAAGCTGTGTTATTTATGATGGAACTTTCCAAGGGAAGAAACAAGCAGGAAATGGAGTTACGGCGGCGCTGTTGAAGAGAAACGGCATAAAAGTAGTTTCAGAGGAAGATTAGAGAAAAATGGAGTTTTAGATACAAAAAGACCGAGGCTGCTCCACTCGGTCTGATTTATTTTAAATACATGAGAAAAAAGGCAGTCCCACCAGTTATACCACTGCAATGACAATGCCTTATCAATCATTCATTTTTAGTTAGTTGCTAGTGGTTCTATCTTATCATCTTTTAGCAGTTTCTGATATTGCAGATACATCGCAATTCGCCATGGTACAAGCATTCCAAAAGCTAAGATGAAAAACAATGCCCCAGTTTGAGGGATACTTAGAAAATGCTCAATATACGAATGAAGCGCCAACCGAATGGTCAAAAGACCAACTAAGATATAGACAAAAGCAGGTGAACGCTTTAAGTACACTTGACCTTCCCGAAGTTCAAACTTGGACGTTTTGATGAGTGGAATAGAAAACAGAATTGATCCACACAAAAAAGCCAATCCAGCCCATGTCCATGAGATATGAGTGGGTGGGAAGAGAAACATAAGGAACCCAGTACTCATACCGAGCGGGGGGATGAGAATCTTTTTGGCGTTTGTCGGTTTTGATGCAGATCGAATTCGGATCATGATCATCGATAGTGCCATCATGATAAAGACAATAGTTGCGATTGTATGCAGATGCAAGGTAAGGAAATTCTCCATCTTTGACACCTCTTAATCTACACAGAAAGTGGTAAATCTTGTCCTTATTATATGAAAAAAGCGCGAAAGTATGAAAAAGCGACCCCATGAAGGGTCGTCCTTATAGCGCTTGTAACTTTTGTGTGAGACGAGATTTTTTACGAGCAGCTGCGTTTTTATGAATAAGTCCTTTTGTTACTGCTTTATCCAAAGTACGACTTGCTGTTTTCAAAAGACCAGTAGCTTGTTCTTTATCATTGTTTTCAATAGCAGTTAGAAAACGTTTTACAGCAGTACGCATAGTAGATTTTTGAGCAGAACGATGAAGACGTCTAGCTTCGTTTGTTTTAGCGCGTTTGATAGCAGATTTAATGTTAGCCAAGGGAAATTCACCTCCATAGTAATACTGTTGGTTCCGATAAAACAACATGCATCATTGTAACACTAACGTCTAGGAAAGTAAAGAATAATAGCGCGATAATAGTAAAAAATAGGGAAGAAAATATATCGGGAGTTGACCAAGATGAAAGAACATCAAATCGACCTGAGTCAGTACAATATCCGAACAGATTTAGCAATCGAAGCACATGATCTAGCCCGTGAACAACAGGATAGTCAAATACCTGGTGTCAAGATGAATGAGACCAATGCAGAAGGAATCCGAACCAGCTGGATATGGGTAGAAAATGATGAAGGAGCCCAGCGAATTGGCAAAGCACCAGGTACATACGTGACCATCGAAGTTCCTGCTCTGCGTTCCAAAGACTCTAATTTACAAGAGCGAGTAGCCGAACACTTTGCCAATCAATTTTCACAATTTCTTCAAGATGTTGGCATTGATGCAAATGCAAAAGTTCTCCTGGTAGGACTTGGAAACTGGAATGTAACCCCAGACTCTTTAGGACCACTTGTGATCAAACAATCGATGGTCACTAGACATCTATTTGTCTTAGCTCCAGAGCAAGTAGACGATGGCTACCGCTCAGTAGCAGCAGTTTCCCCTGGAGTGCTCGGTATTACCGGAATGGAAACAAGTGAGATCATCTACGGAATCGTTCAAGAATCCAAACCAGATGTCGTCATCGCCTTTGATTCCTTAGCATCCCGCGCATTGTCCCGCGTCAACACAACCATCCAAATAACCGATACCGGTATCAGCCCCGGTGCAGGAGTGGGCAACAAGCGTAAACAGTTGAATCAAGAAACACTCGGTGTACCTGTACTTGCAGTAGGAGTTCCAATAGTTATAATAATACGGGTATAACGGTTTCGAGTTTGTTACAGAAGATTGCTAGGACTTTTCCAAGTCCGATTAAGAAGCAGATAAACACCAAATTACATGGAGCCCATTAGAAAAAAATAATATAATGAAGGAACACAAAGGGCTTCTCTTATGGGGCAGGAGCAGAACATGCATGAGCTGAACGAGCGACTGATGGGTCTCAAGAACGAGGCGCGTGAGCTTTTCCAGCGTATCGAAAATGTTCGCCATCGAGATGAAGTGTTCGAACTCTGGTGCAGCTATCCTTTCCAGTTCGGAAGGTCTCGTAAGGAAAAGGACATCCAAAAGTGGGTCGCTGATGTTCGTTCGGACAAGGCTGTGATGGAAATCCTCACGGATGTGAAGGAACATCCGTTGCAGCGAATCAGTCGATTCCGAGGAATCGAGCGAGATTCGTATACCTGGACCGCAACGGATCTCCTTGAGGAGGGAAACCTCGATCAGGAGACACATCAAAAGGTGGAGCAGGTCACTCAGGGACCTGAATGGCTCCGTGAGAACTTGGACTGGATCGACGCCGAAAACGGCATGGAAGAGCTTGAACGGCGAATCCAAGCTTGGATCGAGGATGCGAAGAAGGTCCTCTCTGATGCGTGGACAAAGGCTCAGACGGTAGCTCTCGCACAGAAGTTCAACGTGCGTCGCTAGCTCTAGGAAGTCCGCTTTCCCACTTACGGGAAAATAGTACCCTCTGACATTATGGAATTGAATTCTCTCTTCTGTCAGAGGGTGCTGTGTTTTCAAAACTTAAATGTGTTGAAATTTCTTTTAACAGATTATTGTTCCGATAGTGGGGCATATAGAATCGATTTGCGTTTCGATCAAAAAATTTTAATTATCTGGCGGGCTTCCTGCACGACGATTTAAATGGTCAAAAGACATTTCTTCCTCACCTCCAGTGCCTGATAATTTTACACTGATTTCGTAAAAGATTGTTAAATAATCTTGATATTTTCTTTTGTCAATGCTCTTATAAGATTCCGCCAATTTTAATGCGGTATTTCTTTCTTGAGTCTGTAAACCATGTTTATGTGCTAATTGATATGCTTGTTTTAATGCTTGGATTCCTTCATCGTTGCGATTTTGTTGTAACCATAGTTCTGAGAGACCACTAAGAGCTTCAAATTGATAAAAGGCATCGTCAACATCTTCGCTCAATTTAACAGCATTTTGCAGATGTGATTCGGCTAAGGAGATATCACCGATTAGACTGTACAGTTTCCCAAATTCTATTTGGTTATATGCAGCAAAATAGATATCTTTGATTCTATCTTTCCATTCAGTTGCAGTTTCAAAGCATACTTTCGCCATTTCCAAATCTCCTAAATCCTTATAAATACTTCCTAACGTTGTCCACATTTCAAAAGATCGATCATAGCTTTTTTCTCGACGAGCGATATCAATCGCCTGTTTTGCCTTTTGGATCGCTTGATCATACATTTTTTCCCGAAAGAGCAGGTTTACTTCTGACTGATACATATTTAGTTTGGTTTCAGTATCCATTTCACCTTCGTACATGCGCATGTCTTCTATAACTCTTTTAGCCTCACTATTTCGCTTTAACTTCTCCAAATAAATGACTTTGCTCACAAGCAAAACATATTTGGTAGATTTTCGTTCTCCATTTGGATCAAAAGCTTGTAAACCATTTTCCACCGTATCAATGCTTCTTGATAATTGTTAGATCGAGAGTAGATGCGACTTAGTTCATAGTAACTAGCTGCTACTACATTGGTAGATAAAAGAGCAGGGAAGCGGTTACAGCCAGCAATCGCATCTTGAAAGTAAGAATAAGCTTTCGACCAATGTTCTTTTCCTCTACGAAAAAAGTATTTCCCTTTTAAATAGTGAATGATGGCTAATAATGGATCATCTTTTAACTCTGCTTCTATTTTCTTTAATTCTTTGTTTCCTTCTTGAAGATAGCCATAGTCGATGTGATTTTCGATGGAAGTTAGTTTTAATTGGATCATTTGCAGGAACTGATCTTTCTTTCCTGCTTCTTTTTTCAATAGTTGAGGGATATCTTCCCAAGCGATACCAATAGCTCCAAACAATCTTTTGATCGTTTGCTGACTGGCTCTTTTTCCCTTTGCTTTTTCTACGTTACTTACAGTCGAAGAAGAGACCCCAGCTTTTCTTGCTAATTGCTTTTGCGTAAGGTGGGATTTTTCTCGCAAACGGAGAAGTAAAGTACCCACTTCCAGGCGACTATATTGTTCAAAATCCATAAAATCTATCCTCCTCTATCGTACCAAAAATTTTTTTGTTTCAAATAGTCAGTGAAATGGTTTGAAACGTCATTTTTAAGTCAAATGAGACCGACATGTGAGTCGATTTTGGTGAAATTTTTTCGCTGATTCACCTAGATGAGTAAAATTTGACTTGGGAATAGGAACTGATTTGTCAATTTCTCAAAATTTGTAAATAAATTAATAATTTATTATAATTCTAAGCAGAGATGAGACACCTTAGATGGCAACGTTTTCAAGATTAATCATTCCTCTATGTAGAGGTCAAGATTTTTCAATTTCGTAGCTGTACTCAAATTCATGAAGGGATGCATTGCAAATGAATCGGCTATATTCATACAGAATGTCTTCCCCTTCACTTTTAAATCGTCCCCAAACTTGACGCTGCATTTCGACTACGGCTTGGTTACGGGCGATATTCAGGATGGCTGCTTCTTCCTCTGTTGGCATGCGACATGTAAGGCGTTCTTTTACAGTGGTAGGATAAAAGTTTTTTTCCTCTCGGAGCCATGTAAAGAATGGAACATAATTATCGTTCCATCGTTGAAGAGGATATAACTCTTGATCTCGTTCGCACAACTCTCGCAGCAGAGAAGCAAGGTAATAGCCTTCCATGATCCGATAGGGAACACGATCGACAATTTGAACGCGATAGCGTCGAAACACTTCTGTTTCAGCGGTGGTGTTTAATTTACCTGCAATCTGAGCCCCAGCAGGAATAATTTTGGATCGGTCTAAAAATCGAACGAAAACTTCTCTTCCTTGTTGTTGCAAAACTTGCATGTATGTATCGTTTTTTTGCAGTTCTTTACCTTCTATTTTAGGATGGCTTGTATCCCCTAAAATTTCTTTTGGGGTAGACGAGCGGACAAATGCACCTCCACGCGGGACAATTTCAATCAGATTTTCTGATTGCAGGCGAAGAAGTGCGGCTCGAACAGTGGAGCGGCTGATATCTAAATCCTTTGCTAAATCTCGTTCAGAAGGTAAACGGTATCCAGCATAGTAAATTCCTTGGTTAATTTTATCCATGATCAGCTTTACCACTTCATCTATTTTGGAGCGAGTATTCATCGCTGTGGTTCCCCTTCCTATTATCGAATAAAGACTCTTTCTTGATCTGCAAAATAGTCTTGAATGCGAATCTGTTGAGCAGGATGTAAGTTTAATGTTTCTAATTCATCTTTTGTAAAAAACGTGACTTGTGTTGATTCCGAACTAACCGCTATTTCTCCACCTAAGATTTTGCAATGAAAACAAATCGAAAATTGCTGGCGAATCTCACCATCAGAGAATGCGATAATATGATGGGGGTCTGTGTAAAGGCCAATGCACTTTAATATCTCTACATCGAATCCGGTCTCTTCTTTAACTTCACGGATGATTGTTTCTTCGATGGATTCACCTAAGTCCATGGCTCCGCCAGGTAATGACCACAGGTGATTGTCACTTCTTTTGTGCAACAAAATTCTGTGCAGTGAGTCCTCTACAATTGCTGAAGCAGCGGGGACTAATGAATTGGCTTTAGGGGCATCAGATTGATGATAGTAATCTTTTCTAGCCAAGAGGCATCTTCCTTTATGATTTTCTGATTACTATGATTATACTGTAAATATTTTGGTTTGTCATTAGAGATACAGTGGTAGGTACCATACTTTGAAGGAAGAGGGGCTAGTCATAAGCTCCAAATTTATTAGTTACCGTTCATGACTATGAAAAATTCAATAAGTCTAGATTGGATTCTGGAAAACCGAACAGTTCCAGTAGAAGTTACAAATGTGCTTCAAGAGTTAGCAGACAGACACCAGTATACTGCGGATGTTATGCATCAGCATAAAAAGGAACTGGTAACAGAACTCCATCAATGGGCAAAGGGTATATCGCAAAATTTTTGTTTCCAAATGGCATGGAGGATGATGAAAGATGGATTCATGCTTTGATTCGTATGGAAATCAGGAGATTAAGTAAGCTCTAAATATAAACAGAGGTGATAGGAAATGGCATTAAGGTTAATCGTAGAAGGCTGTAGAGATAAAGTGAGGGGTTTTGTAGAGTTTTTAAAAATAAGTCATCAATGGCGTTTTTACAATCGTTCTCGGTTTTCTATCGGAGGAGATGAACTTCGAATAGACTATTTTTTTGATGAAAATCCATACATCAAACCGACGATAACAACTCGACAAGTAAGTAAATTGTCTATTACTAGTGAGGACGGAAAAGAAATCGAGCTCACTTTATTAGATGCTGAAATGGTAGAGATGGGAGATGGTTTGGTTTATATACATGGGAGAAATTACGATATTTTCGCTGATTAAGATACAATATCATTTTTAGCCTCATATAAGAACTTCTATGTTAATTGCTATAAAAGGAAAAGAGGTGACCCCGACTGTCTTCAGCCGGGGTCATTTTACTCTGGTGACATTATTGTTTTCTATTTGACACCAGAACTACTTCACTCTATACAGAAGTGAAGGTAGCAGCTAGTTCTATCCCATTAGAACATGAAGGATCATGCCAAGCGTGGGCCAGTCCACAAGTTCCTGTTCCCGGATTTCACGCAGGGTCGGAATCTCTACGTATGTCCGCTCCGTGTCCTCCAGAACACCTTGTGGAATTCCTTGCTTCTGACGCAGATACTCCATTTCGTCGTCGGTCAGTTCGGCGCCGAAGACGTGGGCTCGGTGAGCCGACATCGTTGCGGCGACCTGTCGGGAACCATACATCACAAACCGATCAGCCGGAAGGTCCAGACTTGTCTCTTCCCGACACTCTTCTGAAGCGAGCGCACGAGGATTGGGGACATGCTTGAAGCTGGAACCGCCGGGAACTTCCCAGACGTATCCTGAAGCATTGGAGACCGGAGTGCGAAATTCCCTGATGAGTACTACGCGGCTGTCATCCAGACACTCGGCACGCTGATAGAGGACAATGGTGGCAATGTCTGGACGAGACAGCACTACCTCATTGGTCTTTGAACGGCCTTCGGCAGTAATGTAGACCTCCGCATGCAAGGCCCAGAAGAACACCAACCGACGATCCTTGCCGACCCGGAAGGTCCAGACGACTCGTGCATGCTCCAGTACGTTACCTGCAGCACGCTGTGCCTGATACCACTCTTGGAAACGGGAAGTGCGCCAAACAAACAGAGGAATTTCCCTTTCTCCATCCGTTCGCCATGCACCTTCTCCCATCAACTCCAGCGCATTGGCAACCGTCTGTTCCAGAGTAGTTGCTTCAGGTACATGGAGCTTCCTTGCATAAAGCCTAGGATAACGAGTGCCGAATGCATCTTCCGGCGCTCCGAACACGATTTTGCCACTGTCCTTCCACTTGCCCCATTCATCATTGGTCGTCAGGCCAGGCATGGTTTCCATGTCGCGCGGAACCCAAGCGAGAATTACATCAGCGAGGTGGAGGCAGCGCTCCTGCCATTCGATCAGGTCGAAGTATTCCTGATCGGTGTTGATCTTCTTACCATCTTGACCAGGACGAATCTCAGGTACGAAGACAACCCCATCGTAACCTGCTGTTTCAAGCAGATAGAGGGCATGCGGACGCCACGACTGGATTTCAGGATTCTTTGGCGTAGGCCCTACCAGATAGATGGACTTCTTGTACCTCTTTGGTGGTTCTTCGCACGCGTACACAACGGTGATGTTTGACATAATCCCTCCTGGGATTAAATTGAACGGATGCTAACTAAGTTATTATACTATTTATTCTATGAATTATGAAAAATTTATTTTGAGGATGAATGACATAAATAGTTGAAAAATAAAAATAGAAGTAAAGTTGTTCAATTTATTTGCTATAAAAAAAGATACTCTATTGTAAAATAAAATCACCCAAATGGTTGGGTGCGATTAAGTTTAAGAAAGTAGATAACCCATAGAACTAGAAGTATAATGGTTTCATAATATATAGAAGAGGTAATTTTGTGATGAATCGATTCAAGCAAATGGATGATTAAAGTTGCTTTTAGATCAAAACCGTCCGTTTCCTAAACATGTAGTTAAAAACTTGCATGATCATCTTGTTGTGGAGTGGACGTATCATTCGAATTCAATCGAGGGGAATACTTTAACACTATCAGAAACAAAAGTCGTGTTAGAGGATGGTATCACGATTGGTGGAAAATCAGTTAAAGAACATCTTGAGGCATTGAATCATAGAGAAGCTATATTTTTACTAGAAGATATCGTGAAAAGAAATGAGTCGTTTTCAGAAAGAGTAATCAAAGATTTACATGCCATTATTCTCAGAGGGATTGATAATGAAAATGCTGGCGGTTATCGAAAAACTAACGTTCTAATTAGTGGAACAGAGCATATTCCGCCTGATTACTTAATAGTTGAAGAGCAAATGAGGAATCTCATTTCATGGTATAGGGCAGAAGCACAACAGTTTCATCCAGTAAAAAGAGCAGCGATGCTGCATAGTTTGTTTGTGAAAATTCATCCGTTTATTGATGGAAATGGTAGAACTGCAAGGCTATTAATGAATTTGAAACTGTTAAAAATAGGATTTGTTCCCATAGTGATAAAGAAAGAACAACGTTTACACTATTATCAAGCATTGGATCGTTCTCATGTTGCTTCTGACTTTGATGATTTTATTCAGATGTTAGCCGAATTGGAGCAAGAGAGACTCGAATTTTATCTGCGATTTTTATAGTTTCGGGCAGGGGATTTAATTGTAAATGGATCATTTCTTGTGAGTGGAAGAAGGCTGATGCTTAGCATCAGCCTTTATCTAACTTCATATAATTTGTTTGGATTCATGATTAATAGTTATAAACGACTGCTTTTGCATCACAATGATCTCTATTATATGGGCGTTTATCGTAGCAGTATAGACGAAGTTGATAAGTTCCGGATAGACCAGACACGGAGTATGTTTGTTTTCCTTTGTTATTTTTCGTTTTTTCTATAATTTTTTCCTTTGTTTTTACATCTGTTACATGAAAGGCAATTTTGGAATCATTGTTATTTGTAATTTCTATTCGAAGCTTATGATGGGAATTGGCAGCTATTTTGGGTGTCCAGTGATCAGACCGCTGATCTTTGATGTAAGTAGAAACACTTGTGTCTTTGCCTGCAGCAAAGGAATGGGATTGTACGGAAAAAAGAAAGGTGAGTGCTAAGATGAAAGCTAATGAAGGCATCCAAATTTTTCTCATGAGTTTTTCTTTGTCTCCTCTTCAAAAGTTTATTTATTAACATAATACCTAATGTTTTGTATAATTTAACCTTAATTAGATGTTTACTTGTGACATTTTCAGTAAGAAATCCATTTTATAGAGATTTTTTCTATACATATGAAATTCCTCTTGAAGAACAAATATAGCTAAAAGCCATTTCTCTTATATTTTTCATGTTTGTTCCCATGCAGATTGAATGGTAATCAATAAAATAGTGAAGAATGGGACACATAAGAAGGAATGGAGTGAAGAACATTGATCGATATCGTAGGGCAAATCATGTTGTATGTCAATAATCAGGAGGAAGCACTGAAGTTTTGGACAGAAAAAATTGGATTTTCTCTCATTTCTGAGCACGATAATGGGCAAGGGATGAAGTGGTATGTCATTGCCCCAACGAATAATGCTCAAACCAGCATTGTTCTACATAATAAGGAATTGGTCGCAAAGATGTCTCCTGAAGTGAGTCTCGAAACACCTTCCTTATTGTTTTTCTCGAAAAATCTCGATTCCTTATATAAAGAATTTCAAAGTAAAAACATAACAATTGGAGAAATGATGCAAATGCCTGAAGGAAGAGTATTTAACTTTGCTGATAATGAGGGGAACTATTTTGCTGTGGTAGAGAAAAAATAAGTTAAACGAACACATTAGATAGATCAGTGTAACGAAGGCCTTATTTGGAAGGTGAAAAATGAGATAGGAATGTAAGGCAGCGCTCTGTACTATCAGAGCGCTGCCTGCTTAATTAAAATGGGATGTATTCAAATCACAATAGTTCGATATAGCCTTCAGTTCCATTTATTCGAATACGTTGCCTGTCCTTTATCAGTTTGCTAGCATTTTCGACTCCAACAATTGCTGGTAAACCATATTCACGTGCGATGACCGCTCCATGTGTCATGAGTCCACCAACTTCGGTGACTAGCCCTTTTATGGATACAAACAAAGGGGTCCAGCTAGGATCGGTAAAGGTAGTGACTAAGATATCTCCTTCTTCTAAATTTGCATCTTCCATCTTTAAAATGACACGTGCTCTGCCCTCTATCACCCCGGAAGAAACAGGTTGACCGACAATAGCTTCGCCTGGGAGATTTTCTCGTTTATATTGACCTGCAATGATTTCACCATCAGATGTGATAACCCGTGGAGGTGTTAGCTTTTCATATAATTTGTACTCGTCTTTTCTTTTGTTGATGATCTGATAATCCAATCTATTTGTTTGTACAACTTCGCGAAATTCCTCCAACGTAAGATAGTATATGTCTTCTTTTTCTTGCATAACCTTGGCTTCTACAAGCTTTTTGGCTTCTTTGATTAAGGCCTGTTTATAAATGAAGTAGCGATTTATCATTCCGTATTTTGGATACTCCCGATAACCGATGAAATTACGCATCAGGCTGATCATTTGTTTTGTCTTTTCGGCTTTTTGTTTGCCATCTGGTAACTGCTTTAATCGATCTAATAACTCTTGTTTTTTTTCCGACGCTTTCTGTCGCCCTTGCTCAAATTTTCGCTTGCTTGCATTCGACTCAAAGTTTTTGATGTTACTGAGAATCATCGGGATGAGTATCGTTGGTTTTTCACTCCAGCGAATTTGAGTAATGTCAATCTCTCCTGGACATCGCATGCCATATTTGGTGAGAAACGTATTGATTGCGTTTTGGGCTTCTATTCCACCATGAAACTTAATTATTTCATTTAGGAAGTTATCATCTTTTACATGCTGCAAATAATGGATTACATCTGGGTAAGGACGAATCACATCGGCAACATCCATTAGCGCCAAACCCATCTCCGATGTAATATTGTTTGAAACAGATAGAGAAAGCGTATCTGCTACGTTTTTTTCACCCAACCATTTCTGCATTTTTTTATTGATCCAGACTGAAGCATTCATAGCAACCATAATCGTATGAGAACTTTGTGGATCAAATAAGATCTTCTTTAATTGTTGAAAATCTTTTAGAATGAAATCAAATACGTCCAATCCTGATTTTGTTTGGATGTTTTGTTTTAACTCTTCTATCGATGCTTCATTACGTTTGATTAAATCAAGAACGATGGTTGGATTGATCTCGATATTTTGTGCCAGAGAATTCTCAAATACATCTTCATTGCTTTCAATGAGCCGAGGCATTTCTATACCATCAGGTATAGATTTTATAAAATTTTCTCGCTCTATGAGACTTATAAATGCGTCTCTGATGAGCGGATCAGATTGTTCCATTGCATCAAAAAAATTTTTTCTACTGACAGGTGACGCCAGAATATCGGTGTTATCCATATACAACCTTCCGCCTGCGTGCAGCAAAGAATGTTTATGGTTTTTTTTAAAAAAGGACATGCCTAGTGGCTTAATTGGTTCTGTCATCATCTGTACGTGACCAACAGATAGATAAACCCGATTCCCATTCCCCCGATCATCTGAATCAGGCACAGGATATAAAGTCGTGATGGGACGACTCTGGACGATATAAAATATCTCGTCTGCTAAACACCATTCGATATCTTGCGGGCAGCTAAAATAGGCTTCGATCTCTCTGCCTATGTGTGCGAGTTGTAAAATTTGTTGGTCACTAAGTGTTTGCGTCTTTTGTTGATCAGAATCGATCTGTTTTGTCTCTGTTCCGCCTTTTTTTCGTCCATAGATAGCCAATTTTTTGGTTGCTATCATCTTATTGACGATTTTCTCTTCTTGCACCTTATAGCAATCCGCAGATACCAAGCCGGAGACAAGGGCCTCTCCTAAACCAAAGCCAGCATCGATCGATAGAACCTTTCGATTGGAAGTAATCGGATCAGCAGTAAATACAATTCCGGAAGCCTGTGGGAAAATCATCCGCTGAATGATAACGGATAAGTAAACTTGGCTGTGGTTAAATCCGTTTTGGATACGATAAATTACTGCGCGATCCGTGAAAAGAGAAGCCCAGCATTTACTGATATGTTGCAATATTGCATCTTTCCCAATGATATTTAAATAGGTGTCCTGTTGACCGGCAAAAGAAGCATGAGGTAAATCTTCAGCAGTTGCGCTGGAACGAACAGCGTAAGCGTGTTCCTCGCCAAATTGGGAGAGATAGTGAGCAACAGCTTTCACCACATTGGAAGGAATTACTACTTCCATAATGGTTTTTCGAATCTTCCTGCTGATTTCACCAATTTGATCTCGATCCTTTGCTTTTAGCAGTGCTAGTTGATTCAACAATATGTGGAACACTTCGTTTTGTTTGAGGGCTTTTTGATAAGCTTCTGTTGTAACACAAAATCCATTTGGCACTTGTATCCCTTGAATTTTTGATAATTCCCCTAAATTTAACCCTTTTCCGCCGACAAGCATAAGCTGTGTTTTTTTCATTTCCTGAAAATCGAGAACCAAAGAACTCAATCTATCTCCTCCTAACATTTCTTTTGGTTTCATTGATATATTTTGAAAATAGTGCTTATGGTATCCTCTTTTTCTACGCACCGAAGAGTTGATTACAATATATGTATATATTCTAGAACTTAGCTCTAAGAATAAACAGTCTATATCTTATCTTATTTATATTTTATAATTAAAGTGGGAGAGACGTATTTCATTTTCTAGGTTCTTATTGTTTTGTTTAGGGAGAAAACAACTACCCATAAATCTCGGATATATAAAAAGACTTATGAATCATTATTTCATAAGTCTATTTACCAATTAAAAATATAAATGGAAAAATAAGGGCGTATCTCATGCGGAATCTCATGCTTAAAAAACCCTTATATATCAACGTTTTCCGAATATAGGTTACAAAACTATACTTTTGTAACCTTATATAACCTTTCAAAAGAGAGAGTTTAAGATATATAGATGCGGTTCCATAGATAATCAGTACAAATGTTCTCTGGAGTATTTAAGAGCTTGTGTTCAAATTTATTTTTGTGGCGAAAACACCCGTGAATTCATTCGAGGGATGAATTTTAATGAAGTGGTCTCAAATAGAAAAAGATAATCAAGGGGATTATAAGCCCCTCTTTTTTGTTTATTCTAAGAATGATAAATAAAACAAATAAAAAGGGGTATTCAGTGACTATAAAAAAACGCCTATATATTCTTATGTCAATAAATATATTATTAACGGCTCTAGCGAGTTATCTCATCTACACTCTAGCATTCCATTACTATTTTGATTTTCAAGCTGATTTAACCACCTTAGAACAATGGATGGAAATCTTTTATTTATTCATTTTTTCATTGGGGCCTGTCTTATTGTTTTCCTATACTACTCCATTTCCCATATTAAGAACGAAAACAACTGCAAAAACAGGTAAGCAGAGTTTTCTTACTTATTTAGGTTTGTTTGGGATACAAACAGTTCTTTCTTTCGGGTTAGAGTTTACAATTTATCTAGGTCATACCAGAGTTGGGATAACCCATGGTGTAACGAATATTTATTGGGAAGATGATTTTTTGGTATTTTATTTCATTTTTGAATGCATCAAGTTTACGTTTTTCACAATTGGCAATGCGATCTATTTTTTTGTAGAAGAGAGATTTTTTCAGTGTCTTAATTTCCTAAAGAAATAAGAGATCAATAAGTTCTATGTTGTTCAGATGAATAATAAGGGGTTATTAGAAAAAAATACTTTGTAAAAATAAAAAGGATGTTGTTTAAAATGTCCGATTACAAAGTCAAAGTAGTTGTAACAAACAATAAACTCGATACTATAGATATTGAAAATAAAATCACTGACTTTCAGCGTGTTTTCGCTGAAGTTGCTTCACGCTATTATAGTGATAAATTTAAAAAAAGGGACAAACGGACAAAATTAGAATAGAGGCTAGATAAGCCTCTTTTATATTTGTTTCTTTAGTCAGAGCAGTATATAATACCTGTAATAATACAACTGTAGAATGTGAAAGGTTGTAGATTTATGTCAGGTAAACTAAGAGTAGCATTATTTATGAGGGCAAGTACAAATAAACAAACAAGCCAAGGAAAGATGAAACTAGCTTCTCGATCTGGCAAAGTATCTGCTAGACCTGCATCAGATGAAAATGATCTTCCGCTTCAAAAGAAGAAATGCATGGAGTACATAGAGAATCAACCGGATTGGGAATTTACGGAGTTAGAGTATGTAGAAGCAGGTGTATCTGGATTTCATACACATACTAGTAAACGGACAGGCCTGAATCGTGCTTTTGAGGACGCGAAAAAAGGTCTATTTGACATATTGTTAGTATATAAACTCGACCGAATTGGCCGCCGGTCAACAGAGAGTTTAAATCATGCCATACGTTTTTTAAGGCATTGCCGGATTTGGGTAGTAGATAAAAATAGAGAGTTTACCAACAATGGAGATGCGGATGAAATTTTGAACTTCATTGAGTTTTGGTCTGCCAAAAAGTCTTCGATGGATACCAAAGTTCGTGTAACAGATATGATGAAACTCATTCATAAAGAAGGTTTTTGGACTGGTGGGAATCCTCCATACGGGTATCGCAATCATCATGAGTTGTCCAATATGTTGGACATTGACCCAAAAGAGGCGGAAGTAGTAAAAGAAATCTATCGGTTGTATGTATCAGAAGGTCTAGGAATGCTGCGAATTGCTAGTATTTTAAATGAGAGAGATTTACAGACAAGGACAGGTCGCCAGTGGCGATCCGAAAGTATTCGAAAAATATTACGTAACACGGTTTATAAAGGTTATTTGTCTTATGGGAAAACAAAGACAGTAGAAGGAGAGTTTGGGTCGTATCAAAAGTATACCAAACAAGGGGAAGAACTCGTATCAGAGAAGTTTTGGCCGGAATATGAAATCATTTCAGCAGAGATTTGGGGAAAAGCACAAAAGATGAAAAAAGCGAGAGTGACCAATAATCAGTTTGGCGGGGTTGCTCCTCAGCGAAAAGGAACAGGAAAAGGGTTATTAGTAGGTGTTTTAACCTGTGAATGCGGCAGCAATATGACATATGGAAGTCAGCGGGATTGGTTGGATTCCAAAAGAACAAAAAAAGGCGAACTATATGGTATCTATCGTTGTCTAAGGAGACTCAAGTCAGGCGTTCATGCCTGTGGGTCAAAAAAAGGAACGCATAAAACGGAAAAACTCGATAGACTGGTCATGGATAAAATAAAGGAATACACCAAAGAATTGATCACATCGAATGTATTAAGCGAGATTCAACAAAAGACGTTACATGCTTCCAAAGAAATCGAAGCAAAACTGTTGCAAGCAAAACAGGATCGAGAACAATGGCAGCGAGCAAAAGAAAATGCCAATAATCACTTGCTCAAGATTTTAATGGGAGAAGACTCTTCTTTCTCTGAAGCTCAACTAAAAGAGTTGTATGAGCGATCTGTACGGGAATTGCAAAAAGCAGAAAGACTATATGAAGAGATGAAAGCATTAAAAGACAGCAATGGTCTTTCGGAAGTAGATGTCTTAAAACTACAAGATGTATTGGAAGACTGGGGAAACTTATTTGAGGTTGCAACTATCGAAGAAAAACGAGAAATGATTAAAAGTATTGTGAGAGAGGTAAAAGTCGCAGGAGAAGACATCACAATTGAACTTCATTTTGATGTTCCAAAGTTTTTTGAGGCAGTAAGCTGTGCTAGAGAAACTGCGGCAACTCTTGAAAAAAGGGATGGAGCACTTTTGTCTTTAGAATTGCAATATAGTAACAGTAGGAGTTCCAACCGTAGTTGATGCAGTGACGATTGCATTTGATACGGTGAACTACTTATTGGCTTACTTGAGTAGAGAAATGTCAGGAGTAAAAGGAAATCCGCTTGATCCTTTGAATCGCCCAGAACTAAAAGAATTAGAGCGGCAAGAAGTACCACTTGAGACCAAAACAAAGATGCTGGGATTAGTTGGCGGGTTAGAAGATGATGAGAAGAGACAGCTTATTCATGAGATATTATCGCCATTGGGTCAAAACTTAATGGTAACGCCAAAAGAAGTAGATGATTTTATTAATGATATGGCGAAAGTGATTGCGACGGGATTAAACTGTGCCTTACATGAAGCAGTGACGATGGATAATGTTGTAACCCATATGCATTAATAATGGTAGTAAAAATCCGTTGAATCTCTGGACGGATTTTTTATATTGGGGCAGGGCTTCCTGCGAACCGAAGTTCCTAGGAAGCCCCACGATCCCCTACCTCTAGAGGTTCTGGTTTTGCATGTCCAGCCTCTACTGTCGGTAGTACCGAATCAGCTTTGAGAAGTGAGGGACAAGCAGGTACTGAAGGTCGCTCCACATTCCAGGCGCATTCCCTCCAGCATGCAGACGGATGACTTCACCTCGAAGCTTCACTCCGAGATAGGCGAAACAGAGGATGTTCTGTGTCTCGTCATGCTTGAGGGGAAAGACTTCTCCAGTGAGTGCCATCCGCTTGAGCTGCTCCTGACCCCAGTGGGGACGCTCGCCGAGTTGAATCCCTTGAGGAAGGAGCTCAGGAGCAATGCGGAGAAGCATACGCAGTTCGATGATGTGATCCCGATTCTTGTGTGACCTCCTCATCTCTTGCATCATCTGCTTCAGCCTTCGGCGAAGCCTGATGTTTTCATCCAGAAGCTCCTGGAAGGAAGGATGCGTTGAGCTGGTTGTTACCAGAACAGTCATCTGGTTTGACCTTTCTGTATATAGGGGATTTAGTTGGCTAAAGTAATTATAAAGGAAATTACCTGTAAGATAAATAGAAATTTACAGATTAATTTCGAAATCACTTATCATTTGTTGAATGAGTTATTACCATTTGGGAGGAAAATTGAATTGCAAGTGTGACTATCTCTTTTTGACTGATGCAGTAGATGCTATTACTAGTAGTGTCTTTTGTGTAGATATTGGTTTTTTGAGAAGAATAAATATTAAAACGTGAAGGGATACCGATAGTGGTATCCCTTCTTTATATATGAATATTAGAATTGTCGGCGGGCGGATTAGCGGGAACTTGTCCTACTAACCCACCCGTATGCCTACGCCGAGATTCGGTTGTTCACCAGCTCGCGGTACTCTCTGACCTTGACCGCTTCCCCTTCCGGGAGGATCATGAGCCACAGGTCGAGCATGTCTCCCCAGAATCTGAGGGTTTCACCCCCCAAGTCCTTCTCCATCGCCTCCTCGAAGTACTGGTGAAGGAGCTCATCGCACTTGCTGGTACGAGAGCCCGTTATTTCGTACATCGGCCAGAGGGAGAGATACGCTTCCAGATCGAAAGCGTCATTCCACCTGTGAAGCGCCGAGACATGATCGGCAGTTCTCGCCTCAGGTCTCACCCCATATTCGACCAACTCACTCTCGAAGTTGGCTTGCAGAGCACAGATGTCGAAGCTGGGAAGTTGATTCGGCTCCTTGGTTTGAAGCTCAGTCTCCAGAAGCGACATGAGTTCGAGCTCGAAGGTGTTGGGATCATTGTATTTCCGGATGAACCAGAAACAGTCCCGCATCTCTTGGCGGCTGATCTCAGCGCGGCGGAGCAGGATCATCAGGTTTTGCCTCGCAAACCCGTGGTACCTGTTGAGCCCGATCCTGTCGGCGAAGGCGTGCTGCCTACCATTCTTCCTTGCAGGCATGGGATGCCCTTCTGATCAGTTGACTAATAGAAGTATATTTATTTTATCAACAAAATCATATGACGACAATTATTCTCTAGAATAAATAAACTTAATCAATAGCCCATTATTCATTCGTCTAACTTTATAAAAGCCAAATTGTTGCTATTATTCTTCTCTTCTATTTTTTCGTTCTACTCTCTCAAACTCTCTCATAGGTATTGATAGAAAAGAAAGTGCACGGATGGGGGAGTTAGGATGAGGCGGACGCATTTTCGCATGGAGACATATAACCTATCAGATCCTAGATATCGGCGAATGTTCGTTATTTTTATGATGAGTGCAGCAAACCTTTTCTTGGTCTTGGGTGTCTTTTTTGTTTTTCAAACCGAGTCGAATCATAACTCACAATTGGGTAAAGTTACTTCCAATATTACTTCTAGGACACTACTTCAAGTCATGAGTGATAACATTCCTTATTTGCAGGAAATGATTCACCGTCCGGGAAGCGAACAGATGGTATCACGCCTCTTTTTTGAAGTGATGACTAGTTTTGATCCACAAGATCCTCGTACTTTTTTGAGCAATGAAATTCCTTTGTTTGCTCTATTTGATACCGATATTGATACAGCGAGTAAAGATGTAACCTTTTCGGATGTTCCTATTGAGTCATCGCCGCCTGCAAATCTCGAAGAACAAGTGATGAATCAGATCAAGAAACAAGAACAGTCAGAACAGAAACCGCCATCTACTACGGTAACAAGTCCAAAAGTAAAAAGGGTGTTTATCTATCACTCGCATTTCTCGGAGTCCTATATTCCGGAGCTGGATCAATCCAATGGTATGAAAGCCAATGATGCCAACAAAAACATCACCTTGGTGGGCAAGCATCTCGCAGAAGATTTGGCGAAGATGGGGATAGGTTCTGTAGCATCACATCTCCCATATCCATATCGAGGGGCTTATAATGCATCACGCAAGACAGTAGTTCAAGCATTAAAGGAGTACGATCACTTAACGTATTTGATTGACATCCATCGAGACTCTCAGCGACGTAAAAAGACCACCATTACGATTAAAGGAAAAACGTATGCTAGACTTGCTTTTGTTGTGGGGGGAGCAAGTAAGCACTATACAGACAATCTAAAATTGGCTCGTTCCTTGTACAAAGATATCAATAAGATTGCTCCTGGATTAGTCAGAGGTGTCTTTATCAAGCCGAGGACAATGGGGACAAATGGGGAGTATAACCAGTCCTTATCTAAAGGGAGTTTTCTTGTGGAAATAGGCGGAATTGATAATAATTTCCAAGAAGTGTATCGATCGACAGATATATTGGCAAAAGTGTTAAGAGAACGAATTTCAGATGCAATTCCGGTTCAAAAATAGAAAGGATGAAGCAAATGCGATATTCTATCCAGATTATGAGCCTTGCCCTTGTATTGTTGATCGGGGTATTTGTCGGGATTGATTCAGCAGAAAAAAATATTCAAAAAATGCAAGGTATCGAAGGCGCACCAAGAGCAGTGCAGTTGAGTAGTAAAGGCGATAAATTGGAGTTAAATGTACTCGGACAAGTAGTAAAATCCAATAAAATCAACGCTGTTCAAGTACAAAAAGTTCAAAAGACAATCACCCAGAGTGAAAATGTCCTATCTAATATTGGAAATGCAATTGGTTCCAATATGCGCTATTATTCCAGAATGATGCTGAGTACTGTTTTCGCATGGGCTAAATAAATAATTTAATAACGAAGAGTTAAAATTTTATTAAAAAGTCGACTAAAAAAAGTCGACTTTTTTTTTATTTCGAGTTCCTAATGTATATACAGA
The DNA here is from genome assembly GCF_059510375.1 of Shimazuella sp. NTD250. NCBI lineage: Bacteria > Bacillati > Bacillota > Bacilli > Caryophanales > Thermoactinomycetaceae > Shimazuella > Shimazuella sp. NTD250. The sequence continues at coordinate 130,002 of NZ_JCAJZS010000001.1, read as the reverse complement.
TAACAGTAGATCATTTATTATAAAAATAAGTAGCACCTTTTTTACTTCTACAAAGAGAGATGGGGGAGGTTTGATGAAAGCTGCTAAGTGGGTCAGTATTCTCACTGCGTTAGCTTTGGTCTTAACTGTTTTGGCTGGCTTCGGATCAGCTAATACTTCTTACGCTGCTGGTGGTCCTGATGATTACAAAATTGAAATCAACAAGACAACCAATTACCTTTATTTGTACAACAAATACGGTAAGGTAATTAAGACATACCGAGTAGCAACTGGGAAAACCAAAGCGTTAACACCTGAGGGAACATTTGAAATTATCATTAAAATTAACCAACCCGGTTGGAAAGGTATTCCTGGAGGAGATCCCAAAAATCCACTAGGTCCAAGATGGCTTGGTTTACAAGTTCGTGGTGACAATGGTCGGACATATGGCATTCATGGGACTAACCAACCATCTTCCATCGGAACGCATGCATCACACGGTTGTGTACGAATGAATAACAACCAAATTATTGAACTTTACAACACAGTAGGAACGGGTACATTGGTATGGATTCATACTGGTAAGAGCGATGGTATCTGGCATGGAAAACATCGTACTTCCAACCCAAGTCCTGCTGGTAAACTGACGGTTTCCGTTAGTGCTGCAAATATCCGTGCTGCTGCTTCTCTTAACGCAAAAGTATTACAAGTAGTACCTCGTGGAACAGTCCTCAACAAAGTTGGAGTAGTTGGAGACTTCTACAAAATCAAGCTAAAAAGCGGTGCATATGCTTATGTGCACAAATCAGTAGTAAAATAGGACTTAAGAAAAACGCCCACAGCAATGTGGCGTTTTTTTATGTTTGTTGCAGGACAAACAATATCTAATACCATTGCTTGCTCTCCTTACAGCCTGCTATAATGATACAATGCAGTCTGCTAATGGGCTAGCAGGGAGGATTAGAACGGATGAATAAACAATCGCAAATACGTAATTTTTCCATTATCGCACACATTGACCACGGAAAATCAACGTTAGCTGATCGAATCCTTGATTTTACAGGGGCACTCACTGAGCGAGAGAAACAAGATCAGTTTTTAGATAAGATGGATTTAGAGAGAGAACGCGGCATTACCATTAAGTTACAGTCAGTACGTCTCCCTTATCGGGCAAAAGATGGGCAGGAGTACATATTGAATCTAATCGATACACCTGGCCATGTTGATTTTTCATATGAAGTATCACGGAGTTTGCAAGCTTGTGAAGGTGCTTTACTCGTTGTAGATGCAGCACAAGGTGTCGAGGCGCAAACATTAGCGAATGTATACCTTGCATTGGAAAATGATCTAGAAATCATTCCAGTCATCAACAAGATTGATTTGCCAAGTGCAGATCCAGAGCGCGTAAAGGAAGAAGTAGAAGAAGTTATTGGTTTGGATGCTAGTGATGCTGTCCTTGCTTCAGCAAAAGCGGGTATCGGAATTGAAGATATCTTGGAGCAAATTGTTGCAAAAGTACCAGCACCTACTGGAGACGCTGAAGCTCCTCTACAAGCGCTCATCTTTGATTCTTTTTATGATGCCTACAAAGGTGTAATCGTTTATATGCGGGTTGTTCAAGGAACGATACGCAAAGGCATGAAGATCAAAATGATGGCGACAAGCAAAATTTTTGAAGTACTGGAAGTAGGAGCTTACAATCCACATCCTGTCTCCATGAATGAATTATCTGTTGGGGAAGTTGGTTTTGTGGTAGCAAGTATTAAAAATGTAAAGGATACTCGTGTTGGAGATACGATAACAGATGCTACAAATCCAGCAGCTGAACCACTTCCGGGCTATCGTAAAACAAATCCGATGGTATTTTGTGGATTGTATCCAGTGGATTCTTCCCAATACGAAGACCTGCGAGAAGCATTGGAAAAATTGGAATTAAATGATGCATCTTTGGCCTATGAACCAGAAACCTCTAATGCGCTTGGATTTGGATTTCGATGTGGTTTTTTGGGCTTGCTTCACATGGAGATCATCCAAGAAAGAATCGAACGAGAGTTTCAAATATCCCTCATCACCACAGCGCCAAGTGTTGTTTACCAAGTCCACATGACGGATGGTACTTCTTTTCAAATAGAAAATCCAACATTGATGCCTCCTGTTCAAAAGATTGATCATGTGGAAGAACCATATGTGCGAGCGGGCATTATGGTGCCCAATGATTATGTTGGTACCGTTATGGAACTCTGCCAAAACAAACGTGGTCAATACATCGACATGAAGTATTTGGATACCAATCGTGTGAATTTGCAGTATGATTTACCGCTTTCTGAGATTGTCTATGATTTCTTTGACCTCTTAAAATCAAGTACCAAAGGTTATGCATCTTTTGACTATGAGTTAATCGGTAATAAGACTTCAGATCTGGTGAAGATGGATGTTTTATTAAACGGAGAAGTAGTAGATGCCCTTTCCTTTATCGTCCACCGCAATCGTGCCCAGCATCGTGGCCGTTTGTTGGTAGAAAAGTTGAAAAAACTGATCCCTAGACAAATGTTTGAAATACCAATCCAAGCAGCAATCGGAAACAAAGTAGTAGCACGAGAGAACATTAGCGCCATCCGCAAAAATGTACTGGCTAAGTGTTATGGTGGGGATATAAGCCGTAAGCGCAAACTGTTGGAAAAGCAAAAAGAAGGTAAAAAGCGGATGAAAGCTGTCGGTAGCGTAGAGGTTCCGCAGGAAGCATTTATGGCTGTTCTTAAGATGGAGGAGAAGTAAGTGTTTTCCCCTAAAGCGGTTTATATTCACATCCCATTTTGCGCTACGAAATGTCATTATTGTGATTTTACCGCTTATGTTGTAGATGGACAGCCAGTGGATGATTATATCGATGCTTTGGAAAAAGAAATCGAGATGACGGTGAAAGATGTTCCCCCTGGCATGTTAGAAAGTATATTTATCGGTGGAGGTACTCCAACCGTCCTGACTCCTGTTCAGATGGAAAAGTTACTTCGTATGATCCGTTGTTACTTTCCAAACTGGTCCCCTACTATCGAATATACAATGGAAGCAAATCCAGGAACGACCTCCAGCGAGTTACTTTCGGTTATGCGAGCAGGCGGAGTGAACCGTTTAAGTTTTGGTGCACAAACTTTTGAGCCGCATTTGTTAAAGGACATTGGAAGATCACATGGAGTAAGCGAAATTGCGACAAGTGTAAAAGATGCTAGGTATGCAGGTTTTACGAATATTTCACTTGATTTAATGTTTGGTTTACCAAATCAAACAGTAGAACAAGTGAGGGATACATTGGAACGTGCAGTAGCATTATCTCCTGATCATTTCTCTTGTTATAGTTTAAAAGTAGAAGAAGGAACACTATTTTATCATTTAGAAGAGCGCGGACAGCTACCGTTGCCGACAGAAGATGCAGAGTATGCGATGTATCAATTAATTCGTGATTATTTGCTTTCACAAGGATATATTCAATATGAAGTTAGTAATTTTTCCAAACTAGGAAAAGCCAGCAAACATAATTCCACCTACTGGAGAAATGAAGCCTATTATGGGTTTGGTGCTGGTGCTCATGGTTATGTAAATCATATTCGGCATGCAAATGTAAAAGGCATTTCGGAATATATCGGGCGTATAGCCAATGGAGAACGCCCAATTTTACAACAGGATAAAATAGACATCCAAGAACAGATGGAAAATTACTTTATTCTTGGTCTAAGACTATTAGCAGGAGTTAGTTTGAAGCAATTCGAACAACAATATGGATTACCTGCTGATAAAGTTTTTAAGGAAGCAATTGAAATATTAGTAAAAAAACAGTTTCTTACCATAGAAGATGATATTCTCCGACTTACCGAGCAAGGTTTGTTATTTGGGAATGATGTTTTTGCCCAATTTCTCTACTGATATCATTGACACGGAATCAGTGGTTTGATAACTTTAAGAGTAGATTTTAGCACTCGGAATAAACGAGTGCTAATAGAGAAAACTTGCCGTGTGTCTTGCCTTACAAGGCGCTGACAGAGGCATAGATAAGATTTATGCCATCTTATCTACCAAGTTAGGAGGGAGGCAGATGTTAACTGAGCGGCAAAAAAAGATTCTCTGGGCAATCGTTGATGAATACATCCTATCAGCAGAACCTGTTGGTTCACGTACTGTGTCAAAAAAAGAAGGGGTTGGATTTAGCCCTGCTACTGTGCGAAATGAAATGGCTGATTTAGAAGAGATGGGTTTTTTGGAGCAACCGCATACATCTGCCGGACGTATTCCTTCAGAAAAGGGATATCGTTCTTATGTTGATCATTTGCTGCATTCTCAAGTACAAAGAGACGAGAACCGACGAGCTGTATGGATGCTAGATCCTCTAAATGTACTGGAGATGGAGATGCAAAGCGTTTCAGCCAGACTCTCGCAGCTTACGAATTATATGGCAATGATTGTAAGGCCTAAGTTAGTAGATGGGCACTTGAAACATTTATCTATTGTGCCGATTAGTGACAATCTTGCAGTTTCTGTCATCGTCAGTGACAAAGGGCAAGTGGAGCAACATCAAATCTTCATACCTGAGGCTATTTCTTTATCCATGATCGAGGAACTGGTCAATCTGCTCAATTACCGGGTAATTGGTCTGCCACTTTCAAAATTGAATAAACTGGCTTTTAGCCAAATTTATGATGATCTGCATCACTTACTGTATCCTGCACAACTCATCCCTACTATGCTTGAGCAACTATTTGAGTTTGAACATCCCGAACAGATTTTTTTAAGCGGGACAACAAGGATGTTAGAACAACCTGAGTTTCGCGATGTCAATAAAGTTCGTGGGTTGCTTGATTTGGTGGAAGCGAATGAACAAGTTCTACAACTCTTGGAGCCTTTAGAGCCACTGATACCTGGAATACAAGTTCGAATTGGGAGTGAAATCTCACTTGATGGTGTTCAAGGATGTAGTGTGATAACTGCATCTTTTAAAGTAGATGAGGACCCTGTTGGAACAATAGGTGTGTTAGGTCCCACAAGAATGGACTATGGTAAAGTAATATCCCTTATTGAAGGTTTTACTAAGTTAATCTCCGCGCAGTGAAGGAAGCTTACGAAAACGTGAGATGTAAAGCGCAGCCAAAATACTATATGCATCAAGAAACAATAAAGGATGTATCCTCGGTCCCCATGAAAGAAAGGAAGAGAAGGTTCAATGGCGGAAAGTGAATTTTTTGATGTAGATAGAGTAGATCCACGCTTATCTGCTCTCCAGTCGAATGCAAATGCTGTAAAAGCTGTCGCATCTGCAGTGGAGACTACTCTTGGACCTAAAGGTTTAGATACCATGCTTGTTGGGGAACGAGGAGAAGTAATTGTTACCAATGATGGAGTGACAATACTAGATCGTATGCAAGTAGAACATCCTGCTGCTCATATGATTGTTAATGTGGCACGTGCTCAACAAGATGAAATGGGTGATGGGACAACAACAGCGACTTTACTTGCAGCAGCCCTTGTAAGTGAAGGTGTAAAACAGGTAACATTAGGTGTTCCGGTTGTAAAGGTTATTGCTGGCATCAACCGGGGTGTTCGCTTTGCTCTAAAAAAAATGAAAGATCGTGCTCGTCAGATCCAACACCTTGATGACGAGTGGCTACAGAGAATTGCTTTTACAGCGAGTCGAGAAAACGAAGATATTACAGTATCTGTAATAGAAGCTGCTCATCTAATCGGGCATGAGAAATTAGTAGATAAAAATTTCCGATTATCTAGTTCTGTAGTTGCTCATCCTCGTGCAGAAAGCGCTGTGTTTACGGGTGTTTTTCTTAATCGTTCTCGATTAAATCCACAAATGCCTCGGGCAAAAGTAGATGCGAGAATTTTATTGTTGGCTGACTCTCTTTATGCTGATACAGTAGATGATGAAGCACTCCGAACAGAGTCTGGATTTAAAAAACATGAACGTTTTCGTGAACAATTTTTAAAAGCTATTGAAAATATGGTTCATTTGAATGTAGGAATAGTTTTAACCACAGGAAACATTGACCCATTAGCAGAAGATATACTTACGGACTCTGGTGTAATGGTTGTCTCCGACCTCACACAAGAAGAAGTTTATCGTGTATCTGAACATACACTATCAAAACCGATCAAACGCAGTACTTTATTTAAACCAGTCGAAGAACTAGAATCAGTATTAGGGTATGCTTCCATTATCGAGGACGATGGAATTTTAGAGCGTGTTTTAATCAGTGGGGGACGAGGAAAAGCGTATGCCACCATTTTGGTAAGTGCTTCTACTGATGAGGTAGTAGAAGAACGGGAGCGGATATGCAAAGATGCAGCTTCCGCAGTGCAGGCTGCTGTAAAAGGTGGTTTTGTACCTGGTGGTGGTGCACTGGAACTTTCTATTGCTCGTGATGTAGAGCGCTTTCGAGATAGTATTCAAGGTATGGAAAGATTTGGGGTAGCTGTGGTAGCTGGGGCATTGGAGCGACCTATGACACAAGTCGTCGCAAATGCTGGATTTAACCCTCTAGAGAAGATTGAGATGGTGAAAGCTTACCAAGTAAAACGTGATTCCGATTCTTTGGGAATTGATTGTGATCGTGGTACTATCTCAGATATGATTGAAATGGGTGTTGTTGATCCTCTACTGGTGAAATATCATGCATTAAAAGCAGCAGGAGAAGTTGCTACTGCTGTACTTAGAATTCATACCGTTGTGAAGATGAGAAGCGGTGAATAAGGAGGGATTAGTATGGAAGAAAAGCAAAAAGTAGGAGATGCAGAGGAAAACGTATTACATGTTGACGAAAATACCTCTAAGCCTTCCCGAGATGAGAATGATTCACTGCAAAATGAATTTGCATTGTTGAAAGAGAAAAGTGCACAATTAGAAAGTGAGTTAGCTGAGTCAAAGAATCAATTATCAAGGGCTGTTGCTGATCTAGAGAATACTCGTCGTCGAGCACAGAAACAAAAAGAGGATGCGGTAAAGTATGCTTCTGTTCCTCTTGTAGAGTCTTTGCTGCCAGTCCTAGACAATTTTGAAAGAGCGCTAGATACGGCAGAAATAAAAGCTGAGGACAGAGGTTTACTCGAAGGAGTAGAGATGGTTTATCGTCAGTTGCTTCAGGCTTTGTCTGATGCAGGTCTAAGTATGGTGGAGGCAGTTGGTGTTCCATTTGATCCGCATGTACATAATGCTGTTTTGCAAGTAGAATCAAGTGAGCATGAGTCTGGAATTGTGATAGAGGAGTTACAATCTGGTTATCGCTTCCGGGATCGGGTAATTCGCCCAACAATGGTGAAAGTGAGTACATAAGGGTAATCTTTCTACATAATTTCAGGAAGTTTTTATATGGACAAATTTCTTCTCTAAATTAAGATAAATTATTCTGTCAACTAAGCTATTATATACATAGCATTAATTTTTAGGAGGGTGTAAGCAGTGGGTAAGATTATCGGTATTGATTTAGGAACTACAAACTCTTGTGTGGCATTCATGGAAGGTTCAGAAGCAGCAGTAATACCTAATGCTGAAGGAGGTAGAACAACTCCTTCAATCGTTGGATTTTCTAAACAAAACGAAAGATTGGTTGGAGAAGCTGCAAAACGTCAAGCTATTACGAATCCAGAAAATACAGTGATGTCAGTAAAAAGACATATTGGAACAGACTATAGAGTGAAAGTTGAAGAAAAAGAGTACACTCCTCAAGAAATTTCTGCAATGATTCTCCAAAAATTAAAACAAGATGCAGAGAGCTATTTAGGAGAACCTGTAACTCAGGCTGTCATCACTGTTCCTGCTTATTTTAACGATAGCCAACGCCAAGCTACAAAAGATGCAGGTAAAATTGCTGGTCTTGAAGTTATGCGTATTATCAATGAACCAACTGCAGCTGCATTAGCTTATGGTTTAGAAAAGACGGGGGAAGAAAAGATTTTAGTTTTCGACCTCGGTGGTGGTACCTTTGACGTTTCAATTTTGGAACTAGAAGATAATTTCTTCCAAGTTATTTCTACAAGTGGAGATAACCATCTGGGTGGAGATGACTTCGACCAAGTCATCATTGATTATTTGGTTCAAGAATTTAAACGGGAAAACGGTATCGACTTATCTCAAGATAAAATGGCACTTCAACGCCTCAAAGATGCTGCTGAAAAAGCAAAAAAAGATTTGTCTGGTGTATTGAATACCACCATTTCTCTTCCTTTCTTGACCATGGATCAATTTGGACCAAAACACCTAGAAATAACACTAACACGCGCGAAATTTGAAGAATTGAGTGCAAAACTCATTGAGCGCACTATGATACCTACACGTCAAGCCTTGAGTGATGCAGGATTATCACCTAGTGATATTAGCAAAGTAGTATTAGTGGGTGGTTCTACCCGTATCCCAGCTGTACAAGAAGCGATCAAACGCCTCACTGGAAAAGAACCTACAAAAGGGGTTAACCCAGATGAAGTAGTAGCAATGGGTGCAGCTATTCAAGGTGGAGTTATTACTGGTGATGTGAAAGACGTAGTATTGGTTGACGTTACACCTCTGTCTCTCGGTATTGAAACAATGGGCGGTGTGTTTACCAAAATTATTGAGCGTAATACTGCCATTCCAACAGATGGAACACAGATTTTTTCTACTGCTGCTGATAATCAAACTGCTGTAGATATCCATGTTCTTCAAGGAGAACGGCCAATGGCAAACGACAATAAAACGCTCGGTCGTTTCCAATTACATGACATTCCACCGGCACCTCGTGGTATTCCACAAATTGAAGTAACATTTAATATTGACGTAAATGGTATCGTTAATGTTGCAGCAAAAGATAAAGCAACTAATAAGAGTCAGGCTATTACCATCCAATCTTCCAGTGGATTAAGCGATATTGACATTGAGAAGATGATTCGCGATGCAGAAGAAAATGCTGAGGAAGATAAACGTAAAAAGGAATCTGTCGAACTGAGAAATAAAGCTGAACAACTTGTATTCACCACTGAAAAAACAGTGAAAGAATTAGAAGATAAAGTAGATGCAGGTGAAGTAGAAGCAGCAAATGCAGCAAAAGAAAAAGTCCAAAAAGCTTTACAAGAAACTGACGAAGAAGCTTTGAAAACAGCAACAGAAGAACTGGAACAAAAAGTCCAACAACTTTCTGTCAAGTTGTATGAAAAAATGCAGCAAGAAGCAGCTGCTCAAGAAAATCCAGAAGCGAAAAAGAACGACAGCAATGTAGTAGATGCCGAATTTGAAGATGTCAAAGAAGAAAATTAATGCACACAATCCTCATGGCCATAGTCGAAGGATGCCCGACTCTGGCCTCCTCCATATATTTTTAATTTTTAGGGAGAAGGAGGTGATCTTGTGAGCAAACGTGATTACTACGAAGTGTTGGATGTTTCTCGAACATCTACTGAAGAAGAAATCCGCAAAGCTTATCGAAGGCTTGCTCGCAAATATCATCCTGATGTAAACAAAGAAGCCGATGCCGAAGCCAAATTTAAAGAAGTAAAAGAAGCTTATGAGGTATTAGGCGATCCACAAAAGAAAGCTCAATATGATCAGTTTGGTCATGCAGACCCAAGTGGTATGGGTGGCGGAGCTGGTTTTAATGGCCAAGACTTTGGTTTTGGTGATATTTTTGATATGTTCTTTGGTGGCGGTAGACGTGCTAACCCAAATGCACCAAGACAGGGAACTGATTTAGAAGCTAGAATGCATATTGAATTCAAAGATGCTATTTTTGGTGCTCAAAAAGATATCATCATGGTGAAAGCGGCAGAATGCGATATTTGTCATGGTTCTGGAGCGAAGGCAGGAAGCAAACCAGAAGTATGTTCGACTTGCCAAGGAAAAGGGCATGTAGAATCCATTCAAAATACTCCTTTTGGACGTATTGTAAACCGCCATGATTGCGCGCAATGCCGTGGGAAAGGGAAAGTAATTCGCGACAAATGTGTGAATTGTGCCGGTACTGGACAGACCAAGAAGAAATTTAAGATTCCTGTTACCATTCCTGCAGGCATCTATGACGGGGAACAAATTCGTATCACAGGGGAAGGGAATCCTGGAGTTAATGGCGGGCCGCCTGGGGACTTATATGTTACTGTTTTTGTTAGAAAGCATGACTTTTTTGCAAGAGATGGCTATGATTTAACCTGCCAGATTCCTTTGAGTTTTGTGCAAGCTGCCCTTGGAGATGAGATTGTTGTACCAACTTTAGATGGTAGGGCTAAGTTGAAAGTTCCAGCTGGAACACAGACAGGAACAGAATTCCGTCTAAGAGGTAAAGGAGTACCGCGTGCACGTGGATACGAAGGTGATCTTCGCGTACAAGTAAAGCTAGTCACTCCTATGAAATTAACAGAAGAACAAAAGCAACTGCTTCGCGATTTTAATCGACTTTCTGGAGAATATATACATGAGCAGAGCGATAATTTCTTTACGAAAATGAAAAAAGCATTTAAAGGAGAGTAACGGGCGATTAGATGCCCGTTTTCTTTTTACTTCATTTTCTAGGATGTTTTTAGGAGGATGTTCCGATGAAATGGTTAGAATTAGCGATATATACAGAAGAAGAGTCAGTTGAAGCATTGACAGAAAGATTACAGGATAATGGAGCTGGGGGAGTCTCCATTGAAGAATCGGCAACCATCGATCGAACACAACCGGGAGAATATGGTGAGATCATCGCTTTAAATCCTACGGATTACCCTGATTCAGGGGTAATTGTTAAGTCTTATTTTGCAGAAGTAAAGAATACAGATCAGCTGGTTTCTCAAATGGAGGAATGTTTACTTGAATTAAAAGAATATGGTTTACATGTTGGAGAGGGGAAAATTGAAACAAAGTGGGTGGATGATGAAGATTGGGCAAATGCGTGGAAAACTTACTACAAACCGACACGTGTGTCTGATCGATTGGTTATTGTGCCGGTGTGGGAGGAATACAAAACCCAATCAGGTGAACTACCCATTTATTTAGACCCAGGTATGGCATTTGGAACAGGAACACATCCAACTACGAGATTGACATTGCAATTGATGGAAAAATATCTTCATCCTGGCAATAAAGTTATCGATGTAGGATGTGGAAGTGGGATTCTCAGCATTGCAGCTGAACAATTGGGCGCGGGTAGAGTTTTAGCCCTAGATTTAGATCCTGTTGCAGTGAAAAATGCACAAGAAAATTGTGCCCAAAATGATACCAAACGGATAGTAGTGAAGGCAGGTAATCTACTGCAAGGTGTAGGAACGACAGCGCAACTAATCGTTGCCAATATACTAGCTGAAATCTTACATAAAATGATGTATGATCTACCAAGAGTCCTAGAACCTGGAGGGGTTTTTATTGGTTCAGGAATTATAGAGAGCAAACAAGAGGACATCGTGAAAGGTTTGCAGTCTGTTGGGTTAACAGTACTAGAAATCATTACCGAAGAAGACTGGGTAGCTGTAGCAGCGAAAAAATGGTAAGCTGGTGAGGGTTTTTTCATGCAAAGATACTTTATTACTCCTGATCAATTGTTCGGGGAAGTAATTCATATAACAGGTGATGATGTTCATCACATTCGTACCGTGATGCGAAGTCAGGTTGGAGATACATTTATTTGCTGTATGATGGGAATGGATTATTTGGTGAAAATTGAGTCGATCAGCCCATCAGCAGTTACTTGCCATGTTATAGAAGGCTCGCAATCTGAAGGGGAACCTAACGTTCAAGTAACCCTTGCACAAGGACTGCCAAAAGGTGAAAAATTTGAATGGATTTTGCAAAAAGCTACAGAACTAGGAGCAAATGCATTTCTGCCTTTTTCCTCTACTCGAACCATTGTAAAATTAGAAGGGAACAAAGCACCGAAAAAACGAGATCGCTGGATTAAGATTGTGAAAGAGGCAGCAGAGCAATCTCATCGCGGGATTATTCCATCTGTTGAGCTTCCATTGAATTGGAAGGCACTTTTGTCGGAGATTTCAAATTATGATGTAGCAATTATCGCCTATGAAAAGGGTGGATTAGCACTTCAAACAGTACCTTTTATACAAGAGAGTAAATCCATTTTGATGATAATTGGACCAGAAGGCGGATTTTCGGAGCAAGAGATTGGGGAAGCAGTTGAACATGGCGCAAAACCGATCACGTTAGGAAATCGTATCTTACGTACGGAGACAGCAGCGATTAGTTTGTTGGCCTGTCTCATGTTTATGTTTAACGAATTAGGGGGTGACTGAAAATGAGCAAAATCGCATTTCATACATTGGGATGTAAAGTAAATGCATATGAAACAGAAGCAATGTGGCAACTGTTTCAAAAAGCGGGATACGAAAGAGTAGAGTTTGATACCAAAGCAGATGTTTACCTGATCAATACATGTACGGTTACCAATACAGGTGATAAAAAAAGTCGTCAAGTGATTCGTAGAGCGATTAGGAAAAATCCAGATGCTGTTATTGCCGTTACTGGATGTTACGCACAAACGTCTCCAAGCGAAGTCGCTGCAATTCCTGGTGTAGATATTGTGGTAGGGACACAAGGAAGAGATAAACTCATCGAATATGTGGAGCAATATCGCACAGAGCGGCAGCCTATCAATGCTGTTGGCAATATCATGAAACAGCGCGAATACGAAGAATTCGATGTTCCTGCATTTGCAGATCGCACTCGGGCATCACTAAAAATCCAAGAAGGTTGTAACAACTTCTGTACCTTCTGCATTATTCCGTGGGCAAAAGGACTTTCCCGTAGTCGCAAGCCGGAAAATGTATTGGCTCAAGCGCGCCAATTAGTTGCTGCTGGTTATAAAGAAATTGTGCTCACAGGAATTCACACAGGTGGTTATGGGGATGATTTGGAAAACTATCAACTAGCTGATCTTTTGATTGACCTTGATAAAATCCCAGATTTGCACCGGATTCGAATCAGCTCTATAGAAGCAAGCCAAGTAGATGGCCGTCTGATTGATGTATTAAATTCATCGGATAAAATGTGCCGTCACCTTCATATCCCTCTCCAAGCTGGTGACAATGAAGTATTAAAAAGAATGCGTCGCAAATATACCGTCGAAGAATATCGGGAAACCATCTTAAAATTGCATGATGCCCTCCCTGGTGTAGCGATCACCACTGATATGATCGTGGGATTTCCAGGAGAAACCGAAGAACAATTTTTAAATGGTTATCGCTTTGTAGAAGAGTTAGGGATGTATCAAATGCATGTATTCCCATATTCCAAACGTACGGGAACCCCTGCTGCTAGGATGCTTGATCAAGTAGCCGATGAGGTGAAAACCGAACGCGTCAGCCGACTGATTGCTTTATCGAATAAACTAACTACCACATATGCCAGCAAGTATGTTGGGGAAGTATTAGAAGTGATCCCGGAAAGAGCCTACAAAGAAGAACCGGGTAGGGGTTTGTATACTGGTTATACGGATAATTATCTTCCTGTGGCTTTCCCTGCAACGGAGGACATGATTGGGAAAGTATGTCGGGTGAAAATCGATGAAGTAGGAGCAGAAATGAATAAGGGCTCTTTTGTTAGGGTGTTGGATGAGAAACAATTGTGTTCTTAAAACTAAGACAGCTTTATGTAACACGTAACCCCACTAGAATTTCTTTTAGTGGGGTTACGTATCTATAAAGCATCCATTATTTTCGGACGGTGGTGTGACACTTATAATCAATGATAAAAAAGTAATCATTGAATTACATAAAAGTGAGCTTGATGAAGGGTGTCTAAAAATCGCCGAATGGGCTTTTCAACGTTATGATAAAGCATTTAAAGCATTACGGGATAAATGATACTTGCATTACAATAAAATAGGAGGGTTTAATTTGCGTAAAGAAATATCAGCAGGTGGAGTCGTGTTTCGGAAAGTAGGGGAAGCAATTCAACTCTTACTTATCCAAGATCGTTTTGGCAAGATAACTTTACCTAAAGGACATCAAGAAGCAGGGGAGACGATCGAACAAACAGCTGTTCGCGAGATTGAAGAGGAGACAGGAGTTGTCGGTAAAATTGTCGCGAAAATAGACACTATCTCCTATACTTTTATGCATTCTGAGCATGGGGAAGTAGAAAAAGAAGTGACCTATTATGTAGTTCAAACGGATGAAGATAGTATTAGCCCTCAACTAGAAGAAATAAACGAAGTGGCTTGGTATTCGATTGAAGAAGCAAGAGAACTTCATCAAGTAAATGGTTATGAAAACAATCATTCTATATTGGAAAAAGCAATCCAGTATTTAATGGGAATGTATAAAAATGATTAACAAATCACATCAGGTAGCATCAACCTGATGATCGATAATAGAACTTTTACACATTTATCCGATATTGCTTGTCCATTTTATCTCTTCGTTATTCCATTTGCCAAAAAATTCTTTTTCATTGAGTATTGCTTCATAAATCGGTAACAGAAAAATTTTTATTTGTTTCATAACTTGTTCGAACGAGATAGATATTTTGGTGGTTCTTTTTAAAAACGCTGCCCATTGTTTTTGTTTATCATCAGAAATGACAAATTCTTCGGAAAATATGTCCGGCTTACGTTCATATAAAGTACCTCTCCTTTGAAAGGTTTCAAAAATGGCTTCATATACTATTCTACCATCAAAGGGAAATTGTTTTGTTAGTAGATAGATATCATAGAAATCTTTCATTCGACTGTTCAACTTAGCGAGTTTAATCATCGTTTCAAATTTTTCAGCAATAACTGATTCTTAGGAGTATACAAACATTTGGGCATAATCCATATCCAATAAAGTAGGGTATTGCATAAGTTTAGGTTTTGGTACAATTACGTCACCAAATCCGATATCAATCTGTAGTTTTTTTATCGCTTGGCCTAGACGACACTCAATTAAGACACGTACACCTTCATAGTCGGCTCCTTCTTTAATGCGTATTGTTTTAATGGTGTCTGTTACATATAAAATACCATCATCTTCTTCAGTTTGACATATCTCTCTGAATATTTCCCCAATCTCTTCAAGTTGTGAAGCAAGTAACTTTGCCAAAAAGTCTACATCTTTTGTTGTTCTGTGTGGGTCATTAAAAATTACACACAACAGAAGCCCGCCTTTTAAAACAAAGTTTTTCTTAAAACGGGAACAAGATAAGCGATAGAGTAAACGTTCAAGCATATACATTGTTAAAATTTCATCAAATGACCTACCTTGCTGTTTGGCCAAGTTTAACAATCTAGCTCTGATTGAACTAGACATGTCTTTGATCATATAAGTACCTCCAAGTAAGTTTTTACCATTTTGTAGATTCTTAATTTTTTAGCATATTCTATAAGTCTTTGCAAGTTTTTTTCAGGATTGATTATATATCTTTCTATCATCTCTTTGACGATATCCATACCAATCTTGTTCCGATAAATGATAGTATCGCATACTGTTTTTTCCAAATCGTATATTTTTATGGTGCAATTACCGATCATCGTCTCCATGATACCTGTTTCAAATCGATATTTTGATAAATGGAATATTTTTATTGGAGGATAACTTGGTATGATTGGTTTACGCATGGTGCGTGGAATAGCTACTGTATGTTCTTTCGGGATGTAAGTGGTTAGTTCATGATAACTAAGGGCTGAAAAGAGGAAAAGTACACTTTCTGGTATTATTCCCATAACGTCAGCGATTTCATTATACTCTTGTTCGATCTGTGTCCATTTATAAAGCCCGCGTTTTATTCTTTCCAATCGTCCATCTTTAAGCAATGTATGAATATCATAAGTATTAAATCCTTGACTTTTTAAGCTTTTTGCTGAAATAAAAGGTTCCTTAATTTCTAATATTTGTTCTACTATCTTTTCTTTATCATTTCTCAAATTAATTCCCTCTTTACACGTATGCACTTAATTTTAACTGCATACGTTTTGTTAGTATAATAGCAAGATTATTCCAATATATCAAGTAATCATTCAGTGATTCTCTCTAATCTTTAGTTTCCCATCTAGCTAGGCACCATCCACTCCACCAACTTAGCAAATCCAGCACATACAGGAAGCACTAACAATGAGCAGACGATGTTGTAGATCGTTTGGGTATGTGCGACTTGAATCGAAGGATTGCTCGAAAATTGAGAGACTACATCTAGGAGAAGAGGGATGAGTGGGAGGAATAAGAGTGCTCCACTAACATTTAGTACAAGATGTGCAATCGCAACTCTTTTGGCGGATGGTTTGGTTTGGAGTGCTGCGATCAAACCAGTCGCACATGTACCCACATTGCTTCCGATTACGACAGCAATAGCAAAAGGCAGCGTAATGACGGAAGAGGCATAAAAACCCATTGTGATGGCTACCATAGCACTACTGCTGTGGATGAGTGCAGTGATCACCATACCTGTAAGAAATCCCATCAAAATGGGATAATCAGTACTTGACATCAGCCAATCGATATATCCAGCTTGCTCTAAAGGAGTGGCAACACCTTGCATGTATTTTACTCCGGCAAAAATAAGCCCAAGTCCAAACCATATTGATCCCGTGCGCTGTTTCATTACAATCAAAATAAGTCCAATAACGACTAAAGGCCAGGAAAAATCATCTAATTTTAATGCCAATAATTGTGTAGTAATCGTGGTTCCGATGTTGGTGCCAAGGATGATGCCTAATGATTGAGCAAAAGTTAGCAGTCCTGTATCAACTAAACCAATAGTGAAGACTGTCACTGCTGTACTGCTTTGCAGTAATGCGGTTAAGATTGTTCCGCATACCATCCCCCGCCAAGGTGTTTTGGTAAAGCGTAACAATATGTTTTGGAGATGTTTTTCTGCTAGGCTTTCAAGACCATTTCGCATCATTTTCATTCCATATAAAAAGATAATAAGTCCCCCACAAAAGGGTAGTAAAATAGCTGCCATAATCCTTCCTCCTCCTTACATCATATGGGGAAGAGGACATGCACATGCTAGATAATAAAAAAGCGATTCCTTGTTAGGAATCACTAGAAAAGAGGAGTTATTTCTTTTTGGGCTGCCTGTTTAAAAAAGGGGGGGCATCTATCTCACCAAGCTCAGGATAAAATGTATCTTGCCATTCTGGGTGTTCAGATGGTGCTTGTTGTTTGGAGCGAGTATTTTTTTGGTCACCTGCTGGTGTTGGTTCTCCTAGATAAAACCAAGGGTCTTCTTGAAATTCATCGATAAAAGGTCCGTTAGGTTGATTCCACTTTTTTTCTACTTCCTCTGTCACCAATTGTTTGACTAATCTCCGTAACGCAGCTTCACTAACTGTATATTTTTTCGCCAAAATGAACTCTCCCCTTTGTTAAAATCGTGTTATAGTGTATGCTGATAAGATGCAAAGGTGAATAGTGGAGGTTACAATGGACTGTATTTTTTGTAAAATTATATCGGGAGAAATTCCATCAAAAAAAGTATATGAAGATGAAGATTTATATGCCTTTTATGATATTCAGCCTGCTGCACCTACTCATGTCTTACTCATTCCAAAAAAGCATATACCTTCCATGATGGATGTAAAAGAAGAAGATAAACAACTGATGGGTAACTTAATACTCGGTATCCAAAAAGTAGCTGGACAGTTGGGTATGGATAATGAGGGTTTCCGTGTTGTCAACAACATAGGAGTGTTTGGGCAACAAACGGTGCCTCATATTCATTTTCATCTGGTAGGTGGACGTCAACTGACTTGGCCTCCAGGTTAAGAAGCTTTGACATCGCCTCATTTGATGATTTATAATGGAGAATGACCTTTTGTGTTCAAAATTTTACAAGGTTATTGCAGGTGTCGTGGATGCTGACCTCCTTTATATTGGATCAGGCCGCTATCTGCTTACTCTAGTGGCTTTTGTTTGCCCTTGGAGGGAGGGAGAAGCATGGTTGAAACACGTGTGAGAAAAAATGAATCACTCGATACTGCTTTACGTCGTTTCAAACGTTCCATCTCAAAAGATGGGGTTTTATCGGAGGCTAGAAAGCGCGAGCGTTATGACAAACCCAGTGTGAAACGGAAAAAGAAAGCGGAAGCAGCAGCACGCAATAAAAAGCGTAGATAAGAGGTGTCCGATCTGTGAGCTTAATCCAGCAGTTGGATCAAGATATGAAAGCTGCGATGAAACAAAAAGACAAAGAAACATTGTCTACCATTCGCATGGTTCGTGCCTCCATTAAAAAGGTGGAGATCGATAATCGAAGCGGACTAAGTGAAGATCAAGTATTAGAGGTACTTGTACGCGAGATCAAGCAACGCAAGGACTCTCTGCAAGAATATGAAAAAGCAGGTCGTGAAGATCTTGCTTCAAAGGAAAAACGTGAGATTGAAATTTTGTCTGCGTATCTTCCTGCGCAATTAACCGAAGAAGAACTTCTTGAAATTGTGAAAAAGGCAATTGCTGATACAGGTGCTTCTTCGAAAAAAGAAATGGGCAAGGTGATGAGTGTTGTTGTGCCGCTTACAAAAGGGCGTGCGGACGGCAAGAAAGTAAATCAGTTGGTCCAGCAGTTACTCGGATGACAGCGTGTTTTTTGCGCTGTCTTTTTTTCAACATCAAGAGAGGGGATAGAAGATATGACCCTTGGAACCACTCTGCTTGCAGCTTCGACTAGCTGGGATATCGTTACACATCCTGCTATCATGGCTATTCTTCTAACGATTGGTTTAGCGGGCATTTTTGTAGAATTACTAGCTCCTGGACATATTATTCCCGGTGTAATCGGCATTGGAGCTTTTGTGCTGTACTTTTATGGGCAATTTGCAGCAGGGATAGCTGAATTGAGTGCACCTATTATATTCGTAGTTGGATTAATATTACTCATAATTGAGATGCTTGTACCTGGAGGTATTTTCGGAACATTGGGTACTATCGCTCTCTTTTATTCTGTAGTAACAGCTGCAAAAAGTGTGGCCGTAGGACTCAGTGCTTTGGCTATTGGAATCGTTGCTACTGTCTTGTTCATTTGGATTCTTTACAAATTTTTTGGGTTTCGTACTACATGGCGCAAAATTATTCTTTCGAGTCAGCAAAATAATGAAGAAGGTTATACTTCTTCCAAAAATCGTAAATATTTGATTGGGAAAAAAGGTGTGGCACTGTCCGCACTGAGGCCAGCTGGATGGGCCATGATCGAAGGTCAAAAAGAAGATGTGGTAAGTGAGGGAGAGCTTATCCCAAAAGATGCGGTGATTATTGTCACAAATGTAGAAGGAACTCGAGTAGTTGTAAAAATAGTGGATGAAGAGATAGAATAATTAGGTTATTATTAGGGATATATCCATATCATATCATGTTAGGAGAATTTTAGTGGATGATACTAGTTTGTTAGGTCCTATTGTTATTGTTGTTTTAGCGATTATTGTTTTGTCTATCTTGTTCTCATTTGTTCCGGTAATGCTTTGGATTAGTGCAATGGCATCAGGAGTTTATGTCGGTTTGACCACACTGATCGGTATGCGTCTTCGCCGAATTACTCCTGCTCGAATTGTCAATCCATTAATTAAAGCACATAAAGCTGGTCTTGGTGTAAACATTCAGCAGTTAGAAACACACTTTTTAGCTGGTGGTAATGTTGACAGAGTAGTAGATGCTCTTATAGCTGCACACCGTGCTGATATCGATTTGGTATTTGAACGTGCAGCGGCGATTGATCTGGCAGGACGTGATGTATTACAAGCAGTCCAAATGAGCGTAAATCCTCGTGTCATTGAAACTCCAGTCGTTTCAGCTGTAGCCAAAGATGGGATTGAATTAAAAGTTATTGCTCGTGTAACCGTAAGAGCAAACATTGAACGTCTTGTTGGTGGTGCTGGAGAAGAAACGATTATTGCACGTGTAGGAGAAGGAATCGTTACCACAATTGGTTCTTCCGCTAGTCACAAAGCGGTACTTGAAAATCCAGACAGTATCTCCAACACGGTTCTTTCCAAAGGTCTCGATGCTGGAACCGCTTTCGAAATCCTCTCGATTGATATTGCAGATATTGATATTGGTAAAAATATTGGTGCAGAACTGCAAACAGATCAAGCAGAAGCAGATAAAAGGATTGCTCAAGCAAAAGCAGAAGAACGCCGTGCAATGGCTGTAGCCCAAGAACAAGAAATGCGTGCACATGTAGTAGAGATGCGTGCCAAAGTTGTAGAATCAGAAGCAGAGGTGCCAAAAGCACTTGCAGAAGCATTGCGCTCTGGGAAGATGGGAGTGCTTGACTACTACCAACTTCAAAACATAGATGCGGATACCAAAATGCGTCGTACCATAGGGGATACGGGCGAAGATGATACAGAGTAATCTCTTAACGAAATCCCATATCAGTCTCTTGCTTATGGGGAAGGAACGGGAGGGATGATATGATTGCCATCTTAGAATTAATCAAAACGCTCATCCCTTTTGGCATCGCTTTTCTAATATTGTGGGGTATTGGTCGTCTATGTTGCACTTCTAGTGCGAAACAACCAGCAGGGGATCAGTTGAAACATAAGCAGAAAAAATCGAAGCAGATGAACAAGAAACCAAGTACAGATCCAAATCAAGGCTCTGCTCAAAAAGAGAGTATGATAGATAACAAATCTGACTTTTTCTCCTCCAAAAAATCCATGATCCCGTCAGATAGGCAGCATGATGAATTAAATACTGTTTTGCCATTACCAATAGCGAAACAAAAGAAACTAAAACCATTGCAAAAAGCGTTTTTGCTTAAAGAGGTTTTAGATTCACCAAAAGCAATCAAACCATATAAACGAAAATATCCTAGGTAAAATTCAGATCCTCTTTATGAGGGTCTTTTTTGTAATGTATTATTTTTATCAGCTATCCTATTATTCAGAAGTGTGCTAATCTAATTATAACTTTAGGTGACTTCTGCATGGATAGCGGATGTTGTCCCTAAAATCAGTGTTAAGGTCAAATTCTTAGGAGCTTTCGTGAAGAGCATCTATCGCGTCGCTGGTTTTGTTTTCGTCCTCGCGGTTCTCACGGAATGGAAGGAGAACCTTCCCTACATCCTTTCCGCCGTAGTAGGCTTTGCATGCATCATCGTAGCGACCTTCCGAGCAATGCGCTGGATTGTGAGGGGAATGCTGTTCACTTTCGGTGCTCTCATGGTCTTGGGTGTGTTCTTCGGGATGGTATTCATCGTCATTGGAATGGTTTATGGTTTCGCCATGACTATTCGGGCGTTGCTTCGCTGTGCTCGTTGAGAATACACCAAGTGGATGTGAAAGTTTTGTTATTTGTGTCTTCACGTCTACAGTCTGGGTTGAGTCTCCTCGATCCAGATCCCGTAAATAAGTTATTTTTCATAGATTTTAAAAGTGGTTTTATTTATGTAATCCATCAATAAAAATATTGGTGGATTTTTTTATTATTTTAATGGTTGGCCAATTGGGTTATCAATGATGAAAAGTTTAGTAGAAACGGGTAAAACATTGCGTGTTAGTTAAAACATCAGTTTTAATTATGGAAAAGCCAGATTCCTTAGTGGGAATGGCTTTTTCTGTTTCTAAACATTCCCCATCCCACTTTTTTGTTGTGTGTATTTAAAAAGGATATATTGTTGTTGCCATATCTCTAGATGAGTAAATGTTTATAACCTTTCCTATTGACCACATTGGTCAATAGTCTTAAAATGTAATTGACCACATTGGTCAAACGTGAAAAGAGAGGAAAACTTTATATGACCTCTAAATTTCTTGCTTTAGATCCTGTTAAACAACAACAAATATTAAATGCTGCAATGAAAGAATTTGCTCTAAAAGGTTACAGAACAGCATCTACTAATCAAATCGTGGAAACAGCAGGTATTTCCAAGGGATTATTGTTTCATTATTTCTCCAATAAACAAAAGTTGTATTTGTACCTTTACGATTATTGCGTAGAGGTAATCTTGGAAGATTTTTTTGGACAAATCGATTTTGACCAAAAAGATATTTTACTGAGATCTCGAGAAATGCTATTGATTAAACTTCGATTGATGAACAAATATCCTGTAATATTTGATTTTCTTATAGCAGCCAATATAGAAGAAGCGACTGAAATAAAAGATAAACTTAACTCTCGCAATCAAGAAATTATTCGAGATAGTTATGTTAAAATGTTTGCTTCGATCGATGCGTCTCTTTTTCGCAGAGATATCGATCCTTCAAGAGCATTGGATATCATTATTTGGACGATTGAAGGCATATCTAATAAGGTTCAGGCTCGAGATAAGTTTAAAAAAGCTGAAGAACTTCAGAATGGCAAGACATTACAAGAATTGGATAAATATCTAGAGATACTCAGAAAAACACTATACAACTAGGAAAACAGGAGATGTTTGACATGAGTCATCATGTGAAAAGTTTTGCAGAATTAACTCCAGCTGATTTCTCTTTTGCAGGTGGGAAAGGGATGATGCTGGCAAAGATGTTTCAAGATGGGTACCCCATTCCAGATGGATTTGTCATTCTATCTACAGCTACTGGACCAGAGAACTTTGTTGATGGGGTTTGGACGGAGGTAGTCACTCATTTAAACAAAATTCGATTCAGATATCCTCAAGCTAAATTTGCTGTTCGTTCTTCTGCTTTAAGTGAAGATTCATCAGAAGCATCATTTGCTGGGGAGTTTGAAACCGTATTAAATCAATCTACAGATGAAGAGATAAGGGAAGCCATTCAAACGGTAATTCATTCTGTTCATCATGAAAGAGTGAAATCTTATACTTCGATTAAAGGAATGAAAGAAGATCATCAAATCGCGGTTGTCATTCAAGTAATGGTTCCGTCCCAGATGTCAGGGGTCTTGTTTACTGCTGATCCAGTGACTGGTAGTAGTGTGAGCATGATTGGAAATTTTGTTAATGGCTTAGGAGAACAGCTGGTTTCTGGAGAAGCGGATGCCTATATTTTTGAATTGACTCGTATTCGAAAAAAATATAATGGTCCATATAGAATGAAAAAATACGCATTGCAACTTTATGACTTGGCGATAGAGTTAGAAAAACAATTTGGTTTACCACAAGATTTGGAATGGGCCGTTGCAAATGAAAAGTTATATATCCTTCAAGCTCGACCAATCACTACACTATCCAAGGGAAACATGGAAACTTATGACATAAACTATTCGTTATCAGGAGACTACCTCTGGACCAATGCTAATGTTGGGGAAGCTGTGCCAGATGTTGTTACTCCTTTCACATGGTCGATCTTGCAATATTTAGATGAGGAAATCAGTGTTGTTCCAGGATACTATCTCATGTCGGGAAATATATGCGGAAGAATTTATACCAATATCAGCAGGAGGTTATCGGTTTTCTCTGCATTTGGGATCAGTCCTAAATTCGCGCTTTCTCTCATTGGCGATGTATTTGGCAATATACCGCAAGAGATGGAACTACCAGTCTATCCATTTACTCGGTGGGAATTATTAAAATTGATGGTACCAAAAGTAAAACACTATCTCAAAGAAGTTCAGATTGCCTCAAAATCCATAACGAAACAAATTTCAGATACTCCACAGTGGTGTCAAAATATAAAAAAGCAAATTGCAGCAGCAACGACAACTGCTGAGATAAAAAATATTTGGGAAGAGGAGCTGCATCCTTATCATCGTAAAGCGTGGCTGACACTTCTGTCTGGGGGAACAAAAGCAGTTTTAGCGATGAGATTGAAGACAAAACTAGCAAAAATGGTCGGAGAAGAAGATGCAAATGCTCTGCTTTCAAACTTAAGGGGAGAAGGTGAATTAGCAAGTCTTGGACCTGTGTTAGGGATATCCAAAGTATTGGCCGGTGAATGGAGCAAGGAAGATTATGCTCGCCAGTATGGGCATCGAGGTCCTTATGAGTTTGAACTGTCCATTGCTGATCCAGCTGAAAATAGCGATTGGTTGGAGGGACAGATAAAAGAATTCCAACAATCCAACATAAATGTGATGGAATTATTGACCACTCAAGAAACCAAGAGTAAGGCAGCATTTGCTCGATTTGAACAAAAGTATCCGCTTAAAAAGCGATGGCTAAAGGAACAACTAAAATTAGCGGCAGAAGGTGCACAGCTAAGAGAAACAGTACGTTCTGAGTTTGTTCGCGTACATCGTGTCTTACGAGCCTTTATGCTTCAAATTGGTAACATAACAGGAATCGGAGAAGATATTTTTTTTCTTTATCTCACAGAAATAGAAAAATTGTTATCTGATGAAGAGAATATAATAAGGTTTATCTCAAAAAGAAAAGAAACATATGCTAAGTTTAAGTCTTTGCCACCTTTTCCAGCAATTATACGCGGGCGATTTGATCCCTTTTCATGGGCTAAAGATCCTCAAAAGAGAGGAGATATTTATGATCCAACCATCCCATCTACAGAAATGGATACAGAAGAGTTAAAAGGATTTGCAGGGGCTGCTGGGAGGATAGTGGGAAAAGTTCGCGTTTTGATAAGCCCAGATCAAGGAAAGGAACTGCAAGCAGGTGAGATTTTGGTAGCCTCTAGTACGAATGTAGGCTGGACACCTTTATTTCCAAAAGCAGCGGCCATTATTACAGATGTAGGAGCACCACTTTCCCATGCTGCGATTGTTGCTAGAGAATTAGGAATTCCAGCGGTTGTTGGGTGTGGAAATGCGACTACTCGTTTAAAGACTGGAGACCGAGTAATCGTAGATGGCGGCCAAGGATTGGTTCATATCATCGGAAAATAATAGCTGAAGGCAGTTGGGAAAATCATTCCTAACTGTTTTTTTATTTTATGATAAAAAACACTTGCATTAAGTGTGTTAGTTGTTATAATACACTTATAAGAAAAAATACTCCTGAAAGGGAGGAGCATACATGGAAGATAGAAAGGTTGGCTCTTTTGTTTTTCAAATCGATCTTAGCCAACCCTTATACGAACAAATCTTAGATCAGATTAGAAGTTCAGTAGCACGGGGGGAGATCGGTTTGGGAGAGAAGATACCATCTGTACGTGAGTTAGCGATTAGTTTAAAGGTGAATCCAAATACAGTTATGCGAGCATACCAAGAATTGGAGAGAGATGGATTGACAGAAAAACGTCGCGGGCAAGGAACATTTATTACTACATCCAAAAACAACATCGCATCGTTTAAGTCAGAATTAGCAGAGCGCTATTGTTTAGAGTTTGTGGAAAAGATGAAAAGCTTAGGCTATAACGAGAAAGACATGATTCAATGGATCACCAATGAGAAAGGAGTAAACAAATGAATGTAATTGAATGTGAAGGGCTGAGTAAAAAGTTCGAAAAAAACTTCGCATTGCAGGAAGCGGAAGTTCAAATTCCAGCAAATCGCATTGTAGGTGTTTTAGGACCGAATGGTGCAGGGAAATCTACTTTTTTTCGATTACTTGTAGGACAAATCAAAAACGACGCAGGTGAGATTCAAGTACTCGGGCAAAAGCCAAACTGGAAATTGAATCACCAAATTTCCTATTTACCAGATCGTGCACGTTGGTATCTCGATTACAGTGTAGAGAAGACGATCGAATATGGTAAAAACTTTTTACCTGGTTTTCAAGAAGACAAAGCTTTTGATCTAGCAAACAGAATGAACTTAGATGCTTCGATGATGACAGCCAGCATGTCTAAAGGACAAGAAGCAAAACTGATGTTAATTTTATGCATGGCTAGAGAGGTACCTTTGGTTATATTAGATGAACCTTTTGCGGGAATTGACATGATTGCGAAAGAACAAATCATGGAGACCATCATCGATTTAGCTAGCGAACGAGAGCAAACGATTTTGATCAGTACACATGAAATAGCAGAAACAGAAGGATTATTCGATTATGTGGTCTTTTTTAAAGAGGGGGCAGTCATTCTCAGTGGGGATGTAGAAGAAATGCGGGAAAAGCAAGGTTCTCTACAGAGTATCTACCGGGAGTTATATCGATAGGAGGAATGAAATTTGTTTTGGAATCTAGTCAAACATGAAATGAAACAGAGGAGTACGGATAAAGATAAAAATTCGAGTCACAAAAGATACATCAAGTATATTTATTTAGTCGTCTTCTTAGTTCTTGCTGTCGTGTTTATAACAAGGCTTGCGCTTACTGGAGAGTTAGAGCCGGTTCAAATTTGGAATGTGTTATATGGCTTACCTTTTATTTTAATTGGAATCTCCCGAGGAACAATCAAACGAGAGCAGCGCAGTAACACCATTGGTTGGTGGTTATCTTTGCCTTACAGTCGTCAGACACTGATTTGGGCCAAATTTCTTGCAGCCATGTGGAGATCGATATTAACTTACCTCATTATTTTTGTGATTGGATTAGCAGGTTTTTTCTATGTCTTGCTTCTCGATCCTAAGTTACAGCTCCATGATATAGGCAGTTTCTTATCAACTGGTGCAAATGTTGGTTTGATCATGATTGTCATCGGTCCACTTGTTATTGCTTTAGGCATGTTTATGGGAACATTGGCTTTGACCGAGTATCGTTATTTAGTCTCTCTATTTTGGATCGGATTTTGGGTACTTTGGGCTCTCGTGATCTCATCATATGCAGAGGTGATATTCCATTTCGTAGAACACCAGTATATGGCGTTTCCTGAGTTTTCCTTAATTGCTTGGATACCATGCTGGATCATCACCTACATGCTAATTGCTTCTATGTCTAATCTTTTGGAAAGAAAACTGGTCTAACAGGTATCGAGGAGGAGATTATATGACGAATATGCTTGAATTTCATAAAGTAAAAAAAAGTTATGGCAAACGTATCGCAGTGAATCAATTAGAAATCTCAGTCAAAAAGGGATCATGCTTTGGATTGCTTGGTCCCAATGGTGCAGGGAAATCAACGATGATGAAACTGATTTCTGGCATTATACAGCCAGATTCTGGTCAAATAAAAGTAATGGGTTTAGATATGAAAAAGAACCTAGTAAAGATCCAACAAAAAATAGGATATGTTCCACAATCTATTACCCTGTACGAAGATTTGTCAGCAATCGATAATTTACTTTTTTTTGGTGAATTGGCTGGAGTGACAGGAAGCAAGTTGCAAGATCAGATTCAAGATGTACTGGCCAAAACAGGTTTATCTGACCGTGGAAAGGACGAAGTTCGTACGTATTCTGGAGGTATGAAACGTCGGATTAATATCGCTGTAGCATTGTTGCATAAGCCTGACTTATTAATTTTAGATGAACCAACTGTGGGGATTGATCCTCAATCTCGTAACCTTATTTTTGAATTGATTCGCTCGCTGCACAAGCAAGGAGTGACAATTATTTATTCTACACATTACATGGAAGAAGTAGAGGCACTGTGCGACGAGATTGCAATTGTTGATAATGGAAATGTCATTGCTGTGGGCGAACTAGATGAACTTCTAACAAAGCATACAAAGCCATCTGTTTATATGGAATCTGCTCAGAAGTGCGAACAACCAAAAGTACCTTCTGCAACAAATGTAATAGAAAAAGGCAATGGTTGGGTAATTGAAACAGAAGAACTACTTCCAACAATTCAATATTTAACGGAAATAGCAACGAATCAAAAACTAATTATCAAAAAATTAGAAATACTACGTCCGTCATTGGAAGATGTTTTCTTAAAATTAACTGGTGTAAGTCTCAGAGATGTGTAAGGGGGAGAGTCAAAAATGAGTACAGTATTAAAAAAAGAGTTGAAAATATTTTTAAAACGAAAAGGAAACTTTTTTTGGTTGTTTGCTATGCCGATCTTTTTTATCGTAGTTATGAATCTTATGTTCTCCAATTCAGACTCAAAAGTAACAGTTCAACTAATAGACAGAGACCAATCTACTCTCTCTCGTGCATTTATAAAACAGTTGGATGGAATAAAAGAGATAGATGTGAAATTAGAAAGCAGCTCATCTTTTAACGATCAAGTAAAGCAGTTACAAAAAGGAAACATTTCATCTCTTGTGGTAATTCCGAAAGGGTTTGAAAAACAATTCGCAACTAGTGCTTCTCAGATTCAATTTTATCGAGATGGGAATGCAAATCAAGCTGCAGCAGCAGTGGATGCTGTGCTAAACGGTTTGAGTAATCAATATCGAGAACAAAAAATTAAAACAAGTTTATTGAGTGAGGGTCAGCCAGAATCGAAAATAGCAGGTACAATGAAAGCTCCTATAACCATCACTACAATCAATGAAACATCTAGTGAAATTAATGGTATTACTCAAGTTGTTCCAGGTTATATGATTATGTTCTCCTTCTTTATCATCATGACGATGGTAACAAGATTTACAGCGGAGCGGGATTCGGGTATGGTTTCTCGTTTACAAGGTACATCCATCAGCTCCTGGCAGTATTTACTGGGCATGTGGTTACCAAATGTATTTATGGTTCTGTTTCAATGTTTAGTGTTGCTCCTATTTGGTCATTTTGCCTATGGCTTAGTTTTCGGCAACTTTTTGCTTGTCTTGTTGATCGTAATATCCCTAAGTATCTGCGGAGCAAGCATCGGTATAGCAGTTTCCATGTTAATTCGATCTGATCAGGCTTCAAAAGGGATTACTCAATTATTTACATTAGGTGGTTCCATGTTAGGCGGACTTTGGTTTCCCTTTGATATGCTTCCCTCTTATGTACAAGTATTTGGGAAAATGACTCCTCAATACTGGGCACAACATGGTTTACAGGAAGTGATGGCTCATGGGGCAAAAATAAGTGATATATGGCCAACCTTTGCTGTTTTACTTTCTATTGGGTTTGTGGGTTTAATCATTGCAAAGTTTAGTTATTCCACCTTTTTGCGTCGAGCTGTAAATTAGGGTATAAAGGAATAGCACAGTACTCTAAGATAATTCTACTTGCCAATCAGTAATAGTTATTTATAGAATAAAACTATTATATATTGATGGAGGTAATTAATTGAAACGATTAACAGCTATATTTCTCTCCATGCTGCTATTGTCTGTTGTATTTGCTACTGCTCACTCGGAAGTGAGTTATGCAAAAATAAGGTCACACTCCAGCTATCATACCAGTAGTTCGCATTCCAGCTACTATTCACCATCTTATAAATCGAGTAGTTATTCTTATTACAAGACAAAAAAGAAAAAAAGCATCTTTAGTAAGTTAGGCTCTTTCGTTGGTGGGGTTATCATCGCAGGTATCATATTTATTGTGCTCGTCATCATTGTCTTGATTGTATTATTTTTTGTCATTCGTCGGTTTATTCGACGACGACTTAGGCATTAGGCCAATTTTGCCAGCTCTGGTAAGATGTAATACAAGTAAAGATAGAACCTCCTTCCCATACTAAAGGGTAGATAAGGAGGTGCAAGACCAATGCCAAGAAGCACAAATAAATTATTAGTACCAGGTGCAGCAGCAGTATTAAACCAATTTAAAGAAGAAATAGCTAGTGAGTTTGGTGTGACCCTTGGAAAAGATACAACTGCTCGATCGAATGGATCAGTAGGTGGAGAAATAACGAAACGGCTTATCGCTCAAGTCGAGCAGCAACAAACCAAATAGTATAGGAATGAACGACTCCATTTCAGGAGTCGTTTTTGATTTCTGGATTTTTTCTTCTACTCTCTCTGTTTCGTGCATATTCTTAACAAGGAGATGGAGGGAGGAAAACGATGAAACGACTTACACAACTAGCTTCCAATTGGTTTGATTTACCCCCTGAAGTGGTTGGGACTCTCCCTCGCATAGAATGGATCGGACAACAGTTACAAATCGAAAATTTTATAGGTGTCCATCAATTTAACCCAGATTTACTCACGTTAAAAACGGCTACAGGTTTTCTTACTGTGGAAGGTGACTCTCTTGTGATGGAAGCTATTTACCCAGATAGAATATTACTTACTGGAAAAATCTCTGCAGTACATATGAAGAATAAGGAATAGGGGAGAAGGCATGTGAGAGGTGGTACAGTAACTATTGAATGCTTGGGGCAAAATATTTCAATCTTATTGGATCAAATCGTACAAGCTAAGATTGTCCTTAAGAATGTACAATGGGTAAGTAAAGAAAAAGTGCGAATTACCGTTTTGTTATCAGATATCATGCAAGTTTGGAAGTATATGAAACAATATAAAATAGCTGGGAAAATAGTGAAGAAATCAGGGCCTTTTTTCATGCTCAAAAAGATAAAGAAGCGAAAGTTTTTTGTCATTGGTTTTTCTATTTTTTTATTTTTGCTATTCTTCTTTTCTTCGTTTATTTGGTATATAGATGTGGAGGGAAATGAGCAATTACCAGATAAATATGTTCTATCTATTTTACAAAAGGAAGGTATTTATCCAGGACAGCTTAAAGTTGGACTTCCTAATACGGATCAACTGCAAAGAAAACTTCTAAAACGAATTCCAAATGCTTCATGGATTGGAGTGCGTATAGAAGGTACTCGCATCATTGTCACGGTGGCAGAAAAAAAACGGGTAGATTCGATCGGGGAAAAGAAGCTGATTCGTCGGCCTGTAGATTTGATTTCTAAAAAAAATGCCTTCATTATGGATGTACGTGTTTTTCACGGGAATCCGGTGGTCAAAGTACATGATGCCGTGAAAAAAGGGCAATTGTTGGTTTCAGGTACTTATGGAGCCGCAGCATCTCCAAGTAAGGGGACAATTGTTGGGGCTAAAGGAATTGTTTTAGGTGAGGTTTGGTATGAATCAGAGGTAGTTGTGCCCCTAAAGTATGTACAAAACGAATATACTGGAGAAAAAACACGTTATACATGGCCATTTGTGGGGCCATTTATCTTAACTAATCCATTTTCTACGCCTAAACCTTATGCAAAATCAGAACTAATGAGAAGAATATCGGCACTGCGTATTGGAAAATATCAATTACCGATCGGTTTGGTACGCGATGTTTATTGGTCTGTTAGACAAGTAACCTATACTCGGAATCATACAGATGCGATTACTTTAGGAAAAAAAAGAGCTAGATTGGAAATGACTAATACTATTGCTCCAGAAGGTAGAATTTTAGGGGAAAAAGTTTTGCACCAACGCATAGACAATGGTAAAGTTTATTTGAAGATACATTTTGATGTGGTTGAAAATATTGCTCAAGAAAAGCCTATACTACAAGGGGATTGAAACATTTGCAAAGCAATGAAAAACGGATTCACATTGAATTTCAGACTTCTGATGAAGCAATTAAATTGTTTGGCCCGCATGATACGTTTCTCAAAGTGATTGAAGCAGACAGTAAGGTCAAGATCGTTTCGAGGGGCGGAGAAATTGTAGTCTCTGGACCATCTGAACAAGTAGATAGAACACAGGAATTATTTCGCGTCTTGCTGACGCTTATTCGCCAAGGCTTGGAGTTAAATGAACGTGATGTTGTATATGCCAAGCGACTTTCGGAAACGGACAAGGCCGATGAATTATTGGAACTGTACCAAGAAGAAGTAGGTATTACCCAAAAAGGTCAAAAGGTGAGAGTCAAGACATTAGGCCAACGGCATTATGTCACAGCTATCCAGAAAAAAGACATCGTCTTTGGGATTGGACCTGCAGGTACTGGGAAAACTTTTTTGGCTGTCGTTATGGCAGTGATGGCTTTAAAGACCAATCGTGTTAAGCGGATCGTGTTAACAAGACCAGCAGTAGAAGCAGGGGAAAACTTAGGATTCTTACCTGGTGATCTTCAAGAAAAGGTAGACCCTTATTTACGCCCTTTATATGATAGCTTATACTTCATGCTTGGAATGGAACAAGTTGCGAAAATGATGGAACGTGGACTAATTGAAATTGCACCTCTAGCGTATATGCGTGGACGAACATTAGAAGACGCATTTGTCATTTTAGATGAGGCTCAAAATACAACACCTGAACAAATGAAGATGTTTTTAACTCGTCTTGGATTTGGCTCCAAAATGGTCATAACTGGTGACGTAACCCAAGTGGATTTGCCTCGAGGAAAAAATTCAGGATTGCGAGTGGCAGAGCGGATACTTGAAAATATTCCGGATATTCGTTTTGTCTATTTAAAACAAGCTGATGTTGTTCGACATACACTGGTACAACAAATTATTGAAGCATATGCAGAGGAAGACAACCAAGGAGCCAGCTAGTTATGGGAAAAAGCCAAAGAGCTTCTTTTTTTCAAGGACAGTGGAAAAGTCATTTTTCCATACAGATACTCATTTACGCGATCTTCGGGGTCGCGTTCTATTTGTTGTTGCTTCCACATGCCTTGCCGCAGTTTGTCGATATAAAAGTTGGGAAAATAAGTAGAGAAACGATTATTTCTCCTATAACTAAAATTGATGATACAGCGACAAAAGCAGCAAAGGATAGAGCAGCAAACTCTGTAGATCCTCAATACACAAAAAACGAAGAATTAACGAACAGTCAAATTGAAAAAATTGATTTGGTGTTTGCTGATGCAAGAAGGATCATCGGAGATAAAACGTTGAAAGAACCCGAAAAATTGAAAAGCTTAAAAGATGCAATTTCCCAAGAACTACCAGAAGAATTTTATATTAAATTAGTACGAACTTCTTTAACTGAATTAACAGATTTACGTCTAACTACCAGAGACATTGTGTCCAATATATTAGAAGAAGGAGTTCGTTCTCAAGAACTTGCCACGAAGAAAGATCAGGTAGACAGCATGTTGGTCACTTCATCACTATCGAGTAATTCACGCTATTTGGCACGTGAGATCACCAGATATTTTTTAATTCCTAATGAACTATATGACCAGAAGAAAACAGAATCCCTTCGAGAAGCTGCGAAAGATTCTGTTGAATCAATTCCGATCAAAAAAGGGCAAGTGCTCGTTTCTTCCGGGGAAGTTGTCACTCCTGATCAATATCGAAAATTAAAAGAAATAGGTTTGATACGCGAACAAACAAATGTCCTGCCTTATGTGGGTTTACTGATTCTTGTCTTGTTGGTTTTGGCTATCTTTCGGTTTTATGTGCAGCGCTTTCATTCCTTCCTGCATGCAGATAACAGCCAACTTTTATTGCTGGTATCGATCATGCTACTTACACTGATTGGGATGAAGATAGTTACATTAGGACAAAATTTAGAATGGAGTACAGTAGGTTTTCTCGCTCCTGTCGCGCTCGGAACGATGCTGATTACCTTGTTGTTAAATTCAAAATTATCTTTAGCAGCAAGTTTATTATTATGTTTAGCAGCAAGCATATTTTTTAACGGAGATAATCAGTTGTTGTTTGATTTTCGTTTTGGATTAGTTGCATTGATCAGTGGGATGATCAGCACCTTCGCCCTTGACGGTGTTAAACGAAGAAGTGCCGTGTTAAAAGCAGGTGTTTTAACTTCTCTTGTGAGTATGGTAGCTATTCTTGCTCTCTATACATTATGGCCAGCAGAACGTGATTGGGCGCAACTTTTTCAATCACTCTTGTTCGGCTTAATTGGCGGTATTTTCTCTGCTGT
This sequence comes from Shimazuella sp. NTD250, assembly GCF_059510375.1. Classification (NCBI taxonomy): domain Bacteria; kingdom Bacillati; phylum Bacillota; class Bacilli; order Caryophanales; family Thermoactinomycetaceae; genus Shimazuella; species Shimazuella sp. NTD250. The sequence goes on along the minus strand of NZ_JCAJZS010000001.1, from coordinate 96,704 downwards.
GCTCACGATTGGCTTTTTGCCCTATTTTGAAGCCATGTTTGGAATACTATCTCCTCTGCGTCTTTTGGAGCTTAGCAATCCTAACCATCCATTACTTAAAGATTTACTTTACAAAGCTCCTGGTACTTATCATCATTCCATCATAGTCGGAAACTTGGCGGAGGCAGCAGCTGAATCAATTGGTGCTGATGGTTTTCTTGCGAGAGTTGGAGCTTATTATCATGATGTTGGAAAATTAAAGCGGCCACAATTCTTTATCGAAAACCAGATCCATCGAGATAATCCCCATGATAAAATATCACCAAATCTGAGCAAAACAATTATTTTATCACACCCAAGAGATGGTGTAGAGATGCTGAAGGCTCATCGCATTCCAAAAGCAATCAAAGATATTGCTGCACAACACCATGGGACAACTTTGTTGAAGTTTTTTTATTACCGTGCACTAGAACAAAGCAATGGAACACAGGTTATTGAGGCTGATTATCGCTATCCTGGTCCAAAAGCACAGTTTAAAGAAGCAGCTATTGTCGGGATTGCCGATTGTGTGGAGGCTGCTGTACGCTCCATCTCCAAGCCAACTCCATCACGAATTGAAAATATGATTAGTAAAATTATCCGAGATCGTCTAGAAGATGGACAATTTCATGAATGTGATTTGACATTTAAAGAATGTAATTCTATCGCTAAAGCGATGGCAGCAACGTTGCAGGGGATTTTTCATTCCCGCATCGAGTACCCAGAGGATATACCAACAAAAGGGGCAAAATAGATGGTAACCATTGAAATAGAAGCAGAAATACCTCTGACAGAAGAGGAAAAAGCAGCGATTGACAGAGTGCAAGAAGTATTAGATAAAGTAGCTCAGATGGAAGAACTTCCAGAGGTTTCCGTATCGTTAACCTTAGTTAGTAAGGAAAGAATCCAAGAAATCAATCGAGAGTATCGGGAAAAAGATAGTCCTACAGACGTTCTCTCATTCCCGCTATTTGAAAATCGATCGGAATGGAGCAAAGAAGATTGGGAAGAAACGATTGAACTTGGAGATATTATTCTCAGTCTTCCTATAGCAAGTGTTCAAGCGATAGAATACGGTCATTCCTTACTGCGAGAGATTTCCTTTTTGGTAGTACATGGATTTTTGCATTTACTTGGTTATGATCATGAAACAAAGGAAGAGGAAGAAGAAATGTTCGGCTTGCAAGAGAAAGTATTATCCGAGTTAGATATTACGAGATAGGGAGAGATGTTTCATGTGGGTGACTAAAGTACTCAAAAGCTTTCGATACGCGATCGAAGGCTTAAAGTATGCGGTTGTCACCCAGCGCAATATGCGCATCCATTTTATTACGGCATTGGTTGTCTTATTATTAAGCCTTTGTTTATCTTTATCAAAGCTAGAAATATTGCTGTTGTTTGTCTCTATCACATTGGTATTGTTTGCTGAATTGATCAATACATCCATCGAAGCAGTAGTAGATATGATCACAGGAGAATTCCATCCGCTTGCTAAGATTGCCAAAGATGTTGCAGCAGGAGCTGTATTTTTAACAGCAGGACTTGCTTTTATTGTTGGGACTAGTATCTTTTTTCCTTATTTACGGTTTATTCACACCAGTATTTCGGAACATTCTCTCTATCCGCCAACGATTGGGCTTACAGCAATTGTATTAGTTACTTTTTTTGCAACTTTTTTGCTGAAAGCATGGGTTTCGAGATATTGGAAAGACTGGGAACCGAGTTTGATCATGTCTCTCACCTTTTGTGTAGCGACATTAATCATCTTGGTAATTTGGCAGCTTCCTATAAGTATCTTGGTGTTATTTTTAACGGGCATTGCCGTGCAGTCACGTATTAAAGAAAACACCAATTATCGATCGATGTATTTTGGTGCGCTTATGGGGATTGTCATAGCTGTACTCGGATTGCAGCTTTTGTAGGAACCACCAAATACAAAATGAGCTAATGTTCCCTGAGGGAGCAGCATTATTTTGAGCTATCGCACATAATCCTGTCTCGCCTTTTGTCGACATGTAGTAATAGAATGGTTTTTAGCTAATATGCCTGTAACTTTATACAATTTACAGGGGGAGTAAGCAAACGGGTAACGTTGCAGATCTGCTCCCTTTTGCTTTTCAAAAGGAGGATTTTTATGACAAATAAGTTCCGTTCCGGATTTGTGGCACTTATTGGACGACCAAATGTGGGGAAATCAACATTGATGAATGAAGCAATCGGCCAAAAGATTGCCATTATGTCGGACAAGCCTCAGACAACGAGAAATCAAATCAGAGGCATTTATACAGATGAACATGGTCAGGTTATTTTCCTTGATACACCAGGGATTCACAAACCTAAGTCTAAACTAGGAGAATACCTCGTTAAAACAGCGCAAAATGTGTTTACAGAAGTAGATCTTATTTTATTTTTAGTCGATGCAGAAGAAGGTTTAGGCGGCGGGGATCAATACATAATCGAACGTCTAAAAGGGGTTTCTACACCAGTATTTTTGGTGGTCAATAAAATTGATAAAGTTCATCCTGACAAACTTTTGCCATTTATCGAGCAATACCGTCAGCTTCATGACTTCGATGAGATTATTCCTATATCAGCTTTAAAAGGAAATAATACAGGTCGTTTGCTTGAGTTAATTTTAGAACGCTTACCAGAAGGCCCCATGTATTACCCAGAAGATCAAGTGACGGATCATCCTGAAAAATTCATCATGGGTGAGATTATTCGGGAAAAAGTGTTAGAATTAACACATGAGGAAATTCCTCATTCTGTTGCAGTAGTGGTAGAAGAGGCGAAGTTGAGGGAAAATCAACAAACTTTATATTTACGAGCTGCTATTGTCGCAGAACGTAAATCACAAAAAGGAATTTTGATCGGCAAGCAAGGCGCAATGCTAAAGCAAGTCGGTAAACTTGCTCGTACCGAAATGGAACGTTTATTTGGATATCGCATATTCTTGGATTTATGGGTTAAAGTGCGAAAAGATTGGCGCAATGAATCCCAATATCTGAGGGAATATGGCTATCGCGATGAGGAGTAAAAAATAACCAATAACTTTGTCTCATATAAATCATGCTCCTCGGTCATGCTAACTCTGAACCCCTCTCTAGAAAGGAAGAGACTCGTTGCGAAATTTCTCATGGAGCTGTTTTCAGGTAACGGGTAGCATCGATGCCTATCTTTTATACAAAGATATAGAGGCTTTAACAGTTGAGCAGGATGAAGAACAGTTAGAGGACGTTGAGCAAAAAGAAGAGGCCTAGTAGAAAGGACAGCAATGATTATCAAATTGCAAGGAATTGTCCTTCGAAATCAACCATATGGAGAAAGTGATCATTTGCTGTTTATTTTTTCCCGTGAACGAGGAAAAGTAAGCATGATCGTAAGAGGTTCCAAAAAACCAAGAAGCAGATTTGGTGCAGTGACAGAACCTTTTACGATTGCTGATTTTGTCTGCTATCAGCATAGTCCAACAAGTATGCCGTCCCTTTCTCAGGCAGATATCATTCATCACCATCAAACTATACGATCAGATCTTTTATTGACTGCTTACGGCGCATATTGGTTAGAATTAGTGGATCGAATTATCGTAGAAAAAGAACCTGCTCTAACTTTATATAATCAGCTTGGACTGTTGCTTTCTCAATTAAATGATGGCAAAGACCCAGAAATATTGACGCGTTTACTAGAACTCGCGATCCTAGCAGCGGCTGGCTATAAACCTGTATTTTCCGAGTGTGCTAAATGTGGGACTCCTTGGCAAAATGGAGAAGCAGCAGCCTTCTCACTGACACAAGGCGGTATGGTGTGTACCAAGTGCATGACGCCGAGAGATATCAGCATTACCCCTGCAACTGCATACTACTTGCGGATTTTAAATGATATATCTGCTGATCAACTGGGAAATGTCAATATAAAATGGGAAACCAAACGCGATATGGAGACGATATTGCAATTTTATTTGGATGCACAATTGGATATAAAGACCAAGTCAAGAGCCATCCTTCAGCAGTTGCGGTCAACTTGGAATGGAAAATAACAAAGCAAACAATGGATTTTCTCTATTGTTTGCTTTTTCTTTCGTTATTAGGTTTTCTATGGTGTTGGCTGCATAGGGTACCCACATGCAGCCAACTGGAACGACAAGAACTACTCGTTCCAAGTGCTGAGGTAGTTCACTGGGGACGGAGGGTCTTGGGGATCGGATTTCTCCGTATCCACCGTGTTGTCACCCCCGAGACTCAGGACTACCGGCTGCCCCACAGAAGGAGGGGGTTCGGGATTGGAAGTCATTTTTGACTCCAGTTCTCTATGATAGCCCATCTCAGTTGATGGACTATCTCTATTTTAATGAAAGGCAGGTTGATTGTAAATTAATTATTGAAATTTAGGAATACACAGTTAATTGGTCAGGAAAAACGAGAAATAAGGCCTTAGAAATTCTTCTACTTCTGATCAAGTAATAACGACGAAGAAAAAAGGGGAATTGCATAAACCTTTTCAAGTTCATTCTAATGTGATCCAAGGCAGCGGGTAAATACAAAATAAACTCACGAAGGGTGGCCGCAGATGCCAAGAAGTCCGAAGACCCCTCCGCCCAGCGACACGGAGAGGCGCTTGAGAACAGCATGGATGCGATCAAGAAGCGCTTTGGACTCTGAGTTCTAGCTCAACCATGGTAAACGGTGGAGTTAGGTGATGGATACATGTATCATCTCCTAACTCCGCCTAGGTAAATAATTTTTTTAATAGATGTTTGATCATACACATAAGTATTATATTATGTTGATTCACAGTCTTAACATTGACAATTCCCTATTGCATTTGGTAAGCTAAAAAAAATTTGAAGTGCGATGACAGAAAAGTAGTAACGAATCCCCCACTTCCTAGCGAATCAGGGAGAGTGTGAGCCTGATAGTGGCATTCGTGAATAGGCGTTCTTGAGCATTAGGTTGAAACTGAAAGCGGACCAAAATGTGTTTTGGTCAAATAGGGTGGAACCGCGGGAAAAAAGCTTCTCGTCCCTATGTGATGTTTTTTATCATCACATGGAGACAAGAAGCTTTTTGTATTTTTTGGAGGTGAACGTGTTGAATTTTCAACAGATGATCAAAGCACTACAAGAGTTTTGGAGTGAAAAAGGATGTATATTGGTTCAATCATATGATGTCGAAACAGGTGCTGGAACATTAAATCCGATGACTTTTTTGCGGGCGTTAGGTCCTGAGCCATGGAACGTGGCTTATGTCGAGCCATCCCGTCGTCCAGCTGACGGCAGATATGGAGAGAACCCAAACCGACTTTATCAGCATCATCAATTTCAGGTCATTATGAAGCCTGCACCAGACAATATCCAAGAGATATATTTGGATAGTTTACGGGTATTGGGATTGAATCCATTGGATCATGATATTCGGTTTGTAGAGGACAATTGGGAAAATCCTACTTTTGGTGCAGCAGGGCTTGGATGGGAAGTCTGGTTAGATGGGATGGAAATCACCCAGTTCACTTATTTTCAACAAGTAGGCAGTTTGGAAACAGAGTTGGTCTCCGCTGAGCTTACATATGGGTTAGAACGCCTAGCTTCCTATATTCAAGAAAAAGAAAACGTATTTGATTTGGAGTGGGTAGAAGGCGTCGCATATGGGGATATTTTCTATCAAGCAGAATATGAGCATTCCAAATATACCTTCGAAATATCGGATGAAGCATTTTTATTTTCGCAATTCGATGCTTTTGAGCGAGAAGCAGGCAGGGCTTTGGATCAATTACTCGTTTTTCCTGCATATGATTACATTTTAAAATGCTCTCATACGTTTAATTTACTGGATGCTCGTGGATCGATTAGTGTCACAGAAAGAACGGGCTATATCAAACGAGTTCGTAACTTGGCAAGAAGATGTGCGAGAGCATTTATTGAAGAGCGAGAAAAATTAGGATTTCCGCTACTTAAGCAAGGAGGCGTTCAAAGTGAAGCATAGTTTTCTATTTGAAATTGGTTGTGAAGAGATTCCTGCTCGATTTGTTCGAAATGCAGCAGAACAATTCTCAGCAAAAGTCGAGAAATGGTTTGCGGAGCAAAGAATTTCCATCGGTGCTGTTCAAACCTTTGCGACGCCTCGTCGTTTAGCAGTATTGGTGAACGAAGTAGCAGAGAAACAAAGTGATCGCACGGAATTACTGCGTGGTCCAGCTGCGAAAATCGCCAAAGCAGAAGATGGCTCTTGGAGCAAGGCCGCGATGGGATTTGCCCGTAAAAATGGTGTGGAACTTTCTTCGTTAGAACTCAGGGAAGACAAGGGAACCGAATATGTCTATGCAATAAAACAAGAAGTTGGATTACACACAGAAGAAGTAATAATGAATTCTTTTGTGTCCATCTTAGAGAGTTTAACTTTTCCAAAAACGATGAGATGGGAAGCTACCAAGACGAAATTTATTCGTCCGATTCGCTGGTTAGTCAGTCTTTTCGATAATAAAGTGATTCCGGTTTCTTTTGCAGGAGTTACTGCTGATCGTATGACAAGGGGACATCGGTTTTTAGGGAAGGAAATCGCTATTTCTGAAGCAGAACAATATCCATTGGCTTTACGTGATCAATTTGTAGAAGTGGATATGGATACACGGCAAGAGAATATTCGAAACCAGCTTATCGAGCTGCAAAAAGAACACAGTTGGGATATTCCGATTGATCTAGATCTATTGGAAGAAGTGACTCAATTGGTTGAGTATCCAACAGTAGTCAGTGGTCAATTTGCCACCAAATATCTGAACTTACCCAAAGAAGTACTCATTACCACTATGCGCGAACACCAACGGTATTTTCCTGTGCAAAATGAGTCTGGTGCTTTATTGCCGTATTTTGTGACGATACGAAATGGGGATAAAAATGGTTTATCGCATGTCAGCCAAGGAAATGAAAAAGTATTGCGCGCAAGATTGGCGGATGCTCAATTTTTCTTTGCAGAAGATAAAAAGGTAACCATTGATCAAGCAAAAGAGAAATTAGTTAATATCGTTTACCAAGAAGCACTTGGTTCAATGGCAGAACGTGTGGAACGTGGGGAAAAATTAGCCTTAGCCATTGGAGAGACAGTGGGTCTTTCGGAGCAAGAAAAACATCAACTAGCGAGAGCTGCTTCGATTGCAAAATTTGATCAGGCAATGCAGATGGTCGGGGAGTTCCCAGAGTTAGAAGGGTATATGGGCCGTGAATATGCCTTACTTCAAAGAGAGATACCAGAAGTAGCAGAGGCACTCTATGAACAAGTACTGCCTCGCCATGCAGAAGATGAGTTACCTGTGAGTAATATTGGCTTCATTTTAGCTCTGGCTGATCGCTTAGATTCACTTGCTTCTGGATTTGGTATTGGGCTAACTGCTAGCGGTTCTCAAGATCCATATGGCTTTCGAAAAAAAGCATCCGCTATTGTTCAATTGTTGTTACAACGACCAAAAATGAACTTATCCTTAAGCAAATTAATTGAATTGGCACTGGCGGTTGTCGAAAAATCAGGTAGGCTCCAACGTCCTAACATAGAGGTTGCAACGGAACTATTGGATTTCTTTCGCTTACGATTGAAAGCACTTTTGTCTGAGCGATCGATTCGTTATGATGTGGTAGAAGCAGTGTTAGCAAGTGATATCGATAACCTTTCCAATGTGGTGCAAAAAGCAGAGGTATTGATGGAAAGTGTGCAACGGGAAAACTTTAAGGTGGAAGTAGATGGATTCATACGGGTAGCTAATCTAGCTACAAAAGGTAAGCAACAAGTTGTAAACCAGTCCTTATTGGAAAAAGAGGAAGAAATAGCTCTGTTCCATGCTTTTCAACTTTCTTTGGATGAAGTAACACAAGCTCAGGATGCATCATCTGTATACAGGGCATTGAAGAAGATCGTTCCAGCTATTCACACCTTTTTTGATCATGTGATGGTGATGGTGGATCGTGAGGACATCAAAGAAAATCGTTTGGCACTATTAAAAAGTATTCATCAACTAGTTCACTCTTTTGCTGCTTTTGAGCATATTGTATTTGAAGGGGAGTAATGAAATTTACCCTAGTTTAAGTAAATAGTAAGAAAAACCACATCATTAAGTGTTAGTACAGGGGATAATTTCTATTATCTTGATATAGGTTTTAAATCTGGACTGCGTCCCCTTTATTCAAAGGGGACGCAGTTACGTTACCTAAGCCCTAAAGAACAGGTAATGTTATTTGTCCCATTCTCCATGGATGGAGTTTAGTCTTGCAATTTCCTGATCGATCTGCTCTAGATCCGAATCGTCTAGTACATGAAGAATTCGAAGAGCCTCCAAATACCTTTGTACGGTTCGAAAGTCATCCCTCTCAATTTCCTGATCGATCTGCTCCTGAGCCGTATCGTCCAGTACATGACCAGCCTCCAAATGCATCTGTACGATTCGAATGGTACTCTTTACTCGAAGGTCAATTTCTGCTGCAGTCAACTGATGCAAATCTTCTATCTCCAATTGATACGCGAAATCCTTAACCTTTACTTCAGGTTGCCAAGGATTCCGGAGATAGTGCCGAAGATTTTGTCGATCAAGCATTTTCAGGTGAGTGATGAGCTGCCGACGAGTTTGGGTAATCATCTCAGAAGACAGCCTACCGCTTGCTGAACCCTGCACATGATGGAGAAGAGCTATTGCCAAGGACAGATTTTGGATTCTCTGTACAAGAACTTCAGGTGATAGTTCTTGCAATTTTCTTGTGTCCAAAAATTGCTTCTCGTAGAGTTGTACACTACTCACCACAGTATTATGATCGGCTTTGCCGAAGGCAAGTTCCCAAGCAGCATTATGTCTGCCGAGTTCCAAATCCTTATAACCACCACGGTTTTGGGTTCTGCTGGAGCCCCGCCTAGTCTTCAACCGAATAGAGAAGAGCAGAAATAGGGCGACTAGGAGCAGAGGAATAAGGGAGAGCCACATGTCAGCTTTCCAGATTCCCCACATGATCCCCGAATAAATGGTACCAATCACACCACCAATTTGACGGAGAAAACCATAGGTAGCAACTCCTGCACCTAGGCGTCCATGATATACCCTTGAATTGATTTCTTCTGACATACTCAGACTGCTGCTGGAAATCGCCATTCCAACCATCATCCCAGCCAGAAGAAGCAGCCAGAACTGCTCCCCAACTCGGATGAGAATCAAGCTTGCGGTCAAGAGGAAAATACTCCCCAACATAACGGGACGAAATCCTTTCTTTACCACCCATTTGGGAACAAAAGTAGCAGAGGCTACCCCATTTGTCATGGTGGTCAAGAGAAGAATAGAAGCCGCTGATTCTCCACCGGCATAGAGCGCGAAATAGGTCAGAAAGGCTAGATAAACAGCACTGATTCCTAGACTAGGAAGTGAAATCAGAAAGGCATCTTTGTCAAACAGCCTCTTAGCTTCTCCAACAGAGTGGGAAACTGCCTTCCTGACCGACCTCAGCACCTTCTGTTTCATCGGAACCTGCTCCTGTGAATGGATCAGGGTCATACCCCAAAAGATCAATCCAGCAGAAAGCAGTCCCAAGATCTGTACAGTGAGCCAAAGTTTTCCCGCATTGTCTGAAAGCTTTAGGCCGAAAAACATCGCCAGACCTGCGCCCAGATAGGAACTTGCACTGGTGAAACCAGTGATTCTCGCCTGAACGTGACGACCACTAGGCATGCTCATTCGCATGAGTACGGATAGCGCATTCACGACAAGTGAATAGGCAATCGCATTCAAAATACGAACCGTCATGTATCCCCATGTTGTATTTGTAAGAGGATACAGGGTTAGCGTTCCGATCAAAGCGGGAAGAGATATGCTTAGTAGTTTCTTCGGTCCATATCGATCCGTCACCCTTCCAAAGAGAAGTCCACAAATGGCAAAAGTGAGGATAAATGATCCAATGATCTGCCCTACGGGCATTCCCTGCTTGTCGAGGATGACATGCAAAGCCTGATTGATCAGGTCAGGGATTGCCGCAACGGTGATCACCTGACCGATCATGAGCGGTACGAGCCAGAAGGGAAGCGACTTCGATCGGAAAGAAAACATGATATTCCTTTTTTAGGTAGAATGGGACTCTTTTATATACATTTTATTAATAATCTGAAATAAAGTAAATAATAAACGATATCAATGGTTTTGTTTGTGTTTATGGTTGTTATTACTTTATTTTTATAATAATCCTTTGTTTACATGGTGAAAGCGTTATTTACTTTAGTTTACAAAATCTGTAATAGCCTTATAATAGATAGTATCACTATCATCAAATCTCCATAGTTGGTATTCTGGGGAAAAACGGAATAGGAAACAAATAATATTATTTATAAATATTGAAATACATAGAAAACAAAAAACGATAGGCAAGGAAGAAAAAATATAGTATATACTATATAAGGAGATTATAATATAAGTATGTCACATTTGGAGAAATAGGAGGTGTAAAGACCATCGAACTTACGAAACGCCAAGAAACAATCATCGAAATTGTAAAAGAAAAGGGACCTATTACAGGGGAACAGATAGCAGAAAAGCTCCATTTAACTCGTGCAACTTTAAGACCAGATCTAGCCATTCTCACCATGTCAGGTTTTCTTGATGCAAGACCGCGAGTTGGATATTTTTACACAGGTAAAACTGCTAATCAATTATTAGGAGAGCATATCAAAAGTTTATCTGTGGGTGAATATAAGTCTGTCCCTATCGTAATCCAAGAGAACACATCTGTCTACGATGCAATTTGCACCATGTTCCTAGAAGATGTTGGAAGTATTTTTATCCTCAAAAAAGAAGGATATTTGACAGGTGTTGTATCCCGAAAAGACTTATTAAAAGCGGCCATGGGAAAATCAGAACTTTCATCGATTCCAGTAGGTGTGATCATGTCAAGAATGCCAAATCTGATAATTTGTCGAAGTGAAGATTCCTTGTTTGAAGCAGCTATGCAAATGGTAAACCATCAAGTGGATTCACTTCCAGTGGTTCGGCAGCATCAAGTATATCCCCAGGAATGGGAAGTAGTTGGCCGAATTACGAAAACTTCAATTGTCAAGGCGTTTGTTGAACTAGGACAAGCAATGAAAGTATAGGGAGGTGAACCACTTGCTCGGCCATTCCATTATATATTTGGTTTCCGATTCAATCGGAGAAACAGCAGAGGCAGTAATTCGTGCAGCAGCAAGCCAATTTGGGTCCAAATCTGTTGAGATACGCCGTGTTTCATATGTAGGTGATCGAAAAACAATTAAAGAAGTCATTGAAATCGCAAGAGAAGAAAAAGCTCTGGTCGTTTTTACACTAGTGGTTCCTGAAATGCAGCATTACCTCATAAGTGAAGCAGTGAGAAATCAAGTGCCTTATGTAGATTTGATTGGACCTGTGATGAATGGAATTAGTCGATTACTAGGAAAAGAACCAAAAAAAGAGCCCGGGCTTATCCATAAATTAGATAAAGAATACTTTAGAAAAGTAGAAGCAATTGAATTTGCAGTGAAATATGATGATGGAAAAGATCCTCGGGGTGTTTTACGTGCAGATGTAGTATTAATTGGAGTATCTCGTACTTCCAAAACCCCACTTTCGATGTATCTTGCACATAGAGGGTTGAAAGTGGCGAATATCCCGCTTGTTCCAGAAGTAGAACCACCTGATCAACTCTATTTGATTCCTCGTAAGCGTTGCATTGGGCTTATCATTGATCCTGAACATTTAAATAGTATTCGACGGGAACGCCTCAAAGCATTAGGGTTAACTTCCGAGGCTAGTTATGCGAATATGGGTCGAATATTAGAAGAATTAGAGTACGCTGAACAAATCATTCGTCGAGTTGGATGTCCTCAAATTAATGTGACCAATAAAGCGGTAGAAGAGACTGCAAATATCATCTTGGATATGATCAACAAACAGGGGTGAAAGCAATCCATGACAACAAAAAAAGTGTACTTATTTCCAGAAGGTTCCAAAGATCAGAAGTATCTCCTTGGCGGGAAAGGTGCAAATCTAGCGGAAATGACAAATGCAGGTTTGCCCGTTCCGGCAGGTTTTACGATTACGACGGAAGCTTGTCTCGATTATTATCGTGAAGGTGAACTTTTATCCAATGTGTTAATGGAACAAGTATACACTGCATTAGATCAGCTAGAGCAACAGACTCAGAAACAATTTGGCAACGACATAAATCCACTCTTGGTTTCGGTTCGGTCGGGTTCCGTTTTTTCTATGCCGGGAATGATGGATACGATTTTAAATTTAGGTCTTAATGATCAAACAGTAGCAGGCTTAGCGAATTTGACCAAAAATCCAAGGTTTGCCTATGATTCTTATCGTCGTTTTATCCAAATGTTTTCTAATGTAGTGTTAGGAATTGATCACTACTTTTTTGAAGATGTCATTGATGAGCTAAAAGAAAAAAGAGGTGTTTCGGAAGATACAGCTCTTTCTGCCGAAGATTGGCAAGAAGTGATTGGACGTTACTTAAAGATCGTTCAAACCAAGACGAATTCACCTTTTCCTCAGGACCCAAAAGTTCAGTTATCTCAAGCGATAAAAGCTGTGTTTCGTTCTTGGAACAACGCAAGAGCAAAAGTGTATCGCAAGATCAATAAAATTCCTGATGATTTAGGTACTGCGGTAAATGTGCAGTTGATGGTTTTTGGTAATTTAGGCGATGATTCAGGAACTGGAGTTGCCTTTACGCGCAATCCATCAACTGGAGAAAAGGAATTGTATGGAGAGTTTTTAATCAATGCTCAAGGGGAAGATGTGGTTGCAGGAGTAAGAACTCCAAAGCCAATTGCTGATTTAAAAGAACAGATGCCATCTATTTATAAAAAGTTTGTAGAATTATCTAGCCTATTAGAAGGACATTATGGAGATATGCAAGATATTGAGTTTACAGTGGAACGAGGAAATCTATATATTTTGCAAACACGGTCTGGTAAAAGAACAGCACAAGCAGCTGTCAAAATTGCTGTTGATCTTGTAAGTGAGGAGAAAATTAGCAAAGAAGAAGCGCTGCTCCGCATCGATCCAGATCAAATGGATCAAATGTTGCATCCTCGTATCGATCCAAATGTCACTTTACAAGTCATAGCCAAAGGTTTACCAGCATCTCCTGGGGCTGCATCTGGCAGTGTAGTATTTGATGCAGATGAAGCAGAGAAAATGACAGAAAAAGGACATAAAGTAATTCTCGTACGTCCTGAAACTACTCCTGAGGATATCCATGGTATCCTTGCAGCTCAAGGGATATTAACTAGTCGCGGGGGAATGACTAGTCATGCTGCTGTAGTTGCTCGTGGAATGGGCAAAGCCTGTATCTGTGGCTGTGAGCAATTAAAAATAGATTTGCGAAATGAATTGGTTGTAATAGGGAATCTCACGATTGCAAAAGGGGATCATATTACGATTGATGGAAGTACTGGTCAAGTAATTCAAGGAACAGTACCTCTGATTGATCCTAATCTTTCCACTGAATTTGAACAACTTTTGCTTTGGGCAGACGAAGTTCGTCGTTTGAGAGTTCGAGCAAATGCTGATAATCCAGTAGATGCGAAAAAAGCTAGAGAATTTGGAGCTGAAGGCATTGGACTTTGCCGGACAGAACATATGTTTATGGAGCCTGATCGAGTCCCGATCGTCCAACAAATGATTTTAGCAGACAATGAAGAAGAACAACAAAGTGCCTTATCCAAATTACTGCCGATGCAGAAAGAAGATTTCAAAGGAATTTTTGCGGCGATGGATGGATTACCAGTAAATGTTCGTCTTTTAGATCCTCCTTTACATGAGTTCTTACCAAATATGGAGGAGTTAGTAGTAGAGCTGACGAAAATGCAGTACGAGAAGACAAATCCGAAAGAGTATGTAGCAAAAGAAGCTTTGCTAAGGAAGGTTCGCGCACTGCATGAGTTCAATCCTATGTTAGGACATCGAGGCTGTCGGCTTGGCATGACAAATCCAGAGATTTATCAGATGCAAGTAGAAGCACTCTTTTTGGCTGTTGTAGAATCAAAACAAACCGGAATTACTGTAATTCCAGAGGTAATGATTCCTTTAGTAGGGCATGTGCAAGAATTAAAAGCTTTGCGAAGAATGGTTATCGCAGTTGGAGAAAATATTCAAGAAGAAACCGGAGTTTCTTTTGATTACACCATTGGTACGATGATTGAAATTCCTCGAGCAGCGCTAACTGCGGAAGAAATAGCAGAACAAGCTGACTTTTTCTCGTTTGGAACAAATGATTTGACACAGACTACCTTTGGATTTAGTCGTGATGATGCTGAGGGCAAGTTTTTGCACACTTATGTAGACCAAAAGGTGCTGCCAGAAAATCCATTTATTGTGTTGGATCAGGCTGGTGTTGGTTCCTTGATCAAAACGGCAACTGTAGCAGGGAGAAAGAAGAAAGAAGGGCTGAAAACAGGAGTATGTGGAGAGCATGGAGGAGAGAAAAGTTCCATCCAATTTTTCCACGACACAGGTTTAGATTATGTCAGTTGTTCACCATTTCGAGTTCCAATTGCAAGGTTGTCGGCAGCACAAGCACAATTAAACAGCTCTGTCAAAAAAAATTAAAGAATTAGACCCGGTGTTACCGGGTTTTTTTGTGGATTTTGTATGCGATAGGTAAATCTTACTAATCTAATTTTGTAATAAAATCTATTTTATAATTTGTATTTTTAGGGTATATTAATGATTGTATGTCCTAAATACGGGAAATTATTCAATTAGAAGGACTCTATACAGTTTTGTAGAATAGAGCATATAAGATTACTTCAAGTAAAATCCATTTTTTAGGAATCTTTTTGCATTACATCTCGATTCACTGCAAAAAAAGAGGAGATACATAAATCTTTCGTACATGTAAACATTACCAAATAAATTTCTAGTAATTTTGCAGGAGATTCTTTTTTTGCGGCGAACTATTCCAAGTGCTAATTCATCTTCGACAATGGTAACAGGTAGGGGCAGTGATGTCGATGGGAAAAATATCTTCAGAGGTCTTAGAGCGTATCCGCAAGGAAGTAGACATCTTGGATGTAGTAAGTCAGTATGTGAGTTTAAAGCGTGGCGGTCGCAATTACTTTGGTCTTTGTCCTTTTCACTCCGAAAGAACTCCTTCTTTTACTGTTGCAGCACATAAGCAAATTTATCATTGTTTTGGTTGTGGTGCTGGCGGAGATGTCATCCAATTTCTCATGGATGTCGAGCAGTACACTTTTCAAGAAGCTGTCATTCACTTAGCAAAAGAAAAAGATATTGCAATACCAGACGAAGCATACACTGTTTCGGATGAAGATCAAGTTATTAGTCGATTGCGTTTTGTACTTTCCACAGCAACAAAACTTTATCACCACTTATTATTGCATACCCCCTATGGAAGGGAAGCTAGAGAATATCTAGCGAACCGAAAAATAAGTTTGGAGACCATGAAAACATTTGAAATTGGTTATGCACCGTCTACCGAATGTTTGATACCCTTTTTTCAGAAGCGAGGAGTATCCATTGATTTATTGGTAGAAGCTGGTCTTGTCGTTGTTCCAGATGATAAAACTCGATCTGCTTATGATCGATTTCGTCACCGTATTCTCTTTCCAATCACTGATCCCCAAGGAAGAGTAGTGGGATTTGGTGGTAGAGCACTTGCGGATAATGGTCCAAAATACTTAAATTCTCCGGAGACACGCCTTTTTCAAAAACGGAATCATCTGTTCAATCTTTCTCGTGCCCGGAAACATATCCGCAAGGATGGACAAGCTATACTGATGGAGGGTTTTATGGATGTCATCTCACTTTGGCAAGCTGGGATTTCTCATGGGATAGCTCCACTTGGAACTGCTCTAACAGACACACAGGCCCGCCTTATTGGTCGAAATACGAACAAAGTAACACTTTGTTTTGATTCCGATGAAGCAGGGCAATCTGCAACTGAGCGTTCACTGGAAATGATGAAGGAACAAGGATTAAAAGCAAGGGTAGCTCAGATGCCGGTAGGTCTGGACCCCGATGATTTTTTACGAGAAAAAGGGGCCACTGCATTTCGAGAAGAAGTCCTCGGTGGTGCAAAACCGATTGCTCAGTTTATGTTGGATCGCATGAAACGAAGTTACAAGTTGACAGATGATGATGATCGTCTTAGTTATATTGCTGCTGCGATACGTTTTATCGCAGCATTGCCAACCGCTACTGAGCAAGATTTATATGCCAGACACCTATCTGAAGAGTTTCATTTATCATTCGAAGCAGTGAAAGAAGAACTGAGCAAACAAAAATTTCCCAAAAAGAAGAGCATACAGAGGGATAAAGAAAAAGTCAAGTGGAATAATGGTAATCAAACGGTGAGCAAACATACGCTTGGAATGTCGCCAGTAGAAACGGCAGAAAAATATTTAGTAGCACATATGATACAAAATAAGCAAGTAGCTGGCTGGGTGGAAGATGAGTTGAAGGATTATCATTTTAAAGGGGACTATGGGTCTTTCATTCCTTATTTATGTGCTTATTATTCAAAAGGAAATCAAGCTGGTTTTGTCCCCGTTATCCAATCGCTTCAAGACTCAGTTCTAGTAAAAAAGATTACTTCGCTTGGAATGTTAGAAATACCATCAGAAGTGAGTAAGGAAATGATAGGGAACTTAATAGATAGAATACGCAAATCTGATTTAGTTGAAGCGATAAAGCAGCAAGGAAAGCAAGTAAGACAAGTGGAAAACGCAGGAGAGCCATTAAAAGCAGCAGAGTTGGGATTACAAGTGATAGAACAACTTAGGAAAAAACAGAAAATGTTTAAGCAGTAGGAGGAAGGAGGAGTTAGATTGGCAAACGAATCGCATGTCGATGAAATTACATTGGATCAAGCCAAAGAACAGTTAATAGAGTCCGGGAAAAAACAGGGTGTTCTAACTTATAAATCGATTATGGAAAAATTGGCATCATTCGAACAAGACTCTCAACAAATAGATGACTTCTTTGAGGTGTTAACGGAACAAGGTATTGAAGTTATTAATGATGGAGAAGACGAATTTAACCATAATGATGATACGGAAAATGATAACTTCCTACAAAATGATTTGAGTGTTCCACCTGGCGTTAAAATTAATGATCCAGTACGGATGTATTTGAAAGAGATTGGACGAGTTCCGCTTTTATCAGCAGAAGAAGAAGTCGATCTTGCAACTCGCATTGAAGAAGGCGATGAAGAGGCAAAAAGAAGATTAGCAGAAGCTAATTTGCGCTTAGTAGTGAGTATTGCAAAAAGATATGTAGGACGTGGAATGTTATTTCTCGATCTAATCCAAGAAGGTAATATGGGTCTTATCAAAGCGGTAGAAAAATTTGACTACCGTAAGGGATTTAAATTTAGTACGTATGCAACTTGGTGGATTCGACAAGCAATTACGCGTGCAATTGCTGATCAAGCAAGAACTATACGTATTCCTGTTCATATGGTGGAGACCATTAATAAATTAATCCGTGTATCTCGTCAATTGCTTCAAGAATTAGGCAGAGAGCCCATGCCAGAAGAAATCGCAAAAGAGATGGGGTTAACTCCAGAAAAAGTTCGTGAGATCATGAAAATAGCTCAAGAACCTGTATCTTTGGAAACTCCAATCGGTGAAGAAGATGATTCTCATCTCGGTGACTTTATTCCAGATGATGATGCAACAGCTCCAGCTGAGGCTGCTGCATATGAACTCTTAAAAGAACAGCTTAAAGATGTATTAGATACATTATCGGAAAGAGAAGAAAATGTTTTGCGATTGCGTTTTGGATTAGATGATGGTAGAACTCGTACCTTAGAAGAAGTAGGAAAAGTATTTGGAGTAACACGTGAACGAATTCGTCAAATTGAAGCAAAAGCACTCCGCAAACTTCGTCATCCAAGCCGAAGCAAAAGGTTAAAAGACTTTTTGGAATAAAACACAACACGATTACTCACCAATCTACTCCCAGATTGGTGAGTTTTTTGTGCTCTCATTCTAACTCTATTCTAAGTCCAATGCAAATTAGCGAAGTGGCGAAATAAGCCTTTATCATCTGAATAAACAAAAAAATTGAAGAAAACAAACCTTCTCGCCTATAATAAGGTTGTAAGCGCTGTCAATAAGGGTTGTAGGGGGACAAAGAATGAACTTTGATCTTACGAAAGAGCAATCCATGATTCAAAAGTTGATGCGTGAATTTGCAGAAGAAGAAGTAGCTCCAAACGCAGATGAACGAGATATAACTGGTGAGTTTCCAAGCAGTATCTTTAGGAAAATGGCTGATTTATCATTAATGGGTCTTAACTTCCCAGAAGATTATGGCGGTGGTGGGGCTGATACTATTTCCTTTGCAATTGCAGTCGAAGAATTAAGTCGGGTTTGTGCCTCTACGGGAATAACCTACTCTGCTCATATTTCACTTGGATGTGCTCCCATCTACTTATTTGGTTCTGAAGAACAAAAAAAGAAATATTTGATACCACTTTGTAAAGGGGAAACATTAGGTTCCTTTGGTTTAACGGAACCTAATGCAGGTTCTGATGCAGCTGGAACACAGACATCAGCTGATAAATTAGCTGATGGATGGTTAATACAAGGTTCCAAATGCTTTATTACAAATGCATCATATGCCAAATTTTTAAGTTTAACTGCCAGAACAAACTTAACAAAGGATAAGCGTGAAATAACTGCTTTTATTGTTCCAACACATTTGAATGGAGTCACTATAAATGATAATTATCATAAATTAGGATTAAAAAGCTCAAATACAACAGAAATATTTCTAGACAAGGTTCACATACCGCTAGAAAATGTGTTAGGTGAAGTGGGAAATGGATTTCGTCAATTTTTGGTCACTTTAGATGGTGGGAGAATTGGTATTGGTGCGATGGCTGTAGGTATTGCCCAAGGTGCTTTTGAATTAGCAAAAAAATATGCTGGACAGCGGATGCAATTTGGACATTCGCTTTCTAAAATACAAGCAATTCAACATAAACTTGCTGATATGGCAATGGAAATCGAAATAGCTAGAAATTATGTTTATAAGGCAGCTTGGCTGAAAGACCAGGGCAGGAAATTTACAAAAGAGGCTTCTATTTGTAAATTATTTGCTTCAGAAGTTGCAATGCGAGTTTGCAACCAAGCTATTCAGATTCATGGTGGTTGGGGATACATTCATGACTTCAAAGTGGAACGGTTTTTTCGGGATGCCAAGTTAACAGAGATCGGTGAGGGTACTTCTGAAATACAACGAAATATAATTGCCCGGGAAATAGGATGTTAAGTTTTTTTCTATTCAAGCCACAACTTATGAAAAGTTGTGGCCTTTCCTTAAGAATATGAACGGTAGCATTTTCTCACTTTTCCAAGCAGCATGAGCTTTATCGCTATCTCATTATGACGATACATAAAACAAAAATCTTCCCAGTTGCAGTTAAGAACTGGGAATTCTAGTATATGGTATTGCAGTAAGGATTGATCAAATCATCATAAATTAATTTTTTCAAGATTGTAAAAATACTCTATTTTAAACGAATAAGTAACACGCTCATTAGTAAGAAACTTCTATTTCTGTAGGGGAAAGTGGTTCATTGACAATTTCTCCTTGTGTATGTAGAATCACATATGAGGGAGAGAAGTTATCGAGATGTTACCTATATTGGAAAATTTTCCCCATTCATTTGAGACAGAGCGATTATTTATTCGAATGCCGCTACCAGGTGATGGAGAAGTCGTTCATGAAGCAATGATGGAATCGATGGCAGAGTTGAAAGAGTGGATGCCATGGGCACAATCCTGTCCATCAAAAGAGGAAACAGAGGCGAATGTTCGAAAAGCCCATGCCCAATTTTTAGAACGGACCGATTTACGCTTTCACCTGTTTGAAAAAGATACCAAAAAATTTATTGGTAGCAGTGGATTACATCGTATGGATTGGTCTGCCCGAAAATTCGAAATTGGATATTGGTGTCGAACATCCTTAACTGGAAAAGGATATATTACAGAATCTGTTCGGGGGATTTCTGTTTTTGCTTTTCAGATTTTAAATGCCAATCGAATCGAGATCAACTGTGATGAAAGAAACGTAAGAAGTAGAAAAGTTGCAGAACGTTTGGGCTTTCAATTGGAAGGTATATTACGAAATTATCAGTTAGGTGTAGATGGTCAGCTGGAAAATGTATGTGTTTATGCGTTAACAGATACTGATTTTAAAGAACTGAGTGAAAAATAATAAAAATAAAGCTAGATATCAGTATAGGAATGTTGTTTTTTGTTTGGAATTATTTTAATTATAAGATTATTAAAAAATTGTATAAATAGGTAGCTGAAATCAAGTCATTTCATAACATAATTATTAATAGATAAGAAATACGCAGGAAAAGCGTTTCGTTTTCTACATGTTTTTCTTCTATTTGGTAATCCTAATTTTTAGGTACCAGTGGAGGAGTGGAAAAATGAAACGTAAATTATTAGCTACTGTGCTTTTAGGAACAATAGTACTTTCTTTTTTATGTAATATAAACCAAATGTTTGCAACAGAATCAAAGACAAATAGGCCTACCTATCAAATTGATGCTACTTATTTAGAAAAAAAAGATATCGTAAAAGGACATATGTCTGTGACATTGCCTGAAATTCGAAATGAAATTCAAAACGAAGTATATTTTCGTTTGTATCCAAATGTTTTTCAGCATTGGAAATATGGTAAAGAAGCCAAACCATTAAAAGAAGGCCATATTGCCATTTCTCATGTAAAAGTGAATGGTGTAAAACAGAGTGTTAACATTAACGACACGGTAATGAAAGTAAGACTTCCTAAGCCATTACAAAAAGGAAGAAGTGCCAAAATAGAATTAGATTATGAGCTTTATTTACCTCATGGAGGTACACGATTAAACAAATATAAAAATACTGCTTTTCTGGCACAATGGTATCCAATGCTTGCTGTTAAAGATAAAGATGGATGGCATACAGAACCTTATACAACAACAGGTGATCCGTTTTATAGCACGATGTCTGATTTTGATGTGACATTCCATGTGCCCAAAGGTTATCAAGTTATTTCAACCGCGAAAGATATTCATCAAACCAAGGAAAATGTGCATTTACAACAGTATAATGTAAGAGATTTTGTTGCGGTTTTGACCAAAGACTATCACGTAATAAGCAAGAAATCGGGAAACACAAAAGTGAATTTATGGTATACCAATACTACAAAAGACGTTAGTGAGCCGCTATTGAAAGCTGCAGTAGATGGATTGCAATTTTATGGAAATCGTTTTGGCCATTACCCATACCAAGAAGTAGATGTAGTCTTAGGTGAAACTGGATATGGCATTGCAGGAATGGAATACCCAGGTCTTGTAACTTCACTTCCTAAAGTTCCGACATCAAATGGGATTTCCCCTGCAGTAAATGTAGTAGTCCACGAATTAGCTCACCAGTGGTGGTATGGAGTAGTAGGTAATAATCAAGCCAAGGAGCCTTGGTTGGATGAAGGTTTAACTACCTTTTCTGAGTTTCTCTATATGCAAAAGCGTATGAAGCAAGATGATGCACCTTGGTTAAAAAGAGTTGCTATCAAATCAGATGAAATACATCGATCAGCAGGAATTACGTCAGCTCAGCGTTTGTACGATTATCCTGACGAACTCTATGGAATTATGGTCTATTTACGTCCAGCAGCGATGATGTTTGCTTTAATGGATGAAATAGGAGAAGAGAAAGTCATGAAAATCTTAAATACGTACTATCATCAATATCAGTTTAAAATCGCAACCACCTCAGATTTTTTGCGTATTGCAAATCAAGTATCAGGGAAAAATTTAACTCCTTTTTTTGAGAAATGGTTGTATTTCAAAGGATGAGCATGAAAACGAGCACTTATGTTGCTCGTTTTTTCTTTGGGGTAAGATATAATAGAGTGAGGTGAAATAGGGCAGGTGGAAATGTGAAGGAAAAATTGTCAAAAAGATTAAAGGAAGTAGCTAAGTTTGTTCCTATTGATACTACAGTTGCTGATATAGGTGCGGACCATGGTAAACTATTGGTTTTTTTAGCACAGCACAATAAAATTGCCAGAGGGGTAGCGGGTGAACTAAACCTAGGGCCAATGAAAAATGCTACTGATTTTGTACATAGAAATGGATTTCAAGAAGTCATCGATGTAAGGTTAGGAGATGGCCTTGATGTCATTCATGAAGAAGTAGATGTTATCGTAATTGCTGGTATGGGTGGCTCTCTCATTACCAGCATTCTAGAAAAAGGACGAAAAAAGTTAGATGGAGTAAGCAGGTTAATTCTTCAACCCAATATTGGTGAAAATCGTATTCGAAAATGGTTGGATCAAAATAATTGGTATTTGGTAGATGAAGAAATCGTAGTAGAAGATGGGATCTATTATGAGATTATAGTTGCAGAACAAAATGAATCTGTTTCTGCATATCATCAGCTTCCACTTCAAAAAGAGCGGTTTTTTCAGATAGGACCACTATTATGGAGAAAAAAGCATACCCTTCTGATTCCGAAATTAAAATTCGAATTGCAAAGAAAGTTGGAAGTTCGCAAGCAGCTCAATAATGCCAAGTCAGAAGATGTAAAAGAAAAAATGGAGGAGATCGATTCTGAAATTAAAGATAAAGAGCAGGTGATACAATGGCTATCGATGGACATCAACTTATAGAAGTTTTTCAGCAGATGGTACCTCCTAATCTTGCATTAGAAAAAGATCGGATCGGATTCCAATTGGGAAATTTAGAGCGTAAAGTTACTGGTATTTTAGTAACACTGGAAATAACGGATGCAGTTGTCAATGAGGCAGTTGCTTTAGGAGCCAACTGGATTTTTACGCACCACGCTCTTATTTTTCAGCCGCTTGATTCTGTTCGTACGGATCAGCCGAGGGGAAAATTAATTGAAAAATTAATTACAAACCAGATTCAAGTATATGTAGCCCATACCAACCTAGACACGGTAAAAGATGGCGTAAATGATGTATTAGCAGATGAGATAGGTTTGCTGGAAAAGAAGACATTTCTCATCCATGGTAGTGATCCATTATTAAAATTTGTTGTTTTTGTACCTTCCAGCCATCTGGAAACAGTGAGAACTGCAATTGGTAATAATGGAGCAGGAGCTATAGGAGGATATAGTCATTGGACATTTGCAGGAAAAGGAACAGGAACATTTTTACCAGGTAAAGACAGCATTCCTTTCACGGGTATTCAAGGAGAGTTATCCAAAGTAGACGAATACCGATTGGAAACCATAATGCCAAAATCGCTGGAAGATCGGGTGCTTCAAGCAGTATTTGCTGCTCATCCTTATGAAGAGGTAGCCTATGATATTTATCCTCTTTCTCAAAGTGTTTCATATGGAATGGGTAAAGTTGGGAACCTCTTGGGAGAAATGACATTGGAAGATTTTGTCCTGCATCTGAAAAAAGCGTATCGATTGGATCATGTTCATGTTGTTGGAAACGGAAATGAAAAAGTAAAAAGAATAGCTCTTCTTGGTGGAGCTGGAAGCCGTTATGTAATGGAGGCAAAGAGACACGGGGCTGATGTTTACCTTACAGGAGATATCGATTATCATACTGCGAAACTTGCACTAGAAGAAAATATTTCTCTCGTTGATATAGGGCATGCCACAGAACAGCGAGTTGTCCCGCATGTTTGTCGTCAATTGAAAAACCTCTTAGAAGGAGATGCAAAAGTTTTTCCTTCTGAAGTCGATCAAAATCCATTTCGAGTACTATAAACTTGTTTCCCATCAAACAGGCAATGAATAAAATCTGTTTCAAAGTTATATTTTGCTATTGATTAAGTTTAGTACTTCTGTTATTATCTTATTTCATGGAAGTAAACAAAGCAATCGCCGGTGGATAACCGAAAGGTGCCACGGGAGGAAAGTCCGAGCTCCATAGGGCAGGGTGCCGGCTAACGGCCGGTGGGGGCAACCCTAAGGCTAGTGCCACAGAAATGAAGACCGCCGATGGAGGGAAACCTCACAGGCAAGGATGCAACGGTGCGGTAAGAGCGCACCAGCAGCATGGGAACATGCTGGCTAGGTAAACCCCACCTGGTGCAAGACCTGATAGAGAATCCGTATCTTTGGATACAGCTGTTGCCCGCAGTGATTCAGGGTAGGTCGCTGGAGTTAAGTAGCAATACTTGGCCTAGACAGATGATTGCTGCTCCATTTTGTGGGAGATATGACAAGCTATCGATTACCACTTGGAGAACAGAACTCGGCTTATTGGTTGCTTCCTACTTGCTTGTTTTAGACGCTGGGCGTCTTTTTAATATGAAAATACAAAGCAGAGACTAGTTCTTCGGACTAGTCTTTTTTATTCGTATAAATGGTATAGAAATGCTTATCCTATATAAAAAAGGTAGGTACTTATATGGAGGCATTTTCTACATACGAAGCTTATCTGAATCGTTATAAGACATATTATGATGAAGAAGGTGATGAAAGGCCTGGTATGATGACGAAGGAAGAGTTTTGTAGGCAATTCAAACTATTACGAGAAAGTTACCGAGCTTATCATGATCTGATTCAAATGGGTCAAACTACAGAAGCATCGCAATATTATACGCAGATCATTAATCAACTTGAAAATCAGTTAGCAATTGCGGATGCATCTGATAATTTTAGACAGGAAATATACATCGGATTCAAAGGAGAGTAAACATGCGATTGTTACAACGATTAACAGAAGCAAATGGTGTTTCTGGGTATGAACATGAAGTGCGAGATATAGTAAGAGATGAACTGCAACAGTTTGATGTCCATATTGTAGGAGATGGTTTAGGCAGTATTTTTGGTGAAAAAAAAGGCATAGCAGATAAACCTCGTATTCTGTTAGCAGGTCATCTGGATGAAGTTGGTTTTATGGTTTCAGAGATTACAAAAAGCGGTTATTTGCGCTTTACACCTTTAGGTGGCTGGTGGAGCCAAGTTCTTTTATCCCAACGTGTGATCGTCTTGTCTGGAAATCGTAAATTTACAGGAGTTATTGGTTCTAAAGCGCCTCATGTCTTAACAGTAGAGGAACGAAATAAAGTTTATCCGATGAAGGAAATGTATATTGATATAGGAGCACACAGTGATAGTCAAGTTAAAGAATGGGGAATCCGAGTTGGTGATCCAGTTGTTCCCACCTGTCCATTTGAAATTTTGCCAGACCAAGACACGATATTAGCAAAAGCGTTAGATAACCGAATGGGTTGTTATGTTGCAATAGAAGTATTGCGTAGATTACAAATAGAGGAACATCCCAATACGGTAATAGCAGGTGCAACTGTGCAAGAAGAAGTGGGTCTTCGAGGGGCACAAACAGCAGCGTATGCGGTGGACCCAGACATCGCCTTTGCGATTGATGTAGGGATAGCCGAAGATGCACCGGGACAGGAAAATTTGTTGCATCCTAAAATGGGTGAAGGACCGGTTATTACTTTTTTAGATGCCACTATGGTACCTAATATTGGTTTGCGTGATTTAGTATTGGATACAGCTTCAGAAAATAATATCCCTATTCAATCGGAAACCATGCTTGGTGGGGGAACAGATGCAGGAAGATTTCATATGAATCAACGTGGGGTTCCTTCTTTAGTAGTTGGGGTTGCAGCTCGTTATATTCATAGCCATGTTTCGATGGTGAGCAAAAAAGATGTTGAAAATGTAGTGGAATTAATGGTAAAAGTAATTCAAAAGATCGATGAGAAAAAATACAGAGAGCTTATATCTTTCTTGCATTAAAATAATGGGTAGAGGATATGGTAAATGAAACTTGTCAGTCGGCAAGTTTTCTTTATTATTTTGTGCAACTGCATTATTTGTGGTATTGTATATTTTAGCTAATAAAGCATTGTTAAACGGGGTTGTACCATGGATCAATGGTTGGTTGAGTTTTTACAACACTATGGATATATAGGAGTTTTTCTTTTTTTTGTACTAGGTATCGTTGGATTACCTCTACCCGATGAGATTATGATGACTTTTTTAGGATACCTCTCTTCCATCGGACAGCTGCATCTTATCTATACTTTCCTCAGCGCTCTTTTAGGCTCCGCAACAGGTATTACAATCAGCTATATTCTAGGCAGAAAGTTTGGATATCCTTTTTTACGGAAATATGGGAGCAAAATTTTTATCACGAGAAGAAGATTGCGGATTTCCCAGTTGTTGTTTCGTAAATATGGAAGTGCTCTTCTTTCTGTTGGTTATTTTATTCCAGGAGTTCGTCATGTAACAGCTTATCTTGCGGGAATTTCTTGTATGTCTATCACGAGATTTGCCTTATTTGCATATATAGGAGCAATTGTCTGGTGTGCAACTTTCATCGGTTTAGGCCATGTACTCGGTTCCAATTGGGAAATGTTATTTGAATATATTCATCGTTTTGGTACGAAGGCACTCTACATCATAGTACCACTAGCTGCCATTTCATTTGGTTACTATTTTTGGAGTCAAAACCGTTCTGTCAATAAAAAATCATCCTAGATAAATGCTTGTTATCTCCATTAAACAAAACAAACCTGCTATCCACTGAGAATAGCAGGTTTTTTATTTTTCCTTCGTGATTATTTTTTTTCGAATGTTTTGGTACCGAGATATATTGAGTAAGATTCCAGTTGCAATCAGTTGAAACATTAAGGATGAACCGCCATAGCTAATAAAAGGTAGTGGAACACCTGTAACGGGCAACAATGCTGTGACTACACCGAGGTTGAAAATCACTTGTATAGCAAAAAGACTGACAATACCAATACTGAGCAAGGTACCAAAAAGATCTTGTGCACGGGATGCGATCCGTATTCCTCGGATGACATATATACCAAATAAAACAATTAATGTTCCAGCTCCAATAAACCCAAGTTCCTCCGCAATAATGGAAAAAATAAAATCTGTATGTGCTTCGGGTAGATATGCCATTTTTTGAATACTGTTACCAAGACCTACGCCTGTTATGCCCCCTGGTCCAATAGCGTACAATGAATAAATAACTTGGTAACCATGATTCTGGGGATCACTAAATGGATTAAAAAGAGCCATTACTCGATTAACACGATATTGATCTAAGAAGAGAACAGCAACAAGAATGGGTATCCCCGCACTTGCAAGCAGGAAAAGTTGCCTAAGTTTAGCTCCGCCACAAAAAATGATGATCATACACGTGCTAAAAATAATGATTGTTGCACTATAGTGAGGTTGTATTACCAAAAACCCACAAAAAATAGTGATGATGGTAAGTGGAGGAAGGATTGTTTTCTTAAAACTGTCTAATACCTCTTGTTTTTTCACCATGATGGATGACGTATATAAGATCATTACAATCTTTACAAATTCAGAGGGTTGGAATGTAAACGATCCAATGCTGATCCATCTTCTTGCACCATTAGTCTCGCTGGCAAATAGCAAAACAAATATTAGCATAAACAAAGACACCAATAATAGCTTTCCTACATGCTTCCGATACCAATGGTAAGGAATATTGGAAAAGATAAAAAAAAGAACTAATCCAATTCCAGCAAAAATGAATTGTTTGTTGAAAAAGTAGTAGGCGTTTTGGTAATCCAAAATTCCTTTATAATAGCTTGTACTAAAGACCATCACAAGACCATATCCAACTAGAATAAACGTCAATAGGATAAGCCAGAAGTCTGGCTTTGTTCGTTGCATTGAAAAACTCCTCATTTGCATCTTCTTGGATATCTTATCAAATGTAAAACCAAAGCTCTAGTTTTTTGCTTAAAGTGAGGTTAATCCGTTAAGTAAAATCTCTATATAACCCATATTTTCCATAGGGCATAAAAATCCTTCACCTGCACAAGATAGAAAGAGAAAGTAGGGGTAGGATATGTTTTTTGTATTGGACATTTTTGTCATGCTTGTTGCGGTTTTGATCACTATTTATGCTCAAATTAAAGTGAAAAGTGCTTTTCAGCGCTGGTCACAAGTAGCCGCTAGGTCTGGTTATACGGGCTTAGAGGTTGCCAGGCATATATTAGATCGAAACGGACTCCAACATGTCCAAATTGAGCCTATTCGAGGTAGTTTTAGTGATCACTATGACCCAACGAGCAAAAAAATACGACTTTCGGAAGCGGTATATGACAAATCATCGGTTGCTGCGATCTCGGTTGCAGCACATGAATGTGGACATGCTTTGCAACATCAGGAAGGTTATCGAGCTCTCGTTATTCGACATCGGTTGGTACCCTTTTTAAATTTCACTTCTGGTGCAGCTCCGATTTTATTACTTATCGGTTTTTTTCTGCAATTATCCAATCTAATTCTAGTCGGTATTTTGTTTTATTTAGTAACAGTATTGTTTCATCTTGTGACATTACCAGTGGAGTTCAATGCTAGTTCAAGAGCCAAACATATAATTTTCTCGGAAGGCATCATTGCAAGAGAAGAAGAAGCAGGAGTTCAAAAAGTATTAAATGCTGCGGCTTTTACTTATGTTGCAAGTGCGTTAGTAGCTATTATTGAGCTAGCTCGATTTATTCTTTTGTATGTTTTATCTCAAAATAACGAGAGGTGATGGGTTATGCGGCAATTTTTATATGGTTTTCTAGTAATCTTAGCTATAGGTGTGATGGGATGTGTGAGATATCATTCTCAATCACCTGTACAAGAGCAAAATATGTTGCCTACAAGATATCAAACGAATATAGATCGCACAAATTCGCTGTATACCAAAAATGCCAATTTTGTTACACGCAAAACACCTTCCACAGGTGTAAGGATTGAAAATGAAATAGCTAAAAAAGTTTTAAAGGTATATCCTCAATTGCAGTCTGTTTCAGTTGTTATCATTAAAAATAGAGCTTATGTTGCTGTAACACCGAATTCCAAGATGTCTACATTAGGTCATTTGAGGGTTGGTATTCCTGCACTTGTGAAAGATATGGATGCAGCTGTTGAAAAAGTTTATGTTTCAGATAACCCCAGCTTTCGTAAAATGGTAGAACAACGCAAAAAATAAAATACACAAGATGGTCTCCTAAGCCATCTTTTTTTATGATTCAAAAAGTAATAGGAATAACCTTAATTACAGGAAAAAAACAGTCATGTTTGTCGATTCAGCATTGTAAAGCTTTTCAATTGACAAGTTTACTTTACGATAACCAAAGAATTCGTATATAATAAAAAAATGAAACGTTGATGTTGATAGGAGTGTCTGGATAGTGAAACGTTTAACACCGATGGAGATTTTTAACAAAGACTTTAAACAATCGATGCGTGGGTATGATGTAAATGAAGTAAATGAATTTCTTGACCTTGTTATCCGAAACTATGAAGAAATACTCAAAGAAAACGAGTATCTAAAGGAACAACTAACAACATCGAAGAAACATAATACAGCTAGACAGAAAGCCATACCTAATATGAGCGAGTATGACGCTGTAATAAATGAAATTTTGACAAGATTAGAACGAATTGAGAAAGTCATGCGGTAGGTAATAGATAACAACATAAAATATGTATGATTTTATCCTGATCTATAGAAACTAAGGATAGTTTCCATAAGGATCAGGAGGGTTATTATGACCAAAGAGAAAAAGAAGCGAAATAAGAAACACCAAGACACAGAAACTGCTGCTGAATTAACTCCAACTGGTGTAAATCCTGTTGATGCACACAGAGAAGAAAGAGAAGTACATGGTACAGGGATTGGTGTAACAGCATTGATCCTGTCAATACTAGCATTCTTTCTGTATCCATTTGTCTTATCTACTTTGGGAATTATACTGGGAATAGTTGGTGGACAAAGAGGTAGTGCTACTGGCTGGTGGGCAGTAGGAATTGGTGCTTTTGTTCTCCTCATCCGGATACTTGCTTTTCCAATACTAGCTATTTTTTAGCAGCCTCTCTATTTGAGAGGCTTTTCTTTCCACTCTAAATAATCTAGTATATAATAGGGAAACGGTATGGAGGTTCTAGTATCAAGATTTAAAATTGTAATCTCTAAGGAGCATCTAATGGATCAAACCAAGTATATCCGTGATCTATTTGTTAACGAAGATGATGTTTTAGCATCAATTGGTTCACGTTTAACTTCATTAGGACTGCCCCTTATTTCTGTACCATCTGAAGTTGGTAAGTGGTTGACAATGATGGTGCGGATGACTGGTGCAAAACAAATATTGGAAGTAGGAACATTGGCAGGGTACAGTACCATATGCTTATTACGAGGTTTGAATGAAGACGGACATTGTACTACAATCGAACTTAAAGAAGAACATGCTAAATTGGCCAAGGACCATCTAAATAAGGCGGGACTTCTTGATTGTGTAACGACTTTAATAGGCGATGCTTCCTTACAATTAGCAAAATTAATTCAAGAAGAAAAGAAGTTCGATTTTATATTTCTTGATGCAGATAAAGTGAATTATCCAACATATTTGGAACAAGTTATGCAGTTATCTCTACATGGTACTGTAATTGTTCTTGATAATTTGTTTTTGGGTGGTCGAGTTCTTGATGAAGAAGATCAACATCCAGCTCCAACTGCTGTTCGAAAAGTAACAGAGATGTTAGCAAGTCATTCTCGCTTAGAATCGATGTTGTTACCTGTCGGAGATGGGTTAGGGGTGGCCATAGTCCAATGAATCGATCTACAAAACAAGTTATGATAACTGTTGGTGGATATTTTTTTTTAATTCTAGGTGTGATTGGTGCAATACTACCTATTATGCAAGGATGGTTCTTTTTTCTAATCGGTTTAGTGATGTTATCCAAAACAACACCATGGGCAAGAAGGTGGCTTCACAAACTCCGGCTTCGCTTTCCAAAGCTAGCGTCGAAAGCGGATAAATTGGTTTCTAAATGGCGAAGAAATTAAGATTGTAACAGAGTACAAGATGAAGAATAGCGCTGCAAAGGGGAAAAAGATGCGCATTCAGACAATTCTCAGTACGGGCTGGTCAGCAGAATATATTCAAGTACCAGCAGTATTTTTTGAGTTTGGTTGGAACCTCTATCTGCCACAGGGAATGAATTCAGTTGTGCTGAGTGTTGTTGCTTTTATTTATCAAGGATACTCCAAATCAGAAATATTTTTATATATGGAACAAGAGGCAGAAAAGCTAGCTATTCAACCCTTTCCATTGGCTGAAGCACAAAAAAAACAAATATATCATCACTTGTTGCTTCGTGAACAATGGTGTGAATCTATATTAATTCGTTCTGATTTGACTTATCCAACGACAGTAAAGGAAATGATTCAGTTATTAATTGATATCGGTATTTTAATTGAGGTAAATCATCGAGAAAAAACTTATTTAGATTTGATTTTAAAGCCTTTTCCACGTCCAGAAGAGTCTTTGTTACTAACACCTGAAGAAAATGATCAAGCAATGAAACAAAAAGAGTTTTACCGACTCTCATAAGGAGGATTTAATTCATGGCTAAAGCAACTTTTGGTGCAGGATGTTTTTGGGGAGTAGAAGAGCTTTTTCGTAAAATACCTGGTGTTAATAGTACTTCAGTAGGATATACAGGTGGAACAAAGGAAAATCCTACTTATGAGGATGTTTGTACTGATAAGACTGGTCATGCTGAAGTGGTCGATATCGATTTTGACCCAAGTGAAGTTTCTTATCAAGAATTGCTAAAAATATTTTTCGAAAACCATAATCCTACTACATTAAACCGTCAAGGTCCCGATTTAGGTACTCAATATCGTTCAGCTATTTTTTATCATTCTGAAGAACAAAAACATCAGGCAGAACAGGTGAAGAAAGAACTCGATCAATCTGGGAAGTTCTCCAAACCAATCGTAACAGAAATTACAGTTGCAAAGTCTTATTATCCTGCTGAAGAGTATCATCAAAAGTATTTGCAAAAGCGAGGAAAAGACTCTTGTCATATCTAAGGCGAGTGAAAATCGCCTTTTTTTCTTACAGAGATTAGGCTTTTATTTGAAACGTTAGGACTTGCCAGCAGGCAAGTTTTCTTTCATATAACACAATCATTTTTTGTTTTTTTATCCTTATCTGATAAGATAAGATTTATCATATTTTTTGGGAAGGATTCGTTTTCATGCATTATCTTGATAACAGTGCTACTACTAAGCCATTTAAAGAAGTTATCGAAATGATGAGCCAAGTGATGGAACATACTTATGCCAATCCTGCATCTCTACATGGACTTGGGTTTGAAGCAGAAAAAATAGTTGAATACGCTCGTCATTTGATCGCGAATGAGCTAAATGCTATTCCTTCAGAAATCGTGTTTACTTCTGGAGGAACAGAAGCAAACAATCTTGCAATTCAGGGAGTTGCAAAAGCCTATCAAAATAGAGGAAGGCATATTATCACAACCAAAATAGAGCATGATTCTGTTTATGAAGTTTTTCGTGACTTAGAAAAGCAAGGATACTCCGTAACGTATCTTTCTGTAAACGAATCAGGTGAAATATCGTTGGAAGAACTAAAAGCTTCCCTCAGCGATAAAACCATATTGGTATCGATTATGCATGTGAATAATGAAATAGGCTCTATTCAATCTTTAGAGGAAATTGGACAATTACTAGCTTCCTATCCAAAATTATTTTTTCATGTGGATGCTGTTCAATCTTTCGCTAAGTTACCTATTGATGTTAATAAGATGAAGATTGACTTGCTCTCTTTATCTGCACATAAATTCCATGGACCTAAAGGTATTGGAGCTTTATATTTGAAAAAAAATAAATTGATCCAGCCGTTACTGATTGGCGGCGGACAAGAACAAGGATTCCGGTCGGGTACGCTTGCTGTTCCATTGATTGTAGGAATGGGGAAAGCTTTAGAAATTGCTTTACACAAGAGGGATGTTTTTTATCAACAAGCGAAAAATTGGAAAAATGATTTGCTTTCTGTTTTATCCAATTTAAATGGGATTGTTTTAAATGGAACTAAAGGAGTCCCGTATATTTTGAATTTTTCCAGTCCAGGAATAAAATCAGAAGTACTGGTTAGGGCACTCGAAGAAAAAGGGCTATATGTTTCGAGTAAATCTGCTTGTTCTTCCAAAAAAGAAACTCCTAGTCGTGTACTTCTTGCCATGGGTAAAAAAAAGCCGGAAGCAATAAGCGGAATACGGATCAGTATGGGAATGCTAACAACGCCCCGAGATATAGAAGTTTGCAAGGAAGCAGTCGCAAATGTCATACCTACTTTACAACAATGGATAAAGGTGTAGATGATTCATGAATTGGAATGTTATTTTAATACGATATGGTGAAATTTCGCTTAAAGGCAGAAATCAAAAGTTATTTGAAGATCGTCTTGTTCAGAACATTAGAGAAAAATTAACAAATTTTGAAGGCGTTCATGTAACACGGGAACATGGCCGTATTTTTGTGGAACTTGGTAATCATTCTGCACCTCCCATTATCGAGACACTAAAAGATATTTTTGGAATTGTCAGTTTTAGTCCAGCTATTCGCATACATTCTCAAATCGAAGAAATAGAGAAGACTGCTGCTAATGTCTTTGCTTCTTATCCAGGAATTTCAACGTTTAAGATAGAGAGCAGACGAGCAAACAAACGGTTTCCAATACGTTCTAGTGAGATCAATCCACGTGTTGGACAATATATTTTGGATAAACTGCCACAGGCAAAAGTAGATGTTCATAACCCAGAATTAGAAATAAAAATAGAAGTTCGCATCAAAGGAACTTATATTTATGGAAAAGAAACTGTAGGAGCTGGGGGATTACCAGTAGGTACTAGTGGAAAAGTATTATTATTACTATCTGGTGGTATTGATAGTCCTGTAGCAGGTTATTTAGCTTTGAAGCGTGGGGTGGAACTACATGCTATCCATTTCCATAGTTATCCATTTACTAGTGAACGAGCAAAACAAAAAGTATTAGATTTATCCAAAATCTTGACACGTTTTGGAGGGAGAATACGACTGTATGTAGTTCCTTTTACCAATGTTCAGACAGAAATTCGAAAACATTGTTACGATAATTACAGCATCACTATTATGCGACGTATGATGATACGGATTGCTGAGCAAGTTGCGGAAAAATTTGATTTAAAAGCACTTATAACTGGTGAATCTCTTGGACAAGTTGCAAGCCAGACATTAGAAAGTCTTCAAGCAATAAATGATGTGACAAGTATGCCGGTTTTGCGACCCTTGATCAGCATGGATAAAACGGAAATCATGAAAATTGCCAATAACATTGGTACATATGAAACTTCTATTCTACCCTATGAAGATTGTTGTACAGTATTTGTACCAGAGCAGCCAAAAACAAAGCCGACAATCAAAGTATGTAATCGTGAAGAAAAGAAACTAGATGTGGAATCACTGGTAAACGAAGCAGTGGAAGGTATAGAATGCATTGATTTTCGATTAAAAACTTAAGGGGAATTTCCAGCTATGAAGTAGCGAGGAGAAGGGAAAGCTGTATGATGTGCAGTTTTCTTTTTTTGTTGAACGAAGTTTAAATGATTTGCTTAAGTTGGAAGTTTTCATTATTGGTTATACCACTTGAGTATTTTACATAAATTGTCCAAGAGGACAAACTGGGGAAAGGAAGAAATAGATGGAATCTACATTTTGGATTAGTATGTTTACCATTGTCCTCTCCGATCTCCTGTTAAGTGGAGATAATGCTGTTGTAATAGGTATGGCAGCAAGGAGATTACCAAAAGAACAACGCAAACGTGCGATATTAATTGGTTCTGGTATTGCTGTTATATTGCGTGCGTCTCTTACAACCATAGCAGCTTATTTGTTGCACATTCCTTTTTTAATGACAGCTGGAGGATTGTTGTTATTTTTTATCGCAGGTAAATTAGTGGTTGGTGATAATCATGATATGACGCATGTAGAAGCTGGGGGTACTTTTCGCAGTGCGATTAAGACCATTATTGTAGCGGATGTTGTGATGAGTCTGGATAATGTGATGGCAGTAGCTGGTGCTGCCCATGGAAATGTGTGGTTAGTGCTATTTGGCTTAGCACTCAGTATTCCGCTCCTGATGTGGGGAAGTGGATTTGTTGCTCGATTTATCGCGAGATTCCCTTTTATTTTATATATCGGGGGGGCAGTACTCGGCTATATTGCAGGAGACCTAATTATTCATGACCCTTGGGTATTTCAATATGTGAGGGATATTGAATTTCTGGAAATCTTGCCATACGCAACTGCTATTCTCATCTTACTGTCTTCAGTTCCAAAACTGGTTCCTCATGTGAAAAAATAAATAGGCGCTCCTTTTGAGGAAAACGCCTTTTATAATTTATGCGAATGGCTGGGGAAGCAGGATTCGAACCTACGCATCACGGAATCAAAGTCCGTTGCCTTACCACTTGGCCACTCCCCATCACTAAAACTAGTATGAGATAGATGCGTTTTTTTATGCATTTTGTTATAAAAAAAGTTTTTTATTTAAGTTTACTATTTTTTTAATCAGGCATAAAATAAAGCTAGCCCCTTACGGCTAGCTCAAATAATAGCAATTTTAACTTACAAAAAATAGTTCCATTTAAGTGTGGATTGGCTCGCTTGTTGTTTTTCGCATATTAATCACCTCCTCTTTGGAGTTGGATACTCACAGATACCAAGCTGTTAACATAGTTTTGATATTGCTCACCATCCAAGTAAGTCTGACATTGGCACAGTTTGGTGAGTGAATCTCTTTCTTGTTTATACAGTTTGTGATCTTGAGCAATGTGCAGTGCTTTTTGTAGAGATAGAACAGCTTTCTCCGTAAAATCTAATGAAAGATATAGATCACCTAATGCATTGTATGCATCATATATTTGATCCATCCGACTCCCATCGGAGGTTTTAACGGCTTCTATCAAATGAGACTCAGCCTTTGAATGTTCTTTCATTTGGAGATAAATAAGTCCTAGTTGTAAGCGAATATAAGTAAACCAGTTTTCGTAACTTACTCTTGGTTTTAACCGTAGAGCAGTTTGGTAGCAGATAAGTGCAACAGAAAATTCTTCCTGTTCAAAAAATATATCGCCTAAGCTACTCCAAAGCTGGAATGATCGATCGTAACTCTGACTGATACGAGCAATCTCAATACCTATCTCAGCACTTTGAATTGCTTGAGTGTAGCATTTGTTTTCAATTAAAGCATTTACTTCCACGTTATAAGGGTAAATAAAACTTAGCCCCGTTTCCTGCGATCCAAGGTTATGTTTGCAATTTTTGACCATTTCCAAACTTTCTTCCAATTTATCTTGTCTTAACAAGTAGAGAGAGTGATTGGAAAGCAAAATAGCTTTGGTGTATTTTCTTGTGCCCTGCTCTACAAAAGAATCAATTCCTCGCTGATTATAGGCAATGGTCTCATCATAATTTTTTTCTTGGAAAAAGATACGTGCAAGTTCTCCAAAACAGGATGATTTTAAATTGGTAGATTCCCAAACTCCTAGATTTCGATCAATTAACTTGATTGCTTCAAGTAGAACATTTTTGGCTTTATCATAAGATTTTTTTTGATAATAAATCTTACCTCTTAAGAAGTTGACCATTGGTTTGACGTGAATTTTTTCATGTAATCCTGATGCTTTCAGCTGTTTTAAGCCTTCTTTTGCACCAACCAAATCAATAATGGTTTCTATTGACTTTAATTGAAGATGTTCAACTTGGGCGATATTATTTTCTTCTTCCAGCAACTCTTGCAGTTTTTCTGTACTGTAACCTAATTTTTCTAAGTAGTAAAACCGCTTGTGTTTGCTGACTGTTGGATCACCTCTTTCGATTTTACTAATCGTACCTTGGGAAATCTCTTTATCTTCAAAAAATTTCATAGGGAGACCGCGAGATGTTCTCAGTTTACGGACAATTTTGCCGAAGTCTAGCGAATTATATCGATCCATCTGGTTGATCCCTGCCTATAGATGTTATTTTGTTTGTTCAAAGATTCGATGTCAAATCCTGTTTTCCTTCTCCGAAACTTGGATTTTTCTGTCATTATTATGGAAAATATTAAATTGTCTCTTTTTGTGTGTTTTTGAGCGAAAAATTGTAAATTATTAGCGAATATACAGATGAAAATAGATTTTAATAATGATTGAGTACCGAGTTATTGGGCTTTATACTTAATTATGGGAAAGAAAGTTACGGATAAAGTTTACTATTCCGATGATTTAAAAAATAAGGAGTGTCACTTACTATGTTGACGTTGAGAGTATCAGGAAAAAAGGATCAACTACAAGCTTTTATGAAGCATTTTTCGGCACAACCCTATTACAAAATTATGTTGGATTCAGAATTAGGTACAGTATCCGTGGAAGAAGAAATGACAACACAATTCGAGTTTTTATCTTCATTACTTAAACCTAAAATTCGTAGATCATTGACTGTTTCCCTTACTACTACTGATGGTAAAGAAATTAATATTGATTTGCTCGATGGACAGGTAATCCAAGTAGATGATGAAACGACTTGTATCTATGGTAAAAACTACGACATATTTGCGTAATCAGGGGCCGAAATTCAGGCCTTTTTATTTTTGACTAAAAAATACTTTTTTTGACAAATTAAGAGGTTTAAGGGATGTATAAGTCGAAATAGGTATATACGTTCTGTTTGGAGGTGATATTTTGGATGTCATTGCGTTTGTTAACAATTTATTTTTTGAGGCAACATCTAATCGAGCTAGTGATATTCATATAGAGCCAAGTTGTGAGAATCTGATTATCCGTCAACGTATTGACGGTTACTTAGTAGAGACAAACCGTTTACCGCTTGAAGAGGCAAACGCAGTCATTTCTCGTCTGAAAGTAATGGGGCAACTAGATATTGGAGAAAGGAGGCTCCCACAGGATGGAGCAATGACGGTTGAAATGGGAGAAAAAAAGATAGAAGTTCGTTTAGCTACGATCCCTGTTCTATACGGTGAAAAGTTAGTATTGCGTTTATTGCCCAGTCAATTAGCAGTTAGTAACTTAACACATCTCGGCATGGAACTTGAAGAAGTCACTCGAGTATCGGATTTATTAAAAAGAACAGGATTGATAGTTGTTACTGGTCCGACAGGTGCTGGGAAAACAACAACACTTTATACATTACTTCGTTTACTCGATCATCATCAGCGAAATATTATCACTCTTGAAGATCCAATTGAGATACAACTATCTGGTATTAATCAAGTTCAGGTACATCACAAGATTGGTTTTACTTTCGCTAAAGGATTACGAGCAATATTGCGGCAAGACCCGGATGTCATGATGATTGGGGAAATACGTGATCAAGAGTCTGCGGAAATTGCAATTGAAGCAGCACTGACAGGGCATCTTGTCCTTACATCTTTACATACAACGGATGGATCAAGTGTCATCACTCGATTGATTGATATGGGAATACCAGCTTACCTTGTGGCCTCTGCACTCAGTGGAGTAATTGCTCAACGGTTGATTCGATTATCTTGTACGAAGTGTAGGGGGAAGGGGTGTCCTCGCTGTAAAATGAGTGGTTACTATAATCGATCAGGAATTTTTGAAGTGCTGTATTTAGATGAATCCGTGCAGAGTTTAATAATGAAAGAACCTTCAGTTGGCCAGATTAGACAACATTTTCAAAGGAAAGGTGTGCACATGCTGGAACATGCACTGCGTAAAAAATATGATTATGGATTAACAACAGAAGAGGAACTTAACTATTTGGCATTGGATGTGATGAAAAGTGGATAAATGGAGAGACGAGAAAATTGCGATGTTTAGTTACCATTTAAAAACAATGTTGGAAAATGGTATTTCCCTCGTAGAAAGTGTTCAAATGATTACTTCAGAGCAAATTATTCCAAAGAGAGATGGTAACTTACTTATTCAAATGATTCAAAAAGGAGAGAGTTTCTCTGCTTCTTTACAAGCAATCGGGTTTCCAGCAATTTTTTGCGCTTTCGTGAAGGCAGCTGAACATCATGGTGATGTTCTTTTTGCTCTAAATCAGTGTCATCGATATTATTTATCGAGATCCAAATGGTTTCGTAAGTTAAAACAAGTTACTTTCTATCCGTTCTTTATTCTTTGTTCTTTAAGTATAGGGTTAATTTTTTTATCCACGGTGATCTTGCCTGTTTTTTCTGAGTTATTTCAATCATTTTCATTGGAGTTACCGTATACTACTAAGTTGATTTTTACCCTATCGCGAATATTTCCATATATTTTTATATCTGGGTTTATTCTTTTGCTTTTTTGTATTTGGGGAAGAAGAAATCCGAGATTTCAACATGTTATGAAGCGGATTCCCATAATCACTATTTATTATCGGTATAGGTATACGCAATATTTATCTTTGCAGTTAGGTTCATTTATGACAGCAGGGGTACCTATGCTATCTGCTATTTCATTACTCGAGCAGGTAACGCCTTGGCCTGATTTATGTAAGTATTTAGAAAGTACGAAACGAAAACTTATCCATGGTGCTACTTTAAGCAATATTGTCCAAGAAAAATCATCTACTCTGCTTCCTGTCTTTTCTCAGACACTTATTTTGGGAGAAGAGACTGGAAAATTAGGGGAGATGTTAGTACAACTATCTACTACTACCGAAGAGTGGTTAACAGAAAGATTAGAAAGATGGATGGCTTATTTAGAACCAATTTTAACACTTTCTATTGGATTAATTATGGCAGTTGTAGTCATCTCATTATTTTTGCCAATGTTCGGTCTCATCCAGGCAGTTCAATAGGAGGAAAAAATGAAAAAGGAAAAGGGTTTTACATTAGTCGAGATGTTAGTTGTTTTATTTATTATTGGCATTATCATTGCAATCGCGCTGCCCAATTTTATAGAAGCCAGCAAAAAGGCAAATGTACAGGCAGATAGAGCAAATCGACGAATGATTGGTATGCAGGTAGATAATTACTACTTGGATCATGGTATCTATCCTAAAACTATCCAAGATTTAGTTTCTCAAAAATATCTTCGTACCATCCCAGACTGTCCAGGAGATGCTGGGAAGTACAAACTAGTATCAAAATCGGGAGAAATTCAAGTCGTATGCAAGTAAAAAATAGGAAAGAGGCCGGCTATACTTTGGTTGAGTTGCTGTGTACGTTAAGTATTATGGGGATGTTCATCTCATTAGCAGTACCAAATTTATCTGCTTTGGTAGCTAAAGCTACGTATCTTCAACTTCGATATCAAATTATTTCACAATTAGAAGATGCACAACTAACTGCTATGGCGAGAGAAACAGAAGTATCTGTTTTGTTTTCCAATAGGACAATAACTACATGGGTAGATGGGAAAACACAACATAAAACGATATTACCCGATGATCTGAAAATATCCAGTAATTTCAAGGAGAATCGAGTCTTATTTCGAAGGACTGGGCAAGTCCGAGGAGGAACGATCCACTTAAAGAAAAATGAAAAAAACTGGATGGATGTTGTGATCCAAGTAGCCAGTGGCACAACAAAAGTAATCTTTCATGTATAAAAGGGAAAAAGGATTTACTCTTGTAGAGACACTTGTTGCATTGATGGTAGGGACTACGCTAATTGGTTTTGTTGTGCCATTATACTTAACTGGGAAGATGTTTTTCCATGATCGCATGCTAGAAAACCAAGCCAGAATAGTAGCTCAAGAATTATTGGAAGAAAGGCTTAGCAGGTTACAGATTCGTAAAAAAACATGGAAAATGAGAGCATATACCATACAGGAAGAGGTGACTTACTCACAACGATTATGGAATCTAAAGATACTTGTCAAATGGAAAAATCAACAGGGAATAAGCCGTATGGTAAAACTCGAGACTCTTCGATTTCAGAATTAGGATTTACTTATATTGAAATGATTTTGTCTTTTGCGATCGCTACTACTATATTTCCACTATTCTTTGGATTATTCTACCAAGTCTTCAACAGTATTCATTCTCAGCTTGCAACTTATGCATTATTTAGTCAATTTGATCGTTTTTCTTTGCAATTGCAGCAGGATGAAGCCAATGGTGTCAAATTCTTAATCGATCAAAATCAATTAGAGATGATCATGAAAGATGGGTTACGGGTACGTTATCGCTGGAAACAAGATCAATTAGTGCGGAGTGTAAAAGAATCTTCATCTGCCTCTTATCGTGGAAATACCATTTTGTTATATCAAGTAAAACGAGTTTATTATCAGAATTTACAAAATGGAGTGAAAATGACAGTTATCCTCTCAAATCATAATGCTACGTTCACAGGATCTGCCTATATTTGGGGGCGTATAAATGAATGAAGAAAAGGGCTTTATTCTTCCTGTTGTCATGGTATTAATTGCTTTGATGTCTAGTTTGTTTTTATTTGCTTCTATGGAATGGAGCAAATGGAAGAAGCAAGACCTGCTAAGATTAAAAATGATCCAAGCTGGGTATGCTGCTGAAAGTGGAATAGCGGAAAGACAACAGGAACTACAAAATAGACCAGATGATTATCGTACAGAACAAAAGAAGTATGGGGAGTATACGGTAAATATTTCTGTCTGGGAATCAATACCTGAGAGTATCTTCATTCAAGCTGTAGCCAAAGGGAAAGACAACATTCAACAGACCAAAACAGTGGAGATAGATAAAAAAACGATGTATATCTTGTATTGGTTAGAATGACAATGTTCGTTATAATAGTTTTTACTATGAAAAAACATCTCATTCTTGTTGGATTTATGGGTACAGGAAAATCAACTATTGGACAGCAGATCGCAGCTTTGACCAAAATGGAGCATATTGATACAGATGATATGATTCAGCGAGATAGAGGCTGCACTATCCCAGAAATTTTTGCTAATTATGGAGAAATGACTTTTCGAAATGTAGAAACAGGTATTCTTGAACAATATGTACAAAATACACGTTCAAGTATTATTACAACAGGAGGTGGAATTGTATTACGTGCTGAAAACCGAATTACGATGCATAAGTATGGGTGGGTTTTTGCACTGGATGCTGATCCACAAGAGATTATTCGGCGTTTGAAAGAGGACACCACTCGTCCATTATTGCAAGGAGGATCTTTAGAGGAAAAGGTACACCAGTTGTATCAAACCAGAGGACCTTTGTATCAATTTGCAGATTTTCAAATCGATACGAACCATAAATCAATTAAACAGATTGCTCGGGAAATCATGGATATTTGGTTTAATCTCGCGAAAAGCGGTGATGCTAATTAACGAGGTGGGAATAATGTCTTTTAAAGATTGGATTACCTATGTTATTGAAAAAATGGTGTGGTTTATGGAAACACCAAAAAAAGATAGAAAAGCGATGAAGTATGCAAGAAGAGAACCATGGGCGTATCGCTGGTTTGGTATGATTCCCATGTCGATGAAGATAGCTGCGAAAAAAGTACGGAAAAGATAACATTTTTTTGTATTTAACGTTTGTGTTGGGATTAGAGGATAAATTAAATTATCCGTTAAAAAGGGGCATAAGCCCCTTTTTGGTTTGCCCGAATATGATATAATGTTAAACTGAACTTGTAGAAAACTTCCATCTGTTAATATTTCTGTTGTGAAGATGAAAGTATGTATTTTTTGTGTTGAGAAATTTACCCATCTGAGTGTAGCGGTTTGAGGGAAATATATCTTCCTATTAAGATTTAACTTCTTAAGGAGCGAGTGCTCATGATTCATCGTACGAAAACAAGACCAGTAAAAGTAGGAAATCTCCAAATAGGTGGCAATGATCAAGTTGTTATTCAAAGTATGGCCACGACAAAAACTCATGATGTGAAAGCTACAGTAGCGGAAATCAATAGACTTACCGAAGCAGGTTGCCAAATAGTACGAGTAGCTGTTCCGGATATGCGGGCTGCTGAAGCTATTCCAGAGATTAAAAAGCGGATTACGGTTCCATTAGTAGCAGATATTCATTTTGATTACCGTTTAGCATTAAAAGCAATTGAGGGTGGAATTGATAAAATTCGTATCAATCCTGGAAATATTGGGCGACGTGAAAAAGTAGAAGCAGTTGTCAAAGCTGCTAAAGAGCGTGGAATTCCTATTCGTATTGGGGTTAATGCTGGTTCATTGGAAAAGAGAATTCTAGAAAAGTATGGTTATCCTACTGCTGATGGTATGGTAGAAAGTGCTTTGTACCATATTGGTATACTGGAAGAGCTCGATTTCCATGATATTATTGTTTCCCTCAAAGCATCTGATGTTCGTTTGGCTATTGAAGCCTATCAGAAAGCATCAGCTGCATTTGACTATCCATTGCACCTTGGTATTACAGAGTCTGGAACATTATTTTCTGGTACAGTCAAAAGTGCAGCAGGATTAGGGGCAATCCTTGCTCAAGGGATAGGTTCGACTTTGCGTATTTCACTTAGTGCGGACCCCGTTGAAGAAGTAAAAGTAGCCAGAGAACTGTTAAAAACATTTGGATTAGCTGCAAATGCTGCTACTTTAATTTCTTGTCCTACCTGTGGAAGAATTGAAATAGATTTAATTTCGATTGCCAATGAAATTGAAGATTATATCTCCACCATTAAAGCACCAATCAAAGTAAGTGTGCTAGGCTGTGCTGTAAATGGTCCCGGAGAAGCAAAAGAAGCAGATATTGGTATTGCGGGAGCAAGAGGCGAGGGATTACTCTTCCGTCACGGAGAAATTATCCGTAAAATCCCAGAAGCTCAAATGGTAGAAGAGTTGAAAAAGGAAATCGATAAATTAGCCGAAGAATATAAGCAGAAAGAAAATTCTACTAATATACGCTCTTCCTGAGAAAAAAAGGTAAGTACATCCATCGTACTTACCTTTTTTGTGGGATCAAAAGTCAATAGCCCTCCTAGATGGTTCTGTATGAAAAAGATAATTAAGTACCATACTAACAGAAACAATCTGTTGAAGGAGGACCAAAATTGTGGGTAAAGTTGCTCTTACATTAGTGATAATTGGCGCTCTGAATTGGTTACTTGTTGGCTTATTTCAATGGGATCTTGTATCTGCTATTTTTGGTGGAGATGCAATCCGCGAATCATCTTTACTTAGTCGAATCATTTACACCATTGTCGGGTTATCAGGTATTTATGCGATCAAATATCTGTTTGAAGATCGTTCACATGCAAGGGACGTAAGGGAATAATTTCAAACTCCAGTTCATATAGAGCTGGAGTTTTTTGTTGCATAAGATATATAAGATTTTT
The DNA here is from genome assembly GCF_059510375.1 of Shimazuella sp. NTD250. Classification (NCBI taxonomy): domain Bacteria; kingdom Bacillati; phylum Bacillota; class Bacilli; order Caryophanales; family Thermoactinomycetaceae; genus Shimazuella; species Shimazuella sp. NTD250. The sequence goes on along the minus strand of NZ_JCAJZS010000001.1, from coordinate 52,588 downwards.
ATGTAGCAAAGGAGAGATCATGTTGTACCCCATAATTGGAATTACAATTGATCAAGATGATCAAAAATTTTTTATCAATCATGATTACGTTCAATCCGTTATACAAGCTGGTGGAATCCCATTACTTATTCCATTTTTACGGGACCCAATCATGATACAAAAAATGGTCGAACAATGTTCAGGGTTACTTCTTACTGGTGGGAAAGATGTAGATCCGTTTTACTATGGTGAAGAACCTTCGCTAAATCTAGGTGTAATCATTCCTGAACGAGACGAAATCGAATTGAAAGTTTTTGAATTATTCATACAGCAAAATAAACCTATTTTAGCTATTTGCAGAGGATGCCAACTAATGAATATCGCCTTAGGAGGAGATCTTTACCAAGATATACCTTCACAAATAACCCCGGCACTAAACCATGACCAACATGCACCACGTGGTTATCCAACTCATTCGATTGACATTAAAAAAGAAAGCCTGCTTTTTGACATTATGGGGGAAAAGAAGATTCGAGTAAATTCCTATCATCATCAATCTGTTAAAAATGTATGTCCTCCATTAATCATCAGTGCTTTTGCTGCTGATGGTGTAGTAGAAGCTATTGAAAGTATCAGTCATCCTTTTTTGCTAGGTGTACAATGGCATCCTGAAGGGATGTCAATCTTGCAAGATAAGCATGCGATGAAACTATTTTCTTCTTTTATAAATGCATGTAATTTAGCAGAAAAATATCATTAAAAATTTACAGATTATATGGTTTAAAAGCGTGAAGAAAGTATCTTCTGTTAATTTTTGGATGGTTACCATCTGATCACCAAAGCGAATGATAAATTAGAAAATGCTGGGATGCCCCCAGCATTTTTATTTTTCATTCCGCACATATTTTGCATTAAATAAAAACAACCACATTAAGAGAACAAGAGATGGGATCAATAGGATCAAACCAGCAATAAATGCAAGGACTAAAGCCCATCCCATCGTAGAATTAGTTAAGCCGCTTTGCAATGTGATGTACGGATAAAGTAAATAAGGTAAGTGGGAGTAACCATAACCAAAAAAGGCGAATGCGAATTGCATCATGACAGCAATAAATGATAATCCAAGTGATTTACGCCTCCAGATAAAAAACACAGCCACCAAAAAACAAAGAAAGGAACAAATAAAAACAGGGCTGATGTCCCATGCTTTTGCAAAATGATTAGGATTATGCTGGGATAATCCCCAAAAGACAAGAACACTTGCAAGTATTGTAGGACCACTCCAAAAAAGCGCATATTTACGCAATTGTTCCATGGCAGGCAAATCTCCAGCTTTCTTTGCATAGTAAGTTAAAAAACTAGCACTGATATACAAGATACTTACAATTGCTAAGAAAACTACTGTCCATGAATAGGGGCTACGAAATAATGCACCAGATAAAAACTCGATTTTCTTTCCGTTCTCTACAATAAAACCACCTTCTGAGATTGTGAGACCTGTAGAGAGAGCCGCAGGAATAAACAATCCGGTCATTCCATATAGAAACAAGAAAAATTTACTATCTCTTCCGCCATAATTAGCAAACGCATAAAAGGAGCCTCGAATGGTGAGCAAAATTAACGCAATGCCACCAGGGATAAGTAAAGCAGTTCCATAATAATATGCTGTGTCAGGAAAAAAACCGACGATGCCAACAATGAAAAAAACGAGAAATACATTGGTAACTTCCCAAACAGGAGACAGATAACGATCAATAATTTTATTTACGACATGCTCTTTTTTCGTCAGATAACTGTAATAGGAGAAAAAACCAGCTCCAAAATCGATTGATGCAACAATGATATACCCATAGAGGAATGTCCACAGTACACTTATACCTATTAATTCAAGTGGCATTAGGAGATACCTCCTTCGAAAGCTTGTATCTCTGCTTCAGCAGGTTTTCCTTTAAATAATCGATACAGTACAATACAAGCAACAATTGCCAGTAAAAGATAAAGTCCAGTAAATAAGAAATACATCAATTTCACATTTGCTGCTGTAGTTGCTGCTTCACCAACTTTCATAATTCCTGTTATGATCCATGGAAGACGACCAGCCTCCGCAAATACCCAACCCAGTTCCATTGCGATGAAAGACAATGGAGCTGCAATAACGATTCCATATAAGACGATGGGATGAAATGGATTTCCCTTTTTCCATATCCAAAGGATTAAAAATACAGCAGTTATGAACAATAAGTAGAAACCAATACTTACTTTTGTATCAAATAAGTAATGAATATATAGAGGCGGCCACAAATTTTTCGGTATACTATCCAAACCAATCACTGTTCCGCTAGGGTTATTTGTTGCTAAAATACTCAATGCTTTTGGAATTTCAATCGCATATTTTATTTCATTTGTTTTTGGATCCAATGATCCAAATAAGACGAGAGGTGCACCTTTCTTGGTTTCAAAATGCCACTCCGCAGCTGCTAATTTTGCTGGTTGGTGTTCTGCTAGAAATTTTGCAGATATATCCCCCATTAAAATGGTGGTTATGGACAGGATGAATGTGGTGACCATTGTTAATTTCAATGCTTTTCTATAATAAATATGTTGTCTTCCACGTAATATGAAAAACGCTGCCAGCCCTGCTAGCAATAGGCCAGATATCAAATACGAGGAGGAGACAACATGCCCTACTTTTGAGGGTGTTGCAGGATTCAACATTGCGCCGATAGGGTCAATATCCACTACCTTCCCAGCCGCATCTAATTTAAAACCAGCAGGAGTGTTCATAAACGAATTTACTGTAGTTATAAATACTGCAGAGAGAGTAGATCCGATAATGACAGGGATAGAAGTTAACCAATGCCAATAAGGATTTTTAAAACGATCCCAAGTATACAGGTATATTCCCAAAAATATCGCTTCGAAGAAGAACGCGAATGTTTCCAAAAATAATGGCAGACTGATCACATTTCCAACTAATTGCATAAAAGTTGGCCAAAGCAAGGATAACAGTACTCCGATACATGTACCTGTTACTACTCCGACAGCAACCGTGATTACAAATCCACGTGTCCAGCGCTTTGCCATCATCGTGTAATGCATGTCTTTCTTACGAATACCTATAAATTCTGCTAAACTTACAAATATAGGAACTCCGACTCCAATGGCAGCCCAGATAATGTGAAAAGCAAGTGTCTCTTCAGTAAGCATTCGACTCCAAAAGGCAGAATCCATTTTTGAGTCCTCCTTCATCAATGTCTAAATTGTATACAATTATCTTACTCTCTGTGAACAACTTTGTACACTGTTTCACATACTTTTTATGATATATAAAGAAAAACGTCATTAATTGATCATAATTTGTTAAGTGATTCACAATGTCTTGATGCAAGTTTGTCTATCTGATAAAATAATTTTATGAATATCTTCGTTATCATTTATATCGTGGTTGCCAATATATTTGGATTTTCTCAAATGCTTTATGATAAAAAACAAGCAAAGCTGAGTCAACAAAGAATTCCTGAAAAGAGACTTTTTCTCGTTGCTGCGCTAGGAGGAGCGCTTGGTTCTTTTATTGGTATGCAAGTTGTTCGGCATAAGACAAAACATTGGAATTTTTTAATCTTTATTCCTTTCTTATTTGTATTGAATCTTGTAATTATTTACCCAATGGCGATTTTTGGAATAAATTATTGGATCACCTATGTAATTCATTTTCTAATTGCATAAATTTGTTTTGGTAAGTCCCGTCTTCTTTGTACAAACTATATACAGAAGGGGGGATTTTTTTGTTTACTTATTTATATGCTTGTATGCTTCTGCTTTTACCCCCGATTTTTCAAGATGGGTCTCCTAATCCAGTCATTCATGTAACATATGGGGAAAAACAGTGGTATTTGGATTTGCGTCAAGCTGGTTTTGACGGCATAGATCCAACGACGTTAGATCGTCAGGAGTTACATCGTTGGTTTGCTAAAATTGCGAAACAAATCAATCACAACCCCACGTCTGCACACTATGAAAATCGACAAATTGTACCAGAAAAATCGGGGGGAAAAGTCATCCTGTCCGAAATGGATAGTTGGATGGATTTAATTCACTTATATATAGGGAAAAAAATAAAAATTCCCGTTGAAATACAACGTCCAAAACTTACTACAAAAGAACTTCGTAAATTAAAACGAAAATTATTAGCATCATATACTACTTTTTATAATAATAGTATGGATAATCGATCTCATAATGTTGAACTTTCCGCTAAAGCTATTGATCATATTGTGGTGATGCCGGGAGAAATTTTTTCTTTCAATCAAACCGTTGGCAGGCGTACCTTAGCCAAAGGTTACCGGGAAGCCAAAATAATTGTAAAAGGCGAATATAGTGAAGGAATTGGAGGAGGGATATGCCAAACATCTTCCACCTTGTTCAACAGTGTAGATAAGGCAAAGCTCACGATAATTGAACGTAAAAGTCATAGCAGAAATGTTCCATATGTTCCCAAAAATAAAGATGCAACTGTTTCGTGGGGAGGACCTGATTTTAAGTTTAAGAATCTCCGAAATAACCCTATTCTCATTGTTTCTGAAGCGAAAAAAGGATATGTGACTGTACAAGTTTTTACCAGTAAATGAGAACTAAAAAAAAGAAAAAAAAAGGAACATTTTTCATTTAAATAGAATATCTCCAAAAGTCCTGTTATAATGGGCAACACACAATAGGTACACCTAACAAGGAGGTGCGAAGCTGTTACTGAAAACTTCAGACAGTCTAGACGATACGAATTAAGTGTGCCTTTTCTTAAAAATGAATTTTTAAGTTTTTCGGTAACAGTGATCAATGAAGAAATTCCTAATATTAGGAGTAATAGCAATAGTACTTTTATCAGGTTCTTTTGTCGCTTATGCTGCAATGGAGACAAAAGTGACGGTCAAATTTAGTGATGGAAAAACTACAGTTGTGAGCGAGGGTTTACATAATACACTTGAAGAGGCTTTAGCTGGTGCAGGACAAAATGTGCAACAGTTAAAAGCTAATTATCAACCCTCTATCCCGTGGAATAAATCATTAGATGGAGATACAACAGTAGATCTAAAATGTAAATGTAAAGTAAATCTTGAGTTAGGCGGCAAGAACCTAGGTACTTTCGTCACTTCTCAAACAACAGTTGGTTCCTTTTTAGAGGAGAGAAAGATTTTTTTATCTGCTTGGGATGAACCAAATGTTTCGATGAATGAAGCTATAACCCAGAATATGAGGATCGTTGTGGACAAAGTAGAGCAGCGAGTGAAAAAAGAAACAAAAACCATTAAATTCACAACCAAAGAAGTAAAAGATGACAAGTTGGAAAAAGGAAAGAAAGAAGTAACAACCAAAGGAAAACCAGGAAAAGAAGAATATCAAATCGTAGCTCTCTATAAAAACGGGAAGCTATTGATAAAAGATGGAAAACCTGTCCTTACCAAAACATTAATCAATAAAGTAGCTCCTGTCATGGAACTAGTAAAACTAGGAACGAAAGAACCAGAAAAACAAGATGAAGGTTCTATCTCTGCATCTGTTGAACTATCTGGTCAAGCAATGACCTTTGAATCAACTGCTTACACTTCATATGGAAGTAAAACAGCAACTGGTACCACCCCTCATAAAGGAACTGTTGCTGTTGATCCAGATGTAATCCCACTCGGCACCAAACTTTATATCGAAGGCTATGGATACGGTGTTGCAGAAGATACAGGTGGAAGAATCAAAGGACATATCATTGATCTTTATTTCTCAAGTGAAGCTGATTGTGTACAATGGGGCAGACGAAATGTAAAAGTCCATATTGTGAAGTAATGGAAAACCCTGCAATGAAATTTTATTGCAGGGTTTTTTGGTTTTTCATCGAACCTGATACATAACACAAATATTTTGTCTGTGGACTTTTTTTGAAATTTTCTTTGTCTTATATGCTTATTTCCGATATACTGGATTACAAGGAAATTTCCATCCGAGGTGTTAGTATGGTAGGTCGAAATCAACCCTGCACTTGCGGCAGTGGTAAAAAGTATAAAAAATGTTGTGAACGTGTGATCGTTTTTCACCAAGCTGAATTGACTAGAGAAAATCGAGAAAGAGGGCAGAAAGGGGAATTGCTCTCTATCTAGATAAATGGTTTCATCGATATGCCAAAGTAGATGATCAAGATAAATGGGCTACCCGATTTAAAGAAATATTACAGTTACCTTTAGATCAACCTATTCCCAAAAGCTTTGCTTTCTCGTTTCATTATTATTTGCTATTTGATGCACCATGCATGAACGGAAGACGGCCAGTAGAACTTTGGGCATCCACTATTCGACATCATCGAATGGATGGAGAAAGAGTGATTCAAAGCCTATCAGAATTAACTTTTTCTTGTTTTGAAATGTTGGACTCTGATCAGGAGACGATGACATTTCGCTCGCTCCAGACGAATAAAGACTATGAGGTGATGAAACAAGATGCTATACCAAGAGACAAACTGGTGTTCGCCAGGCTCATACGGATAGGAAATCGCTATGAACTATTTGGCCCTTATACATCGTTTGTGCATGAGATGAGAGGGGAGATACTCGTGCAGCTAGAGAAATACAACCACCATGATGATGAACAACAAGAACTTACGATTCGAGAAACCAGCTGGAGAGTACTCGGTTGGTCGATTCAAAGAGCAAATGAATTAGAAACAATGGAGCAACAATTGACAAGTGCTCCAACAGAAATGCGTTTAGACAGTAATCAAGACTTCTTTTTATCTGCCATGGAACATCAAGCAGAGAGACCTGGACTACCAGTATCTGTCTTGAATCATTTAGAGCAGTTCTACGTTTCGGAAGTTACCAAACTACAAAAAGGTACGCAAGCTTGGTATTCACGTTCGTTAGAAACGCTATTCCAATATCTCTCCCTTCGTTTTGGACAATCATTTGAATGGTCTCTTCTAAATGAAGATGTATTAGCGCGTTTTTTCAGTGTTTGGTATATGGACCATCATCAATCTACTCCAATATCAGCGCGTATATTTTTAAACACGTGTAAACACCTATTTCGTTGGCTAGAGTCTGCTGGTCATGCCAATGTGTTTCAAGCATTTAAAAAGGTATATGTACCATTCATTCGATTGATCCCAGAAACGATTGAAGCTCGTACTTGGATGATGGAAAACGGAGTTACGAAAAAAAATCAAGATGAAGCAGAACAACGAAATATGTTTTTGCTCCATGTTACCTCAGCTGGGCCTGTAATTTTAATTGGTGAGCAATGGAGACCGATTCAACTCCGAAGTTTCCCTCGTATGTGGACGGAAAAAAGATTTTGGATCAAAGGAACCATCCAATCGGATAACAATCAGTATGCGTTTACACAGGTTGAGAATATGTATCCTGTTGTTTCTATGGAAGAAAACGAGCATATCGAAGTTTTACTTCAAAAATAAAAAAAGCAATCTCTCCAATGCAGAAGGGGTTGCTTTTTATGTTTAATTTTTGGATATTCCACACATACTAAACCTACACTCAGCAAAAGGGGGCGTTTTTCGTGGATAAGCAAAATCGTGTCGAACAAACCAAGAAAAACGATAATGTAGAACAATTAATGGTTGAAGCAGCAAATGAATTAGGAGTATCAGCAGATACACGTAATATTCAAGAAAACCCCGAGAAATTTGCTTCCAGATTGAAACGATTAATCCGTGCAGTGAAGTAAGATGAAGTTGAGTGTAGGCACCCATGAAAGGGTGCCTTTTTTGGTATGATAGATGATGAGGTGATAGGATGAAAAGAGCAGATTTACATTCTCATACGATAATGTCAGACGGAACCCAAACCCCGACAGAAGTTGTGAAACTTGCTGCCGAACTGGGTTTAGAAGCAATAGCAATTACCGATCATGATACCGCAGGAGGATATCAAGAAGCGTTAATTGCTGGGCAAAAATTAGGAGTAGAAATTGTACCCGCAGTGGAAATGAGTACAGTATTGGATGGACAAGCAATCGATATCTTAGCATATTTTATTGACCCCTATCATCCTGCATTTCAGCGACTTTTGGATAGACAACAAAACATGAGAAAAGAGCGTAATCACTTAGTTTTAGAGGAGTTAGAACAATTAGGAATCTATATTACAATCGATGAAGTGGAGTCCAAACAAGAAATTAACTCTGAACAAAAAAATGTAGGTCGAGTGCATATTGGTCAAATACTTGTTGAAAGGGGACTGGTAGGAGATTTAAATGAAGCATTTGATAAATATTTAGGTACAGATGGTGTAGCGTTTGTTCGGCTAAATAATACATCCCCAGATGAAGCCATTCAAGCAATCAAAGAAGCAGGTGGAGTAGCAGTCATGGCCCATCCTGGGATATATCATCGCGATGATCTCATCCCAACCATTGTCGAAATGGGACTCACTGGTATAGAAGTGAATCACCCTGATCACACGGAAGAAGATAAAATTCGATATGAGGCATTGGCTGAACAATTTAATCTTATTCCGACTGCAGGTTCGGATTATCATGGTGTACGAAATGGTCAAATGCATCATGCCAATTTAGGCACATGCACCACACCTTATAGTACAGTAGAAAGACTCAGGGCAGCAGCGAATAAATAAGTTTGATACTCTCCTTCAGACACTGCTTTATTTTAATTTATTGGGTTTCCTTTCTAAAGTATTTCGTTTATGATTTGGAAACAGGGGGAGTATAAAAATGAGAAAAGTTTTAAACAAGGAAATCAAAATGGCTGTTATGCAAAAACTAAAAGATCGTGGTGTTTCGATAGCCGCCATCGCAGATATTGTGTATCAGATGCAGAAACCTTATGCTCCAAACCTACAGTTGGAAGCTTGTGTGGAAAGTGTCCTTGCGGTTTTGAAAAAACGTGAAATTCAACATGCTATTTTAGTGGGAATCGAATTGGACATTTTAGCTGAACGAGATATGCTGTCTGAACCATTGCTATCACTGGTTCGCTCTGATGAAGGATTATTTGGGTGTGATGAAACACTAGCTCTTGGCTCTGTTTTTGGGTATGGAAGTATTGCAGTTACTACTTTCGGACACCTAGATAAACATAAAATTGGCATTATAAAAGAACTGGACACGACAAAAAATGGTCCAGTAAATACCTTTATCGATGATTTAGTTGCAAGCATTGCAGCAGCAGCTTCAGGACGAATTGCACATAGACTGAGGGATGAAGAAGAAGGCGAAGAAGAAATGGAAGATATTGATGCTTATTTGTAGCAAACGATGTAGAGGTTCCATCTATCTAAATGGAACCTCTTTTTTTATACAGAAAAACCGAGTGTCTAAACTCGGTTAAATGGAGGAGGGAACAGCTAACAAGCATCTGCCTGTAATAATAAGGTATGGAGATGAATTTTTTTTGTATGTGCAGGAGTGGAGCATGGTGTCCATTTTATCCAAAATATAAATGATTAAGAATAACAAATGAAATAAATATTAATTTTTAAAGGTATATCCTTTTGCGATGAGGAATCATACATTCGGATGAGAAGCGTCCGTTAAGCATGAAACAGATAGTAATTAGGTACACTAGAAGTAAGAGGTGAACTATCCAAATGTCAACAAATTGGGTTTATTGGTTGAAATTATATGAGACAAAATTCCAAGCGAGATGTTTGGCTGCACGTATGGAAGAAGACTGGTGGCTTTATGGCTACGATAGTCCAGATCGTGTAGAAGTTTTTCGTTCTCGTAAAGGTCGGTTTGGAGTAAAATATATATGGAGAAAAAATTTATAAACTTATACTTGCATGTTAGATGTGCCCATAGTATAATAACAAATGTCGCCACTGACGCGGGGTGGAGCAGCTCGGTAGCTCGTTGGGCTCATAACCCAAAGGTCGCAGGTTCAAATCCTGCCCCCGCAACCAAATATGGGGCTGTGGTGTAGAGGCCTAACATGCCTGCCTGTCACGCAGGAGACCGCGGGTTCGAATCCCGTCAGCCCCGCCATTTCGTTTTACGTTTACCAATTATTGCAAATATTCCGGGCCTATAGCTCAGTTGGTAGAGCAGTCGGCTCATAACCGATCGGTCACAGGTTCGAGTCCTGTTGGGCCCACCATACAGTTGCATAAGGGCGGTTAGCTCAGGGGGAGAGCGCTTCCTTGACACGGAAGAGGTCGGAGGTTCGATTCCTCTACTGCCCACCAATCAAACTCCTTAGAAATAGGGAGTTTTTTTGTTGTATGCAGATGGGGTTTTAGCGGAGAAAATGCAGATTGTAGACCTTTATTACACTAAAATATTATTACCCAATTATTTTGAACAGAATTTTTTAATTGGGGTGACATCATGGGTAAGTGTAAAAGGAAAAGACAGCTCAAGAAAGAATTGACGTCATCGTAAATCTTCTATTGAGAAGTGGTGCCCACAACGTGGGCAAAACTTTAAATCTCCTTTCTCATATTGTCACTGATAGGTAAAGTAAAGTTCTTTGTTCATTTAAAATCTCCTTTAATATATCGCCTTTCCGATAGCAATCAAACATTTCGGCCTTATCAGGCCATTTTTTGACCATTTTCATATGTTGTGTAAGTATTGTTTAAGGTATCTTTAAAATGGTATTCGTCACTACTAACAAAATCAATCACAAGTATTTTCCTATTGTATAAGTATTTGAATATATAAAGAATATTATGTTCGTTTATATTGAGCATATACAAAATGCAATAGAAGGCTGGGATGGATATGTGGAAAAAAATGCTTGTCTGGTCTCTTTGTTTATTCATCTCTTTACCTCTTTTTACAGGATGCAGTTTATCAACCATTCTTTTTGGTCGATGTTATTCCACCGGGAAAGATGGGCAGTTACAAGAGAAATTGCAAACATTGGAGAAAAAGTATGGAAAGAAGTTTGCTATCAAAGACAGTGGATGTGAAGAATATAATGTTGATATGCCAAATACAATGATTTGGCGTGCTACTGTTTATCCAGTTGATCAACCAGATATCACCTTTACTGTAAAAGAAGGAGAAGGTGATGATAGCTATTTAAAGACGCTATATGAATATCAAGCATCCAATGAAGTGAAACAAATATTAAGTGGTGTATCAGGTGACCAAATATCCCAAATGTATGTTCGAGTAGATTTTACATGTGATGATTGTCATAAGAAGATCAGAAACAATATTAAAAGTGCTCTAGAGAAATCCATATATGAAGTTGGTTTTTTTTCTGGTCCACAGCTTACCATTCGTCTTGATCTTCATAGTATATCTGATCCCAAACAGTTAAAAGAGGTATCAACTCTTATTTGGAAGGTTAGAAATCAACTGATGGACAATGGATTTGCAAAAGCTGTTTTAGAGGTTCATTACCATAATGGCCCATTTACAGAAGGATTGAATGGCAGTGGCATGTTTGGCCCTATTGCAGTAGCCTATATTCATAATCCTACTGATATTTATGAACAACTAATAGCTGATAATGGTTTAGGAAGAGAAGATGTTTGGAAATATCAAGCAGAGGAAGAAGTATCTCCACTAATCAAAAACATTTTTGGAGAACAAACGGATCATATTTATGTGTTGGTGAATACTCCTTACAGTAAACCGAATGCTCAGGAGATCGATTACAAAAAAGCACTAAAAAAAGCTGTAACCACTCCACTTCCTAAGGTATTAGATCCAAACATGGAAGTTCATATTCATTTAAAAGCCCCTATAAACTCATCTAGCAAAAAAACGTTGGAAGATCGAATCTGGAAAACAAAACAGGTACTTATGACCCATGGATTAGGTAATATGAAATTAATAGCAGATTATACGATAATATCTGCGAATAAAGAGGAAAAATTCGCTTACTTTGATGGACTTATAAAATCAATTACACATAAACAAATCACTTCTCAAATTCAAGCTAGTACTAGTGCAAAATAAACCAAAAACGAAATAGCACTTCAAGACACCGATGAACAGTGCTGACTGGCCACTCTATCTAGAGATTCATATTTGTACTTTTCAAATTGAATTTAGTGAAAGAATTTGACCACAAATTGACCACGCACTTATGAGAACTAGGGTAAATAGAAGGGATCAAGTAGCAAATGGAATTTTGAAAACCTGCAATTTTATTGGATTTCCTGCACGGAATAACTAGATTAACTTGCTGCGTTACTAGACATGGAAGAGGTCAGAGGTTCGATTCCTCTACTGTCCACCAATCAAACTCCTTGGATATAGGGAGTTTTTTTGTTATATACGGATGGCTATTTTCTAGGAACATTTTTTTAAATGGATTCACAGTTTCTTCTTGTATAAAAGGGAATCCTGTTTCTTATTATGCCATTCTGCATAATTTTATTCGTTTACTTGGTTGTTCCTATATTTTAACTTTGATATTTTTTTAATACAGAAGAAAAGTTAAAAATTGTTCACATTTTAACTAAAGAGGAGAGATGTTTATGAAAGCGTTTTCGTGATCTGTATTCTCCTGAAAAAAGGAATTATTTATTCGTAAGGATGTGTATCAAAATTATCATTGGGAGGGTTTATGATGTCTCAAAACGTTCGTAAAGTAACCCCTTTGCAATTGGAAAATGAATCATACTCTAGGAAATCCCCTGTTTCCAGAGCTCAGCTAATCTATGCATCTATTGTTGCCTTTTTTGCTTGGGTATTCTCTGTATATGACTTTATTTTATTTGGGACGCTACTACCAGTTATAGCGGAACAATTTCATTGGAGCACAGTGGAAAGTTCGCAAATTGCAACATGGGTATCGGTGGGAACGTTTCTGATTGCCTTAACGGTAGGGCCAATTACAGATTACTTTGGTCGTCGTAATGCTTTAGTAATTACCACAGCTGGAGCAGCCTTGAGTTCTGGATTAACTGCTCTTACAATTGGTCCTTTGTATCTCATTCTAGTTCGTGCGTTATCTGGTTTTGGTTACTCGGAACAAGCAGTTAATACAACCTATTTATCTGAAATTTCTGGAGAGAAAAGAAGAGGAATTCTTTACAGTTTTATCCAAGGTGGATGGCCAGTCGGAGCTCTGCTTGCTGCATTTGCAAGTTCTATCTTGTTACCGTATGTTGGTTGGAAAGGTGTATTTTTAGTAGGTGCCATTCCAGCTATTATCATTATTTTGTTACGATTAAAGTTAAAGGAATCTCCTAAGTTTGAAGAAATTAAGCACGTTCGAAAACTCTTAAAAGAAGGAAAAGAGGAGGAAGCAAATCAAATTGGTGAGAGAAGCGGTATTGATACACAAAAAATGAACAAATCAACAATTGCACAACTTTTCGCACCAGATATAAGACGTCATACTATCTTTCTTGGGCTCGCATTTTTATTAAATTGGTTTGCCATTCAAATATTTAGTGTTTTATCGACCACTGTTCTTACGGCAGGTAAAGGTATCTCATTTAATAACTCTTTATTTTTACTCATTCTTTCTAATGCTCTTGCTTACGTCGGATATATCATTCATGGTTATCTCGGAGATCGATTTGGAAGAAGAGGTGTTATTATTTTCGCTTGGTTTATGTCAGGTCTTTCTTATACCTATATGCTTTTTGTAGCATCAGGATATTGGTCCGTATTGATATCTTATAGTATCGGCTTATTTTTCTTAATAGGATCCTACTCTGCTTTGTTTACCTATATGGGCGAATCTTTTCCTACAAGAATTCGTGGCACTGGCACCGCAATCATCAATGCTACAGGACCTATTGGAGGAATATTGGGTTCATTCATATTTACATTATTTGTAAGTTCGAATAGTATAATAATTGCTGCTTTTGTGGCAGGAGTATTACCTTTATTACTCTCAGGATTATTGATGTTTGGTGCGCGATCGATTTCACCTTCACGATCTCTAGAAAATATATCTAAGTAAACATCTGCTAAGTTAAATTAGAATTTTAGGTAGAGTAAAACTTACTAGTTTGAATATGCAAATTAATGGAGAAAGTGAGGTTTTTATTATCATTGAAGATCGACCCTGTAGATTTAAATCAAAAGCAATTGTATAAATTATTAGCTGGATCAGTTGTTCCTAGGCCAATAGCCTGGGTATCAACACTCAGTAGCAATCATGTATTGAATTTAGCACCTTTCAGCTTTTTTCAGGTATTGTGTACTCATCCTCCAATGATAGGTATTTCAATCGGGCCTGGAGAAGGGGAAAGAGAAGGTACAACAAAGGATACTTTAAAAAATATAGTAGACTTAGAAGAATTCGTAGTAAATATCGTAACTTATTCTTTGGCGCAAAAGATGCATGCAAGTTCAGGAGAGTATGAACCGAATGTAGATGAATTCAAGATTTCAGGTGTGAATTCAGAAAAAAGTGAGATGGTAGTCCCTCCGAGAGTGAAGGAATCTCCAATTAATTTAGAGTGCAAATTAGTAAAACTCATTCATTTAGGATTTGAAACTCTTGTAATTGGACAAATAGTATTTTTCCATATAAGAGATGATCTATATTTTGATGGAAAGATCGATTTGGAAAAACTACAAGTTATAGGTCGTCTTGCAGGAAATTATAGTTACGTGGACAAATTCTTTCGTTTAAAATGAAGTTCCCAAGTACACGACTTTATAGCATTACGAATGAGAAAACCCATCGCTTAAAAATCGTGGGATGAAAGCGAGAATTGGACGAGGAGAAGGGATTTCCCTTCTCCAGTCCAACCTCTGAAAAAAGTAAATTTACAAACTAGCGTTCTTATAGTTATATATATAGTCTCTGCAGGCGAAAAACCAAGTTTCTCGCGGCAAAGAAGAAATCAACATACATAAACCGTGGGCACACGGGGTCAGCTTGGTAATGAAATAGGAGGCTATCGACCCAAGAATCCAACGGCTTTAACCATGTAGAGTTGTCAACAAATCGAGTTATCCTGTAAAGGAATTAGAGATAATATGGTTATTGCTATCTATATCAAAACAACCGACTACCTGTATGATCTGAACGAGTTTAGTAAATAGATGGTTGATGAAGGAGATGTTACAAAGATACCGCAATGATTCGTTCTTTTTTAGGCCACTTACAAAAAGATAGGATAAATTTATTTGAACAGAGGGAGTGAATTGCGACTTAGTATTGTTTTCCTAGTAAATAGAAAATAACTTGAGATGCCATATCGGAACATAGAATTCAACCAGTTATGTTTTTCTTTTTACTCTAACTAAAACAATGTTTTCAATACTTCCCTTGTAAAGGGCACAATCTCACTAATACGATTGTCTCGAATTTTGACAACCCACGAAGGATCAGCCAACAGAGCACGACCAACTGCAACTAGGTCAAATTCTCCTTGTTCTAGTCTCGTAATTAGATTCTGGATATCGGTGTTGTTTGTCTCTTTTCCTTGGAATACTGAACTGATAAGGTCTTGATCTAGACCTACTGAGCCAACTGTAATGGTTGGTTTTCCTGTTAGCTTTTTGACCCAACCTGCTAGATTGAGAGAGGATCCCTCAAACTCAGGTTCCCAAAATCGACGAGTAGAGCAATGAAAGAAATCGACACCTGCTTTTACTAAAGGTGTTAAAAAATCTTCTAACTGGCCAGGAGTTTCTACTAATTTTGCTGTATAATCTCCTTGCTTCCATTGGGACAAACGAAACGAAATAGGAAAATCGGTTCCTACTGCACGTCGACAAGCCTCAATCACCTCTACTGCAAAACGGGTACGACGAACGAGGTTACCCCCATAATCATCTGTACGGTGATTCGTCTTTTCCCAAAAGAATTGATCAATTAAATAACCATGTCCTCCATGTATTTCAATTCCATCAAACCCTAGCCGCTTTGCGTTGGAAGCAGCTTGTGCATAAGCTTCAATCACTGTATGAATCTCTGATTTTGTCATCGGTTCCGTTACTTTTACACCAGATACGGCAAGCCCTGAAGGTCCAATAGGCTGCACGTGTGGATTCGGATGGTCTCCTGCATTACGTTGCATTCCAACATGCCATAGTTGCAATATGATTCGACCATCTACCTTGTGAACCTCATCAACTACCTTTGCCCATCCGTTAAGTGCGCCTTCATCATGGATATTAGGAACATTAGGGTCATTTCCGGCAGCTGGATGATTGATAAAAGTTCCTTCTGTCACAATTAATCCAACACCATTTTCTGCTCGACGTCGATAATAGTCTGCTACATTCTGTCCTGGTATCCCTCCTGGAGAAAAACTACGAGTCATTGGAGCCATTACGATTCGATTTGATAGCGTTACATTACCGAATCTAAAAGGTTGAAACAACGACTCAACAGTAGTCGACGATTGAATTTCTTTATTATTTTCCACAATAATGATCCTCCTAAAAATGGGAATATTATGTCCTTCTAATCAAAAGTAAAGAAAATGATTTAATTTTTTGCTTCCAAAAACGGTTTATATTTCTCCAGATAAGCAAAAAGAAGATAGGTATTTAGGCAAATGATAACCAATGCAGGTAAAATGGAAACAATATCCAAAAATAAATGAAAGAAAAACATATTCACGGAAATGGGCATAAACAAAACCAAAGCAAGTGGAACAAAACGATTTATCAGCAAGCATGTTCCTACTAACAATTTCATTAGAACTACGAAAATCATGATGTAACCGGTTTTTATTAGCGCATCCATAAAATCAGCAGCTGGTCCAGCATAATGTGGGGCGGGCATGAGATTTAGCAGTCCAGAAAAACCAAATCCTAATAACATCAACCCAAATAAAACACGAATAACTGTTGTAGATTTCCCCTTCATCCTATTCACTCCTTGTGTATTAACTAATGTTGGATTTTCTATGAAATAAGATCTGGCGAAATACTTCTGCTAGAATCTCCGCTTTATTTTCTATCTCTTCATTTGTGCGCCAAGCGACAAAACCATCAGGTCTTATTAGTACAGCACCTCCACTAGGTATCCCGTATGCCTTTTGCCAATTATTGTCTATATCCACTAAATCTTCATCCCTACTTATTTGGTATGCTTGTATTGGAATTTCTAAACGTAAGGAAACATCTGATGCTGCATGTAACCATTCTTTCCCTTTATCTCCTGAAAACAATACGAAGTTTTTTCCTAGTAAATCAATTGTTGAGATGCGTTTTCCTTGATAGCTGCACCAAACATGTGGAGCTCTTTTGCCAGGTATACCATCTAATCGTAGTTCATCTAATCGAATCTCTATATTTTCTTCCGTGACAATTGCATCTGATTGGTATAAATAACCGATAGCAGGGATAAGAGAATGCACGCGACCCTTTCCATTTGTAAGATTGAGAACAGATTGATTTGTAGCAAATTGAGCTACAGGATTGCGTTCCTGTTCATAAGTGGTCAACAAATCAGTATTTGCTTCATCACGTAAAACAGCAGCTAATTTCCAAGCTAAGTTATGAGCATCTTGTATTCCTGTATTTGCACCATATGCTCCTTTTGGTGGCATGACATGAGCTGCGTCTCCTGCTAAGAAAACACGTTCAACTTGATAATGTTTCGCAATTCGTGAGGCAGCTTCCCATGGAAGAATGCTTAGTATGGTAACATCTAAATTTGGTAAACCGATTGCCTTACGTATGAGATCACTGCAGCGATCCTGTGGAAAATCATCTGGTGATTCTCCTTTATCAGGATGGTAGGCAATATGAAAACACCATCGATCCTTGTTATTAACAGATAGCAATCCGCCTGGTGATTCAGGATTCGTAATATTACATACAATAAATTCATTACCTTCTACCAATTTCCGCAGATCCGCTTGAAAATAAATATTGATGTAATGCCCAAAAGAGCCTCCCTCTGTAAACTCAATCCCTAAAGCTTGACGCACTTGACTTTTGGCTCCATCAGCGGCAATCATGTATTTGGCATAAACGGTTTCTGCTTGTCCCGTTTTCCGATCTCTTATCACCGCTTGAACACCAGTTTTTGTTTGTTCAAAAGAAATGAGCTCAGTATAAAACCGAATATCTCCACCTAGTTGTTGTGCTTTCTTAAGCAAAACAGGTTCTGACTGATCTTGAGAACATGCGCAACCTTTAATAGGACTGATGTTTTTTACTTGTTCTCCAATTAATTCTTCTAATTCATGTCCATTAGGAGCTATTCGTTTGACCTCGTTTAAATCTGTCTCCGCTAGCACCTTCACTTCAATAGCACCATTGCTTTTTTCTAGTACCTTCCCAGCTGCTCGAATCTCTTTTTCAATTCCAAGTTCTCGGAAAATCTCCATGGTACGGATGTTCATACCATTTGCGCGGGGATGAATAGAGGTACCAGCATGTCGTTCTATAAGAATATAAGGAATGTTTTGGTTTGCTAGACAAAGTGCTGCAGATAAACCTACCAAACCACCACCCACAATCAAAACAGGGGTTTGTTTTTTAGACATCTTAGCTGAACTCCTTTCCAATATTTGTGCTTTTCAAAGATAAGCAGAAAGCGTAGAATACATTTTAGGAGTATAGTTACAGTGTGTATACTCACTAAATGATTATAAAGTGAGTATACACACTAAATAACAAGACGTCAAGGAGGATTTTATGGATACAAAAGTTCCTTTTCCAATAGAACCACCAACACCCGAGTTTCTGTTAGAAATATTGTTCAAAACTACCCATTCTATTCACTCTCAATTTGAGGCTCATCTGTCTGCACAAGATGTGCCTACCTATTTGACTGGACCGAGGATGCGATTTTTGATATGTATTGAAGAAGCAGGAAAGATCAGAATGAGTGATTTAGCAACAAAATTAGGAATCAAAAAGCGTACCGTAACTCAATTTGTTGATGCCTTAGAAAAAGAAAATATTATCGTACGTATACCTGATCCTAATGACCGTCGTGCCACACTGATACAGATTACAGATACTGCTGCACCGCTTATAAAAAGAACTGGGGTTGCAATGCTCGAAGCAGCAACAAAGGTATTGGCTTCCTTTCCTTTAGAAAGTCGTAGACATTTGCTTTATCTTTTGTATCAACTCGCGGATGTTAAGGAATCGAACGATGATATGAACTGATTTCTAAAAGGAAAAACTGTTAAGATGTAAAGTATTGAAAACTCGTCATGTTCTCTAATAGAATATGACGAGTTTTGCTAGATAATATTACTTGCATTATTATTTGGTTTTTAACATCCCCTCTTATAGAGAGTAAAGATCATAGAAGTATAGAGTGTTATCTATCCAGCAAAAGACAGAAATCAAATCAAAAAGTATCTTTCTTAACAGACTGTGTTAGAGCAGGAATATACCCGTTTTCGGAGTTGTACTCCATATACCGAGCCTTGTATCGAGTCCTTCTTTTCTCATTTCAAAACTGAAACGTTGTACTTTTTTCAGTGTCAAATAGAAGATGAACTCCATCAAGCAATGGAAGAATACATGGTTCTACAATCATGAATGGTTCCAGAAAAAGTTAAACCAGTGTGCTCCGGTTGAATTCCGAAACGCACTGGCGGCCTAGCGCATTTTTTATAACGGTCTACTTGACGGGATTAAGTTCAACTGTCCAACAATTGGGGTGCAGTTCACGGTTGTTTCTTTATATTGATTGATTTGTCTTAAAAAGGACTAGTATCTTTAATCAGTCTGATATGGAGGATTAAAGATAAAATAGTTGTGTATTATATTCTAGGCAATCACTTTGAGTTCCACCTTTTGTGGTGTTGAGCCTAATATATGTTGAAACGATTGTAAAGAATGTAATATTGCCTCTGGATTAACTGAGCGCATAATAAAAACTAGATTAGAAAAATGATTATCTTGTGGCCAATGATCAAGATGAGTTGGCGGATGAATGATATGTTGAACACCGTTTAACATCACTGGACCAATTTCACCGATATCAAGGAAACCTTTTACTCTCCAAATATCTTTTCCATGTCTGTGAAGCAGCATACTGAGCCAAAGACCAAATGCTTGCCAATCTAGAGGTTGATCGAAGGCAATAGAAAGAGAGCGAATTGGATTCATATGGGTATTTTCAAATGACAGTGATTTTGATTGTAAAGAAGTGACTTCGGGTTTAGCATGTGTACTTTCAGATGAGGGCAGAAGTAGATTTTTTGGATCGGTTTGTCCAAAAACAACTTCTATTAACTCGGCTGTTGGATTAAGGATAACAATTTTTTCTTTTAATTCTCGAATCTGATTAGATTCAGCAATATCGGTTTTTGTGAATAATATTTTGTCAGCAGAAACAATTTGCTTAACAAACTCACCATTATTATTCATCTGAAGCGCTCCATTTACCGAATCTACAGTAGTTAATACCTGACTGATGTAAAAATGATGTTGAAGTACTGAATGAGTAAGAACAGTAAACAAAATCGGAGCAGGATCAGCTAATCCAGTCGTTTCAATGATTATATTTTCTACCTTGGCAATTTCATTGCTCTCCATTCTGTTTAACAAAAGTGAGAGTGCTTCTACTAGATCTTGGCGTGTTGAGCAGCATATACATCCACCCTTTAATAAAAGGGTGGTTTCTTCTTTACGTTCCAATAAGTGATGGTCCAATCCTATTTTCCCAAATTCATTAACAATAACGGCAGTATTTGGGTACTTTTTTAGAACATTGCGTAATAAAGTTGTCTTTCCGCTACCTAAAAAACCAGAGATGATCGTAATGGGGATTTTCCCTTTATGGTTTAACATATTATTGTCACCCCTGTTCTTAACTTAAATTTGTAGTGTAAAGTTGTTCCAAAAAAACAGGATCAAGTGGATCGAGTTGTCGTTTGAGCATTTGATCGACAGCAGGCCACAGTTGACTCATATCATGTATGATATCAGAGTTACCTTTTTTATCACGAAGTATAAATTTACTTCCATTCCATTCTTCCAATTTTAAACCAGTAGATTTTATTATACAATTGGCTAGTTTTGTTCGACGAATTCTTTCTTGTTGACGAATTCTTCTTATTGATTCATTTTCAGCGATGATAGTAGAGTTAGCTTGTTCCATTACGCGGGAACGATCAGTCCAATGTACTTGGTTAATAAATTCACTACATAGAACACACATGTAATTAAATACCTCCTCTTAAAAATAAAGAAAAACGAGGAATTTTTCTGTTTTCCTCGATTAGATTATTTTACCTATTATTTACGTGGATTTCTTTGTGCAAAATCATTTGCAATTTCATCAAATGTAACCCAACGAACCCCTTCATGTGTGTTGATATACTCGATTAGGCGTTCATGCATTAGTAGAACTTGGGGACGACCGCTAACATCTGGGTGGATTGTCATGGTGAAAACAGCATAATCATTCTCACGGTACACCCAATCGAATTGATCCCGCCACATCTGTTCAATGTCTCTCGGATTAACAAAACCATGGCTATTAGGAGACTTTTTAATAAACATCATAGGAGGTAAATCATCTAAATACCAATTGGCTGGAATTTCAATTAAATCTGTCTCTTTCCCACGAACCAACGGTTTCATCCAGTTTTCTGCCGGCTGTGAATAATCAATGCGTGTCCAACTATCTCCGACTCTTACATAGTATGGGTGGAAATCGTTATGCATCAAGCTATGATCGTATTTGATACCATTTTTAAGCAAGAGTTTGTTTGTGAGATTTGAGAATTCCCACCAAGGAGCAACATAGCCAGTAGGTCTTTTTCCAGAAATCTTTTCGACTAACTCTATGCATTTTAACAATACTGCTTCTTCTTGTTGTTCGGTCATAGCAATCGGGTTTTCATGTGAATAACCATGGATACCGATCTCATGACCAGATTCAACTACTTTGCGTGTTTGATCAGGAAAGGTTTCGATGGAGTGACCGGGTATAAACCAAGTTGTTTTTAACTTGTATTTCTTAAATAAATTCAATAGGCGAAGAGTGCCTACTTCCCCTGCGAACATTCCACGGGAAATATCGTCAGGAGAATCTTCACCACCATATGATCCAAGCCAACCAGCTACAGCATCAACATCTACACCATACGCTACCAAAATTTCTTTCTTTTTCGCCATTATTTATACACTCCTTTAATTGTTAAATTAGAAAGTGTAATCATATAACATGTTCTAAAGAGGTTTTTTATGGAATGAAACCTTCAATTTTTAAAAAGTGAGCATGATGGTTACCTAGATTACCAATATGCATGGTCAACTAGGTACTTATTATCCTCCTGAAAAGTTATTGTAAGCGCTTAACAAAATTGTACTGATTCATATACGTTGAAACAATTAATTAAAACAAATATTTTATGCATTCTTGCATAGATGAAAAGCATGATTAATGACTTGCTTTTCCACATTTACGGATATAGCCGATGATGAGAAGTAAGAGTGGGAGGGAAAACAAAGCGATCGGAAAAACATAGGTTAGATATAAGTTTCGAGGATATGAAATAGAAGCCTCTACAATATTTTTTGGAACGTAGGCAAGTAAAATAACAACAGGACTAATAAACCACATTAATTTTCTCCAATTTTTTACATTTAACCATTGTGCAGTACCATAACAGGTGACAAAAAAATAGATACTTAATTTAATAATAACACTGGCAAACCATACGATTATCACGATAGCATCTAAATTTTCTACAAACTGAAATACGGAAATAGTTTTTGTCATTTCAAAAAATGGGTACCACATCTTTGCGGAAACATTAGGTCCTAAGGTTAACAAGATCATGACAGTCGAAAGGGTTATAAATATACTAGCAATCGCCACACCCCAAACACCACTTGGGATTTTTTTTTCAGATTGTCTGGTAAATGCGAGAATCATTGTTAAGATGACACTTTCTCCTAAAAAAGATGCTGGGTGAAATGATCCCTTTATGATTTGTAGCAATCCTGAATCATAGTAAATAGGTGATATATTTGGCAAACTAACATTATTTATACTAAGCAAAATAACAATGGATACCATTAATGCGACAATCGGACCAAGCACTTCACTGCAAAGACCGATGGAAGTAATGCCTCCTAAATATGATACATATACGATTAGTAATAACATGATTGCCATGACGGGGAACATAGGAGTTTTAGGGAGAATGAGAGTTTGGATTAATTCAGCACTTTGGTTTAAAATTATCGCGATTACTGTGTACCATTGGATAAAATAAACCAGTACAAAAATTTTCCCTATCCATTTTCCAAGAATAATTTCACTATATTCAACAAGTGTTTTTCTAGGATAGAGGTGACTTAGTTTGGTAGCAATATATGCAATAGTCATGCCTATTAACCCAGCCACTATCGTTGAAATCCAAGCATCTTGCTTGGCTAAAGCAATGGCAGGTGTCAATGTAAGAAGCATTGTCATACCAAAATTCATACAAAACATCATCCAAAATATTTGTACATTTGATATTTTCAATGATATCTACCTTCCTCATATATCATTTGTTAATTTCCGGTTCTTTTAGATATTCAGCGGCGGTAGATCTGCCAGTGCAAACAAGATTGAATTTGATGTGCACATTTACAGGTATATCTGTATAAATATTTAACCATCTACTTTTTGTTTTCTTCCAAATGGCAGGGTGTTTCGTATGTATAGCTTCTCCAAGTCCTATCGGATCTACACGCAATTCATGTTGTAATCGGAAAACGAGCGATTCCATTCTTCTTTTAATATCTTGAGAAAACATTTGTTGGACAAGTTCTAAATTTTTTTTATCGCCCAAGTCAAGTTTCGTCATATTCTCTGTGAGAATAGCAATGATTTCCATTGAAATATTTATCTGTTTTACTTGCTCCTTATCGATAACGGGATCTATGCTCGAGTGTACTTTCACAATCTCACTGCTGACAATTTCATTTTTTTGCTTGGAGATAGGAGTTGAAATACCACTATTTATCGTTTTATCTTTAAGAAGGTTATAAATAGCAGCTTCTTTGTTTGACAGATAGCCTACAAGCTTTCCATTTTGATATACTGCTGCGTCTTGTACCTTAAAACTTTTTTCTTTCGTTTCTTGTTTATTCACTAACTGAATCGCACCTGTAACGACGGATTGGTTTGTGGAGGACGACAAACTGTTTAAATGTTCGACTAAATTGCTCTCTTGTCCTGACCCGAATCTTTCTAAATCCCGGATTCCTTCCGCAGGTATTTGTTCAAATAAATAGGGTGTATCTAGTATTTCTTTTGCAGTAGCATTGCGAGTGGTCAAAATATATGTTTGGAGTCGTGAATCCCGTGGTCTCGACAACGTATCCATCACATTGTGAATTCCATGCTTTGCAAAATTTTCTCCAACAAGTATCACTCGGCGATGTCCCAAAAAAATGCGTTTAGATAACTTTCTCTGCAATTTTTGACGGATATCGTAGAAATTTTTTCCTCTTTCGGTGTATACAAGTGTTTGTGATTTTTTATCGTCTTGTTTCTTTTGATAATTAGCTATTTGTATGGTGGCTTCGATTTGGTCATCTTTTGTTAGATCAAACCCACTTGCCATTACAAGTGCAATATCATTGATTTCGATACGGTCCCAACATCCAGTTAGAAAAAGACACGTCATTATACAAATCAATAAGTTTAAACATTTTTGCATAGTTAACATCCTTGTTTAAGAATCTTATATTATTGCCGTTCTTCCCGAAATGATGAGTAGTGCTCGTTTAATTTTTGTTCAAGGTACTTTCTTCTTTTCCAAGGTAATCGAATAAGTACATCTTTTATTCCTTCCCAATCAAAAGGAGCAATGGGGGTAAAATAAGGTATACCAAAAGATTTTAAGCTAACAAGATGAATTAATAATGCAATCAGACCTGCGCCAACACCAAAAAGTCCAAAAGTACTAGCCATGGCCATTAAAATAAATCGAAACAATCGAATGGCTCCAGTCAATTCTGTTTTTGGGATAACAAAGGAAGCTATTCCTGTCATCGATACAATAATAATCATAGGAGATGAGACAATTCCTGCCTCAACAGCTGCTTGTCCTAGTACAAGTGCTCCTACAATACTGACTGCTTGACCTATGGGTCGAGGTAATCGAATCCCTGCTTCTCTTAGAGCTTCAAATACGATTTCCATCAATAATGCTTCGATGATAGTTGGGAATGGTACATGTTCTCTTGAACTAATGATGGTTTGCATTAAACTGGTTGGTATCATTTCTTGATGAAAGGTAGTAACAGCGATATAAAAAGCAGGTAAGATCAATGCTAAACCGAAAAATAAAAAACGTAACCAGCGTACCAAAATGGTGATGTAAAAACCTTGATAGTAGTCTTCAGCAGTTTGGAGCGAACTCCAAAATGTTACAGGAACAATAATTGAAAAAGGGGTACCGTCGATCAGAATAGCGACTCTTCCTTCAAGTAGTGATGCTACAACAGTATCGGGTCTTTCACTTATTTGTGTTAATGGAAAAGGGGAATAGGGTGCATCGCGAATCATCTCATCGATATAACTCGATTCCAAAACACTGTTAATATCCATTTTTTTAATTCGTTTGGTCAGTTCGTTTAAAACTTTTTGGTTAACGATTCCCTCTAAATAGATCATCGCTATACTCGTTTTTGATATGGAACCAATTGTAAACGATTGAATTTTGAGCAGCGGGGTATGTAATTTTCGTCTAATTAAAGAGGTATTGACTCTGATATTTTCAATAAAGCCTTCACGAGGTCCTCGAATGAGTGCTTCTGTATTTGGTTCTGTAACGGATCGTTCTTGCCATTGTTTCATGCTTATCGATATTGCTTCATTTAATTGATCCAGTAATATCACCAGTTCTCCGTTGAGAATGGATTGAAGTACCTCTTGTATTTTCTGGATTTTTTTGATTTCTGAAGATGTTTCTAGCTGATCGATAATATCATGAATCGATTTAAGTGGTTTACTATCATTTATCTCTTTGCTCTTGTCTTGTTTTAGTAACACCATATCGAGATGTTTGGTATCTGTCATGCCGTCGATATAGATAATCAATGAAGGATACATATTCATTAAATTTAATTTTCTTATCACGATATCTGAACTGTTAGATAATATACTTTTAATTTGTGTTTCATTTTTTGTTAGTGAATGACTAAGGTTTTCAGACAGGTTTGGATGAGGAATCGAAATCTGTTCTGAATTTTTTTTGAAGAAATTCATTGTTTCACCTATCGATCTAGTAAAGTTCTTAGAACAATATCTTTGACTAAGTGTCTCCTCGTTGCAAAAAAATTATGTAACTGAGGTTGGATGTATAAGGAGAGTTCTTTATTAGTAACCTAAAATAATTAAATTAGTATATTTGAAGGAAGAACAAGAATGGTATGGAAGGTAATTGGTTTTCTGATTATTGTTGGATTATCAACATTAGTGATGTTTTTTTCTGTTAGATAGGTTTTTAGATACGAATAGCATTAGAACAAAGCGAAGGTATATCTTGTAATTGAAAAAGATAGGCTTTCTTTTGATTGTGATTAGTACAACTCCCTTTCATTTGAACATAGGTGTCAAACAATCCCGCTAAACCTTAGAAATAAGCGTGATGAACTTATGCAAATTTGCATAAGTTCGTGAAGGGACTGTATTGTTTGCTTGAATGGATCCGTGATATTTTTATCTCAATTAAGATAAATAATCATATTCCTAAAGGAGCTAAATAACTCATGAATAATGCATCTAAAACAAAATTATTTTCAAACATAAAATTGAAAAATGTATCTTTGAAAAATCGGATTGCTTTAGCACCGATGACGCGTACCAGTGCAACAAAAGATGGTCAAGCTACAGAGCGAATGGCACAATATTATACAAAATTTGCTCGTGGTGATTTTGCATTACTGATTACAGAAGGAATTTATCCAGATGAAGCATTTAGTCAAGGATATCCAAATCAACCGGGACTTACGAATGAAAGACATGTACAAGCATGGAAAAAAGTAACTGAATCAGTTCATAAAGAAGGCGGCTGTATTTTTGCACAAATTATGCATGCTGGAGCAATTTCACAGGGAAGTTATTATACAGAAGAAACTGTGGGCCCTTCAGCAATCATGCCAAAAGGAAAACCACTAGCTGCACATGGTGGCAAAAGTAAGTGGACCTTACCGCGTGAAATAACAAAACAAGAGATTAATGATGTCATCTTATCGTTTGGTAAATCTGTGCAACTGGCAATGGAAGCTGGATTTGATGGAGTAGAAATTCACGCAGCAAATGGTTATTTGTTAGATCAATTTTTAACAGATTATACAAACCAACGCACGGATGAATATGGTGGATCTGTTCATAATCGTGTTCGTCTTTTAGTGGAAGTGATCCAAGAAATGCGCCGCCAAGCTAATTCGAAATTTGTGATTGGAATTCGGATCGCACAATCAAAAGTGAATGATTTTCATCATAAATGGGCTGGCGAAGAAAAAGATGCAGCTGTAATTTTCTCAAGTCTAGGAGAAGCAGGTGTAGACTACATTCATATTACAACAGAATTGGATGCTACCAAACCTGCATTTGGAGAAACAGGTCTAACCTTTGCGGCTTTGGCCAAAAAGTATGGCAAAGTTCCTGTTATCGCTAATGGAGACTTAGGTGATCCGAAAAAAGCAGAGGAAATCCTTAACAATGGAGATACAGATCTCATTGCACTTGGTAGACCTGCTCTAACCAATGGAGATTGGCCGATTCGTGTACGGGAAGGAAAAGTTCTTCAATCATTTGATGGAAATGCATTAGAAAATCTCTTTAAACCAGTCGCGACTATCAAAGATGAAGAATTAAGTAAAATATAAAAATCTTTATGTAATACAAAAAGTGTGCAAAAAATAAATGCACGCTTTTTGTGTCTTTCCTTTTTACCCTTGACAATTATCTAATTCTAGGCAGGGATGTGAACGGAATGAATAAAAATTTGTTTTCTACTATTTCTTTGGACGATATTCCTCTGGGTATTGTTTTTTTGGATAAATATTTTTCGATTTTAGATATGAATAAGTATGCTTGTGAAGCTCTTTTATGTACAAAAGAACAAGTTTTACATCGTATGTGGTTCAATAAGTTTCCTTCGATCATTCCGAATGATATCCATCAAATGGAACAAAAAATATTCCCATTTAAATATAGAAATATAAATTATCATTTACAAATACATCCTATGTATAGTAAAGAAGAACAAACGGCTTTTGTATTTATTATCAAAAAAACAATGGAAGTTGAAGAGTTAATGCAAGAAGTCGAGTACTATCGAGATCTTAGTGCTGATCTACAAGCGATTTTTGATATTTCATATGATGTGATCTATGTTTCTGATGCAAATGGTATTACATTACGAGTAAGTTCTGCTTGTGAAAATCTCTGGGGTCTTAAAAAAAGAGATTTAATAGGGAAAAGTATCTATGAATTAGAGAAGAAAGAAGTTTTTAAACCATCTATTACGAGATTAGTACTAGAAAAAAAAGAAAAGGTGTCATTAATCCAAACAACTAAAGCTGGACGTAAACTGATGGTAGTAGGTACACCGATCAAGGATGACCAAGGAAATATTGTTCGTATTGTAAATGCTTCTCGTGATATTACCAGAGTAAGCCAACTTCAGATGGAGCTGGAATCACTTAAGAAATTATCCGATGGATATAAACAAGAATTGATGGAATTACGAAAAAAAGATGAGGTTGAAACCAATATCATTTATCGGAGTAGTCACATGAAGAAGATCATCAATCTAGCTCAAAAAATCTCCAAAACAGATACGACCGTTTTACTCACTGGTGAATCGGGTGTGGGAAAAGAAATTCTAGCTTCCTTTATTCATAAATGGAGTCTACGGCATAGTAAACCATTTGTTACTTTTCACTGTTCTTCTATCTCGGAAAAATTACTTGAAACAGAATTATTTGGCGAGGAACAGGAAGATCAACCTGAGAAAACAAGGTTAGGTCTCTTTGAGATGGCTCATGAAGGTACATTATATCTAGATGAAATCAGTAGTTTGTCTCTTTCATTACAAGCAAAATTATTACGTGTCTTAGAAACAATGGAGGTTGTTCGGGTAAAAGGAAGAAGACATACAAAAGTGAATGTAAGAATTATTGCTTCTAGCAATCGAGATCTTCAAGAAGAAATCGCTGCAGGTAGGTTTCGTGCAGATCTTTATTACCGGTTACATGTGGTTGAAATGAACATCCCTCCATTACGCCAACGAAAAGATGATATTCTCGTATTAGCTATTCATTTTTTGCAAAAAGCAAACAAAAAACATAAATTGAATAAGAAATTGACTGATACTTCTATTGAAAAATTACAAGCTTATCATTGGCCAGGAAATATAAGAGAGTTACAAAATACGATTGAAAGTGTGCTTTTAACCTCTGATGATGAACTAATTAGTTCCTATGATTTGCCAAAAAAAATTACAAGTATTTCTATGCCATACAAAGAAGTTCAAGTAAATAATATTATGCCATTAAAAGAGGCTGTAGAAATGGTAGAAAAAGATTTATTAGCAATGGCACTACAAAAATATGGTTCTACCACCCGAATAGCTAACATCCTTGGTGTAAATCAATCAACTATTAGCCGTAAACTTCGTCAATATCAACTAAATGCAAATATATTTCCAGAAAAATAGGTTGTATGACAAAAAAGGAGTTGAGAGATTCTGCTCCTCAAGAATCTCTTCTTGTTCAATTTGATAGGTCTCCGAGTGTCCAACTTAGGTTTAAATTTCTTGAACGATCGTGGCTTTAATATCTGTAATCACCCAGCCACACAATGGTGTTTGATCTTGAGGGCATGCAGAGACTCCTACGATCACATCAGTCAATGCCTGAAAGATGACATAATCTCCAGCATGGGATTTTGGTTCTTGTGCTTCACCAAAAGTACCATCTGGCCTCAACGGAGAATTTTGGAACAAATTGAGTGGATCGGGAATTTTTTCATATTCTACTCCATACTCCTTAAAAGCTTCAGCAAAGTTTGTTCTGCAATTTCTATGATTTTCAATTCCGAAATCCAATAGATATCGCATTGGATCACAGCAAGGAAACATGGTATCATGCACCCCCACTACATCTTCTACTAATTCAAACATTGGATTTCTCAAGTTGCTGTATAGGATGTCTCCTTTCTTTATGGAAACTCTACCGTTCATCGTTCGAGTATGAGCTGTGGATAAATACTCTTCTTTCTTGTCTTTATTCAATGCAATGAAATCAGCCACTTGTTTTCCTTTTACGTCTGTTACCACAATAAATTCGTTTTTGTATACGCTAAATGAGCGCCCTTCTCCGCCTGGTATTAAGATTTCTCTTTTCGTCATGAGAATACCCCTTATTTAGTTATCTATATTTTTATCAATTAAAATTACCCATTTAAATCACACTTATTATAACGATGATTTCCACTTAAACAAAAGAATTGAGCTGTATTCTCCTATGCGAATCAGCATAGCTTTTTTGAATCATAAACTTTTTTCTAAGCTATAAATAGATAAAATCAAAATAAGGGTAGAAACAGGTAAATTGGAGGCCTTAACATGTTTCACGATGATAGAAATATAAATGTAGCAGCAGTTCAAATGAATACCATTTTAGGTAATCGACAACTGAACTATGCAAAAGCAAGTAAATTGATCGAGGAAGCAGCAGAGAAAAAAGCAAAGATCATCGTGCTTCCCGAACTATTTGATACGGGATATCGTGTGGAAGAACAAGATGCAGAGTTAGCTCAGCCTATTCCTGGACCTGTCACTGATTGGATGGAATCGGTTGCAAAAAAATATCAAGTAGTACTTGTTGCGGCGATTTTAGAAAAAGAAATAGAAACCGATTTCATCTACGATACTGCAGTTATAGTAGGTCCTGAGGGATTCATCGGTTCTTACCGTAAATCTTTATTATGGGATCAGGAGAAATATCGATTTAAAACGGGGAATCAAATTCCGATATTTTCCATTGAATCACTTCATATCGGATTGCAAATTTGCTATGAAGTTGGGTTTCCAGAAGGAGCACGAATTCTTAGCATGAAAGGTGCTAATTTATTACTTTATCCATCAGCATTTGGTAAAGAAAGACTATATGCTTGGAAACAGGCGACTCGCGCCAGATCTCTTGAAAATGGTGTCTTTTTAATTGCGGCAAATCGAAGTGGGACAGAGAAGGGAGAAACTACTTTTGCTGGTCATTCACGAATTATTGATCCCAAAGGACAGGTATTGGCTGAAGCCTCTCAAGATGATGAGGTGATTATTTCTACTATCGATTTAAAACAAGTTCAAGAACAAAGAAGAAAAATTCCATATATACGAGATTTGGATCATAGCTTATTTCACAAAGAATATAGAAAAATTTTAGATGAAGATTGAACTGTATTTTACTGACAATTTATTAGAATGTATGGATTGATAATGATGCAACACCCGCAGAAATATTTAAAACAAATGATTGGCCTTTCAACAAAAACTCGGTTCAACCGTGGAGCTCATGGGGTTAGCTCGCTAATGAAGTTATAAGACTATCACTCCAAGAATTCCACGGCTTCAGCCGTGTGTGGTGTGTCAATTAGACAGTACCCACGACTTTCAAGCATTGTGAAAATGCAGCGAATGATTTATTGTAGTATTTCTCTGATCGACGGACGAACCGAGTCGTTGCATATCGATACTTTTCAGGAATGATGTGGGTATGAATACCTTCTTTTTCTTTAAGCGTTGATTCTGGCAATAATGTATATCCAATCCCTGCTCTCACACAATTTAGCATAGTTTCGGTTGTACTTACTTCAATTATATTTGCTTTTTCTCCCCGATCTCTTTCAACCCATTCTTCAATCATAGCTCGAAACGGACATCCTTTAGGAAATACAACCCAAGTGGTAGCAGGAGCAGTTGTAAATTCGCATGGTTTGTTCTTGTCATCACTTTTTACGAGAACGACTTTATCCTCTATTAACAATTCTACTTCTAACTTCGAACTTTCTAGTTCACCTGTAAAAAATGCACCATCTAGTTGTTGATCTACTAATCGTTCGTAATTTTGTAGTGAGGTTCCTGTTACCAATGATAAAGTAACAGATGGATACTGTTGTTGAAAATTAGAAAGGGCTTGGATAAACAGTTGAGAAGAACTAACTGTTTCCACGACTCCAATTTTAAGCTCACCAGTTGGATAGTTCGGTTCTTTAACTGCCATCACGGCTTCTTGAGAAAGTTGAAGGATTTCAGATGCATATTGATTTAACAAGCGACCTTTTTCGTTAGGAAATACACCTTTTGGATGTCGTTGAAACAAAGGGGTTCCTAATTCTGTTTCCAATTTGCGGACACGAGCCGTAATATTCGATTGAACATAACCCAATTTTTTTGCCGCTTTAGAGATACTACCTTCAGCGATAATAGCCCTGATCACTCGCAAATCTGCTAACTCCATGTCAATCTATCTCCTCTAGGTATCATTAATTTTGATATATATATTAATATAGATCATTTTACTATATAACATTTGAGAGATAAAATGCTACTGACAACGGAGAAACAAAACTACACAAGGAGGAAGATCATCGAAAAAATATCCTTGCTTATGTTTGATAAGAAGTACCAATCATTTGGGGGTGATACTATGTCACTAAAAATCCGAATTTATTCTGATTATGTATGTCCGTTTTGTATGTTAATAGAAAAACCTCTTGAAGAAGCAATACAAGGCAAAGATGTCGAAGTGGAGTGGATGCCTTTCGAGTTACGTCCATATCCTGACGAGACATTAAAACCAGAAGGTGATTATTTACAAAACATTTGGATGCAGGCGGTTTATCCAATGGCTAAAAAGATGGGAATCCCCATTGTATTACCTAAAGTTTCTCCTCAACCATATACACATTTAGCCTTTGAAGGATATCAATTTGCTAAGGAACATAACAAATCAAACCAATACAACCATCGAATGTTTCGTGCATTTTTTCAAGAAGAAAAAGATATTGGAGATATTGATGTATTGACTAAGTTAGCAGAAGAAATTGGGCTGGATGGGCAAGAATATAGAAAGGCATTAGAAACAAGAAAATACAAAAAAGTGCATCAACAAATACTTGATCATGCTTATACGGAGGCTGATATTCGGTCTGTTCCCACTCTCGTAATAGGCAGAACGGTTGTAAAAGGCGTTCGTTCGAAGGACACATTTGAAAAAGTAATGAATGATGAATTACACAAACAAAAAACAGAACGTAACTTGGAAGGATTATATTGTGGAATTGATGATTGTAAGTAAAGCGCTCGACGATAAGGATAGACATATAAACTATTTTATAAACACATAAACGTATATGCCCGATTCTAATATAGGAAATTTCGATACATTATATTTTTATAACGGAGAGGATGAAAGATCATGTCTTTTAAACAAGTACACACGCAACCAGATCCATACACACCATTTCTTATTTCACAGGGGATCAAAGCTAACGGATTGGTTTTCGTATCTGGTCAAGCTGCGATCGGCGATGATGGAAATTTAGTTGGCATTGGAGATTTCGATAAACAAGCAGATCAAGCATTTCAGAATTTGGATCGTGCATTAAAGGCTGCTGGATCAGGTGTTGACCGAGTGATTAAAGTAACCATTTATCTCACTTCCATGTCTCATTTTGAAAAAATCGTAGAACTTCGACGCAAATGGTGGTCACAACCCTATCCAGCAGACACCCTCGTTGAGGTATCTTCTCTTTATTCGCCTGATGCAATGATTGAGATCGATGCTATTGCACATGCGGATGAAGATTAATAACCATAATTCTAATTCTACCAATACTACTACTAAACGTATCATGTTCATGTAAACTCAGGTGAACTTTGAAATACTAGAACCAACTCAAGTAGTAGCAGAACAAGTAGGAATTTTGTTGGATGGAATTTAAATGATCTCTCAGGAAGAGAAAAAAGGCACTGAATCGCTAGATTTACAGGGATTCGGTGCCTTTAAAAAAATCTGCAACTTTTAAGCCTTGTTCTATGTCAAGACTTCACTTCTCCAGATCTTTATTAATAATTGCTTTCTTCAATGGTAGAATCGTCCTCGGAACTCAAATCTATCATTCGAATTTCGCTGCCCAACTCTAATTGCTTAAATAAGCAGCCATCGAAAAGCTAGTGTCTAGGTAATCCACAATCACTTTGTATATATTTTTAGCATATTAATAACATTAACGAGTTTACGCTGTTTATCTTAGTGGGCGGTCGCCAAGATATCAAATGTGCGCCAATAAATCCTTGTCATTATGGAACGCCATCAGCCGGTGTTCGATTAGGCTAGATAGAATTGGTATTAGGAAGGATGCGAAAATGACAAATTATCACACCTTAACACAAGCAGAAGCGGTCAAGTATGTACACGGCATCGAGGATGTATTCCCGGATGGTGTGCAGCTGAAGTCTCGAGCCATCGGCGACGGCAATCTTAACCATGTGTTTCATATATCGGACCCTGTATCTGAGCGATCCTTGATTCTGAAGCAGGCGCTGCCTTACGTCAAGGTGATTGGCGAATCGGTTCCCTTGACACTGGACAGAGTACGCCTCGAATGTGAAGCATTACGCATTCACGGAGAGCTTTGTCCTGATATGACACCAAAGGTATATGCGTATGATTTGAATTTAGCGCTGATGGTCATGGAGGACTTGGGCGACCACACTGTCATGCGCCACGGACTGATGGAGCTGGGGCGTTATCCGTTGTTTGCCTCGCATATCGGATTATTTTTGGCGCGGACGTTGTTCTTCACCTCGGATCTGGCCATGGACCAACTGGAGAAGAAACTGCGGGTGAAATCGTTCATCAATCCGGAGCTTTGTAATATAACCGAAGATCTCATCTTATATGCTCCTTATACAAAGTCTCGGGTGAATATCGTGGAACCTTCTATTCGTGATGCCGTTGAGCAAATTTGGTCGGATGAGGAGCTGCATCTGGAGGTCATGCTGCTGAGGGAGAAATTTCTGACGAAAGCACAGGCTCTGCTGCATGGTGATTTGCATACAGATAATATCTTTATCAGACCGGATTCTACAAAGGTCATTGATCCCGAATTTGCTTACTACGGTCCGATGGGCTTTGATATCGGGACTGTTATCGCCAATCTTCTGTTGAACTATTCAGGCCAAGAGGGTTGGAGCCGGGATGTGCTGGAGCGCACCGATTACCGTGATTACCTGTTGGATACCATACAAAACTTATGGACACAATTTGAGTTTCAGTTTCGCGAGTTTTGGAACGAGCATGTTGCTGACCGGATGGCGAAGACCCGAGGATATCAAGATTTATATATGGCAGGACTGCTGCAGGACACTATCGGATTTGCTGGGGTGATAATGTTGTGTCGTGTCTATGGTTTTATCCATGTTGCGGACATCGACCACATCGAAGATGCGGATGCCCGCGAACGAGCACAGCGGATTGCATTGGAGATCGGTGTGGCGTTGATCAAACGGAATCGCTCCGCCCGCTCTATTGAGGAAGTGTTGGATATCGCTTTAAATGTTGTAAACTAATCCAGTCTTTGAATGACTTATGCATGATTGAAGTGACCCTTGAAATGCCTACTTAATGGTGTAGGATTAAGAAAACAGCTGAATCCGCCCTTAAGTATTTTTATTTCAACTCAACTGACAGGTCTAAAAT
Source organism: Shimazuella sp. NTD250 (assembly GCF_059510375.1). Lineage (NCBI taxonomy): Bacteria > Bacillati > Bacillota > Bacilli > Caryophanales > Thermoactinomycetaceae > Shimazuella > Shimazuella sp. NTD250. Next base: position 17,011 of record NZ_JCAJZS010000001.1, on the reverse strand, counting down.
TATATGCTGTACAAAGACTTAAACAAGACGTTAAGATATATATATTATGTAAAACAATACCTTGAAATAAAGCTAGTGTGTGATTGAAATTCCTTGATCCAATTTACATGTCTAAAATCTAAAAAGTAAAAGAGGAACCGAAGATGAAGGCAAAAGAGAATAATCCATTTTTAACAGTACAAAAACAGATTGAAACAGCAGCACAGAAATTGGAACTTGAACGACATGTGATAGAAATCTTAAAGCACCCCAAACGTGTACTAAAAGTTGCATTTCCTGTAAAAATGGATGATGGATCAATTCGTGTCTTTGAAGGATTCCGCTCGCAACATAATGATGCTATGGGCCCAACCAAAGGAGGGATTCGTTTTCATCCAGATGTGAATGAAGATGAAGTGAAAGCATTGTCTATGTGGATGACATTTAAATCCAGTGTTGTTGGCTTACCGCTCGGCGGTGGAAAGGGCGGAGTGATTGTTGATCCTCGGTCATTGAGTCAAGATGAACTAGAGCGGATCAGCCGGGGTTTTTTTGAAGCAATTATCCAAATTATTGGTCCAGATAAAGATATTCCAGCTCCAGATGTATATACGAATTCACAGATTATGGGTTGGATGATGGATACGTTCAGTCGGTTTAATGGTTCGTTCTCCCCAGGAGTGATTACAGGAAAACCTTTGAGCATCGGAGGTTCAAAAGGACGAGGAGAAGCGACTGCACAGGGTGTTGTATTTACAGTGATCGAAGCGATGAAGCAGTTGAAAAAGCCATTAGAAAATGCAACAGTAGCTATTCAGGGTTTCGGTAATGCAGGGCGGAATGTGGCTAAGTTGTTAACCGAATTGGGAAGTAAGGTTGTTGCTGTTAGTGATTCAAGAGGGGCTATTTATGATGCAAAAGGGTTGAACCTTCAACGATTGATGAAGGTGAAAGAGCAAGGAAATATTCGAGATTATGGTGCTGATTATCAAATCAACCCAGAGGAACTGTTTGAACTGGATGTGGATATCCTTGTTCCTGCTGCTTTAGAAAATGTAATTACATTAGATAATGCTCATCGAATTCAGGCTAGAATTGTGGCAGAAGCAGCAAATGGACCGACAATACCGGATGCTGATAAAGTCTTATTTGAGAAAGGGGTGCTAGTCATACCAGATATTCTTGCAAATGCTGGGGGTGTGACAGTTTCCTATTTTGAAGGAGTACAAAATGCAATGAATTATTATTGGAGTGAAGAAGAAGTAAACAGAAAATTAAAAGTGATTATGGTTGATTCCTATCACCAAGTAAGTCAACTTGCAAAAAGGTATCAAACCGATTTACGTACTGCTGCCTACATAAAGTCAATTAAGAAAGTAGTGGAAGCAATGCAGGCGAGAGGTTGGATTTAAAAGGGTATGAAAGAACTGATAAATATGGTAGTACTTTTTTCATTGATTCCCACTTAACAAACACCAATTTGCAAGTTGAATAGTGCATCCTTTGTCAGACTTCAAATAAGATTAACGGTCATAATTTGTACAAGAAGACTCCCAACTCTAGGAAAGTTGGACTGAATGAAAAGACGACTACTCATTCAAAATGAATAAGAGTCGTTTTTTTGTTTCGTTAATACCGATCAATGTAGGAAACGATGGATCTCTCCCAACACCTTGCGATGCTCCTGTGAAAAGACCCCGTGACCGGAATGGGAAAATAGAATCAGCTCGGAATCTGGAATACGACGGTTCAGGATTTTAGCATGCTTTGGGCTGAAGACCCAATCATCCTTACCGTGAATAATAAGCGTTGATGCCGAAATTCTTCCAATCCGATGGTACGAATCGAAACTCTTGCTTGCCTCACGATGAATTTCCATGCTTCTAGGGCTTGAAGGAGCGATCTGCATTCGTTCCACGAACGAAGCGATTAAGTCCGAATTCTTTTGGATATAGGCTTTGGAGTAAAGCATACTTAGCGTGTCTTGCGGGGAAAATCCAGCGTTCTTTCGCATCATCCACTTCATCATCCGAAAAGAAGGCGGCACCCGTTTTACCCCGCAGGTCGTGGAACATAGGATTAATTTCGACACACGGCTGGGTTCTTCGATTGCAAGCTCTTGTGCAATCATTCCCCCCATAGATTGGCCTAAAATATGTGCCTTTTCGATATCGAGCGCGTTCATTAGCCCGATGACATCCTTTGCCATATCCGAGATGCTGTACGCTTCTGTTGGATCGTCGCTACGACCTGTACCCCGATAATCGAGTATGATGAATCTGTTCCTTTCGCCTAATGCGGTCTTGATTGCCGGGCTCCACCAGTCCATGTTGCTGTTTTTTCCTGAAAGTCCGATCAAAGGAAATCCTTCCCCAATCGATTCATAACAAATGTTAATGCCGTTGACGAATGCTTTTTCCAAAATTACTCACTCTCCAGTTTCGTAATCTCTGGTCGAGAATGAACGATATTCAAGATCAATATATTCTACGAAAGGAAATAGAGTGAGGATGAAAAGGGAAAGACTCTCAGTCAGATGACGGCTTGAGCCTTTCCGTTTAGAATTCCTTTTTTATTTCTCTTCTGCCGATTGTTGTGTCGATGTTGATTCCCAGGACACTTCCGAGTTTTGTTCCTGCGAGGATTTTTCCTTTATTCGTTCCAGTCCTATTGTCATTACTTCTTTGCCGGTTCCTATGATACCGGTCTTCAATGCATTGATGAACGTTTCGAATTGTAAACTGGATAGTTGTTTTTCATCACTCGTCACATTCACAAGTTCTTTGCCGAGGTTAACAGCGCCGCTTTTCAATGCAGCAGAGGAGAGCTGGATGATCTCTTTCTTTACTTCCTTGAAGACCCCTTTTATAATTTCTGACATGTGCTTCACCTCCTTTCCGATCCTGGGATTTACCCAGGTAAGGGGATGATTCTTGCTCTAGTTTCGTATTTTCTTCTTGTGATGCTTACAGGGAGCTTCTTGTTTCTTCGCCTCAGCTGAGGGTTGTCCGGGTAATCGAGGCCGTTCTAACAGCTGATTCGCTTCATGAACGGCGGTTACATTGCCTTTCTAATAGCGGAGATAATCCTGTGGAGTACTCTCTTTGAATTTCTATGTGTTTCTCTGCCTTCTCTTTTTTATGATTTTTTCTTCAGTTCCTCAATTGATCAAAATGCTGTAAGACAGAATTTGCTTTGTCAGGTTTTCCTGCATTTTGGTAAGCTGAACTTAAGTTCCGCAGGACTTCTTGTGCTTGCTCTGGAGTAAGGTAATTGGAATTTACTTTATAGTGGTCAAGCAGAAAGGTGAAGTCTTCGATTGCTGTTTCCGAGCAATGGAAAAAGGACTCCGGTAGCCTCAGACAAATGTTTCCACGCAACAACCGAATTTCTTTATGGTTTGAGTCTAAAGAAACGGCCAGATTCAATAGATCTAGTCCCTCTTGCGCTTTATCCGCTTTTTCCAGAATTTTAACAGCATCCCGTCCTAATAGAACAATCGTACTGCCATAATAGGCTTTAATTAGCGCATTCTCAGGCTCGGCTTCACAAAGCTTTGAGAGTATCTCGTTTGCTTTTATCACTGCTTTTTTGTCTCCGTCCACACCTTTATTATGGAGTGTTTTGGCTTCCTCGAATTGTTCTATTTTGACGCTTTGATCTGTCATTCCTATCGACCTCCGATATTGAAAATCTTGGTACTTCTGCAAACCGTAAAAGCAACACAAATAAATCTCTTCTGGCATAATTTATTTGTTGCGATATGTGCTGTTCCCATATGGAGGTTGGATTATTAAATGATCAGCGAGTCTGAGCCGTGTTCTCTTTCCATTCAAATAAGGAACTTGTTCCTATTCCTTCTCTATTTGCTGTTTTGCCAAGCTAAGGAGCTCGCTCCCGGCGGCACGAACGGCCCTTTTTATCAAAATTGATGTGGTGCTCTCGGCGATCGGTTTATGCTCAACAGCTGGTTTTCCTTCCAAAGACTTAAGCTTTAGCTGGAGGAGATGCCGAAAATCAGGGTCCTGTGTTTCATTCTTCAGCCTTTTCCAGCACATAACCGCAGCTTGATTTCGACCGATTCGGCAATATATCTCACCAAGTTCGTAGATAATCTTCAAGTAAATTTCCGTCTCAAGGAAGCCTGTTTCATTCAATTCCCGATCGATGAGAAATGTGTAATCTTCAATTACCGTTTCGGCTACGTGGAAATGCTTTTCAGGCAATCTAAATGCGGTTCTGCCTCTCAGCAGTCGAATCCTGTCATCCTGAGGGGCGGCATTTACTGCTCCGTCAAGAAGCTTAAGTCCAGTTTTCGACCACTTCAATTTATGCAATACTGATGTCGCATCCCGAGCCAATAGTAACTTGGTGACGCCATAGTATGCATCTACAAGCGGGTGGTCAGGATAGTTGGGGCGCACTCGTTCCAACAATTGTTGCATATCTTGAAGGGCCTTTTTATTCCCTTTCTGGGCGGCCTTGTGTAGGGTGATAATCTGTTTAAGTAAAATCTCGATATTTTTCTCACTTGGATTCACCAATTGTTCATTCATCTGTTTATTCATCTGAGTTAATTGTTGCAATATTTCATTTGCTTCTTTCAATTTTCCAGCATTTTGGTAAGCAGTACTTAGATCCTCCATAATTTCCTTGACTTGCTTATCAGTGAGGTAACTGGGATCTTCTTTATGACGATCCAGCAGGAAGGAGAAGTCTTCGATCGCCGTCTGTGAGGAATAGAAGAAATCTTCTGGCAGTCGCAGACATACTTTCGCACGTAACAACCGAATCTCCTTTTGATTTGGATCCATGGAAATCGCTTGATTCAAAGAATTTAGTCCTTCTTGCGCTTTATCCGCTTTTTCCAAAGGCTGGTCAGCATCTCGTCCTAATAGTGCAAGAGCAGTACCGTAATAGGCTTCAAAAAGAGCGTTGTCAGGCTCGATTTTGCGAAGTTTTAAGAAAATTTCACAGGCGGTTTTCACCGCATTTTTATCTCCATCTAGGCCTTGTGTAAGCACCCTTTTTCCTTTTTCGAATTGCTCTATATGAGTGTAGTTTTTTTCCATTTCAATTCCTCCTTCCAAATGTCATTCTCGAGCAACTGCCAGTGGAAAGCTTCTCCAAATCGTTATTTTTAAAGTCAAGTAAAAAAAGTCCACCCTGATCTGAGCCACTGGCTGGACCGCTTATCAGGAGACGTGTATGGAGATATTGGAAATCTTGATCATTTTCCAATCTGAGTAACAACACGGATTACCCCTTCCTTAAAATAAACGATATATGCTAGTTACGATATGTATGGTTTATATAAACGGTTTGGATGGAATGCTCTTTTTTTACATTATGTGTGTTTGTCTGAATCAAGTCTGACTTTCCTTGCATTTCATAAAGAATAAATGGAAGGAGGGCAGAATGTGAGTGATATAGAGCTAAATAAAGAAGAGAAAAAAGCAGAAAAAGCAAAAAAAATAGAAGAGAAACAAGCTAAAGATAAACGGAAACAAGAAAAGAAAAAGGAAAAAGCAAAGAAAGAGGAAAAAGCAAAAAAAATAGAAGAAAAGCAAGCCAAAGAAAAGCGGAAACAAGAAAAGAGAGAGGCAAAAAAGAAGGAAGAAAAAAATTAATATAGATGGATTGAAACTATTCAAAGAAACAATTAGAGAGTAATAACAGATGTTACAACTGCTGTTGATAGATGAGGGAATGGTTACGCCTTTTCGCGTGGATCATGCCCTCACTCATTCTTTACTTCGGGGAGATTCTAAGTGTACTAAGTATACATGGAATGGAGGATTAAGATGAAGTTTCAAACTCATAAGATGACAGTCTCCATTGACAATCATTCATCCCATCTAGAACAATTTAATGAATTTTATAAGCAATTGTATGATGAAGGAAAAACCATCGAAAAACTTCCTCATCAAAATATAGAAGATTATCAGTTAAAAGCTGTTAACGCCACTCTTGCTCATGTGTGGAACCGAAATGAATACTATCGTTCAACGTTGAAAATGGCAGGCTTCACAGAACCTAAAATCGATAGTTTAGAACAATTAGCTACTGTTCCGATGCTGAAGAAAGATGTCATTAGAGGTGATAGACAAAAGATATTATGTGTCGATCCGAGAGAAATAGGTCAGGTACACCTCACCAGCGGCACATCGGGTAAGCCAATATATACCTCTTATACATTAGCTGATCAATATGTATACGATCTGTTACCGAAATATTTGGAGCTTTTTAAGGAATCGGAGGATGATGTCGCAGCAATTGCGCTGCCTTATGAATTTGCGTTGCCTGGTCTTGGCTTCCAGCGATTATTTCAATTTGCATTTGGTACGGGAGTTCTTTCGCTTGGAAAAGGTGGTTATATGGCTCCTATCGATAAGTCGTTGGAGTTAATGAAGGAATATCAAGCTACGGTACTAACTACAACCCCGTCTTACGCAGCCCTCCTAGCAGCAGAAAGTGAGAAGTTCGGTATAAAAATTGGTGAAGATATTTGCTTAAAGAAAATTTGGCTTACCGGCGAAGGATGCTCCTCCACCTTCCGCGAGAGGTTGGAAAAGTCGTGGGGATGCGAAGTCTCGTTTTTTTACGGCTCAACCGAGTGCGGGGTTGTTGGTGTAGAATGCAGTAAGCATAGAGGGTACCATGTCATGGAAGGACATGTGAAAGTCGAAATCATTGATCCGGTTTCGGAGAAAGTGCTTCCGTACGGTCGAACGGGAGAAATCGTTGTGACCACACTGCTTCGTGAAGGAATGCCGATGGTACGTTACAGAACTGGAGATCTTGGTAACTTGCAGAAATCCAAATGCGATTGCGGAATCACGATGGACGTTTTGCAGCTAAGAGGCCGAATGGAGCAGATGCTGCGCTTGGGTACCGAAGACTATTCTCCATTCTTAATCGAGCACTTTCTCATGGAGATTCCCGAAGTAGGTTTATGGTATCACCTTAAGTTGAATCAAGGATTGCTCACAATAGAAGCTGAGAAGTACCAGACGAAGCTAAGTGACGAGCAATTGGCGGCAAAAATTCAAAAGTATATGGCTGATCGGATTGGGATACATTGCGAAGTCGTAATCAGAGACGATATTCCTCGTACGTTCGGCAAAGCGATCAGAGTATTCAATTAGCTATACAAAAACGAGAGAGGAGGTGCGCATTAATGAATGACATCGATAAAGAGAGAGCGCGAAAATTTCAGGAGATGTATGTGCGTATTCTAAAATCCCCTCTGTATAAGACGAAATTATTGGAACATGCTTTAAACGGCATTGAATTGAGTAACATCCAGGAGCTTCCGTTAACTACAAAAGAAGATTTGCGGAAAGCTGGTATCTTTGGTCACCTTGCCGTCGATATGAAGGAAATCGCTCAATACCACGAATCGACCGGAACGACTGGGGAACCTTCAGCTGCTTGGTTTACGCAAACAGATTTGATGAATGGTGGAAGACAATTGAAGGAATGCGGCGTGCATTTGACGTCTGAAGATCTGGTGCTGATCCGCTTTCCTTACGCAATGGCACTGCCTGCATTTTTAATGCAGCATGCAGCCTGGCTTACTGGAGCCGGAGTTGTTCCTGCAAGCGGACGTACTATTGTTACTCCTTACCTTAGGGTGTTAAGTCTGATGAAACACCTTTCTGTCACGGTGTTAGCTGGACTCCCGCGTGAGATGGAATTGCTGGCCGAAGCGGCTCGTCTCGGCGGTTCTGAGCCGAGCAAGGACTTTCCAACTCTGCGCGCTATATGCGTCGCTGGTGAATTAATGAGCGACAAGAGAAGGGAACATATAGAAAAGCTGTGGAACGTGCCTGTGTTTAATATGTATGGTTCGACGGAAACTTCCAATATCGCTACAATGTGTGAGTATGGCACAATGCATATTGCAGAATTAGATATTTTTATAGAAGTACTAAATGAGGATGGTTCGAGCTCCCTTGCTTCCGGAAAAAGAGGGTTTGCGGCGATCACGACGCTTTCCCATCAAGGTTCTCCTCTGTTGAGATACTTTAATGGGGATATTATCTCTGTAGAACCCTGTTTATGTGATTGTGGTCGAACTGGAGCGAACTTGGTTCATTACGGCAGAAGCAAGGATCGAATACGTTTTGGAAACATCGTCTTAGACGCAATGGATATTCAGGAAGCCGTATATTCATTGTTTCCTGCTCCGGATGCTTGGAAGGTGCTAGAGCAGGCAGAGGGATTGCACTTTTTACTAGATTCGCATGATTCTAGAAAATGGTCAGAGGAATACGTCCGTTCTCAATTATCTTCTCGACTTCAAGTGCCAGTTTCCGTTGAAATCACTACATTGGTTGATCGTGTTGAGCTCATGAATAACGTTCCATCGATAAAGCCTGTATATATCAAAAAGCGAAGTAACGACACATAGAAATAGATCCATAGAATTCGATAACATAACGATAATTGGTTAGGAAGATTCCTATTATACGGAAAGAAAGGATTGTTAATCATGAGCGATAAATTGCAGCAAGAGAAATCACAGCTTCTCGTAAGCCGTCAACATAAAAACGAAGATACGATTATTAATATTAAGCAGTCGGTGATTGGTGGTTCTTCCCATACGCTGATCGCAGGTCCCTGCTCAGTCGAATCGAGAGATCAGCTTGTAACGGTTGCTTCCGCTCTAAAGGAAGCCGGCTTAACGATTTTACGCGGTGGGGCGTTCAAACCGAGAACATCTCCTTACGATTTTCAAGGGCTCGGTGAAGAGGGATTGAAAATTATGAAGGAAGTTGCGGATGAATTTGGATTGATAACCAACAGCGAAGTTATGAGTCCCATTCAAATCGATACAGCTGCCCGTTATATCGACATTTTTCAAATAGGCGCTCGTAACATGCAGAACTTCGACCTGCTGAAAGCCGTCGGTCAAACGAAGAAACCTATTCTACTGAAACGTGGTCTTTCCGCTACTTTGAAAGAGTTTATGTTAGCAGCAGAATATATACTACACCAAGGAAATGATCAAGTCATGTTAATGGAACGTGGTATACGTACTTTCGAGACAATGACTCGCAATACGCTTGATATTTCCGCTGTTCCAATTTTAAAGCAGGAGACCCATCTTCCAGTTCTAGTGGATGTCACCCATTCTACTGGGCGGAAAGATATTTTGCTGCCTTGTGCAAAGGCGGCGTTAGCAGCTGGCTCTGACGGGCTTATGGTTGAGGTGCACCCGAATCCCTCAGCTGCTCTCTCCGACGCCAATCAGCAAGTCAACATAGATGAGTTTCATACGTTCTGGAAAGGGCTTTGCGATTCCGGTCTGTACCATTGACCATTTTTTAATAACTGTCGAAAAGCGCGCACAATTGTCTGACGGAGGTGAGAGTATGGTAGACTCACAATTTGAGCAAAAGGTATCGGATGTTTTACAAGGATTGATATTCGACCTTTTGTTAGTAACGGATGGAAGGACAACGGATTTGCTAGAAATGCTGTCAAACGAGAAAGTTTTTGCACATGTGATACGGCAAGAACAAATTGGTGAAGAGGATGCAAACCTGATGGGTGAATCCTCGGGAGGCCCGTCCTATATTCGAGAATCGGTATTGATCTGCGAGAAAAGTCGATTCGTCGTGTCACACAACATTGCGCTTGTATATTCTAAGCATGTACCTCCTGTTTTGTTCGAGAAAATTGCGCATCGACAAGAGGGAATAGGAAAAGCGATCAGCTCACTCGGATTGCGCACATTCCGAGAGGTGACCGACTCCGGATTCATTAACGAAGAGGAAACGGTTGATCTTTTTCAACGACCGATTAAGATTCACTTTCCTAATATGCAAAATAAGGTGCCTTACAAAAAATACTTCATTTATTTCGGATGTAAACCTGGGATTCAGATGCTAGAATATTTCCATCCGAGCATCATCGGACACCATTTGCAGCAATGGATGATGAAAGAACAAACAAATAAGAATACGGTTCTGAAAAAAGAATAACGGATCAATTCCTAGCTCTACAGAATGAACGTATTTCTTAGAGTTTTCCAATGCTTTTGAGGATGCAAGCCTCAAAAGTGAATGATCTGCTGAGAGGCAGTCTTATTTTTTTGCTTTCATTTGTTCGACGAAATCGATTCCGGAGTCGAGTATTTGTTTACCAGCATGTTGTACGCCCATCTTTATGGCTTCGAATAATTGTACTAAAACGATTTCGATGGGTTGATCACGATTTTCTACAGCTTCTATGATTTTTTGCTTAGCTATGTCTGCTCCATTTTTGACCGATGTCGTGTAGGTAGCAGTACAGGATCTGAATGCCTGATTGATTTCGTGAAAAATTTTTGAAGACTCTTTATTTTCTCCAGCCAACTGCTTCACCTCCTTATGATACTGCATTTAGCTATTCTCGACTCTTTCCTCGTTTTGAAACTGATTCGCTTCAGCCTCTACTCGTTGGATTTGGTTTTCAACGCGGTCACAACCATCGTCATCCTGTATCAGAACGGAATCAATCGTTCCTGTTAGTTTCTTGCCGTTCCGAGATGTAAGCAATGCAACGATAACGCCCACCACTAGTACGAAAACAAGTACGCCACATAAACTCATACCCAGAATGAATAATATTTTATCCGCAACATCCATGTTCCTTGTTTCCATCTACTTTCACTCCTCTTATGAATAATTCAGTATATGAGCAAATATCTCAGATCATATAGGTACTGGACTATTATTAGATGAATTCCACTTCAGTCCAATCTAGATTCATTAACCCACATAAACATATAAGGAGTCATAAACATATAAAAGGAGGTTTCCGATCAATGGATGATATCCAGAAGAAAACGGATTCTGATCCGGTCACAGATGAAGAAGCACTTTTAACAGCTTCGAAACAGGAAAGCGATTTGGAGTGGAAACGGTTTATCCAAAAAGAGTTGGGGAAAACGGATTCTAATCCGATCGCAGATGAAGAAGTACTTTCGGCAGTTTCGAAACCGGAGAGCGATTCGGAGTGGAAGTTGTTTGTTCAAAAGGAGTTAGATAAATTAGAGAATCAAGAAAAGGGTGGAGAAAAAGAAGACTCAGAGAAATCATCGGTTGAGAAGGAGTCTACTCTCAGTACCCTTATCGAGAATATGCCTGTAGAAAAATTGGTCAATTCGGCATTACGAATTATTACTAAAAAAATAGAACCGAAAAAAACAGAGCCGGAAAAAGCAGAACAGGAAAAAACAGAGCCGAAAAAAACAAAACGGAAAAAAACAGAACAGGAAAAAACAGAATCGAAAAAAACAGAATCGAAAAAAATAGAGCCGGAAAAAACAGAGCTGAAAAAAACAAAACTGAAAAAAATAGAGCCTGAAAAAACAGAGTCGAAAAAAACAAAAGGGGAAAAAACAGAACTGAAAAAAACAGAATTGGAAAAAACGGAGCCGAAAAAAACAAAACGGAAAAAAACAGAACAGGAAAAAACAGAATCGAAAAAAATAAAACCGAAAAAAACACAACCTAAAAAACAGAACCGAAAAAAATAGAGTAAAAAAATTGCTGGTAAGGAAGAAAGGTTTCAATTATATACATGTATCGATAGCAGCTTCTGGAGAAAAAAGGTGATGCCTACAAAAGTTTTTTATATCGTTTATTCGATGAGTTCGCAAATGACTTCACCTCGCCATCTTAGAGGTGGGAGTCCTCTTGTGCGAATTTGAGAGAATATTACTAGCTATAATGAAATGTTGAAGCTTGAAGACTGACAGTTACTTTGCGGACGTAATGCTTGGAGAAACTGTTTACAGTACACAAGGTTTTGACCTATACATATTACGGGGATGAATGACATGGGGGAGTAGATCACCTTGACATGGAAGAGGTTGGAGGTTCAATTCCTCTACTGCCGACCAAAGGAGCTCCTTAGACTGCATGAAAGAGGATGAAGAAACGAGGTTATCGATTACATCTGAAATGGAACCAGACAATAAACCGTAAATAAAAAGGGATGAAAACGATTAATTTCATCCCTTCGTCTATTAGTTTTGAAGTTCAGCCAGACGGGTTTTTACTTTTACTCTTTTTTCAAGATAATCCTTCTCTTTATTTCGTTCCTCTTCTATTACATGTGCAGGTGCTTTACCAATAAATCCTGGATTGGATAATTTCTTTTGCACACGATTTACTTCAGAATCTAGTATTTTTAATTCTTTCTCTAAGCGGTTCAATTCTTGTTGGATATCAATCAATCCTGCTAGTGGCAAGAGTATTTCAGCTCCTGTCACCACTCCACTGATGGTTTTCTCTTGGATGGAAATGTTCGAATCAATGGTCAAACTATCAGCATTACATTGTTTACGAATCCATTGTTCTCCATCTTGCAAATGATGTAGTGTCTTTTCATTATCTGGTTTTATAAAGATGTTTATTTTTTTACCCATAGGTGCATTCACTTCAGCGCGTATATTTCGAACGCTGCGAATGACTTCCTTATAGAGTTTCATTTGTTCTACTGCTTTAGGGTACTGGTATTGATTTTGTGAAATTGGCCAATCAGCAGTTACAATGCTTTTTCCCTCATGAGGAAGATTCTGCCATATTTCTTCTGTTACAAAAGGCATAAATGGATGTAACAGTTTTAAAATGTTGTCTAATGTGTAACAAAGAACGGAACGAGTAGTTAATTTAGCCTTTTCCTCATCTCCATAGAGAGAGAGTTTAGCAAATTCGATGTACCAATCGCAGAATTCATCCCAGACAAACTCGTACAAGGTTTTACCTGCTTCATTGTAGTGATAGCTATCAAGTTGTTTCGTGACTTCAGAAATTGTTTCTTGCAGTCTGGTGAGAATCCATTTATCTGCTGTGTTCAATTCACCAGATAAATCAATATCTTCAGCATCAAAGTCATCCAAATTCATGAGTACAAAACGAGAAGCATTCCAAATTTTATTGATGAAATTCCGTGCTGATTCAACCCTTTCCCAACGAAAACGGAGATCTTGACCTGGTGTTGAACCGGTAGAGATCATAAAACGCATTGCATCAGTACCATATTGATCAATGACATCCAATGGATCAATTCCATTGCCGAGGGATTTAGACATTTTAATTCCGTCAGCGTCACGAACCAAACCATGAATTAAAATATCTTGGAAAGGTTTTTTATCTGTAAATTCTAAAGCTGTAAATATCATACGTGCTACCCAAAAATAGATAATATCGTGTCCTGTAATAAGTACACTGTTTGGGAAATAACGCTTCAAGTCATTTGTTTCTTCCGGCCAGCCCATAGTGGAGAAAGGCCACAATGCGGAACTAAACCAAGTATCGAGTACATCTTCGTCTTGAGAGATATTGGAGCTGCTACAGTGTGAACAATTGGTTGGATTATCAAGAGTTACTGTTATTTCCTTACAGTTTTCACAGTGCCAAGCTGGAATTCGATGTCCCCACCATAACTGTCGAGAGATACACCAGTCGCGAATGTTTTCAATCCAGTCTAAGTAGAGTTTCTCAAAGCGTTCTGGAACAAATTGAACCTTGTCCTCGCTTTTTTGAAGGGCTACTGCTCTTTCAGCAAGTGGTTTCATTTTTACAAACCATTGTGTTGATAGGTATGGCTCAACAACTGCACCACTGCGTTCACTATGTCCAACGGAATGAATATGTTCTTCTATTTCTACTAATACTCCTGACTCTTGAAGATCAGCTATAACTTGTTTGCGTGCTTCAAAACGATCCAATCCTTGATACTTACCAGCATTTTCATTCATTTTTCCTGATTCGTCCATCACTACGATCTGTTGTAGATGATGACGTAGACCCATTTCAAAATCATTAGGATCATGAGCAGGAGTTACTTTTACTGCACCAGTTCCAAACTCTTTATCCACATATTCATCAGCAATAATTGGGATTTCTCGGTTTGTTAATGGAAGTTTAACGGTTTTACCAATTAAACCTTGGTATCTTTCATCATTTGGATGTACAGCAATAGCAGTATCACCAAGCATAGTTTCTGGACGTGTGGTAGCTACTTGAATAAAACCAGTACCATCTGTTAGAGGATAACGTAAATGATGAAGTGCACCTTTTACTTCTTTATGGATAACCTCAATGTCAGAAAGTGCTGTTCGTGCTGCGGGGTCCCAGTTAATGATGTACTTTCCACGATATATCAAGCCTTTGTTAAATAAATCAACAAATACTTTTCGAACAGCTTGGGATAGTCCTTCATCCATCGTGAAACGTTCTCTGGAGTAATCCATTGAAAAGCCCATCTTTTTCCATTGTTCATGAATGATAGATGCAAAATGATGTTTCCACTCCCAAACTTTTTCGAGAAATTTTTCTCTGCCTAAATCATGACGAGAAATACCTTCTTCTCTCAGTTTTTCTTCTACTTTTGCTTGCGTTGCAATTCCAGCATGATCCATGCCAGGAAGCCATAAAGTATCAAAGCCTTGCATACGCTTCATGCGAATCAAGATATCTTGCAGAGTAAAATCTAGAGCATGACCCATATGTAACATACCTGTTACATTAGGTGGGGGCAAAACAATACTAAATGTCTCTTTGTTTTTATCCTCCGAAGCTTTGAAGAGTTCATGATCTAACCAAAATTGATACCTATCTTTCTCAACGGATTTTGGATCATACTTTGTTAGCATTGTGATTTCTTTTGTTGAACTTTCCAATGTGAAATCCTCCTTAAAAACACTCATAAAATATAAAAATCCCTTTCATCTCAAAGGACGAAGGGATTAATTCGCGGTACCACCTTTGTTAACAAAAGTACAATAAATACAATAGTACTCTTGTTCACTCGCACCTGTAACGTAGGTTTACGGCTCCAACTACTGATCAAAATTTTTGACTTTGGCGGAAGCACTCTGGAGTGACATTCAATAGTAAATCCCGAAGAATTTCACAGCTGCCACAAAGGCAAATTCTTCTCTCTGAAGGGTTATCCTATTTACTCTTCTCCGTCAATGGTTTTACATATGGTAAATATATTCTACTCAACATAATAGTAGAAAGCAACCTAAATATCATCCTCATTTTGTTTCATTTAGGATGAAGCCATACATTTTTCAAACTTGTTGTATAGATGGAAGTATTAGAAAAAGCATTGATCTGTCTTACTCCATTGAAAAATGGCGACAGTCGATGCTTTTTTGTGTTTAGTTTTGAGTGCCAAAATGTTGATTTGTCCAGTTAAGAGCATAGGTGAACCAATCTTGATTGTTTTTCATGAAATTAATATCATGTCCTGCATTTTTCAGAACATAAGCATCAACGGAAGGAACATTCGGTCCCAAGTATGGTTTTTCTATATTTGTCACTGCTTTAGGTGTAGAACAGTCAGCATCTGATCCACAAAAGAGATAATCCTTTTCGCCCATCACCAAAAGTACAGGTACGCGGATGTCTTGGATTGTATTTAGCGAAAGGAGAAGGCTCGTAATTTCTGTAATGGTAAGGGTTTGTTTTAGTTTCTCATCCTGAGCAATAACAGCAGAATCGACATCTCCTGGCTTCATGAATGATTGATAACGGGTATTTGGACGAGTGGTCAGATATCCAAGATCTTGTCCCAAAAGACCAAATCTAGGATCAAGTGAAGCAGGATAAAGGTTTAGTGTGAGTTCAACTTTCTCGAGTGTATTACTCTGAAAGCCCCTTACCGGGTCTGTTAGAATGACTCCATCAACATCTTGATAGCGGGTGGCTTCTTCCATTGAAACATGGGAACCGTAGGAGTGTCCGACTTCAATTACTTTGCTATAAGCGATAGAGCCATTGGGACCAGCCACTTTTCCTCCTCGAAGGGCTTGTACCAGCTGATGGGCTACCCATGCATCCGAAGCCATATCAATACTTGTACTGAGTGGATGCGAACTTTTTCCTGATCCAATTCGATCAACATTTAAAGTTGCATATCCTGAATTGATCGCTGCATCTACATAGGAATATTGACCATCAAATCCTGGAAAATCCCAGTAATTATGATCGTAAGTGATTCCATGCAGGAGAAGTTGGATAGTAGAAGGAGTCTTCCCTTTAGGTAAGCAAAGTTCTCCATAAACCAACTGATTAACAGGGCCGCTAGGAGTAAGAGAAACAGGAATATTACTAGCATAGCACTGCTTTTCAGGAATGGGTTCCGCAAATATAGTCTGACTTTCAAAGAGAGGAACAAAAATAGACAGCGTGATTACGAACAATATAATAGATACTTGCTTAAAACGTCTGTAGATCAATTTATCGTCCTCCTTTTTGGTGTGCTTTCTCTGAAAGATGTAGATAGAGAACGTAACAAGTTTTAAACAGTATACTCCATAATAAGAATGAAATAATAGTTACATTTTAGCAAGTTATTATAATTTAAATATAACTATTATTTTATATTAAAACAATGATCATGATCTATTAAGAAGTAGCCGTTGCCTGATGGGTTTGTACAACTGGTAAATCGATATGAATATCTTTTGGTTAACAGTTCGATGATTCGATCAAAGAAACGTGGATACAATTCTCGATTTGCAATCGCATTTTTACCATTTGCAGCACAGAAAGAAGCCCCAAACCTTCACCTTCTTCAAATCGAGAGACCTGTATGTCAATGGACGCTTTATTTAAACTGGAAAGAGGATCATTATTTTTCTCAAGCAGCACTTCAGTTTCGTGATTTTGTAATTCAATTTTTTGGTGAAGTAAAGCAAATCGACTGGTGTTGACAAAGGTAAAGAAAAAAGTTAAGATTTCATTTAAATCAAATATTGTCTGCAAAGATTGGAAATAGTAGAAGGAAGTATTAGTTTTTAGAGAGCCAATGGTTGGTGGAAATTGGCAGCTAATCTCCTTTGAACTCATCCATGAGCTACTCCCTGAACAACTCATTAGTAAGGGATGTCGGTTTTCTGCCGTTAACAAGATAGATAGTGTTGGCTATCGAAAACGAGTGGATTAATCATGTTTGGGTTAATCAATTAGAGTGGTACCGCGAGCAAAGTCTCGTCTCTATTTTATATAGAGGCGGGGCT